>NZ_JBWKTM010000009.1:0-255802 GCF_059420325.1 Pseudomonas sp. GW821-FHT04C07
CCCTATCTGCATCTGCAGGTAGGGGTTTTGTTTTGCGCGCGATTTGTCGGCGCGAGCTGGCTCGCGATGGCGATTTCGACGACGCCATGGCGCGCACTCGGGCGTCGACCGGCTGCCCCTACACGTATGGACGTTATTTCAAAGCAGTCGGATTTGTATTTGCGGTCTGATAATGCGCCGTCAGGTCAAGAGCCGGGAGAGACAGACGGGGGCACGAAGCCTGTATATAAATGAAATCGGTTTTATCGATGACGAGATTGCCGATCACGACCATCTTGGCGTGAAGGGTAATAGTCGCCTGATGATCGTGTTATTCGAGTAGCTGCTCTGTGTTCTGGCTCTCAGACCTGTTCACTGGAGTAAGACGCACAACGCCTCTGAGTCTCAGTGTTGTAGGCTAAAGTCTCAGCCAGCGTCGAATGCCTCTGATGGGGCGTGTCAGCCGCCAGGAGCTGCTGTTGAGTAATCGCTGGGCCACTTGTTCGCTATCTTCGAGCTTTTGGCTGATGATCTTCAGCTGCGAATCACGTTCTGCCAACAAACCTTGAGCCGCTTCCAGCTCCTGATCTTTTTTCTGAGTCACATCGACCAATAAAGCGCGAGCCGCTTCCAGCTGTTCATCTTTTTGCTGAGTCACATCGATCAACAAAGTGCGAGCCGCTTCCAGCTGTACATCTTTTTGCTGGGCCACATCGATCAACAAAGCGCGAGCGGCGTCCAGCTGTACATCTTTTTGCTGGGTCAAATCGACCAACAAAGCGCGAGCCGCTTCCAGCTGTTCATCTTTTTGCTGGGTCACATCGATCAACAAAGCGCGAGCCGCTTCCAGCTGTTCATCTTTTTGCTGAGTCACATCGACTAACAAAGCACGAGCGGCGTCCAGCTGATCATTTTTTTCCTGAAGCACATCCGACAGCTGACTGAGCTGTTGTTTCTTTACCATGGACCGTTCAGTGATCTGATCCAGTTGCTGTTGAGTGACATCGTGTTTGGCTTTGAGCTCGGCTACAAAGTTTTCCCTGTCTGTTGCTTCGGCGACCAGGCTCTGAGTTCTTTGTTCTTGAGCCTGGATCTGAACGACGGCATCAAGCAGTTGCCGAGAGACATCGTTGGATTGCTCTTGCAGGGCTGCGGACTGTCTTGACTGCTCTTGAAGTGCATCTTCAAGCAGTTTGATGCTTGACGCATTCTGAGCGAACTTGAGTTGATCTTCAGCATGGAGAGCATCGTAGCGCTCGAGCTTTTGTATCAGTAATGCGTTTGCCTGCAGTAACTCGGCAATGCGGGCATCGCGCTCGGTCAACGCCTCGACATGTTCGGTAAACTGTTTATTTCGAGTGTCGAGATGTTCCTCAAGCGACCCACTCATCAGTTTGAATCGTTCGGCCTTTTCCGCGAGCTCCTGGATTTGTGCGTCACGTGAGTTTATGGATTGACGATAATCAGTTGCTGCGCGCTGGCTGATCCCCGCGAGTAAGGCTGGGAGCGCGTCAGGTTCGTCGACGGCAAGTACGGTGTAGATTTCCGATACCGGTAATTCTATACGGCCTGTTTCCTGCCAACTTTGAGCATCCAGCGCAACCAGATTTGCGTTCACTATTGCGCTGCTATCGATATTGCGTGAGCGACTCAGGCCGATATACAGAGTGCTGCCCTGGATACAGATACCCCGGGTGTACCCGTCCAGCGTCTTGCTTCTCAACAAGCTCCCGCTGATGTCGTATTCGCGTAGCTCTCTGGTTTCGGAGTTGGCGAGCAACAGGTTGTCACCAAAGGCGATCAAGCTATGAGGTTGTGACAGTCCTTCGATCAGGCGCTCTCCAGTGTGCAAGTCCTGGACGAAGCCGGCTTGAGCCGTTTGACCTTTGTACTGACGGTGGGTTGTGAAATCACCGAAGGCACAAAACACGATGTGCTGATTCCACTGTGTCAGGCAATTGATATGCCGTGCATCGTCTTCACCAGGAAATCGCCAGCTACGAACCTCTGCCGCATTCATGTCCAGCTGCACGATTTCATTGGCTGTTGTGCCCACCGCATAAAGAGCGGGGTCCGCGATCAGTACATCATGGATGTCATGAATCGGCGTTCCCAAGTCTTGTGTGGTGCGGTTGCCCTGGTAAAACACCAAACCCTCTGGTTGCAATCCCCTCAAAAATTTGCCGTCACTCAGGCTGATACCTGTCGTGTTGATGTCATCCAGACGAAACACCTGGCCATGGTGGATAAATAGCAGCCCACCTCCATTGGGCGAGGAAACCAGCAGATTTTCGAACGCATGGGTCATGCTTGTTTTGTTCCTGGGGAAGGGACGCTTGAGGGGGCCGTTTATGACCGAGTCAACTGAAAGTCGATTGTTGCCTCTGTCAACAGGGTCAACAGAGTCATCAAGGGCATTATCGGCAGGTTTCAGGGCTTCTGGATCATTGATTTGAGGTATAGACCGAGTCAATCAGTTTGAGCAGTTGATCAACTGAGTCTTCCAGCGTCGAGATATCGGTGTCGATTCTCAGATCTGGACGCTCAGGGGCTTCATAAGGGGAGGAGATACCGGTGAACTCCGGTAATGTTCCCGCTCTTGCCTTGCTGTACAACCCTTTAGGGTCCCGGGACTCGCAGACGGCCAGTGAGGTACTGACATGCACTTCGCGAAAGCTCTCGGTCCCTATGACTTTGCGTGCCAGGTTGCGGTCATGGTTGAAGGGTGAGATGAACGCAGCGATGACAATTATGCCGGCCGAATTCATCAACTTCGATACTTCTGCAATCCGACGGATGTTTTCGGCACGATCCTCAGGGCTGAATCCCAGGTTGTTATTGAGTCCATGGCGGACGTTGTCGCCATCGAGCACAAAAGACAGCTGTCCCCTGTCCATCAGGCTCCGCTCAAGGGCGAAAGCAAGGGTGGACTTTCCTGAAGCACTTAGTCCCGTGAGCCAGATCGTAATCGGCTTCTGCGTCAGCAACTGCCGACGGTCCTCGGGTGTGACCTGACTGCCATGCCAAACCAGGAGGGGGGGGTGTTTGTCTGCCATGAAATAGCTAAATCCAGTGTGAGTGCTGAAGGAAACGTTTATTGGCCAAGTGATGCTGAGCGCGCGTACTCATATGGCATTCCGTTGCGTACTTGAGCCCGGCACAGTAAGCACCGCGTGTGCTTGTGTCTGTAGTCGGGTTGCCGCAAAGCGGGTCGACCAAAGATTATCCTGGCGAAACTGGCGAATGCTCAAGTGATTGCTCTGGAAGTTGAGAGCTTCCAGGCTGATGTTGTGTAAATCGGACTGGTCATCGACTAGCCACACTTCAGGCTCCTTGCCTCGTTGCGTCATTTCACCGAAATGGGTGGATATGACCGGAAGGCCGAGGGAGCGGTATTCATAGTATTTGATCGGGTCGACTGAAGCGGTCAGGCGGTTGAGTTTGAATGGAATCAATCCCACCGAAAAAGCGGCCATGGCCGCTATGGCATCGGTATATGAGCACTCGGGCAATAACTCGATATTGGTGGGCAGGGTGCACGGCGCAGGGGTGAATACGGGGCCGATCAACTGGACCCGGTTTTCAGGATTGGCTCGCGCCAGTGCGATGACCAGATCCCAATCGAACCAATGGCCAATGGTACCGACATAACCCAGTATTCGCTGCTTGGTGCCCAGATCGAGGCTTTCGACGGGCGCAATTTCTTGCATATCACAAGCATTAAGGGCCAGTTCGACCTTGTCAGTTTTGCCCAGGAGTTTGTCGCGAATGGCGGTGGAAGACGCCAGTACTTTAGACACCCGGCTAATGAGTCGATGCTGGCGTCCCTCCATGGCGCGTCGTGAAAGCCCTTGATAGAAGGCCGGAAAATCGTCCATGGCGTCATAGACGGCATAGCTGTCTGGCATGCGCGCCAAGAGTTGCAGGGCGAGCTCGGATGGTTTGCCGACACAAATCATGCACGGCCGACCAGCCGAAAACGCTGCGGTCTTCTTGAAGATATCGCGCCAGAGCAGCCTCTGCATGATGCTCGAGCCCGGAATGGGCTCGATCGGCAACGCCAGGGGTTTACATATCTGCAGCCAGTATGGAACCGCAACGCTTTGCTGGTCGGCAACAGGCGGCTTGGACCTGAAGTCGTGCAGCGACGGCAGGCGTGTCGGATAGGGGTCCACCCACAGCACCGGCTCTCCTGTCTGACTGTTCAGCCAGTTGACGAAGTGATGCGGGCGCTGGCTGTAGCTGGCCCACGGAACTGGCGAGAGGTAGATCATTCGCATTATTGGAAATGCTGCCTTAACACGCTGACTATGCGTTCTGCCGCCTTGCCATCGCCATAAGGGGAAACTCCACGAGCCATGGCCTTGTAAGCCTCAGGATCGTCGAGCAAGCGCTGCGCCTGTTCGACGATGGTGTCGCGATTGGCGCCTACAAGCTTGACCACGCCAAGGTCTACGGCTTCCGGCCGTTCGGTTTCTTCGCGCAGTACCAAAACCGGTTTGCCGAGCGCTGGTGCTTCTTCCTGCACACCACCGGAGTCGCTGATGATCATATAAGAGCGTTTCATCGCTGCTATGAACGGTGCGTAGTCAAGCGGAGTGCAAAGAACGATATTGGGTGTACGGCCAAGTATCTGGTAGGCAACATCCTTGACGTTTGGGTTGGGGTGCACAGGGTAAAGAATCTGGATATCCGGATTTTGCTCAGCCAGCGTTTTCAGTGCCTGGCAGATATTCTGGAACGGCTCGCCGAAATTTTCTCGACGATGGGACGTCACCAGAACCAGACGTTTACTCGAATCCAGTTCGATATCGAGCGGCAGTGTCCGTGCAGCAGTCATCAGCAAAGCATCGATGACGGTATTGCCCGTCATGGTGATATCCGCTGGGGCTACGCCTTCACGCAGTAGATTGTCCATGGAACCCTGAGTCGGCGCGAAATGCCAACGGGCCAGTTTACCGGCGATCACGCGGTTGGCTTCTTCGGGGAATGGGTTGTGCATGTCGCCGGTGCGCAGGCCAGCTTCGATATGACCGAAGGGAATCCGCAAATAGAAACAGGCCAATGCCGCGCTCATCACTGTTGTCGTATCACCTTGAGCCAGCACTACATCCGGTTTCTCGGACTGCAGGACGACATCCAGATCCAGTAGCAACCGTGCGGTCAGCGTCGTCAACGACTGATTGGGACGCATGATGTCCAGATCTATATCGGGAGTAATACCGAAGAATTCGAGCACCTGATCAAGCATGCCGCGATGCTGGGCCGTGGCCAGCACCCGGCAATTGATATTTCCTTCGGCCTGAAGGGCCTTGATCACGGGAGCCATCTTGATGGCTTCAGGGCGAGTACCGATGATGCAGAGTACCTTGTGGGTCATTCCTTTCTACTTCCTATACCTGTGTTGCAAGTGAGCGCCCTATCCGGTCCGCATTGGCCATGATCGTTAGTGTGTGCGACTTTTCTGTAAGGCTTGGCAGGCAAGCCCCATCGACGATGTGTACGCCGGGGAGTCCTGCCACTTCTCCAAAAATATCTGTCTGTCCAAGTCTGGGGGTCGGGTGCATGGGCAGGGTTCCTGCATAGTGGATATCTGCCCCCGGCTTGCCGACGGTGAAACTCATAGGCATCAATACCGCGCCCATTTTCCAGTAGCTTTTACGCAGCAGTACCTCGGCGCTTTTCATGATCGCGTTCGTCTCGGGTTGCAGACCGCCATTGATTCGCAGCGAACCATCAGCGCCCAATACGGCGGTGTTTTTGGACATGTGGCCTGGAAGGAAGATATTTCCGACCAGGCAAGAACTGAGGAGGTTTTTCAGCAGTTCGACACTGTAGCGCTTGCTCATGGGAACACGGCTGACGAACTCGGACATCGGCAAGCCCGTAGTGCTGAAAGTCGAACCGAAAGCTGTAGTGCCTGAAGCAATATCAAGTGAGAACGACAACTGGCCCAGGCCAAATGTCGAAACTCTTGGGGTCCCTAACATTCTTGGCAGCCACAGCAGGAAGGCCGCTGTCGGCGACGACAGCAGCGGTAGCGGTAGCGTGTAGTCAAGGTGTTTGAGGGCTAGTCTGGTCGACGCCAGAGTGCCTGCAGCCAGTAGAAGTCGCTGGCCGGAAAAACGCCTGGATGAACGTTGATCAGTGATCGTCCATGAGCCGTCCTGCTTAAGGAGATCGTCCACCAAAAAATCCTGGACGTGCTGGAATCCTGGGTACTGCTTGAGCTTCGGAAGTTCCAGGGAGGCGGAGTACAGCGCCTGATTCTGACAACCCCACAGACAGTTTCCAGAAAGATCACAGGCTTTTCGTTCTTCCAGATTTTGACTCAAGGCTGCCACCCGCGAGCGGCCAAGGCGAAAACCCAGGTCGGGGAACGCCTGTCTGCGCCGGGTATAGTTATCGAGCAACCGTAGGTGCAGTTTATCCAGAGGCAATGGTGGCTGTGACCACTCATCAAGACCAAAATAGCCTGAGAGGTCGTCATCGACCTGGCCACTGATGCCCATACGCCGGGAGACTGTCTCGTAGGACTTCTCCAGCTCTGCGTAATCGATGGAAAGTCCAGGAAAGTCACTGGCGCGAAGGCGTGCGACACCGCAGCCCCATGCATTCGACAAGCCGCCGGTTGCCAGTGATCCTATGCCGATGAAGTTGTTCACCTCTATGTGATTGGCTGCACTGAACCCCTGAAAGACATGGGCATGGGTCGGGGTTTTCAGTTTGGGGGACACGGCATCCAGCTGGGTCAAGGCATGGAAGTTCTCGCCTATCATCCATTTCCACTGATGCTTGTCGTTCGACCGGCTGGCGAGGTACGGGGCGGTCGGCACGGCGGATGAGCCAGACGCGGCTTGGGCATCCACCATGAGCACTTTCAATCCGGCTTTAACGAGCGGATAGGCGGCAGACGTACCCGCCGGGCCGCTACCTACAATAATTACATCGAACTCAGGCTTCACGCTTGATTTCACTTTCAAGAAATAGATGACGAGCAAAGGGTTGGCACAGCAGGGCGAATATCCGCCACGTAAGCTCTTTAGCCGCGGTCAGGCCGAGCGATATCAGGGTCGTGAAGAAGTTGCCTTGTTGCAGGGGGCCTAGAAATACGCTTGCGCCCTGAGGGCTGGCCTCGGCGATGCTGACTGCAACCTGCAGCCGCCAGGATAATTCCCGACCATAAGGCTGGTTCAGGAAGTTGTGATTATCGAGTAGGGCCAGGAGAGCCGGCCATCGCACCATCAAGCGTGAGCTGATTACCTTTTGGGTTCTGCCTGTGCGCTCAAGGGCGTTTGCATAACGACGAACCAAGCTCTGTTCCGGAGGGCTTTTGAGTAAGTAACTCAAGAGCACAATCCCCTCCTGGAGTAATTGCCTGCGATGACCACGACCTGAACGATGCATGCCACTAGCAAGCGGTCGAAGCTCAATGCCCAGTCGTCGCATGGATATCTCGGTGTCCATGTGCGGGAGGTTGATGAGTGAAAAAATGCGGTCAAGGCCAAGTTTCACGCACAGGGATTGCCCTAATAACAACCCGAGCAGTTTGATGGGCGCTACCGGGAAGGGTACTGGAAGACGAACTGCATTTATGCGGTTGTCGGCGATCGACATGAGAAAGCGACCAAAGGAAACCGGTTGCACAGAGCCCAGGTTAAAAGTCTCTGCCCGAATATCTTCCCGCTCGACGATGGTCAGGATCGAGGCCGCAAGGTCATCGACATGCACGGGTTGCACCTGGGGCGCGGGTAGAAGTATCGGAATGACCGGAAAACGACGAACCAGCCTTGATAACATTCCAAAGAGCCCGTTCTCTGGACCGCCATACACTTGTCCCGGTCTGATCACGATCCCGCCAGCGGCTAGCACTTCTTGCTCGATGCGCCACTTTGTTCGGCCATAAGCGCTAGGGGCCTCGCATGCGGCAGTCTGGCTGGATATGAAGATAAACCTGGCCGCGACTTGTGTGGCGCAGCGGATCATCGCTTGTGCCGCCTGTACTTCGTCTTCCGAGGAAATCTGAGCACTTTTCGATGTGTCCGCGGCCAGGTGGACAAAGGCCTGGGTCCCCGCCGGGCATTCAGGTGCTTGTCCATGCAGGTCGTAAGGCAGCCACGTATAAGCCGGGGGGCAGGGCTTTCGTGTAGCGGAGATGATTTCGTACCCTTTATCTATCGCCAGGGATGCCAGCCGCTGACCGATATAACCTGTCGTTCCGGTAATGAGAAGTTTCATGCTCATAAGCTTTCAGGGCCATTGGACGGGGCAGGCCTGGTCGTATCGGGATGAAATACGAACAGTTTGCTTATCCAGTAGGTCAAGAGTACGCAGGCTACGTCCGAGATAAACTTGACAGGTGTGGGGCTATTGACGAAATACAGGCCTGCGGCAAACAAGGCTGATGAAAATGGTAGGTTGATGGCGAGTAAGGAGAAGTAGCGAAGTGCTTGCGCCTTGCTGCTGCCGCTGGTCGATTTGAACGTAAAGTGTCGATGTAAAAAGAACGCAAAGACTCCCGCGATGAGCTTGCTGGCAATATTGGCCAGAATCGGCTCATCCTTGAATAATAAAATCAATAAGAGAAAACATCCCATATCCAAGGCATAAGCCAAGAGCTGGATGACACCGTACTTGATAAACGTCAAGATTTTTTCCTGATAACGACGATGTGGTGGAGTGCGAGAGTACGCCTTAAAGGGTAAAGCAGTTTTTCGACGACTTTTATCAAGGGAATCAATGGGTCAGGTAGCAGTTGGCGAAAGTTTAGCCCGCCAGAGATCAGGTACCTCGGGTAGTTACCGCATATTTCCTGGTGAACGATCTCGAGGGTAGGGTGTTTGAGTTCGAACGCCTTTCTGTCTCGTACGAAGACTATATAACTGAGGGCCTGATTGGCGCCGTTCATAGGGCCGGTCGCAGGTGTTTCCCACGACTCAAAGTTCATGTCGAACCCTTCGGATTTGAATAGGCGCTTATAGATAAAGGCTGAAAAAGGACCATAAAAAGGTTCGATCAGGATTGCGCCGCCACCCGGTTTTAATGTCCTGTCGATTTCCGCGAAAAAACGGTCGGGATGAGGGAAGTGGTGAAAACAGTTTTGCCCGTAAAATGCTTTGACCGACTGATCATCCAGGTTCATCGACTCGGCATTCAGCTCCAGGTCCAGGTGTTTGGCGAATACAATATCCGAGGCCAATACTTCAGGGTAAGAGTCGCGCATGGGGGCAATGCCGGCGCCAAGCTCTACTTCAAGGCCCTCGACCTTGAAGTAACGGTCTGCCAGACGATTAAATAAATGATGGAACTCAATGAATACTTCACGCAGCATTCGCTTACGCTGAAGAACCTTTTCATGAAGTTCAAGGCGTTCGGCGCCATCGACGTCTAGTGTCTTGAGCGAAGGGTCCGACAAAAAGTCTCTCAGCGCTTTCATTTGGTGTCTTCCCGCATCAGGTTTACGTTACGGCGTTTGGCATGCCTCGGCCTGCTTGGAACGGAGGCGATGTCATAGCCAAGGAATGCCATAATCAACTGCAATCCCATGAGTATGGGAAGCGCACCGAGCATGACCGTGCCAGCGGGCGTCGGGATGCCATTGTTAGCGGATTCAGACCAGTGAAAGCTGCCGAAGATCAGACCGAAACAGAGCATCAAAACTCCAACCGGTAACTCGATCGATGCGAGAGACATGTCCCGCAGGTAGTAATTGTAGAAAATTCTCTTGGCAAAATTTCTGCTGTGTTTGAACAAAAATTCGCCGATGATTTTCGAGATTTTAAGATTACTGACTTCTTCGCCATACTTGGCTTCCATTGGTACATCAACAACAACGGCGCGCAAGGTATTCAAGCGGAATAGAATGTCAGTCTCGAAAAAATAGCGTTCACTGATTTTATCGAGAGGCAATAGTTTTGCCACGTCACGATGAATCGCGGTATAGCCATTGGTGGGGTCGAACAGATCCCAGTAGCCTGTTGATAGTTTGGCCATCAGCGACAATACGGCGTTGCCGAAGAGGCGAACGCGCGGCATTGATTGAACTTCCTCCAGATCAAAAAAGCGGTTGCCTTTGGTGTAGTCAGCTTCCCCTGCCAGGATGGGCTCAATGAAGAGCGGGATCAGAGCCGGATTCATCTGGCCGTCCCCATCCACTTTGACAATGATGCTCGCGCCGTCGGCAATGGCTGCTCGGTAGCCGGTCATCACCGCTCCGCCTACGCCTTTGTTCAAGTCATGGGGTAGCACCCTGACCCTGGGGTCGGAACAAGAGGTTATTACATGTCCACCGGAACCATCCGGGCAGGCGTCATCCACGACATAGATACGCCATACTTCGGGGCCTATCGCTTCAATCACACCCGCTATGTGTGCGGTTACTCTATAGCTTGGGATCACTACCGCGACACGCTGTTCTTCAGTGGAAAGCTCTATTTTTAAGTTCATCGATATCGCTGACTATTGTCTGAATGAGAGTGACTTGAACTCCAATGGAGTTTCAGTATGGCCTGAAGCATAAATGACAGCGGAATGAGCATTTGGCGGTGCAACTACCGTCATCTCATGAGTTGTCCATTCTGTTTTGCAGTCAAACGTCTCAATACTGGCCCTTATGAAGGAGCCTTTGGCATCCATCCAGTTGACTTGAATTCGCCCTGGTGCCGGTGCGGTAGAGCAGCGCGCGAGCACGCTGTTTTTAAAGCTTTGTCCTGGCGTCACTTCGACGGCCTGAATTGCGGGTGTACTCACACTAACCGTAAGAATTTTCCGGGCGCCGTCATAGTTCGATGGAGAAGTCAGCGTCCAGCCATCGAGGTTGGAAAGCTCCGTATTCAACAAGCGTTCCTGGCTGTAGCGATAGGCATCATTGAATTTCCGTAGTTCGATTCCAGTCAATGTTGCGACCGGGGAGGACACTTTGAGTAGTCGGTTAAGTTGAACCTCAGGGAGTTGCGAGGAATCGATGATCAGCCAATCGACCTGGCGACTCAGCAATAACTGCGCGAGTTGGGATTCAGTGGTGGCGGCATCGAACTCGGCCTTCCATTTTACGTTATACCAGGATGCGTAAAGGGCATCGCTGTTCAATCCCGCCGTCAATGGGGACGCAAAGACTGCAACGCGACGGTGTTCTGTATTGAGTGCATTGACGATGTCGACTATTTTCCGTATCGGCAAGCGTTCAGACAGATAGGCATCACGACCTGTGGCACTGAGCAAGGCGGACGGCACTAGCTGACCATAATAGGTGGCCGCTTGGAGGAACCACATATTTGATGTGATCAACAGGATCCCGGCAATAATTCCTGCTGTCTTGGGAAATATTTTGGTGTCGGAGAAGGGCAGGACAAGTACGACTGACAGTAGTGCGAAAGAAGGGAATATATAACGTAGATACGCAGTGGACTGAAACGTCATGATCAATGCTCCTGCGCCGATAAGCAGGATACGTAAAGCGTTTCTGTTGCCACTCAGGACGAGAGCGACTGCGGCGGTGGGGAGCAGTAGCCATTGGAAGCCTGCCGCGCCGATTTTGCCTTCAATGTATCGATTTGAATTGAAGACCATTCGATAGAGCGTATCCCATGAAACCCCGGTGCCAAAGGTCGCCGAGGGATCGAAGTTCTGACTTGGCCAGAATGGAGATTGGAAGATGGCATTGAAAAACGGGAAGACGGGGTTGCCAGTCAAGTACCACGCGGAGACATAAGGGATAGCACCCGCCAGTATCAAACAAACACTGCCCAGGAGGATGGTCCGGATGACTCCCGGTATGGCCCAGGCTTTGTATTGCGATAAGAGAATAACTAGAAGGACAGGAAGAACGCTCAGCGTCACGGCCTTGGCCGCCAGCGAAAAGCCCAGCATGACACCTGCCAGGAGAAGGTGCGACAGTCGCTCCCTGGCGTCAGGGGTCGAACTTGAAACTTTCAGTATTGCTAGTGTTCCGGCCATGACAAAAGCGGTCCACACACCCTCGATGTGCAGGCTGCTGTTTTCGGCAAAGGCTAGTGGTGTCGACAGGAAGATAAGCATCGCCCAGCGGGAACTGGTCGCGGTACCTCCTGCCCAGATCACCATTTCCCTGACTTGCCACGCAACGAGCAAGATGAATGCGGAGTTGATCAGGCGCGACGCAGTCTCGTCGGCCAGCATGTAAACAATGCTATAGATCCAGTCAGCGAGCATGGGCATTACGGCCCATACATAGTTTTGTGCATCGAACCCCCATTTATGCTGCTGGGCCATGTGGGAGGGGACGAATAGGTGCATGGCCAAAGCGTCATGTCCGATCTCTGGCATGAACGCGATCAATACGTACAAACACGCGAAACTGGAGATCAAAATATCGAGCGTCGTACAGGTAACCCTTCCTGAAGAACAGGCGGTTCGTATTCGAATAAGCAGCTCATGATAAATCGATGCGGTGTGTTTGCTACCCAACAAAAGCGCAAGCAAAAGCATTGCAGAATAAAGCCAGGAGTAGTTGATCGTGTAATACGCTGCCAGGCCTGTGAATGTGCCGAACGCGCCGGCTCCGATCAGGAGGTGGGTTGGCCAACTGGCGGAGATCCTGTGGCCCAGGATACATCTGCCGAGCACTGTGGAGGAAAGACCGAACACTGCCACGACAATGATCGGCCACGCGTGTCCACAGGCAATTGAGACACAGGCTATCAACCCGGCACCGAGGACGATCGGTGAGCGGCGGGTAAAGAAAGTCAGGGCGGCCAAGCATAAAGCCGACAATACTATCGCCAGGATGTTCTTGTCCCAGTGGGGAATTTCGAA
Source organism: Pseudomonas sp. GW821-FHT04C07 (assembly GCF_059420325.1). NCBI lineage: Bacteria > Pseudomonadati > Pseudomonadota > Gammaproteobacteria > Pseudomonadales > Pseudomonadaceae > Pseudomonas > Pseudomonas sp. GW821-FHT04C07. The sequence goes on from NZ_JBWKTM010000009.1 coordinate 12,772, forward strand.
AGTCGAAAATCCGTACACACTGACCACAGTAGTTGCCAATAAAACGGCCAGTATCACTGCGTATTTTATGCTGTCTCTGTGCAAAATATCGTCTCTGGTGTTCAGCCGTTAATGGTGTACAAATCGCTTGAACAGTTTTTCAAGCGTCTCGATACGTGTGCGGGGTCCAGGCCCCCCACTTGCTCTCATATATCGCTTTGTTCTTTTCGAAGAGCGCTTGTTTTTTCTCTGCTCCCAATTTATTGAACGAGGCAGACAAATGGTGGTGAACAAAAACATCCTCGGCGCAGACTGCACGCATACCGATGTGCTGCACACGGCGGCAGTAATCGTCATCCTCGAAAAAGCCCAGTCCGTACTCTTCGCAAAGGCCACCGATCTTTTCGTAGGTCGAACGTGGGAACATGACGCAGAAAAATGCCAATGTATTGATTTCGAACCACTTGCCCATCCGTGCGCGTGTGATTTCGGCAGACTCGATGTGCATGTCTGTTATCTGGGTGTAGCGGGTACTGATTCGTGCTTCATTGCCGATATTGTTGGTGATCGGGCCAACGATTCCGATGTCCTGGTTGTCCAGGAGGTGGCGCATCAAACCCTTGGCCCAGCCAGCGGTGACAACGGTATCGTTGTTCAGGATAACCAGATAATCACCACTGGCCGCTGCAAGACCTAGATTGTTGCCTGCGGCGAAACCCTTGTTGTCGTGATTGAGGATGATGATTCGGTTCGAATGCCCCTCGGCCCAGGCTTTCAGGAACGCTGGGGTATCGTCGCTGGAGTTGTTATCGACGACGATAATCTCAAGGTTGGCATAGTTACTATGAGTCACCAGGCTGTCCAGACAGTTTTTGGTCAACTCCAGATTGTTGTAGGTCAACACCACGACGCTGATTTTGGGCATTGGCAGTGTATCGATCGATTGACGCAGGCTTACGGCTCGATGCTGCCAGGTCTGACCCTCTGCAAATAATTGACGTGCCTGAAGCGCGGACTCTGGCTCCGGAAGGCTTTTCAGGACCTCATCTATTGCCGTGACAAAATCAGCAGGGTTTTCAGCTGTCTTGACCAGTTTTCCGAATTGGCTGAGCTCCGGCAGTTTCACCGAAACCACGGGTTTGCCTGCACTCAAGTACTCGTAGACCTTCACCGGGTTGGTGGCCAGTGTCAGAGGAATGACTTTGAACGGAAGCAGGCAGACGTCCATGGCATGGAGATAGTGCGGGAGGGAGGAGTAGGGGACTTCTCCTTCCATGAGGATATTCGGGTAGGCCTTGAGGTATTTCCTGGCGTTTACCGTATCGTTGCCAATCAGCAATATCAGGTGCTGTGGGAAGGATTGGGCGATTTGCTTGAGCAGGTCCAGATCGAACCACTCGGCAATGGCTCCGTAGTAACCGATGATCTTTCTATTCTCGGAATCCTGGTAGATGTTTTCTGGTCGCTGGCTGAAGAAACTGTATTCACCGGCATTGCGGATTACCGCCACATTGCGGTTTTCACGCTTGCCGTGCTGCTCGATCCAGTCGGACGTTGCCACCAGCAGATCCGCTCTGCGCATCAAGGCTATTTCGAGATCAAGCAGTTCCTGAGCGACGTTGCCAAAGCCTTCATGATGATCCATGCAGTCATAGATCAATGTGGAGTTGGGAATGCGCCTTGCGAGTGGGAACCAGTAGGCATGCTGGACAATACAGTGCACGGCATCGACATTCGCCCACTGCATGAGCAGCGCCAGGCTTTGGCATAGTTGCGAGATCGCTGCGGTTGAGGGTGGCGCATAATAGATAGGTGGTGCACCGCTGACTTTCAGGCGGACTTGGAACAGTCCGCTCGCCTCATCCAGATTTTCTACTTCGAAGCCCGGGGCATCGTCATCAAGAAAGTTATTTGAGATGTAAAACGTCGTCTGACCTGCTTTCGCCAGCTCTTTGGCCAGGTTTTGCGGGCGTTGAATACGGAAGTGCCAGTCAATGACGCCGAACATCAGCACTACAGGCTGTGCAGCTGAAGACTGTACATTTACTTTTGTTTGAGGCGGTACGCTCGGCAGCGTCGTGATTTTTGACGACGAAGATGACTCGGCGGATGTTGCTGTACTGGTTTTCAACCAGCGTCGAATACTACGTGCCAGTTTGCTCTTTTGAGCGGGTGTGAGCGGCAGGAGTGCGTAAATTCTGCGCGACCATTTAAAAAGCTGTTTGCGTATGAAGTAACGCAGCGGCGTGCGCTCGATGGTGCTGCCCCAGTCCGAGAGCTTGACCAATTCCGCCTGTTTTAAGGCCAGCTTTGTGCGTAAGTCGACTGCCCAATCGGAAATGGCCACGGCTTCGCTGGTTTTCGCCTGGAGCAATTGTTCGGCATTTTTGAGCTGCTGCTCAGTCGTCTGCAGTTGAGCCTCGATTTGTGCGTGCTGTTCTAGCAGCAATTCGAGTTCGCGGCCTTGAAGTGAAAGACGATTGCGAAGCTCTTGTTCATCTGCGCGTAGCTCGCAGAGCAGTCGATCTCTGCTCTCGATCTCTTTGACTAAATGCAGGCCTTCGGCCGATTTGCTTTCTGCTGAAAGAGCCAGTTTTTCGATGCGATCAACAAGGCGGTCGATCTGTTCCATGCGGTCTTCTGTCCCTTTGGCTGTTGCGGTCGGCTTGGAGTTGATAGGTGCTATGGTCACGGGGGCGCGCTTTGAAAATTAAGTTTTGGTGGGCAAGGGTTTTACTTTGCGGAGTCGCTGGACATTGCCGGCGCAAGTTCATAGCCAAACTCTTGCAGCGCCTCCCGGGCTCTTTCTGCCCAAGGGTGGCAGGATGCATCGCCGAGACTTTTCCAGTTGTAACAACGGCCGTTCATTGGTGGCTGGCCAAGGTTCTGATGATGTGGCAGGTGTCGCAGGTCTTTACCGAAACTCTTCCAGTCGAGCATCCGAGAGTCGAATGTCACCTGGAGGAAGTTGCACATTTGCTGGAGCATTGTTGCGGGGTCTTCGATGAAGTCCTCGTAACGGAGAAAAAAGTAATTCTCAGGATTTTGTGAGGCAAAGCGTTGCAAGTTGAGGTTGGTCGTGTTCCAGATTCCGGGGAACGTCATCTCAATGTTTTGCGGTGCCCAGGATGTATTTTGCAGAGACAACACGACGTCACGCACATCACGGACGATATGAATCAGTTTGATATTCGATTTGAATAATTGGGTATTACGCAAGATTCCAAGCGAGCCCAGATCATTGGGTGATTTATCGCCAGCGATAATGGCTCCGGTCTTCTGAGCGATTGACGCATACAGGCTTTCGAGTATCGCAGGCACCTTGTAGTCGGCGTTGTAAATACATGCCTTGACCTCGCTGGGGCTCAGGTGGCAGCCAATGCTGGCAGCGAAGTCCTTGGTCGAAACAATCATTTCTGCAACCAGCTCGCGACCGATATGGGCGTTAGGTATACGGTCGATCAAGAACGCGAGTGGAACAATGAAGTCGGTTTCGTGTGGAATAACGATTGCCGGATTCTGGTTGAGCGATTCTTTGAGGAATGTCGTGCCCGAGCGTGGGCTGCCAAATATTATGAACATTGCGATGCCCGCTGGACGCTGAATTGGGTATCGAAACAGGTCATTGTGCTGATTTTCTTGTGGCAACTTACGCTGAAGATAATTGAATTGATTATTCGGTCCGCCAGCGTTAGCTGAGACCCACCGTCCTGCTCATAGGAAGCGCCGACGCTTATGGAGTAGTGCCCCGGGTGCAGGAGGGGAATGTGGATGCGCGCTTCGATGGTCATGCGCTCGCCAGAAGAGGTGAATCGCTCTGCCGTCATGCACTCCAGTCGGGTGTTGGTTGCAGCTATTTCTTCGCCTCTGAAGTTTCTGACGATATAGCCGAATATCAGCGAGTTATCCGGGGTCAGGCTGGCATTGGCCACGGTGAATCGAAGGATGACATCTGAGCCGCCTTGCACCTCGTCGGTCGGCGTTCGGTCTTTATCGTAAAGGCGTGCACCGATTATCTGACAGCGTTGGTCTCCCAGACGCCTGTCAATGTTGGCGATATGTTCTTCGTCGCCGTTAGAGGACGAGAAGAGGGCAGGGGCGAGCTCCGTTTCTGGAGTGGCAACGGGCATTTGAAAGAGCCAGGCCAGGTAACTGTCGACGACCTCGTTGGACGCGCCGATGCTTCGAATCCGGCCTTGATCCAGCCATATTGCCCGGTCGCAGAATCGTTTGACCAGCATGCTGTCGTGGGTCACCAGCAGGATGGAGGTGCCACGTTCCTGGAGTTGGTGCAGGCGGTCCATGCAGCGATGAACGAAAAAAGCGTCGCCGACCGCCAAGGCTTCGTCAACAATCAGGATTTCTGGATCAATATTGGCCTGGATTGCAAACGCCAGGCGAACATACATCCCGCTGGAGTAGCTCTTGACGGGCTGGTCAATGTATTCGCCAATTTCGGCGAAAGCCTCGATAGCCGCGTAGCGCTGGTCGATTTCGGCGGAGGTAAGGCCAAGTAATGCGCCATTAAGATATATATTTTCACGGCCCGTGAACTCAGGGTTGAATCCAGACCCCAGTTCCAGCAGTGCAGCAATACGGCCATGGGTAATAATGCGGCCACTGCTTGGATTAAGCGTGCCGCAGATCATCTGGAGCAAAGTCGACTTACCACTACCGTTACGGCCAATGATGCCAACCGTTTCGCCTTTTCTTATCTCGAAGCTGACATCGTCTAGCACGGGGAAAGCTTTGAAGTACTGCTTGCGCCGTCCCGAGAGCATCTGCAACAGACGGTGTGCGGGCTTTTCATAGACATGATAGAGCTTGCTGAGTTGTTCGACCTGGATAGCAACTTCAGATGACATCGGCAAAGCCTTTTCGTGTTTTCTGGAACCAGGCGAACCCGGCCCAAGCAACCAATAGAGCTACAGCCGTATAACCGGCCAAGCTACCCCAATGTGGAGCCGTACCCCGGAAAAGGGCATTGCGAGCCATTTCTACTGGAAGGGTTAGCGGGTTCATCTGCAGGGCGGCATGATCGTTTTTCGGGAGCGCCGAGAGAGGATGGAAAATTGGCGAGAGGACGAGCATGACCATGGTGATAATGCCGACGAACAGGCCAATGTCACGCAGGTACACGCTTAGTGACGCGAGGAGCCAGGAGACTCCAGGTGTCAGCAGTGCAAGGGGGAGAAGTACTAACGGTAAACGAAATATGGTTACGGGGGGAAACCCGAACAGCACCACGTAGAATGCCAGCCAGGCCAGCAGCATGAAAACGGAGGTGAAGAGCGACCAAAAAATACCCTGCATCGAACCTTTGTAGCGGCCGACTATTTCTCTGTGGATTAAGGGGTGGATAAAGTTTCGATTTACACGAAGGCTGTTGATCATTACTGCGGGAGACATGCTAAACGGCTGCATCAGTTGCTCAATCCTTGACGTCATTCGGGTACATATCCTTGAGCGAGATCCTCATGGAATGGCAGATCAAATATAATTTTCCTGACGTTTTTTAACGTCTAAAGGGAGAGTCAGCATGTTCTGCGCTCGCACCAAAATGATATCACCGTCTTGGCAGGCTGGGAATGCGAGTCTTGAATCGTGGGGTTGGCGGGGTTTAGGTAGTGCAGGTGTCGCGTAAGCGGCATTGATCCGCACCCATTGAGTCGAGTCGCACCACTGCACCAGGTAAATAGGCGATTACTTGCTCGGTACCTATAAGGGAACGCGGCAAGTGGCCGATAACCCGATGGGCAGTTCTCCTCGTTAGCTGCCCCAGTGCCAGGGAAACCCGTAGATCTAGCCCAAAGCGTGCGGGAGGCAAGCGTAATTGAAGGTTTGTGTAAAATTGCTTGATAGCCCATGGCTACTAGCTATCATCTGCGCGCCGAAATGGGCAGCGAAGATGAGCTCGTCCTTGCATTTTCCTTTGGGTTCATCTTCTTATTTGCCTGGAATCTTCGATGCTGGCGTACCAACAAAAAAGTTTTTTGATCGTCGATGATTTCTCTGATTTCCGCACTTCAGTCAGGTCGATGTTGCGCGAGCTGGGTGTGAAGGACGTAGATACGGCCGACACGGGTGAGCAGGCGCTGCGCATGTGCGCGCAGAAGCGCTACGACTTCGTCCTGCAGGATTACCATCTTGGGGACGGCAGGAAGAACGGTCAGCAGGTGCTCGAAGACCTGATGGTCGACAAGCTGATCAGCCATGAAAGCGTGTTCGTCATGGTCACTGCCGAGACCAGTCAGGCCATGGTGCTCAGTGCCCTTGAGCATGAGCCGGACGCTTATCTGACCAAACCCTTCAATCGCGCAGGTTTGGCTCAGCGGCTGGAGAAGCTGGTGCAGCGCAAGACGTTGCTCAAGCCAATCCTGCAAGCCCTCGATCGGGGCAAGCCCGCCGAAGTCCTGGCTGCCTGCGCCGCCCTTTGCAAGCAGGATCCGCGGTTTGCTCCGTTGTGCCTGCGGTTCAGGGCTGATGCCCTGCGCGATCTTAATCAGCATGAGGCGCTGGAGCGCTTTCTCAACACCATTCTGGCAGACCGCCCTTTGCCCTGGGCCTATGCGGGATTGGGTCGGTCGCTGTTCAAGCGAGGGCAGGTCAGCCAGGCACAGACTCTGTACGAAACGGCGCTGAAGGCTTTCCCGATGATGCCGGCGCTCTACGACGGAATGGCTGATGTGCTGGTCGCCCAAGGAGACTCCAGGCGCGCACAGAGTGTGCTGGAGGAAGCCGTTCGCTTGTCGCCACTGGCTGTGCGCCGACAATCGCTGCTCGGCAAACTGGCGTTGGCTAACGAGGATTTTGAAAGTGCGTCGAAAGCCTACCGCCAGGCTGTAGCCCAGGGACAGCAGTCGCGTTTCAAGGACCCGGAGAGCAATCTCGGTCTGGCCCAGGCGTTGATCAGTAAAGGCAGTGAAAGAGGGCTGGATACGCGGACCCGGCTGGAGATCAATCAGACCCTGAGCGAGGTTGCCAAGGAAAACGTCAACGATCCAGGGCTGCAGGTGCGCGCACGGCTGATGAAAGCCACCAGCCTGCTGCTCAACGATGCCGAAACCGCCGAGAAGCTGACCGAGCAGGCGATGACCCGTCTTGAGGGCATGGAGCAATTCATGAGTGCCGACGCGGCGCTGTTGGTTGCCAAACAACTCCAGCAATTGGGGCAGGCGGATGCCGGTGCATCCATGCTGAAAAACTGTGCGGAAATCTATGGTGACGACCCGGCGGTGATGCAGGGTATTGCCAAGTTGACCGACGACCCGGCGATCCTCAATTCCGGCAACGCTGCGGCCGATCTGAACCGCCAGGGTGTGCGCAGTTACAAGGCAGGTACTTTGGCCGAAGCCCGGGAGCTTTTCCGTCGCGCGCTGGTGCTGCAACCGAAAAACATCAGTATCGCCCTGAACATGGCGCAATCGCTGTTGCACGGGGCCGATGCCAGTCTCGACACGGCACTGCTGCAAGAGTGCCGGGCCTGCTTGAAAATGGTTGGCATGATGCCCGAGAGCGACGCGCGCTATCCGCGTTACCAGAAGCTGCGAAGCAAGGCCTTTGGCGAATGAATGACGGTGACAAGGGGCTCGACTTTTCCACGGTGATTGCCTCCACCGTACACGACATGAAGAACTCCCTGGCCATGCTCATGCAGGCCCACGCTCAGTGGCTCGCACGGTTGCCTGACTCCCAGCGGCAAACCGGCGAGCAAGGTGTTATCGAGTACGAGTTCGCTCACCTCAATGGCATGCTGGTGCAGTTGCTGGGCCTGTACAAACTGGGCGTCAACCAGCTGCCGTTGAAGCCTGATTACCATGAGCTCGATGACTTCATCGAAGCGCAGCTGGTATGTCACCAGGACGTACTGAGCAGCCGTGGCATTGTCGCGACCTATGAAGTCGATGACTTCAGCCCCCTCGGTTTCTTTGATCGGGAACTGATCGGCTCGGTGGTGGCCAACATCGTCAACAACGTCATCCGTTACGCCCGCCATGCCCTGTTGATCAGCGTCCGTGAGGAGGCTGGGCAGCTGGTATTGTGCGTCAATGACGATGGGGCCGGTTACCCGCGGCAGATGATCGAGCGTCAGGCCGATTACGTGCAGGGCATCAACCAGAGCAGTGGCAGCACTGGCCTGGGCCTGTACTTCGCCGCGCGTATTGCCGAGCTGCATCAGCGCAACGGCATGCATGGACGTATCGAGATCAGCAATGGCGGCCCCTTGGGGGGCGCACTATTTAGTCTCTATCTTCCTTGAGCGCCTGCGCTGACGACAAAGGGCTGCAATTGTGCACCTGCGTAACCTTTCTCTGAAATCCTGAATTATCGTTTCAGCCTTCACTTCATTGCTGACCTGCGCCCTATATCTCTGCTTTTTGCGTGTGCCTGCTTGAAATCCTGAACGGGTGGTGCGTATTTTGTACGGGTCGCCGTTCGCGGCTTGCACAGTAACAAGGATTGAGTCATGACTACCGATGGCCACAAATCACTCGTGCAGCGATTGACGGGCATTGATGAGATTGAATGTGTCACTCCGGATCTGAACGGTGTGCCACGGGGCAAGGTGATGACCACCGAGGGGTTCCTTGAGGGGCGGCGGTTGCAGATGGCGCGGGGCGTGCTGCTGCAATGCATCATGGGCGGCTATCCGCCGGTGCGTTTTTACGGCAGCGATGACGGCGATCTGGCACTCAATGCTGATCCAAAACACATCCATCGCCTGCCCTGGAGCAAGCAGCCTCGGGCTTTGGCGATTTGCGATGCAGACGAGTTGACTGGAGAAAGCTCTCGTCTTTCGACTCGCGGTCAGCTTAAGGCGGTTATCGCACGTTACGCCGCTCGAGGTCTGGCGCCGGTGGTGGCGACCGAGCTGGAATTCTTCGTATTTGCACCCAATACCGACCCGACCCAACCGTTCCTGCCGCCGGTCGGTCTGGACGGGCGTCGTGAGGAAGGTCATTCGGCTTTCAGCGTCAGTTCCAATAACGGCTTGAGGCCGTTCTTCAGTGAAGTGTATGAATGCATGGCGGCGCTGGGTTTGCCGCGCGATACGTTCATGCACGAGATGGGTATCAGCCAGTTCGAGATCAATCTGTTGCACGGCGATCCGTTGCTGCTGGCCGATCAGACATTGCTGTTCAAGCATTTACTCAAGGAAGTCGCACTCAAGCACGGCTTGACGGTGGTCTGCATGGCCAAGCCGTTGGCGCATACGCCGGGAAGCTCGATGCATATTCACCAGAGCATTGTGGAGCTGGGTACCGGGCGTAACGTGTTCAACGACGATGCCGGCCAGCCGACCGCGACCTTCCGCCATTTTATCGGTGGTCAGCAAGCGGGCATGGCGGATTTCACCGCGCTTTTTGCACCGAACGTGAACTCTTATCAACGCTTGTGCCATCCTTACGCGTCCCCGAACAATGCCTGTTGGTCACACGACAATCGGGCTGCGGGTTTGCGGATTCCGGCAAGCTCGCCTGTGGCGCGACGGGTCGAGAATCGCTTGCCTGGCGCCGATGCCAACCCGTACCTGGCGATTGCCGCGAGTCTCGCTGCCGGGCTTCACGGCATAGAAAACGAGCTGGAGCCGACCCCGGCTGTCCAGGGGGAATTTGAAGTGCCGGAAAGTTTGTCGTTACCTTGTACCTTGCATGCAGCACTTGAGCGTCTGAAGCGTAGCCAATTGGCAAAGGAACTGTTCGGCAAGGAGTTCATCGAAGGCTACATTGCTTCGAAGACCATGGAGTTGAGCAGTTTCCATGATGAAATAACGCCCTGGGAGCGGCGTGTTTTAGCGGCCCAGGCATAACCGACCCGTCGCCGTCGGGCTATCGTTTCTGATAGCCCGATGCACAATTCAAGGAGCCGCTCGGAACGCCGATGCGCCAAATCTGGAAATCCTTTCGAGCGCTTTATTTCGCCTCGCTGATGATGCTGATCGGCTCGGGCTTACTCAGTACTTACCTGGCATTGCGCCTGGCTGCCGACCATGTCGACGGTTTGTGGGTCGGTGCGTTGATGGCCGCCAACTATTCGGGCCTGGTGCTGGGCGGGAAAATTGGTCACCGGCTGATTGCCCGGGTCGGGCATATCCGGGCCTACGCGACCTGCGCCGGCATCGTCGGCGCGGCGGTGCTGGGGCATGGTCTGGTGGATTGGTTGCCGGCCTGGCTGTTCCTGCGGATGATCGTCGGCCTGGGCATGATGTGCCAGTACATGGTCATCGAGAGCTGGCTGAATGAGCAGGCTGAAGCCAGGCAGCGTGGCCTGGTATTCAGTGGCTACATGATTGCTTCCTACCTCGGGTTGGTCCTGGGTCAGCTGATTCTGGTCATGCACCCGGCGCTGGGTCTGGAGTTGTTGATGCTGGTCGCACTGTGTTTTGCCTTGTGCCTGGTGCCCGTCGCCATGACCCGGCGCATTCACCCGGCGCCCCTGCATCCGGCACCGATGGAGCCGCGTTTCTTTATGAAACGCGTGCCGCAATCGTTGAGTACCGTGCTGGGGGCGGGGTTGATCGTTGGTTCGTTCTACGGTCTGGCGCCGCTGTATGCCTCTCAGCAGGGGCTTTCCACGGAGCAGGTCGGCCTGTTCATGGGTAGCTGCATTTTTGCGGGTTTGGTGGTGCAGTGGCCGCTGGGCTGGTTGTCGGATCGCTATGATCGGGCGTTGTTGATCCGTTGCTTTGCGTTTTCTCTGGCGCTGGCCGCGTTGCCTTTGGCGATAATGCCCGAGGTGCCACTTGAAGTGTTGTTTGTCGCCGGCTTCCTTTGCTCATTGGTGCAGTTCTGTCTGTATCCATTGGCGGTGGCGTTTTCCAATGACCATGTCGAAGGCGACCGACGGGTTTCCCTAACGGCAATGTTGCTGGTGACGTACGGCGTCGGCGCAAGCATCGGGCCGCTGGCTGCGGGTGTGCTGATGAAGCTGTTTGGCAGTCAGATGCTCTATGCGTTCTTCAGCTTTTTCGCGCTGGTGCTGGTGTGGCGCATTCGGCCTAAAGCGGTGACAAACTTGCATCAGGTCGATGATGCGCCTCTGCATCACGTCGCCATGCCAGACAGTATGTCGAGCTCGCCTTTGGTGGCAGCGCTTGACCCGCGGGTCGATGAGCAGGTCGTGCACGAACAGATGCAAAATGCTGTAAACCTGGAGCCTGAGCCGGAGCACGAAGTGGATGTAACGCCCGAGGAGCCAGATCCGGAGCCTGCGCAAAGCTTCACTCAGGTAAGGCCTTAGAAAAAAAACGGGCAGTCACCGAAAGGGACTGCCCGTTTTTTATTGAGGTGTTGACTCAGAAATCGTCTTTATCAAAGCGGCGTGCTTCGCGCTGAAGCTGATAGACGAAACGCTCGACCTGGCGTTGAACCTGGCCGCTCATGTTGTGAAAGCGTACGCCGGCGAAGGTGGTGTCGATCCGCTCTTCGTGATGCAGATAACGCAATTCGACTGGCGCCGTCATTTTGCCGAAGGGCAGGGCGGCAATGAATCGGTCGTAGACCTCGCCCAGTTGCAGGCGGTCGGAGATGTCGCCTTCAAAGCGCAACTTGCAGCCGGTAGCCGAGATATCCAGCAGTTTACCCTTGATCGGGGCTTTAAGCTTTTCGCCGCCGAGTTCGATGTTGACCAACTGAGCCAGTTTCAACGCTGCACGAAACGCATTGCGACGTTGGTGATAGACCACTTCATCAGGCATCGTGCCGCGATAGCAGCGACTGCCATTGGATTCGTCGATCGTCAGAGTGCCGGTGCTTTCCCAGGCAATCCGCACGCCGTCGTGGAAACCTTCGACGCGAAACGCTTCGCCATTGAGCAGAAAGCGTTCGCCATCGCGAGGAATCATCTCGTCCAGGGCGATCATGGTGCTGTCTCGATCGACTTCGACCAGATAGCTCTGAAAGCGCTGGGTGCGCTCATGAAAAGTGATGATCAGTGGATCATGGCTCTCTTGCAGCAACCGCAGATTGGCGGCAATTTCCAAAGGGGTAGTGAGCGCCTTTGGTGGCTGCGGAGCATCTTCTGCGTTTAAGGCATTGAACACGGTTCATCAATCTCCAGACAAATACGACACACGCAAGAGCCGGCATTTTGCCAGCATGTTTCGCGTCTTGATAGAGCGCTCATCTCTGAATTCAAGCCTGACTAAGTGGGCGGGGCTTCGCAAGCTTGGAGGTTGATCCGCGGGCATCATAAAGGGCAGGAGGTTCGCCACCGGTGAGGATCTTCAACTGATTGGCGGTGGTGGCTTGCTGGATCTGGATCGAACGACCGTTGAGTTCGTTGGCTGCCTGGCAGTTGGCCAGAAGCTGATTGAGTTCGTCGCTCTGAGACAGCAGTTGATCGCCAATGGACGATTGCTCTGCAAGTCGTTCCAGGCCGCTTCGACTGGCCGGCAGGTTCAGGCTGATGAGGATCTGGCTGCGTAAACGCCCATGCTGTTCAAGCAAAATGATCAGCGCCTGTTTCTGCGCGAGAATATCTTCGAGCAGTGGCATGTCGCGACCGTGCAAAGCGAGGGCCTCGGTTTGCAGCAACTCCAGCAACTGTTGAGCTGGAGCAAAATCGTCAGTGATCAGTTGCAGTAAATTTGTGTCGTGCATGGCTGGCCTTGGGTTTTAAGCGTCCAAAAGCCTGGCGCAGGCCTTTGGCTAGCGCTGGGCTTCGAAGTTGAGCAGTTTGCTGGCTACACGGTTGCTGTCGACTTTATAGCTGCCATCGGCAATCGCTTGCTTCAACTCGGCCACGCGGGCTTTGTCGACAGCAGGTTGATCGCGCAGCGTGTCAGTGACCTTCTGCAACTGTTGAGCCTCATTACTGAGGTGAACCGACTCCCCGCTTTGGCTGGTACTGGCCTGTTCGGCCGGGGTAATCACCGGCGCGGATTTGCCGGCGTCGCCGGTTTCCTTGCTGCCGCTGGTACGCGTACTGCCTGTGGGTGAGGGGGAGCTGTTTAAACGGCTGAAATCGATGACCATGATAGAAAACCTCTGGGTATTTGGACGCTTGCCATGTTTTCGGCCATACCCGGTAAAACTTTAGGCTCAATTTTCGATGAGCCGGCGCGAGTCGGCACCTGCCTTGCTTGAGGCACAGTTTAGGGAACGCCTGAGTGCAGCGCCAGTTCCCTACATGGCGACGTCCACCTGGCCCGGCGCGGTCACGCGCGCTTTGATTACCCGTTGAGAGTTCAGATTCTTGACCCTGATCTGTTCGCTCAGACCGCCGTTGGACAACGCTTCGCCGGGCATTCGCACATTGAGCGTACCGCTGCGAACGGATATCACCACTTGATCGCCTTTGCGAACGACCTCCGCCTGTTCCATGTGGACAAGGGTAATGACCTGATCGCTGACCATTGGTCGGACGAGTTTCTGACCGATGGCCTGATCGACCGACGTCAGATAACCCTGATTGATCAGGCTGATGTCGCGCTCGCGCAGGATGACGTCCTCAGGTTCGATGATGCCGGCGCGTTTAAGTGGGCGAGTGGTGGTAACGACCTCTCGAAACAGGCGCACTTGAGCGGGAACGAAGACGGTCCAGGGCGAGGCGCCATCGCAACGCACCTTTACGATTACGTGGCCCAAAGGCTGAGCCGGACTTTCCAGCGTCGCTGTCAATTCCTTGTCGCATAGCGGCATGCGCAAGCGAGGGTCGAGTTGATTGACCTGAATTTCGTAGCGTCCTTCGGTGTGGCTGGTTGCCAGATAATCTTCTACGGTGAATTCAAGAAAGCCTTGAGTGACGCCGATAAGCAGATCAGGCAAGGTAACCGGGTCAGCAACGGCAGGGCTGCCAGCGGTGAAAAAGCACAACGCTGACAACGCGCAAAGCAATTTGCGATACGTTGATGTCAGGTGTCGGAAAAATGTCGTTTTTGCGTTCATAGCAGTTAAAAAGCAAGCCCCGTGCCGTTTAGTGATGAATGTGCATCGGATCTTAAGCGTTGGTGTAGGAGTCTGGGCATGGCTGGTGTAATGGATTCGGTGAACCAGCGCACGCAACTGGTAGGGCAGAATCGCCTTGAGCTGTTGTTGTTCCGTCTTGACGGCCAGCAGCTGTATGGGATCAACGTGTTCAAGGTTCGGGAGGTGCTGCAATGCCCCAAACTGACCCTGCTGCCTAAATCCAGTCCTGTCGTGTGCGGTGTCGCAAATATTCGGGGGGCGACCATTCCGATTCTTGATCTGGCAATGGCGACCGGTTCTGGCGGTTTGCAGGATCAAAGCAATCCCTTCGTAATCATCACGGAGTACAACACCAAGACCCAGGGTTTTTTGGTCAGGTCGGTCGAGCGCATCGTCAACATGAACTGGGAGGAGATCCATCCGCCACCCAAGGGCACCGGGCGCGATCATTATTTGACGGCAGTGACCCGGGTCGACAATCAGTTAGTCGAAATCATCGATGTCGAGAAGGTCCTGGCTGAAGTGTCGCCGGCATCGGAATCCATTTCGGCGGGTGTGGTGGACGTTGAAACGCAGCGCAAGGCGGTTTCCCTGCGGGTGCTGACGGTCGACGATTCGTCGGTAGCGCGCAAGCAGGTCACGCGTTGCCTGCAGACCGTCGGGGTCGATGTAGTGGCATTGAACGACGGCCGACAGGCGCTGGATTACCTGCGCAAGCTGGTCGAGGAGGGCAAGAAGCCGGAAGAAGAGTTCTTGATGATGATTTCCGACATCGAGATGCCCGAAATGGACGGCTACACGCTCACGGCCGAGATCCGCAGCGATCCACGCATGCAAAAGCTACATATCATCCTGCATACTTCGTTGTCAGGTGTATTCAATCAGGCGATGGTGAAGAAGGTCGGTGCCGATGACTTCCTTGCCAAATTCCGTCCTGATGACCTGGCATCCCGGGTAATCGACCGGATCAAAGCAGCAGATAACAGCTAGGGCGTTTGCCCTTGGCGGTCAACACGATTTAAGAGGCGGCATCATTGTCTACGGGTAATTTGGATTTCGAACAGTTCCGGGTCTTCCTGGAAAAAGCCTGTGGCATTTTGCTCGGTGAAAACAAGCAGTATCTGGTGTCGAGCCGTCTCAATAAACTCATGGAGCAGCAGGGCATCAAATCGTTGGGTGAGCTGGTT
Source organism: Pseudomonas sp. GW821-FHT04C07 (assembly GCF_059420325.1). Lineage (NCBI taxonomy): Bacteria > Pseudomonadati > Pseudomonadota > Gammaproteobacteria > Pseudomonadales > Pseudomonadaceae > Pseudomonas > Pseudomonas sp. GW821-FHT04C07. The sequence continues at coordinate 27,848 of NZ_JBWKTM010000009.1, forward strand.
CAGCGCATTCAGACCCAGCCGCGCAGCGGGTTGCGCGAGATGGTGGTGGATGCCATGACTACCAACGAAACCCTGTGGTTTCGTGACACCTATCCGTTTGAAGTATTGAAGAACAAAGTACTGCCCGAGTCGATCAAGGCCAGTCCTGGCCAGCGCCTGCGCATTTGGTCGGCGGCGTGCTCGTCGGGGCAGGAACCCTACTCATTGTCCATGTCGATCGATGAGTTCGAGCGGACCAACATGGGTCAGCTGAAAATGGGTGTGCAGATCGTTGCCACCGATTTGTCCGGCACCATGCTGAACAACTGCAAGACCGGCGAATACGACAGTCTGGCCATTGGCCGCGGTCTCTCCGCGGAGCGGCTGCAACGGTACTTCGATCCGAAAGGGCCGGGGCGTTGGGCGATCAAGGCACCGATCAGGAGTCGGGTGGAGTTTCGTTCGTTCAACCTGCTCGATAGCTATGCAAGTCTTGGCAAGTTCGACATCGTGTTCTGCCGCAACGTGCTGATCTACTTCTCCGCTGAAGTGAAGAAGGACATCCTGCTGCGGATTCACAGTACGTTGAAGCCAGGTGGCTATCTGTTCCTCGGCGCATCCGAAGCGCTGAATGGCTTGCCGGATCACTACCAGATGGTCCAGTGCAGTCCTGGAATCATCTACCAGGCGAAGTGATTTGCCAGCGTCATAAAAAACGGGAGTCCTCAGGGACTCCCGTTTTTTGTCCGCCGAAATGATCGTTCCCACGCTCCTGCGTGGGAATGCATCCCGTGACGCTCTGCGTCACATCTCGAAGCGGACGCAGAGCGTCCATGGCGGCATTCCCACGCAGAGCGTGGGAACGATCACGGATCTCATGCATCCCGACATCTCGAGCGGCAGAAAAGCGGCAGGCGGCGGAAATCAGTTGCCGCTTTTCTGGCATTGCCACCTTGCCGATGCCCGCAAAGCCCCGGTTTACGGCCTTTCGTGAATTGGCACGACGCTTGCTATGTTCATCGCACGAAAAATCTGGTCACCCGAAGGTTTCCCGGCATGAGCATCAGCTTCGATAAAGCGCTCGGTATCCATGAACAAGCCCTGGGCTTCCGCGCTCAGCGTGCTGAAGTTCTGGCCAACAACATCGCCAACGCTGACACCCCTAATTACAAGGCTCGGGATCTGGATTTCTCTGCCGTGCTTGCTGCGCAGAATGAAAAGACCAAGAGCGGCACTTTCGCGTTGAACATGACCAATAGCCGTCATATCGAAGCCGAAGGTCTGGGAAATGGCGACGAGACGTTGCTGTATCGCACGCCAATGCAACCCTCGATTGACCAAAACACCGTGGACGCCCAGCTGGAACAGTCGAACTACGCGGAAAATGCGGTCAACTTCCAGGCCAGCTTCACGCTGCTCAACAGCAAATTCAAAGGGCTGGTGTCAGCCCTGCGCGGAGAGTAATCCATGTCTCTTGCCAGTGTTTTCAATATTGCCGGTAGCGGCATGAGTGCTCAAACCACTCGTTTGAACACCGTCGCCAGTAACATCGCCAACGCCGAGACCGTGTCTTCGAGCATCGACCAGACCTACCGGGCCCGTCACCCGGTGTTCGCCACCATGTTTCAGGGTGGTCAGAGCGGCGGCAGCAGTTCGCTGTTCCAGAGCCAGGATGCCGCCGGCCAGGGCGTACAGGTGCTGGGTGTGGTTGAAGACCAGAGCAATCTGGAGGCGCGCTACGAACCGAACCATCCGTCAGCCGATGCCAAGGGCTATGTCTACTACCCCAATGTCAATGTGGTTGAGGAAATGGCCGACATGATTTCCGCCAGTCGCTCGTTCCAGACCAATGCGGAAATGATGAACACCGCCAAAACCATGATGCAGAAAGTCCTGACCCTCGGTCAGTGATAAGGGGCGACTCAGATGACGAGTGTTACCGATACCACGAGCGGCCTGGATCTCAGCCAGATCCTTGCTAACTCTTCGGTCAAGACCAGTACCACCAGCACCTCGGGTCTTGCGGCGGCAACCAGTGGCACTACGGGCAAGAATGCCTTGGGCAAGGATGCTTTCTTGCAGCTGCTGGTCACCCAGTTGAAGAACCAGAACCCGCTGTCGCCGCAGGACAACAGTGCGTTTGTCGCTCAGCTGGCTCAGTTCAGCAGCCTGGAAGGCATCACCACGCTGAACACTTCGGTCAACTCCATCGCGAGTACCTTCCAGTCGTCGCAGGCGTTGCAGGCTTCTTCCCTGGTGGGTCGCTCGGTGGTTGCTCAAACCGGTACAGCTGTGGTCGATACAACCAAGAGCCTGACGGGCAGTGCAGTGATCCCCTCGTCGGTTGCCGACGCTACCGTGAGCATCACGGATAAAAACGGCAATGCGGTGAAAACCATCGACCTGGGTAGCCAAAGCGCCGGTAACGCCAGTTTTGTCTGGGATGGCACCAACGATGCCGGTGTCAAGGTCGATCCGGGCACTTATACCTTCAAGGCGAATGCCACGATCGATAGCAAGTCGACGGATTTGGTCACTTATCTACCGGCAACGGTCAACAGCGTGACCTTGAGTCAAACAGGTGGCGAGATGATGCTCAACCTCGCCGGTCTGGGCGCTGTTGCCCTGTCGAAAGTACAAACTATTGGTCTATAGAGCCGGCTTACGCGGCGCAAGGAGTGGAATATGTCTTTCAATGTCGGCCTTAGCGGTCTCTATGCAGCCAACAAACAACTGGACGTGACCGGCAACAACATCGCCAACGTCGCGACCACAGGCTTCAAGTCTTCCCGTGCGGAATTCGCCGACGTCTACTCGGCCACCAAGTTGGGTTCGGGTAGCAAAAGCGTCGGCAACGGCGTGGCTCTGGCCAACGTTTCCCAGCAGTTCACTCAAGGTGATGTGAACAACACTGGCAACGTGTTGGACATGGGCATTCAAGGGCAAGGCTTCTTCGTCTTGAGCAGCAACGGCTCGCAGACCTATACCCGTGCCGGTACGTTCAAGACCGACAAGGACGGCTATGTCACCAACACCGATGGCACTGCTCGTCTGCAAGGTTATGGTGTGGATGCCAATGGCAAGATCGTCAACGGTGTGCTGACCGACCTGCGGATCGACACGTCCAACCTGGCGCCCAAGGCTACTGGCGCGGTGTCTTCGACCGTCAACCTGAGTTCGACCGCGGCGGTTATCGATCAGACCGTTCTCCCGTTCGATCCAAATAACGTCAACACCTACACCAAGTCGTTCAGTACGCCAATCTATGACAGTCAGGGCAATCAGCACACCATGGATCAATACATGGTCAAGACCGCTGCTAACACCTGGAGTACCTACACTCTGGTAGATGGTCGTAACCTCAATGGCAGTACACCGACGGTGGGTGGTGCGACAGATCCCGTCGCTTCGACTATTACCTTTGACTCGGCAGGCAAACTTGTATCGGTGGCCACACCACCGAATACGCCGGCTGCACCTAACGCAACCAACAGCCTGCAATTGGTCGGCTGGGTTCCAGGCACTGTGACCAACGGAGTCTGGGCGGCCAACGGTTCGAGTGCGAATGCTGCGGGTGTGGCGATCGACCTGACCAATACGACTCAGTTCAATGCTGACACTGCTCGCTCGCTGCCGACCCAGGACGGTTATGCAACTGGTCAGATCACCAACCTGACCATCGACACTACCGGCACCTTGTTCGCCAACTTCAGTAACAGTCAGAACAAGGCTATTGGCCAAGTCTCCCTGGCCAGCTTTACCAACGAGCAAGGTCTGCAGGCGGTAGGCGGTACTAGCTGGAAAGAGACGTTCGCTTCGGGTATTCCGGCCTACGACGCCCCGACAACAGGTACCTTGGGTTCGGTGGTTTCCAACTCCCTGGAAGAGTCCAACGTTAACCTGACCAACGAACTGGTCAATCTGATCAAGGCGCAGAGCAACTACCAGGCCAATGCCAAGACCATCTCGACGCAAAGCACCATCATGCAGACCATCATTCAGATGACTTGATGCCTGGCTGGCTGACAGCGCTTCAAAAATAGCCCCTCATTGCAGGGGCTTTTTTGTGTGCGCCCAGCATTGATCGTTCCCACGCTCTGCGTGGGAATGCATCCTGTGACGCTCTGCGTCACCTCTACAGCGGACGCAGAGCGTCCGGGGCGGCATTCCCACGCAGAGCGTGGGAACGATCAAGACCATGAACGTCGCGTAAGGCGAGTTCAGCGTCATCGAGCGTTAGGGTGAAACAGGTGTAAACCTGTTTCAGGACTAGACATGATGATCGTGCGGTGCCTGGTCTGGCGTCATCGCGCCGGCTCTCGACAGTGCTGCGGAGCATGGGAGTGATCAACGTTCCACTTTTATCCAGGCAAAAGAAAACCCCCGATAAATCCGGAGGATCTATCGGGGGTTCAGACAAGCGCCTTGCAGCGCTTATCGGCTCAGCTTATTGGCAAGCTTCGCAATCCGGCTCGTCGATAGCGCAGGCTTTTGGCACTGGCGCGGGACCGGCAGGAGCTGCCAGTACCGAATCGTCACCGTGGTTGCCGCCGCTGGAAACAGCGTTCAGCTTGCTGGTGCTGATGGTCGACTTCTCGGTGCTGGTCGCGGCCAGGGCACGGAGGTAGTAAGTGGTTTTCAGGCCACGGTACCAAGCCATACGGTAGGTCACGTCAAGTTTCTTGCCCGATGCGCCGGCGATGTACAGGTTCAGCGACTGAGCCTGGTCGATCCACTTCTGACGGCGGCTGGCGGCGTCGACGATCCACTTGGTATCCACTTCGAAAGCAGTCGCGTAGAGCTCTTTGAGCTCTTGCGGGATGCGTTCGATCTGCTGCACGGAACCGTCGTAGTACTTCAGGTCGTTGATCATGACCGAGTCCCACAGGCCGCGGGCTTTCAGGTCGCGAACCAGGTACGGGTTGATCACGGTGAATTCGCCCGAGAGGTTCGATTTCACGTACAGGTTCTGGTAGGTCGGTTCGATCGACTGCGATACGCCGGTGATGTTGGCGATGGTAGCGGTCGGTGCGATGGCCATGATGTTGGAGTTACGAATACCTTTCTGTACGCGGGCACGGACCGGTGCCCAGTCCAGGGTTTCGTTCAGGTCGACATCAATGTACTTCTGGCCGCGTTGTTCGATCAGGATCTGTTGCGAATCCAGTGGCAGGATGCCTTTGGACCACAGCGAACCCTGGAACGTCTCGTAGGCGCCGCGCTCATCAGCCAGGTCGCAAGAAGCCTGGATCGCGTAGTAGCTGACGGCTTCCATCGACTTGTCGGCGAACTCGACGGCTGCAGTGGAGCCGTACGGAATGTGCTGCAGGTACAGCGCGTCCTGGAAGCCCATGATGCCCAGACCGACCGGACGGTGCTTGAAGTTGGAGTTCTTCGCTTGTGGCACCGAGTAGTAGTTGATGTCGATCACGTTATCGAGCATCCGCACGGCGGTGTTCACGGTGCGTTGCAGCTTGGCGGTGTCCAGCTTGCCGTCAGTGATGTGGTTCGGCAGGTTGATCGAGCCGAGGTTGCAAACAGCGATCTCGTCCTTGTTGGTGTTCAAGGTGATTTCGGTGCACAGGTTCGAGCTGTGAACCACGCCAACGTGCTGCTGTGGGCTGCGCAGGTTGCATGGGTCTTTGAACGTCAGCCATGGGTGACCGGTTTCGAAGAGCATGGAGAGCATTTTGCGCCACAGGTCTTTGGCCTGGATGGTCTTGAACAGTTTGATCTTGCCCGGGTACTGGGACAGGGCTTCGTAGTACTCGTAACGCTCTTCGAAGGCCTTGCCGGTCAGGTCGTGCAGATCCGGTACTTCGGACGGCGAGAACAGGGTCCACGGACCGTCATCGAAGACGCGCTTCATGAACAGGTCAGGGATCCAGTTGGCGGTGTTCATGTCGTGGGTACGACGACGATCATCACCGGTGTTCTTGCGCAGCTCGATGAACTCCTCAATGTCCATGTGCCAGGTTTCCAGGTAGGCACAGACAGCGCCTTTGCGCTTGCCACCCTGGTTCACGGCCACTGCGGTGTCGTTCACCACTTTCAGGAACGGTACGACACCCTGGGACTTGCCATTGGTACCCTTGATGTAAGAGCCCAGCGCGCGAACCGGAGTCCAGTCGTTGCCCAGACCGCCAGCGAATTTCGACAGCATGGCGTTGTCATGAATGGCGTGGTAGATGCCCGACAGGTCATCCGGCACGGTGGTCAGATAGCAGCTCGACAGCTGTGGACGCAGGGTCCCGGCGTTGAACAGGGTAGGTGTCGAGGACATGTAGTCGAAGGACGACAACAGGTTGTAGAACTCGATGGCGCGGTCTTCTTTGTTCTTCTCTTCGATCGCCAGGCCCATGGCCACGCGCATGAAGAAGATCTGCGGCAGTTCGAACCGGATGCCGTCCTTGTGGATGAAGTAACGGTCGTACAGGGTTTGCAGGCCCAGGTAGGTGAACTGCTGATCACGCTCGTGGTTGATCGCCTTGCCGAGCTTTTCCAGGTCGAAGGTGGCCAGAACCGGGTTCAGCAATTCGAACTCGATACCCTTGGCGATGTACGCCGGCAGCGCCTTGGCATACAGATCGACCATTTCGTGATGGGTGGCGCTTTCGGCAACTTCGAGGAAGCTCAGGCCTTCGGCACGCAGGGTGTCCATCAGCAGGCGAGCGGTCACGAAGGAGTAGTTCGGCTCACGCTCAACCAGGGTACGTGCGGTCATCACCAGCGCAGTGTTGACGTCTTTGAGCGCCACGCCGTCGTAGAGGTTCTTCAGGGTTTCGCGCTGGATCAGATCACCGTCGACTTCTTCCAGGCCTTCACAGGCCTCGGTCACGATAGTGTTCAGACGACCCATGTCGAGCGGCGCAAGGCTGCCATCGGCGCGGGTGATGCGGATCGATGGATGGGCTTGTACCGGCTCGTCGGTGGTGGAGCGGGTGGCGCGCTCTTTGGAGCGGGCATCACGGTAGATCACGTAGTCGCGAGCGACTTTCTGCTCGCCGGCACGCATCAGGGCCAGTTCGACCTGGTCCTGGATTTCTTCGATATGGATAGTGCCGCCCGATGGCATGCGACGCTTGAAGGTCGCGGTGACTTGTTCGGTCAGGCGGGCAACGGTGTCGTGGATTCGCGACGAGGCAGCGGCGGTGCCGCCTTCAACTGCGAGGAACGCTTTGGTGATGGCGACGGTGATTTTGTCATCGGTGTAAGGAACGACAGTGCCGTTACGCTTGATCACGCGCAGTTGGCCAGGCGCCGTGGCGGACAGATCCAGATTCGAATCAGTGGCCTGCGGCGCGGTGCCCTGCGGGTTCTCGCGAGTTGTGTCGGTTTGCATGGGTGTCTCCACGTTCTCTATGTTTGTTTGGGCACCGTCACGGTGCCCACCGTTCTGTCCTGAAGCACTACAACCGACAAGCGTCGGGCATAACGACTTCGGGACAGTAGGAAGGAGCTCTTTCGGGCGTCGCTTCCATGCCGAAGTCTTTGGTTTGCAGCCACAGGGCTCAAAACCGAATTCCTGATGGGTGACAGTATTTGTACTGCAACACCCGTACCGTTTTCGCGGCCAGAGGCTGGAAAACAGCTGCCATCCGCACACGCGGTTTGGTCTTCTGAAAAAGTGTTTAGTTCAACCAAGCAGGAGCAAGAAAAGCTCTTGAGTTTCTTGTCTGATTTGTGTTTGGTTTTTTGTGTGAAACCCTACATGTAGGGTTTTTTTGTCGTTGGGCTACAAGATAATGCGTTTTGGGGGGCGATTGCAACGTGCTACCTGTGGATAAAGCTGTGCGTAAATTGTGTATGAAACCGCCAAACGCAGTGTAGGCCGCGACAGCACTGGAGTAGACCGTTTGTCACTGAATTTTGCCGTTGAAAACAGCCTTGGACGGATTTTTGCGGGCGCGAACCCTATCACAAAATAACGCAGTTACCGAGCGCATTTACCTGCTTGTATTTTCAAGGGGAGCCGTTGCTACAATCGCCCCATCTATATGCAGTCTTATCCACCCAAATCATTACAAAAAGACGGGTGGATCCTTCCTGAATGTGGTTTTGCCAAGAAGAGGTCACCCGTGGAGCAAGAAGCCTGGCAGGTATTGATTGTCGAGGATGACCAGCGTCTGGCTGAGTTGACCCGCGAGTACCTGGAGAGCAACGGTCTGCGGGTTGCTATCGAAGGTAACGGTGCGCTGGCCGCGGCTCGGATCATTGCCGAGCAACCGGACCTGGTGATCCTTGATCTGATGCTCCCTGGCGAAGACGGCTTGAGCATCTGTCGCAACGTGCGTGATCGTTATGACGGGCCGATCCTGATGCTGACCGCGCGTACCGACGACATGGATCAGGTGTTGGGCCTGGACATGGGCGCCGATGACTACGTCTGCAAACCGGTACGCCCGCGCTTGTTGCTGGCACGGATCCAGGCTTTGCTACGCCGCAGTGAGCCACCTGAAGCGGTGGCTCCTGAAAAGCTCAGGCGTCTGCAGTTCGGCCCGCTGGTGGTGGACAACGCACTACGCGAAGCCTGGCTGCATGACAACGGCATCGAGCTGACCAGTGCCGAGTTCGATCTGCTGTGGTTGTTGGTGGCCAATGCCGGGCGGATTCTTTCCCGCGAAGAGATTTTCACCGCGCTGCGGGGCATCGGTTACGACGGTCAGGATCGCTCCATTGATGTGCGGATCTCGCGCATCCGTCCGAAGATCGGTGATGACCCGATTCATCCGCGGCTGATCAAGACCATTCGCAGCAAAGGTTATCTGTTCGTCCCCGAAGCTTGCGTAGACGTAGTGCTGTGAACTCGATTTTCCTGCGTATCTACGGCGGCATGTGCGCAGCGCTGATTCTGGTCGCGGTGCTTGGCGTACTGGCCTTGCACCTGCTCAATCAGGTGCGCAGTGAGCAATACCGCGAGCGCCTGGCGCACGGTACGTTTTCGTTGATGGCCGACAACCTGCAACCGATGAGCGAGATCGAGCGGCACCGGGCGTTGGTGGTGTGGGAGCGTTTGTTGGGGATTCCTCTGGCCTTGCAGACCTTCACTCAAACCAGCCTTGACCTGAGCCAGCGCAATCGCGTGCAGCGAGGTCAGGTGCTGGTGGAACAGACCGGCCCGCACGCGGCGAAGGTCTATCGATTGGTCAGCGATAAAGAGCAACTGCTGCTGACCGGTGAAGTAAAGCAAATCAGTGAGCAACTGGCGCGGGCAACGATTTACCTGTTGGCCGATGAGCTGGTGCGTTACCCGGTCGCCGAGCAACCGCAGCGCCTGGCGGCGCTGAAGGCAGACAAGGGCTTTGGCTTTGAGCTGCAACTGGTCACCCTCGATCAGGCAGATATGGATGAGGACCAGAGTCGCCGGGTCGCCGAAGGCGATACGGTGATGGCGCTGGGCAAGGGGGGCGATTCGATCCGGGTGTTTGCCGGAATGGTCGGGACGCCTTGGGTGTTGGAAATCGGTCCGCTGTATCAGATGAACCCTTATCCACCTGAATGGCTGGTGTTGATAGCTGCGCTTGGCTTGAGCCTGATCGGTTTGATTGTGTATTTGCTGGTGCGGCAACTGGAACGGCGTTTGAGCGGTCTGGAATCGGCTGCGACGCGGATCGCCAAGGGCAGCCTGGAAGCCCGGGTGCCGGCTCGCGGTGCCGACTCGATCGGGCGTCTGGCGGCCGCATTCAATGGCATGGCCGAGCACTTGCAGCGCCTGTTGGCGATTCAGCGCGAGCTGGTGCGGGCCGTGTCTCATGAGTTGCGCACACCGGTGGCGCGTTTGCGTTTTGGTCTGGAGATGATCGGTGCTGCCACCACACCGCAAGCGCGGGAGAAGTACAGGGTGGGCATGGACAACGATATCCAGGACCTCGATCGGCTGGTGGACGAAATGCTCACCTACGCACGCCTGGAGCAAGGCTCGCCGGCACTGAATTTCCAGCGGGTCGATCTGGATGCCTTGGTCAATCAGGTCATCAGCGAGTTGGCGCCTTTGCGAGCTGAGGTCAAGGTCCAGCGGGGCATTTGTCTGTCTGCCAACGACTGTGATGACGCCTGGGTCGAGGCCGAGCCGCGCTACTTGCATCGAGCGTTGCAAAATCTGCTGAGCAACGCCATGCGTCACGCCGAGTCGCAGGTGTTCATCAGCTATCAGGTCGGCCAGCAGCGTTGTCGGCTGGATGTCGAGGACGATGGTCCCGGGGTTCCGGAAACCGCCTGGGAAAGAATCTTCACGCCGTTCCTGCGCCTGGACGATAGTCGCACCCGCGCCTCCGGTGGGCATGGCCTGGGGTTGTCGATCGTGCGGCGGATCATTCACTGGCACGACGGCCGGGCGCTGATCAGCAAGAGCAAGAGTCTGGGTGGGGCGTGTTTTAGCCTGAGCTGGCCACGGCATCAGGAGAAGCGTTGAGTTTGGTCCCTGGCATATCTATTGGCTGTTAGATCGCCATCGCGAGCAAGCTCGGCTCCTACAGGGCATATAGGTTGTGCCCATATCCCGCGACCAACACAAATCCTGTAGGAGCCGAGCTTGCTCGCGATGGCGGCCTGACAGACACTAAAAATCTCTTAGGCCTCAATGCTGACCAGACTCAGCAACTGCCCATCCCCTGTACAATACTGCGCATCAAGCTCACTGCCGTTGCGCCATTCGCTGGAGAGGTCAGTCAGCAGGCGCAGACGGGCATGCCCGTTTTCGTCCCATTCAAGCACCTCGGCATGCTCGAAATAGAAGCGTTGCTGGACGATCGGGTAGAGCGCCTTGAACAGGCTTTCTTTCACTGAGAACGTCAGGGTCACTAACAGGGCGATCTGTTCCTGAGGGGCGCTGGCCATGCGTTGCAACTCGGGCGGGGTGAGGATTTCTCCGGCCAGTCGCTGGGCGCGCTCTGTATTGAGCAGGTTTTCCAGGTCCATCCCCAATCCGCGCCAATGTTCCTTATGCGCAACAATGGCTGCAGCCCGGCCGGTGCTGTGGGTGATCGAACCGCAGATGTGCGCCGGCCACACCGGTGCGCGATCCTCACCAATGGCCGGGATGCAGTCGAGCCCTTCAAGCTGCTGCAAGGCGGCCCGGGCGCAGAGGCGTCCGGCAAGAAATTCGGTTTGGCGCTTGGCCACCGAACGTTGAATGCTCGCGGGCGGTTCGATAGCGCAGCGCTGGAAATCATCAGGCGCCAACTGTGACGGATCGAAGTGAGTACCGAGCAGCACTGTGTGCGGCAGAACGACAGGCAACGGCCAGTGGGCATCGAGTGGAGTGCAACAGGCGGGAAGTGCGGAGGGCGGATTCATGTCGGGCATTTTGCCGGGTTGCGTTCAGGCTGGGTAGTAGCCTGATGCGATCCCTGTGGCGAGGGAGCTGGCTCCCTCGCCACGGTACTGATGCCTGGCTCGGAATTTTCTTGCTTGCGGGCATATCACCCAAAGATCTTCTTGAAGAAAGCCTGCATATCCGCCCATGAGTGTTCATCGGCGGCCTTGTTGTAGCCAATGTCCGGCCCGCCATGGTCGCCGTGACTCAGGCGATCGGCGTCCGGGTTGCTGAAACCGTGTTTGGCGCCTTCCAGGCTGACGAATTTATAGTCGGCGCCAGCCTTGTCCATTTCGGCCTTGAAGGCGCTGACGTTGTCTGGCGTGACCATGCTGTCCCTGGCGCCGTGCTCAACCAGCAGTTTGGCCTTGACGCTACCGGCTGTGGCCGGGGTGTCAGTCATCAGCGCTCCGTGGAAACTCACCACACCGGCCAGTGGCACGCCCCGGCGTGCGGCATCCAGCACGATTTTGCCGCCGAAGCAGTAACCGATGGCGGCGAGTTTGTTCGGGTCGGTCTGCGGCTGCTTTTTCAATAAATCGAGCCCGGCATTGAAGCGGGCGCTGGCTGTCGCGTTGTCTTTCAATGCCGCCTGCATAAAGGCCTTGGCGTCGTTCGGATGCTCGGTATTTTTACCTTCGCCATACATGTCGATGGCCAGCGCGCTGTACCCCAAAGCGGCGAGGTCACGGGCGCGGCGCTTGGCATAGTCGTTGAGCCCCCACCATTCATGAACCACGACGATGCCGGGGCGAGCGCCCTGAATGCTGTCGTCATAGGCGTAGTAGCCGATCAGCCGGGTGCCATCGGAGCCCTGATAGGGGATTTCCTGGGTCTTGATCGCCGCCTGGCTCAGCCCGCTCAAGGCCAATAATACGAAAGCAAGGAACACGCGCATGGTCAGTTCTCCTTTGAAAGACGTCCAGACAGCGTAGTCGATTTGGTTCAGCTCAGGTTCAGAGAACGTTCAGGGGGAGTTCAGGGGCAGGTGGTTAACCTTGCAGCAGTTTTCGCAGAACACTTCAGCTGAACTGGGTTACCGTTATAAGCGATCAGGGCGCGATGAAGCGCCCTTGGAGAGTCGATTTTGCCTGGAAGAGCTTTATGAAACTGCTGGTTGTCGAAGATGAGGCGCTGCTGCGTCATCATTTGCAAACCCGACTCACGGACAGTGGTCATGTGGTCGAGGCGGTGGCCAATGCCGAGGAGGCACTGTACCAGACCGAGCAGTTCAACCATGACCTGGCGGTGATCGATCTCGGCCTGCCGGGCATGGGCGGTCTTGATCTGATCCGCCAGTTGCGCTTGCAAGGCAAGACGTTTCCGATCCTGATTCTTACTGCCCGCGGTAACTGGCAGGACAAAGTAGAAGGGCTGGCCGCTGGCGCCGATGACTATGTGGTCAAGCCGTTCCAGTTCGAAGAGCTGGATGCGCGGTTGAATGCGCTGTTGCGCCGCTCGAGCGGGTTTACCCAGGCGACTATCATCGCCGGGCCCTTGTTGCTTGATCTGAATCGCAAACAAGCCTCCCTCGATGAACAGCCGCTGGCCTTGACTGCCTATGAGTACCGGATCCTCGAGTACCTGATGCGTCATCATCAACAGGTGGTGGCCAAGGACCGCCTGATGGAGCAGCTCTATCCGGATGACGAGGAGCGTGATCCGAACGTGATCGAAGTCTTGGTCGGGCGCTTGCGACGTAAACTGGAAGGGCCGTCCGGGTTCAAGCCGATCGATACCGTGCGCGGTCTGGGCTATCTGTTCAACGAGCGCTGCCGGTGATCCGTTCGCTACGCTTGCGCTTGATGCTGGCGGCGACGACCCTGGCCGTGCTGTTCATGCTGGCGCTGTTGCCGGCCATGCAGGGGGCGTTCAGCCTGGCATTGCAGGATTCCATCGAGCAGCGCCTGGCCTCGGATGTGACCACGCTGATTTCTGCGGCGCGGGTCGAAAACAATCGTCTGTTGATGCCGGAGCAGTTGCCGGATGAGCGTTTTAATCTCACCGACAGCCGTTTGCTCGGTTACATCTATGACCGCGAAGGGCATCTGGTCTGGCGCTCGAGAGCGACCAAGGAAGAAAACATCAACTACACGCCACGTTACGACGGGCGTGGCAGTAAGTTTGCGAGGATTCGTGAGGCCGATGGCCAGGAGTTCTTCGTCTATGACGTCGAGGTCAAATTGCTCGGCGGTAAAAATGCGGCGTTCAGTATTGTTGCCCTGCAACCGGTGCGTGAGTACCAGCTGACGCTGGAAGGGCTGCGGGAAAATCTCTATCTGGGTTTCGGTGCCGCATTGTTGGTATTGCTGGCGCTGCTCTGGATTGGTTTGACCTGGGGTTTGCAGGCATTGCGGCGCTTGAGTCAGGAGCTGGACCAGATCGAGGGCGGGACCCTTGAAAGCCTCAGTGAAGAGCACCCTCGTGAGCTGCTGCGATTGACCGGTTCGCTGAACCGCTTGTTGCATAGCGAGCGCGAGCAGCGCAGTCGTTATCGGGATTCTCTGGATGACCTGGCCCACAGCTTGAAAACCCCGTTGGCGGTCTTGCAAGGGGTGAGTGAGGACATGGCTCAGCGACCGCAGGGGCGGGATCAGGCCAGGGTGCTGCAAACCCAGATCGAACGCATGAGCCAGCAGATCAGCTATCAATTGCAGCGCGCGAGCCTGCGTAAAAGTGGCCTGGTGCGCCATCAGGTCCGGCTACGGCCGGTGCTGCAAAGCCTTTGCGATACACTGGACAAGGTCTATCGCGACAAGCAGGTGCGGGTTTCCCTGGACCTGTCGCAGCATTGCTATGTGCCGATCGAGCAGGGCGCCTTGCTCGAGATGATGGGTAACCTTTTGGAGAACGCCTACCGTTTATGCCTGAGCGAGGTACGCATCAGCGTGCGGGAAGCCTTGAGCGGCATCGAGTTGTGCGTGGAAGATGACGGCCCCGGCGTACCGTCGGGCCAGCGCGCACGGATACTTCAACGAGGAGAGCGCCTGGACATACAGCATCCGGGACAGGGCATCGGTCTGGCGGTGGTCAAGGACATCATCGAAAGCTACGGCGCGCGGCTGACGCTGGATGATTCGCCGCTGGGCGGGGCAGCGTTCCGGATTCATTTTCCGGTGGTTTGAATGCACCTCACCTAGCAGATTGGCTGAATCGGTAAAGGTCGTGCGCTCAATTCTCCTGGGCGCGATAAGCCCCAGGCGTCAGACCGGTCCATTTCTTGAACGCCCGGTGGAAGGCCGAGGGCTCGGAAAAACCGAGTTGCTCGGCGATCTGTTGCAACGACAGATCGGCGCGTCCCAAGTGGTAAATCGCAATGTCGCGGCGCAGTTGGTCCTTCAACTCCTGAAAACTCGAGCCTTCCTCCCGCAAATGCCGGCGCAGGGTCTGTGGGCTGATGTGCAGGTGTTGAGCGACTGTTTCAAGATCGGGCCAGTGTGAGCTGTCACGGCTGAGCAGGCGCCGCAATTGGCTGCTCAAACTGTCACCGTCATCTGGCCGTGACAGCAGATCGGCTGGCGAGCGTTCAAGGAAGTGTTTGAGCGTGCGTTCGTCTTGCAGCACAGGCATGCTCAGGTAGCGACTGTGGAATAGCAGGCTGCTGTTTGGTGTCGAGAACACCAGCGGGCAAGGGAACAGCAAGTCGTATTCGGCGCTGTGTTCGGGTTTCGGGTAGCTGAATGTGGCTTGCTCCAGGCGAATGCGCTGGCCGATCAGCCAACTGCCCAATCGATGCCAGATCACCAGCAAGCACTCGCAGAGGAAGTGGTCGGGGTCCCAAAACTGCGAATCGTCCAGGCTCAGGCGGGCCATTTCGCCCTCGCGGGTCAGGCTCAGACGCGGAGCCTCGGGGAATAGGCTATAAAATAATAAGCCGCGATTGAGTGCTTTTTCCAGGTTGCGGCAGTGAATCAATGCGTGGCACATCATGGCGAAGGTGCCGCGTTTACTGGGGCCATGGCCAAACCCCAGGTATTCGTCATCGAGCGCCTGCCAGAGCAATTGCAACAAGCCAGTGAATTGCTCGGGCGCGAGGCGTGCTTTGGGCTCCTCCAGCAACTCTGCGCCGATGCCCAGTTGTTGCAGCAAGCCCGAATAGTCAAAGCCCTGCCTGCGCGCTCCGCCGAGGGCGGCACGGGCGAAATGGCTGGCGATGGTACGTTCGCGCATAAGGGTAGGTCCGTCCATTGAGGGGGCGATGTTAGCCACGCCCCTGGCGATGGACAAGGCGGATATCCGCCAAATTGCAGGATGATGGCCGGTCGATGGGCGGATATCCGCCACTTTGGCCAGGAGGAATGTTCCGGTTAGTTTTGCTTACCCCTTATGCCTAAAGGCTTTCAGGGTTTTTTCCGCAAGGTGGCACGGGCTTTGCGGTAAGGGTGAGAGATCTGCCAGCGCGCAGCTCGACAAAACAAATCCCTCCAGTGCAGGAGGGTTCGCACTGTAGGTGTCGTGGGCGTCAGAGGGATGATTGCCGGGCGACATTCTTGAGGAACTTTGCAATGACGACTCGTCAGCCATTTTACAAATCCCTGTATCTGCAGGTGATCGTAGCCATCGCTATCGGTATTCTGATCGGCCATTTCTATCCTCAGACAGGCGTGGCGCTCAAGCCGCTGGGTGACGGGTTCATCAAACTGATCAAAATGATCATCGCGCCGATCATCTTCTGCACCGTTGTCAGCGGTATCGCTGGCATGCAGAACATGAAGTCGGTCGGCAAGACCGGCGGTTACGCGCTGCTGTACTTCGAAATTGTTTCCACCATCGCTTTGCTGGTGGGTCTGGTCGTGGTCAACATCGTCCAGCCGGGTGCCGGCATGCACATCGATGTGAGCACGCTGGATGCCTCCAAGGTCGCTGCCTATGTGGCTGCCGGTGCTGATCAAAGTGTCGTTGGCTTTCTCCTGAACGTCATTCCGACCACCATTGTCGGCGCATTCGCCACCGGCGATATCCTGCAGGTGCTGATGTTCTCGGTGATCTTCGGTTTCGCCCTGCATCGCCTGGGTTCCTACGGCAAGCCGTTGCTGGACTTCATCGATCGCTTCGCCCACGTGATGTTCAACGTCATCAACATGATCATGAAGCTCGCACCAATCGGTGCGTTGGGCGCCATGGCCTTCACCATCGGTGCCTATGGCGTCGGTTCGCTGGTGCAACTGGGCCAGCTGATGCTCTGCTTCTACATCACCTGCGTAGTGTTCGTGCTGGTGGTGCTGGGCGGTATCGCTCGTGCTCACGGCTTCAGCGTGATCAAGGTGATCCGTTACATCCGTGAAGAGCTGCTGATCGTACTCGGCACTTCCTCTTCGGAATCCGTGTTGCCGCGCATGCTGATCAAGATGGAGCGCCTGGGTGCGAAGAAATCGGTAGTGGGTCTGGTGATCCCGACCGGTTACTCGTTCAACCTCGACGGTACTGCGATCTACCTGACCATGGCCGCGGTGTTCATCGCTCAGGCGACCGACACACACATGGACATTACTCATCAGATCACCTTGCTGGTGGTGCTGTTGTTGTCCTCCAAAGGCGCCGCTGGCGTGACCGGTAGCGGCTTCATTGTGTTGGCCGCCACCCTGTCCGCCGTTGGTCACCTGCCGGTTGCCGGTCTGGCACTGATCCTCGGTATCGATCGCTTCATGTCCGAAGCCCGTGCCCTGACCAACCTGGTGGGCAATGCTGTTGCGACCCTGGTTGTGGCCAAGTGGGTCAAGGAGCTGGACGTAGACACGCTGCATGTCGAATTGGCTTCCGGTGGTCGCGGCATTACCAACGTCCGTGACGAAGACGATCTGGTTGTGGCTGAAAGCCCAGCCACAACCCCGACCTCAACGTCCGTCAAGTAAGACCGCGTTGTAATGAAAAACCCGCTTCGGCGGGTTTTTTCATGGGCGCGGTTTGAGCGCAACGGTCAGTCCAGCTGATGCTTGCGGTGATTGCCGTGGGCTTGCCAGCTGCCTACTCTGGAGGTAGTCGATCTGGATTGTGGAGCGTTCATGCAAGGTCCTCTGGCATCACTCAAAGTACTGGATTTTTCCACCTTGCTGCCAGGGCCGTTCGCCTCGCTGTTGCTGGCGGACATGGGCGCCGAGGTATTGCGCATCGAGTCGCCGGCCCGCATGGATTTACTGCGCGTGCTGGCGCCCCATGATCAGGGCATATCCGCCAGCCACGCCTACCTCAACCGCAATAAACGCAGCGTGGCGCTGGACCTCAAACAGCCCGCGGCGCTGGACGTGGTCAAGCAACTGGTGCAGGACTACGACATCGTTCTGGAGCAGTTTCGCCCAGGTGTCATGGAGCGTCTTGGGTTGGGTTATGAAGCCTTGAAGACGATCAATCCAAAGCTGATTTATGTCTCGATCACCGGCTATGGTCAAACCGGCCCGTACAAGGATCGCGCCGGTCATGACATCAACTACCTGGCCCTGGCCGGGCTGGCCAGTTACACCGGGCGTCAGGACAGCGGGCCGTTGCCGTTGGGAATTCAGGTGGCGGACATTGCCGGTGGGTCGCTGCATGGGGTGATTGGTCTGCTGGCGGCAGTGATTGCCCGTCAGCACAGCGGGCTGGGTCAGCACCTGGACGTGAGCATGACCGACTGCGCCTTCAGTCTTAACGCCATGGCCGGTGCTGGCTATCTGGCCTGCGGTGTCGAGCCCGAATGGGAAAACCAGATGCTCAACGGCGGCAGCTTTTACGACTACTACCGCACTCGTGATGGCCGCTGGCTGTCGGTGGGCAGTCTTGAACCTGCATTCATGCGGCAGCTCTGCGCGGCGCTGGGGCGCCCGGAACTGGTGGGACAGGGCTTGTCGCCCGAGCCCGAACAGCAGCAGGCGCTCAAGCTGGAGTTGCAGATTGAGTTCGAGAAGCATGCCTTTACCGAGTTGTGCGAGTTGTTCGCAGGTGTCGATGCCTGTGTCGAGCCGGTGCTCAGCCTGGCCGAGGCCTTCGAGCATCCCCAGTTGAAAGCGCGGGAACTGGTCAGCCAGGTGCCTCGGGTCGATGGCAGTACGCAGTCGCAGATGGCCTGTCCGTTGAAGTTTTCAGATGGATTACCCGAGCCTCGGCATATTGGTGCGCAGTTGGGCGCGCATACCGATGAGGTTTTGAGGGAGTTGGGGTATGGCGCTCAGCAGATTGAAGAGCTGCGTAGTGCCAGGGTGATTGGTTAGCGCCCTGGCGATGAGGCCGGTGGAGCTATTAGAGAGAGGGTGAAAAGTCGACAGCTTCACTCCACCCGCATTTCCCCACTGAACACCAGTGTATGCCGGCACCTGCGGCACAGATAACGCCGGCCCTGTTTGACCAGGCTGTGGCGCTGGGCCGAGAACGGGAAGTCGCTGTCAGCGCAAGGACAGCGGTAGATGTAACGGGTCACGTTGCGGCGTTTGATCGCGTAGGTGTGGCAGCGGTTGGGCGGTAACTCGTACACCCCGCGCATGATCAATTGCCACTCTTCGCCATGGGGCTGGATGCGCTCGCCGAACAGCTGATGGGCGATCAGGTGCGCGACTTCGTGGGCCACGGTCTGCTTGAGGAAGTCTTCGCTGTTTTCCCGGTACAGCTGCGGGTTGAAGCGCAGCAGATTTTCGTGCAAATGCGCGACGCCGGCTTTCTGGCCGCGCAACTTGAGGCTGACCGCGGGGCGTTTGAAAGGTCGTTTGAAAAAGGATTCGGCTTGTTGGAAGCAGTGTTCGACGCGGGTATTGAGTTGCTCGGGCATGCTGTACGGATCTCCAGAGGTGCCGAGTATGCCGCAAACCACGCGCATTCCGAATCGCTCAGGCGCCGAATGGTCAGCGTATCAATAGAAGGCCGCCTTGCGGCGGCCTGTTGTGTTGGCAGAATTCTATTTTTTTTTTTGTGACGATGTCAGTTGCCCGCGTCAGTTGGTATAGACCGGACCAACGCCCAGGCCCCAGACAATCACGGTGAAAGCCATGATCGCGACCAGCACGACCAGCCCTACGGCCAGCACCGAGCTTGAGAAGAGAAAACCCTCATCCGATGGAATGTTCATGAAGGTCGGTAAGCCCACATACAGCAGATACACTGTGTAGCAAATGGCCGCAGTACCGACGAACATTCCCAGCCACATGTGCGGGTACAGCGCCGCAAGACCTCCGACAAACAGCGGCGTAGCGGTGTAGGTGGCAAACGCGACGCAACGGGCCAGACTCGGACTGGCATCATAGGTACGCGCCATCCAGTGAACGAAGGCGCCCATCACGGCTACGCCGCCGAGCATGGCCAGATAGGACATGATCGTCATCCACAGTGCACTTTCCTGAGTGAGCATGACTGGAGCGCGGCTACCGATGACCCAGCCGACACGAGTGGTACCGATAAAGGCTGAAATCGCTGGAATCGCTGCGAGAATCAGTGTGTGGGTGAGGTACATATGGCTGATGCTTTCCTCTGCATCGCCACGGATTTCTCGCCATTCTTGATCAGGGTGGGTGAAGAGCCCCACAACGTGATGGATCATGCCATTCACTCCTTTTGCTATTACCATCGCCCCCCAAACGGAGCGCCTACGGGCCAAGCGGCCGAAGTAAGTAAAGGTCTCTATATGTGTACGACCTTATGTCGCAGTATAGGAAGGAGTTGCCGGCAAAGGTGCGGCCCTTTAGAGCAAATCGCGCTGTAAACGCGAGGCTTAATCGCTGCATCTTCTGGAAACATGCAGGTTCTGTGGCGAGGGAGCTTGTCCTGCATCTACGGTTACCCCCTCGCCACAGGGCGTGCGCCAGCCTTACCGGGTTTACTCATGGGCAGACTCTTCGCCCACGCAGAGTTTTTGCGTAAAATGCCGGCCTTTCGTCATACCTCGCGGATTTCAAGCGCCATGGGCACTCTTACGGTCAACCAGAACAAACTGCAGAAACGCCTTCGCCGGCAGGCCGGTGAAGCCGTCGCCGATTTCAACATGATCGAAGAGGGCGACAAGGTCATGGTCTGCCTGTCCGGCGGCAAGGACAGCTACACCATGCTCGACGTGCTGATGCATCTGCAGAAAGTTGCACCGATCAAGTTCGAGATCGTCGCGGTGAACATGGATCAGAAGCAGCCGGGCTTTCCAGAGCACGTGTTGCCGGCCTACTTGAAAGAGTTGGGTGTGGAATATCACATCGTCGAAAAAGACACGTATTCGGTGGTCAAGGAGCTCATTCCTGAAGGCAAGACCACCTGCTCGCTGTGTTCACGCCTGCGCCGCGGCACGTTGTATACCTTCGCCGATGAAATCGGTGCGACCAAAATGGCCCTCGGTCATCATCGCGACGACATCGTCGAGACCTTCTTCCTCAACATGTTCTACAACGGCTCGTTAAAGGCCATGCCGCCCAAACTGCGTGCCGATGACGGTCGTAACGTGGTGATCCGGCCGCTGGCGTACTGCAACGAGAAAGACATCCAGGCGTATTCCGACTTCAAGCAATTCCCGATCATCCCGTGCAACCTCTGTGGTTCTCAGGAAAACCTGCAACGTCAGGTGGTCAAGGAAATGCTTCAGGAATGGGAGCGCAAGACCCCGGGTCGGACCGAAAGCATCTTCCGCAGCTTGCAGAACGTTATCCCTTCGCAATTGGCGGACCGTAACCTGTTCGACTTCACCAACCTGCGGATCGACGAAACCGCAGCTTCGCGGTTCGTCAATGTGCTGAACCTCTGATGGATCGAGAGGCCTGCCAGGCCTCTCGATTTATCACTCAAGGGGTCGTTGCTTTGGGGAGAAACGCAACGCTGCCGTAGTCACGATTGTGGAACATCCGCTCACCATTGTTAGGTTTAGTGAGAATCACCTGATGGTCGGCGGTCAGGTAGTTCAGCGGCAGCTTATCCGCATCCTTATATTGCGCGATGATGATAGTGCGCTGCGGATCCCAGCGCTGACCGCTGTTTTTTTCCAGCCATGCCATGAGGGTTGCGCTATCGCCTTCACGCGGAAAGTCGTCGGTATCGCGAACGTAATAGTACGGTGCCCCCTGATTCTGGATGTACATAGGCAGTTTGTTATCAACCTCGACCATCACCATGCGCCACTGATTCCAGGGTGCACTCTTGCTGGCCTCGGCGCGTACGTCCGCGCTGAACTGGACGACCCCGCCGCCGAGATTGGTCCACGGGTAGATGATGCCCAGCACCACGATCAACAGCGCCGCTGCCGCACCGAAGCCCTTTTTCCAACCAGGGCCGCTGACCTTGCCGGCGGCGCGTTTTTCGTCAATTCGGCGGGTGACCCACCAGGCCGCTAACAGTTGGGCGAACGGCACCAGTGGCAACACATAGTAACTACGCCGGCTGCCGCTGGCGGTGAAGAACAGGAACAACAGGCCCAGGCCCCAGATCAGCCAGCGGGTGTTGGGTTCGGTTTGCCGCCAATTGCGTACCGCCAGCCACAGCCCGAGTATCCAGAACGGCGCCCAAGGCAATGTATAGACCGGGAGGTAGATCAGATAGGTGTAGATCGGTCCGAACTGGTCGAACGGCTGGAAGAAACGCACCACGTTTTCCCGGAACACCAGGCCCAGGCCGCTCGCGCCGTAAGTGGGGGCGCCGTAGAGGTGCGAGAGTATGAACGGCACCATGTACACCAGGCCGGCGATCAACACGGCCAGGCACAGTCGCAGGTTGAGGTGGCGTTTCCAGCGATTCTCGCTGAGCAGGTGCGGCAACAGCACCAACCCCGGCAAAATGAAGCCGATCAGACCCTTGAGCAGCGAGGTCGCTGCCAGCAGCAGGAAGAACACGGTGTAGCGGCCCAGTCGGGTGTCATTCGGGTCGCGCCAGTACCACCAGACGGCCGCGAGTATGCCGAATACAGTCAGGATATCGGCCGTCGCAACCCGTGCCCAAAAGATGAAATAGAAGGTTGTCGCCAGCATCCACCCGGCGATCAGGCCGGTGCCTTTGCGAAACAGCTGCTCGCCGATCAGATAGATCAGCCAGATACTCAGCCAGGCGGCGATGACCGAAGTCAGGCGTAGTGACCAATTACCCAGCCCGCCCATCAGCCAGGCAGTGGCGGTAATCAGCCAGTAAGAGGGGAGTGGCTTGTCGTAATACGGCATGCCTTTGAGGTAGGGATCGAAGTAGTTACCCGTCTGCATCATTTGCAGCGCGATGTTCGCCCAGCGGGTTTCCGCCCCCCAGAGCTCTCTCGTCCCCAAACCCAACAACAGAAGCAGTGCTGATACGCCGAGCAACAGCACCAGCGCTTTCTTGTCGCTGTTCCATAGCTTCATTTGAGTATTTCCAAGGGCGACAAATGGGCCCGTCTAGAGTGAAGGCCCCCATGGGGGGCCGTGAATGATAGATGCGCCAAGGCTAAGCAGTTCGTCATGTCTTCGATTCGTCAGGGATATGCGAAAGCCGTGTCATCGGGAATCAGGCAAGGTCATGGCTGACTCTGAGGGAAGATCAGAATCACGAGATTGCCCTGCTCGTAACGCTTGCCGCCCACAGGCAGCAGTTCGACCTCCTGTATCTCCTCCACGTTCTTGACTCGCATGATCACGCCAACCGAGCCTTGTTTGAGGGCATCGGTCATCCATTGCTGGACGCTCTTGGTGTCAACCAGACGGTTGACCGAGTCAGGATAAGTCAGGCCGTATTTCAGTTCGCCAGCGGTGTTAAACAACTCGACTTCAGGACGCTTCAGGCTCCAGGCAAGAGCAGACGCGGCCCCCAGATCGTTACTCAGCAGTTTTGTGGTTTGCTTGAGTTCTTCGATGTGTTCGTTGATGAACTGGTCGGGCATCTTGTTATGAACAATGCTGTTGGGCATGCCGGCAGGCAACAAGGCGATCAGCAGCCAGATGCCCAGGGCTGGTGCGGCCCACATGGTCAATGGTCTGACGGCCTGCAGCATGTTGGCCATGATCCAGCCCATCAATACGATGAATGTCAGCGACAGGCTCATCATTTCTTGCTGCCCGTAAACCGGCTTGGTCAATTGCAGATAGATCAGCGCGAGCAGCGAAACCGTACCGATGACAAGATTGAGCAACCCATTGATACGGATAGCGCGGCCTTGCGTTTGTGTGATCCGGTCGATCAATGTGTTGCCCATCAGTACCGCCAGCGGCAGCAGGCACGGCATGATGTAAGTCGGCAGTTTGCCTCGGCTAAGGCTGAAAAATGCCAGCGGCAGCACCAGCCAAAGCAGCAGGAAACCGGTGCCCGCTTGCTGTTTGCTCTTCCACGCTTGCGTGAATGTAGAAGGCAGCAATGCCGCCCAGGGCAGGCTGGAGACCACTAGCATCGGCAGGTAGAACCACCATGGGCGAGTGTGCTGGGCATCCTCTGCGGAGAAGCGACGAATGTGTTCATTCCAGAAGAAAAACCTCCAGAAGTCGGGTTCGTGAGCATGAATGCTCAGCACCCAAGGCAAGCTGACGATGATTGCAACGATGACGGCCAGCGGACCGTAGCGCAGCAGTTCCCCCAGGCGCCGTTGCCAGAGCATATAGGGCAGGGCGATCAACGCCGGCAGCAGCCAGGCGAGAAACCCCTTGGTCATGAAGCCCATGCCGCAGGCGAAGCCAAGTACCGCCCATGACGTCAATCGGGCCCGCTGTGTGGTGCTGTCAATAGCAAACCACAACGCCACCAGGCTCAAGTTGACCCACAAAGTGAATTGCGGATCGAGATTGGAGTACCCGGCTTGACCGGCGATGAGGCCGAAGCTCATGTAAAGCAAGGCCGAAGCAAAACTCTTGCGCGGATCATTCCAGAGGCGTCGGGCGATCAGGTACGTCAACAGCACGCTCAGCCCGGTGCTCACAGCAGAAGCGATGCGGACTCCGAACAGGTTATCGCCGAATATCGCCTGGCCGATGGCAATCATCCAATAGCCGGCGATAGGCTTCTCGAAATAACGAATGCCCATGAAGTGCGGGGAAACCCAATCGCCGCTCAGCAGCATCTCCTGGCTGATTTGGGCATAACGGGGTTCGTCTGGAATCCACAGCCCGTGAGAAGCCAGTGGCAGAAGATAGAACAGGCCAAAGGCCAACAGCAGTAATGGCAACGCCCAACGTCTAATCATGCGCTTTGTGCTCCCAGGCAGTCTTTGTGATCGTTCAGGGCGCTGCATGGCAGCAGACCCTTGGGCAAACTGTCGATGCGTGTTGGCAGCAGGTTGCCGAAGCAGTGAAGATGAGTGTCACGCTGACTGGTGTGGGTCGCCAGTGGGCGAAAATCGTTAGCCATCAGAATCCGTTCTACCTCTGTATATGTTGTTTTAGAATTTTGGTGTTCTGCCACTCAGACCTTTAAAGGCATGCCTGAAGCCTGAATGTGCCACAGACTAAAGGTTCGACTTACTCAAGAGAACTCAAGCGTCTAAACAAAAAAGTCGGGTGGCTCAGCGCAAATAATTACGTTTCCAGAGCATGTGCTCGCAACCTGCGAGTTTCGTCGCGGCGCATGTTTACGAATAAGCGATCATTGAAGTTGCTGTCGTAACGCGGTTGTTAGTAGCGAATCCTGAGGCGTCGAATAAAGTCTGGCACGTCCGGTCCGCCATTTTACTGATGGGGCATGATTGTGCAGCGATTAAAAATAGTAACAAATTATTTGACGACTTTTTTTAGTGTGGACGCCCAATCTTGCTCATTCATGACACCCAGCACATTTAGTTGGCCGCCCGCTCCGACAGAGACGAATAGGGAGCTGGTGTACTCGCTTGTAGGCGCATGTTTAAAACCCAGCTGACTTTCGAGGTCGCTGATGCATCCACTGTGGGTAACCAACACAAGATTGCGATGGGCGACTTTATGGGCGAGCGCGTCATCTGACAGGGGCTTGCCGCAGCTGGCCAGCCAGTCTTGAGCGGCGGCTGCTTGTCCGAACATGGACTGCGATGTCTGCAGTGTGCGGGTCGCCGGGCTGCTGAGTACATCGGCGTTCACCATCCCGATGGTCTGGAAGGCTTTACCCACTTCTGCCGCGGCGATGCTGCCGACACGGGTAATGCCGTCTGCCGGGCCGAGGCAGGGATTACTGGAACGGTCGCAGCGTTCAGCATGTCTGACCAGTACGATAACGTCTCCGGCCTTCCAGTGTTCATAAACACCGGCGGTGTTCATGTGGTTTCCCTCTCCCAGGTTCAACGGCGTTTTTGGCCATAACACGAATCCGGTGGCCAGAATCAAGCTGACCGTGGCGATGCCAGCCCCAAGTAGCAGTTTCTTGAGTCTGGTTGTCATGACTCGTTTCGATGGCGACCCGGCCGGGACAGAATTAACCAAATTGTTCACCCTTGTATGATTTTCAAACGAAAACTTTCAGTGCGCGCGAAGACCCTGGACAGTGACCTGAACGCAAATCTAGGGCAAGCCAGGTGGGGGATTGGTGAAAGGAATGTGAAAAATTTGGAGGGGGGCAGGCTTCCCTTGTGACAGGGAAGCCTTATTCAGGGAGGGGCTGAAGTTTGGTGTGATGACACATCCGCTCTAGTTCATTTTGCTGTGGAAATCATGTTTGAAGTTGACGATATCTAACAGGCTGCCAGAAATGAGCGGGGAGTTTGCAAAATGGAAAGTATCGAGACCGGGAGCGATCAGTTTAGCGCACTGGCGAGGCAGATCTCAGCGGGTGCACTGCCGCGTACTTGTTTACAAAAGGGCAGTGCACCCTGAACGGTTTCCAGGTGGCCGGGTTTGATCGCGGATCAATGGTTTACCGTATAAGCCAGCATGGCGGATAACTGACAGAGCGGCCGTCCGCTTTCGCTATGCCAGAGGTTGAAAACCTCTTGTACCTTCGCCTGGTCCCGCTTGCTGCCTGGAACTTTGTCGATGATGTTCTGGGCGTTCAGCGCAGCAACCACGTCGAATGTCGGAATGAACGTGTCTTTACCGACCATTCGCAGGAACCTCGGCGCCGAGAGACCACCCAGTTGGCTTCCATGTTTGGCAAGATATTGCCAGAGGCCAACGATATCGGTCGTGGGCCAGTCAGCAATGAAGGCCCCAAAGCTGCCATGTTCATGAGCAATATCGAGGATCAGTTGAGCATTGCGCGGTACGCTTTTGAGCTTGCCTAAATGCCTGATGATGCGTGCGTCCTGCATCAGGCGTTCAAGATGTTCAGCCCCCATCAACACGACTTTTTCCGGATCAAACCCAAAGAAAACCTGCTCGAACGCCGGCCATTTTGCATCCACCAGGCTGTGCTTCAATCCGGCACGGAAAACTCTTAACGCCAAGGTCGATAAATAGCGATCGTCGCTGATTTTTCTCAATTGTTGGGCAGATGCAGGGGAGGGCAGGTGTGCCTCCAGGGCCGCCACTGAACCGAAGCGATTGAGACAATATTCGTTTAACCATTTGTAGTCGTGCATGCCCTCTCCTGACTGGATAGCGATTGCCGCAAGCTCTCAGGCTTTAATAAATAAGGCTTTAGATAGGAAGTCGGGTCGTCGATGGTGGTTGGTCCGGCGACTCTCATCTATCAAGCCAGCGCTTCACCTTCCCCCGCCAGCTTGCGATTGAGCTGAAACCGCCAGCGCACATACAGTAGCGCGCTGCAGAACACGGCCAGGCTCGCGGCCATTTCCAGCAGACCGAACATCTGTCGATTCGGATCGTAGGCGGCCAATGCGCCTTTGATGAAATACAGGTTCACCACAAAGCACATCCATGAATGCCCACGGGCGCTGCCGCTGAGCATGCCCGGTGTCAGTAGAAGCAAAGGCACCAGCTCGATCAGCAGGATCACCCAGGGTCTCGCGCCATGCAGGTCGGCGATGATCAGGTAGTACGCGCACAACAGGCCGATCAAACCGAGAAAGCACAGCAGGCTCAATACTCGGGCTACCCGTACGCGTGGTTCCAGCCACTCGATTGAGGGCAGGATCTTGGGCTTTTTAGCCACGGCTGCTCTCCAGTTGCCGGGCGGTTTTCGCCAGGCGCAGGCCCAACGCCCGGCACAAGGCGACTTCGTGCTCGTTCAGCGGGCTTTTGCCATCGGCGCCAGCGTGGTGACTGGCGCCGTAAGGCGTACCGCCGCCGCGGGTTTCCAGCAGAGCTGATTCGCTGTAGGGCAGGCCGGTGATCAGCATGCCGTGGTGCAGCAACGGCAGCATCATCGACAGCAAGGTGGTTTCCTGGCCGCCGTGCAGGCTGGCGGTGGAGGTGAAGACTCCGGCCGGTTTGCCTACCAGTGCACCGGTCAGCCACAAGTTGCTGGTGCCGTCCAGGAAGTACTTCAACGGTGCGGCCATATTGCCGAAGCGGGTCGGGCTACCAAGGGCCAGACCCGAGCAGTTTTTCAGATCGTCGAGGCTGGCATACAAGGCGCCTTCGTCCGGGATGCTCGGCGCTACCGCTTCGCATTCAGTGGAGATCGACGGTACCGTTCGCAGGCGAGCTTCCAGACCGCCTTGTTCGATACCGCGGGCAATCTGCCGGGCCATTTCGTTGGTCGAACCGCTGCGGCTGTAATACAGAACCAGAATATACGGCGCACTCACGGCAGGATCTCCAGCACTTTCTCCGGCGGACGGCCGATCACGGCCTTGTCGCCGACTTGCAGAATTGGTCGCTCGATGAGTTTCGGGTGCGCGGCCATGGCGGCGATCAGCTGTGCCTCGGTCAGGCTGCTGTCCGCCAGGTTGAGGGTCTTGTACTCGTCTTCGCCGGTGCGCAGCAGCTGGCGGGCGCTAACACCCAGTTTGCCCAGCAGGCTTTGCAGTTGTGCGGCATCGAGTGGGGTTTCCAGGTAGAGCACTACGGTCGGGGCCAGGCCACGAGCTTGCAGCAGTTCCAGTGCACCGCGGGATTTCGAGCAGCGCGGGTTGTGATAAAGCGTCAGATCGGTCATGTGCGGGTCGCATCTTGCGTAAAGTGGCGGCTATTCTACCTGTGTGGCGAGCAGTCCTGAACCTTGGGAGGCGATGGGTCGCAGTCAAAGTGGATTCAGAACCAATCTTTTCAAAGGACCAAGACATGACAAGGCGACTGGCGGCGGTATTGGCGATCATCACAACCTTGCTGCTCGGCGGCTGTGGCAATGATTACGGCGTCGATCAGCAGGGGCAGAAGATCGCGTCCGAGCGTCTGGACAAACAATGGGTGGTGATCAATTACTGGGCTGAATGGTGTGGCCCTTGCCGAACAGAGATTCCCGAGTTGAATGTCCTGGCTGAGCAATTGAAGGGTAAGTCGATCGGTGTGTTTGGGGTCAACTTCGACAATGTGCAGGGGGAGGAGCTGAAGAAGGCCAGTGAAGCGCTGGGGATCAAGTTCACCGTGTTGGCCCAGGACCCGGCCGATTTTTTCGAGTTGCCGCGCAGTGAGGCATTGCCGGTGACCTACATCATTGATAACAAGGGCAAAGTGCGTGAGCAGTTGATGGGTGAGCAAACGGCGGCGGGAGTGATGGCAAAGCTTACGGCGTTGCAGGCGAAAAACTGAAGAGTCTAATGGGAACAACATAGATCTCTGTAGGAGCGAGCTTGCTTGCGATGGTCGTTAACGATAACGCGTACTCATTGAGGAAACGCATCAAGTTCAAGTTCATCGCGAGCAAGCTCGCTCCTGCAGGTACAGGGATTGTTGTATCAGCCCTCTTCCAGCCACCAACGCAGCGGCTTGCCTTCGGCCGGCCAGAAACGTACTTGCTCGATCGGCGAGATGTCCCAGCGTTGTACGGTTTCCAGTGCCAGCAGGAAGCGTTTTTCTTGCTCCATCAATGCCGGCGCGCACATTTTGCGGGTGCTGCCGACCTTGCCAAAGCTGAGTTTGTCGCCGTCCAGGGTGTAAGGCGCAAACCAGTGATTGCAGCCGCCATTGCCATAGGCCCGACCGTCTTCACCGAGGGTGATGGTCAGGTGGCTGTTATCGATCAGCGGGCGTTCGCCGATCCACTCCAGAATGTAGCTGTGATCCTGTTGCAGTTTCACTGGCTCAGCAGCGCATCCCAACAGGCTGGCACCGACCATCCCCATCATGGTCAGATGTTTCATTAGCCTGGCTCCTGGCATTTGCGGCACAGGTGCTTCTCGCCTTTGCTTACCCAGCCAAGCTCGGCTATGCGCGCTGTGGCGGCAGGCTTTTGTGCGTTGTTGCCGAGTTTGGCGTCAACCGCGAACTCGAAGTTCAGCTCGGCTGAACAGCTGTCGCAGTTGACCTGCCACGTGTGAATCGCCAGTTCACCGAACACCGGACCACGGGCCACGGCGACCCATTGGCCGATCGGGTTGATCAGGTGACGGACTTTTTCTACGGTCAGGCGCATGGACAAGTCCTTGCTGCCTTTGAGGGTGACCACCAGGACGTCATCGTTCTGTATCGAGCCGCCGTTACCGGTGACTTGATAACGACCCGGCACTAAGGCGCGGCATTCGATCAGGGTGTGTTGCGGGCTCATCAGGCTGTAGCGGAAATCGTGTTCGACCATGGGTCCTCCAAGTATGGGCGGTATGCTAGCACGCGGACGAATCCAGCATGGCCCGGGCTTGTGACCTTCGATCAGGCAGTCGACCCGTGGCTTGGCCTTACACCTGGTTCTGTGGTGTGCCCGCCGCCCAGGCGGTAATGTTCTGCAAGGTGGTTGCGGCAATCGCGGCCAGGGCTTCGCGGGTCAAAAAGGCCTGGTGGGCGGTGACGATGACGTTCGGGAACGTCAGCAGGCGCGCCAGTACATCGTCTTGCAGCGGCAGATCAGAGCGATCCTCGAAGAACAGTTGTGCTTCTTCCTCGTATACATCCAGACCCAGATAGCCCAGTTGGCCGATTTTCAGTGCGTCGATCAGTGCCGGTGTGTCCACCAAGCCACCTCGGCCGGTGTTGATCAACATCGCGCCCGGTCGCATATGGGCCAGTGACTGACTGTTGATCAGGTGTTTGCTTTCAGTCGTCAGCGGGCAATGCAGGCTGATGATCTGAGCTTGCGCCAACAACTCGGGCAGGCTCAGATATCGGGCACCGAGGGCTTCCACCTGCGGGTTGGGATACGGATCGTACGCCAGTAGCTGGCAGCCAAACCCGGCCATGATTTTGGCGAAAGTGGTGCCGATCTGGCCGGTGCCGACCACGCCGACGGATTTGCCCGCCAGGTCGAAACCGGTCAGGCCGTGCAGGCTGAAATCACCTTCGCGGGTCCGGTTGTAAGCGCGATGCAAGCGTCGGTTCAGCGCCAGAATCAAGGCCACGGCATGTTCGGCCACCGCGTGGGGTGAGTAGGCCGGAACCCGGACGATGCTCAGCCCCAGGCGTTTGGCTGCTGGCAGGTCGACATGGTTGTAGCCGGCCGAGCGCAGGGCGATCAAGCGGGTGCCGCCGGCCGCCAGCTGCTCAAGCACCGGCGCGCTGAGGTCGTCATTGATGAAGGCGCAGACCACTTCGTGGTGCTCAGCCAGAGCCGCCGTGTCCAGGCTCAGCCGTGCCGATTGAAACTGTAACTCGACATCGGCCGGTTGCTCGGTACCGAGGAAACTGTCGCGATCATAGGTCTGGCAGCTAAA
Source organism: Pseudomonas sp. GW821-FHT04C07 (assembly GCF_059420325.1). NCBI lineage: Bacteria > Pseudomonadati > Pseudomonadota > Gammaproteobacteria > Pseudomonadales > Pseudomonadaceae > Pseudomonas > Pseudomonas sp. GW821-FHT04C07. The sequence continues at coordinate 58,627 of NZ_JBWKTM010000009.1, forward strand.
GAGAATCGTGCGCATGGCTTCATCCTTGTTTGCAGGTGCGATGAGCTTAACGTTCACCTGCATTGCCAGTATTGCCGTGGGTCAAGCGCCGATGCGGGCTTCGGTAGCCAGGCGGTTGATGGCTCGGTCCAGTTCATCCAGAGCGGCAAAGGCCTTTTGGTCCTCTTGCTTGAGCAGGGTTTCACTGCGCAGGCAGGCTGCTCGCAGTTGCGGTACGCCACAGTAGCGGGTGGCACCGTGCAGGCGATGGACCCGCTCGATCAGCGCATTCTGGTCTTTGGCTTCCCGGGCGACGCGGATGGCTTCACGGTCAGCCTCCAGAGAGGCGAGCAACATCGCCAGCATATCGGCAGCCAAATCGGCTTTGCCGGCGGCCAGGCGCAGTCCTTCTTCATGATCGAGCACCAGCAACTCGGTGCTATTACCGTAGGACTCGCCGGCGCGCTCCGGCCCATGATTGCGCAGCGCAAGGCCAGTCCACTTCAACACTACCTGGGCCAGTTGGCGCTCACTAATGGGTTTGGTCAGGTAGTCGTCCATCCCGCTTTGCAGCAGGGCGCGTTTTTCATTGGCCATGGCATGGGCGGTCAGAGCAACGATCGGTAGCGGGGTGCTATGACGCTCGCTTTCCCAGTGGCGAATCACTTCGGTGGTCTGGCGGCCGTCCATCCCGGGCATCTGAACGTCCATCAGGATCAGATCGAAGGCCTGCTTCTGTACTGCCTTGACCGCGGCATCGCCGCTCTCCAACGCGAGCACCTTGGCCCCCATGTCTTCAAGCAGGGTTTGCACCAGTAACAGGTTGGCGGGGTTGTCATCGACGCAGAGCACTTTCGGCGCACGGCTGGAAATGGGCTCGCCGGGCTCGTTGCGCATCGGGCGCGGATTGACCAGGTCGGACAAGGCTCGGCGCAGCTTGCGGGTGCAGGCCGGTTTGGCCTGCAATTGACTATGGGGATTGGGCACCGAGAGATGAAACAGCGTCTGCTCAGTGGTCGGGCATAGCACCAGCACTTTGCAGCCCAAATGTTCGAGGTCCCAGATATGTTGGTTGAGGCGTTCGGGCGGCATGTCTTTGGTGGTGATGCCAAGCACCGCCAGGTCGATCGCCTCATCGGTCTGATGGGTGCCGGTGATGCCGTTGGTCAACGCTTCCAGGGTATTGAACGGGGTGACTTCCAGGCCGCAGTCTTCCAGTTGATGCTGCAAGGCCTGGCGGGCCAGTTCGTGGTTCTCCAGCACAGCGACGCGGCGACCAAGCAGTGGCGCAGACGGCAGGTCTTCGGCGTCGTCGCGGGCTTTCGGCAGACTCAGGCTGATCCAGAACTCGGATCCTTCGCCGGGCGTGCTGTCGACACCGATCTCGCCGCCCATTTGTTCGATCAGGCGTTTGGAAATCACCAGGCCCAGACCGGTGCCGCCGGGTTGTCGGGACAGCGAGTTGTCGGCCTGGCTGAACGCTTGAAACAAGGCACGCACGTCCTGATTGGACAGGCCGATACCGGTGTCTTGAATGCTGATGCGCAGTTGCACGCTGTCTTCATGCTCTTCTTCGAGCATGGCGCGGGCGACGATGGTGCCCTCGCGAGTGAATTTGATCGCGTTGCTCACCAGGTTGGTGAGGATCTGTTTGAGGCGCAGGGGATCGCCGACCAGCGACAATGGGGTATCGCGGTAGACCAGGCTCACCAGTTCAAGCTCCTTGGCGTGGGCCGCCGGGGCGAGGATGGTCAGGGTGTCCTGCAGCAGGTCTCGCAGGTTGAAGGGAATGCTGTCGAGCACCAGCTTGCCGGCCTCGATTTTCGAGAAGTCGAGAATCTCGTTGATGATCCCCAGCAGGCTGTCGGCGGACTTCTCGATGGTGCCCAGGTAATCCAGCTGACGAGGTGTCAACTCACTTTTCTGCAGCAGATGGGTGAAGCCGAGGATGCCATTGAGGGGCGTGCGGATCTCGTGGCTCATGTTGGCCAGGAACTCGGATTTGATCCGGCTTGCTTCCAGCGCCTCTTTACGTGCCAGGTCCAGTTCGATGTTCTGGATTTCGATAGTCTCCAGGTTCTGCCGAACGTCTTCAGTGGCTTGGTCGATGCTGTGTTGCAATTCTTCCTGGGCGTTTTGCAGAGTGCCAGCCATGCGGTTGATGCCTGATGCCAGTTCATCCAGCTCCTGGCTGCCGAGTGCCGGCAGGCGGGTCTCCAGGTTACCTTCCTTGAGTTGCGCAACAGCGTGTTTGATCAGGCTGAGCGGCGTATTGATTGTGCGGCTTATGCGCAGCGCCAGCAGGGCCGTGCCGGCAAGGCCCGCGGCGATCAATAGCAGGCTGGCGAACAGGCTGCGGTAACCGCGCAGCAGCATGCCGTTGTGGGACAGTTCAAGCTCCACCCAGCCCAGTAAGCGGTCGGACTCATCAGGGATCAGGTCACCGGCGAGGTTACGGTGTCGGCCGAACACCGGCAATAGATAGCGCGTCGCGTCACTGCCGGTGCGTCGCAGCATGTGGGGGCTGTTACCGATCGGTGGCTGATTGAGCATGCTCGGGCCCGCATGGGCCAGTGGCGTGCGGTCGGGAGCGAGAAAGGATACGGCGCGAACATCCGTCTGTTCCAGGGATTGGGTCGCGATGCGTTCCAGTAAATCCGAGTTGTTATGGCCCATGGCAGGGGCCACCAGCGGTGCCAGTTGTTCGGCGATCATCTCGCCATGTTGCAGGAGCTGGGTTTGCAGGTCGGACTGCTGCATCCACGTGAAATAGCCGCCCAGCACCAATGCCATCAAGCTGGTCGGCAACAGGCTCAACAACAGCACGCGGCCTTTTATCCCCAGTTTCTTAAGCACGCAACTCTCCTGCTACCACGCCATTTTGAATGACAGACGAATGACTGATGCGCACATCCGGTACGCGCCACCTGCGCAGTGTAGCCATTTGCTTGCGGGCAATCTTTGTAAATTAACGCCGCCAGCCGTCTGCTATGTAGGAGCCGAGCTTGCTCGCGATAGCGATCTCCTATCCACCACAAAACCCGCCCTGCGAGAGAGAGCCGGGGAGCAATCTTGAATAATGGGTAACTGAGAATTAATTACAGAAGATAATGACGCCCGTATCTATTGGCCATCCCCGTATGCTGGCGATAGGAGACCACCTCGTGCTGGATCGGACAATCGACGGTATAAGCCGGGAAGGTACCTGTCGCCAGATAAAAGGTAGCTTCTCCCAGTGGCAATGGGTTATGCCACCCACCACGTGGAGATAGAAGGCATCACCGGCCTCCAGGACAATGTCCATGTATGGATCTGGTGGACAGGGATGCTGGTGTTCACCCCCGGAATGGCAGTCGGCACCGCCGGGTTCAGTTACTGCAGTGTCCAGAACCCAAGGCGCCCCAGGTTAGCGGCCAATTTCAAACGAGAAACTTGCCAATTGCTCAACGCTCTAATGTGTTGCTCTTCCGCTGAAGCATAAGACGTCAATGTGTTAAGCAATTCGATCATGCTACCAACACCAGAGCGATAACGACCTTGAACTACCTCAAGAGACTGGCGCGACTGCGCCACCAATTCACCTGTACGTTCCAGGCTGAGAGTTTCGATACTAAGTGCTTGATAGTTTGCCCATAAGTCAACTAACACTATCTGTTCCGCATCGATAAGCTCAGCCCTGCTTGCCTCAAGGCGTGCTTGGGCATTACGTATTTGATAAGTGCGTTCGAATCCTTCAAACAAGGGAATATTTAGCTGCAAACCGATCGTTCTGTCGCGTTCGCTTCTATCTCCGTTGAGCGCCTGTGATCGATTGCTTTGGGTTTCGGAGATGTCAGCAGTTAACGATAATGTCGGTCTTCCTGTTGCTCGGCGCTCTTCAAGTGTGGCCTCGGCCGCTTTGATCCTCGCTTGAGCTGCTATTAGGGCAGGATGATCCTGTCGAGCCTGTTTAAGCAGTTCATCAATTGCCCGAACGAAGTATGTGTCAGGTAAGGGAGTAAGATTCCCAGCCAATTTAAAGGGCGTATTTGGGGGGATCCCCATGCGCAGTGCAATAATTCCAGTTGCATTACGCAATGCTCCAGCGTTACGAACTTGGCCAAGGCGTGCTTGAGAGTAAGCCGTCTGAGCTTGTAATCTATCTGAGAGTGCTGCGGCTCCTGCCTTATATTTGGCGTCAGCAGCTTTAAGATTTTCTGCGGCCAACGCCTCGACTTCAGTCGAAGCAATTAAGCTGCGTTGAGCGGAGAGAGCGTTGTAGTAGAGCTGTGCTGCCAAGACGAAGGAGCTTTGAAGAGTCGCATCCTGGTTGGAGTTGGCAGCTACTAGCAGTTGCCTGGCACTACTTAGTGCAGCTTCTCTACGCCCGAAATCGAATAGGACCCAGCTAAAACTCAATCTATTGGTGGTTTGTTGCTGTTTGCCTTTGCTGGAAAGCTCTGGCCGTTGTTCGTAATCACTGACGTTGCGTCCACTGGAAATGCCGATACCGCCGTTCAGTCTTGGAAGATACGAAGATTCGCTTATCCCGACTAGAGCCGCTTGTGCTTTAGCATTGGCCCATGCCAAACGTGTCTGTGGGTCGTTGCAAAGTATTCTCTCTATCGCCTCTTCCAGCGTCAGCTCTTTGGGTAGGCTACCGAATAGACATGGCATATTTCCGCGACTAAGGTCTTTTACAGAAGTGCCTGAAACGGTACTCTGAACACCAAATACATCCAGACTAGCTGCGAAGGATGTCGCGGAACAGAAAGTCAATGAAAAAAACAATGTTCCAGCAAGAATATCATTCATTGTTCTGTCGTAGCAAAAATTTATTGATTTATAGAGGTTTTGGTGTGTTTTTCCGAAACTTTTTTTCCAAAATCCAATGTTACAATTCGGTCAGCTGACGCAATCGTCTCTGGCCGATGAGCCACAATGATTCTAGTCATATGAAGGGCGCGAATGGCGTTGTTAACCTTCTGCTCACATAGAACGTCTAAGTGACTGGTAGCCTCATCAAGAAATAGTATCCTGGGTTTCTTGTATAGAGCCCTGGCCAGTAATACTCGTTGTTTCTGTCCTCCTGATAACACCGTGCCCATATCACCAACCAATGTGTTATAGCCCATTGGCATTGCCTCAATCTCGCTATGAATTGCTGCCATTTCTGCGCATTGTATTATCCATGCCATATCTGTGTTTGGTTCAAAGAACGATATATTTTCCGCTAGTGACCCTGCAAACAAAAGATCATCCTGCAGTACTGTTCCAACCATTTCTCGAAAAGCATCCATACCCATTCGACCTAGCTCAATTCCGGCTACATGTATTTGGCCAGAACTCGGATGTAGGATACCCAGCATGAGGCTGATTAACGTGCTTTTGCCGCTCCCCGAGCTACCAGTAATAGCTACAGACTCGCCCTCTGCAATCCATAGATCTAAATTATCGAGAACGAACGGTTCTTGTTCTGAATAACGGTACATTAGCCCTTTGATCTCAATGCTTGCTTCGCGTGCCGCCAGCGTTGCGGAGTCTATTTTTGCTCGACTGTCCTCTGGAGGGTGGATGACAATATCAGCTAAACGTTCACCTTGTAGCTGGAGCATATGTAACTCAAATAAATGGTCGATCAGGCTAGCGACCCGACTAACAAACTGAGTTTTGTAAGCGGTATAGGCCATCAGTACACCCACAGTGAATTGACCACTCATTACCATGTTCGCGCCAAACCAGATGGAAATTATATTTTCCATGCCAAAGAGTAAACCGTTTAGCTGTACATACATTAGTTGCAATTTCTGAGTGCGAAGGCCTGCATTAATCTGTTCAACGAGGAGCCCAAGCCAAGCGGAGCGTCGTTCGTTTTGACGTTGGAATAACTTAAGTGGCCGAATACCCCTCACTGTCTCTAGAAAATGGCTTTCCTGACGAGCAGCATGGATGATTTGCTCTTCAGTCGCATTGCGCAAGGGGCAGTACCAGACCCAACGCCCAAAGGTATACAATACCATTGCAATAAGAGCGATACACGCCAACGTTGGACTGTAGATAAACATAAGCGCTAACGTAGCGACGCTCATAAGACCGTCAAGGAGGGTAGAAAAAAAAGCGGCTGTAAGAGTATGTTGAATGTTATCGACAGCTCCGAATCTCGAAACGACGTCACCAAGATGTCGTTTTTCAAAGTATTGAATCGGTAATCTCAGCAAATGACTGAATACGTTGGCGCGCCATTGCACACTGAGCATGGTACTCATGTGCATCATCACCCAAGCACGAATGCCAGTCACCGCTTGCTGCATAAGCATCAATAAGCCGAAACCTATCGCCAAGGTCGTTAGCAAGTTTCTATCTTCACTAACAAGTACATTGTCGATGGTCCATTGAAGAAAAAAAGGACTTACCAGGGAAAACACTTCTAATGCCAATGCCAGTAAAAGGATCTGCAATAATGAACGATAAAGTCCAGTTACCTTCCCTAGCATGCTCAAAAGCTTGATTCTAGGCTTGGCTTCCCGTTTTTCAAAACCGCTGTTGGGCCACAATTCTAAGGCGATACCGGTAAAATATCTGCTTGCCTCGTTAAGGCTCAGATGGCGGACGCCATTAGCGGGATCATGTAGCGTCAGACGATTTTTATGTACAGACTTCAATACTACAAAATGATTAAAATTCCAATGAAGGATACAAGGTAACTTTAACTTAGCAAGATCTTCTAGCTCTAGCCTGATTGCGCGAGAGCCTAGTTTTAGCTCATCAGCTGTCTGGATGATGTGTTTTAGTGTGATTCCTTTCAACGACACATTGAAGCGGCGTCGTAACTCTGTCAAATTGGATCTGTAGCCATGATAACCGAGCACCATTGCAAGGCAGGCTAGTCCGCACTCTGTGGCTTCAGTCTGAAGAAACAGTGGTAGCTTGCGACCTAAGCGCAGCGATATCGCGTCCAAATATGCCATATATGCCGCTCCTAGAGTTTGCCGGTGAGACTGTAAAGCGGTTCGAGCACCCACTCGTAGAGGCGACGAGTCTCTTGCAATATGTCGGCCTCAAGCAGCATGCCCGTTTGTAACGAGCGCTGCTCGCCATAGGCCAGGACCTGTTGCTTTTCAAGATCTACACGTATGCGGTAAAACTGTTCGCCATCCACACCAAGCCCAGGCACACCGCCCGTCATGCTTGCCAATTCAGAGGGGGAAACAGAAGCTTTGGAAATAGATTTTACGACGCCACAGTGCTGACCAAATTTCTGATAAGGAAAGGATTGATAGCGGATCCTTACGGTGTCTCCAGACTTGATAAAGCCGATGGACTTGCTAGGCGCATAGAGTTCGGCCTGTAAAAGTGAATTAGTCGGAACAATGCTCAAAAGTGGTCGAGAGCTGTCCACGGTCTGACCAGGTTCCACGAGAACCGCAGTAGCAGTTCCTTCTTGAGGGGCCGTAATAACTAATGTGCGTTTAGCCTCGCTTTCTACAATGTCTTGTTCCACTCCTGATAGTACACGGTTTATACTTGATAGTTGGTTGGCATGTCTGGCTGATAAGCCAGAAAGCTCATTGCTACGCTCTACTATTTGTTGCTGGAGCGTAGTGCGCTCACGTGCGAGTGCTTGTAATGTTTGTCGTTGGCCAAGTAGTTCCGCTTGGCGCTGCTGTAGCTGGTCCATGGAGATGTAACCTTTCTCCATCAATCCCTGATAGCGACTTGAGGCGTCTGAAGCCAATAGGACTAATTGTTTTTGACTCGAGGTTTGCTCAGACAGCGTCACTATTTCCTGTTGAAGACTGCTCAGCTTACTAAGGAGGCTGTTTCTTTCTTCACTCTGTAGGTTTCTTTGTTTTTCCAGTTCGTCAAGCAAGGACGTTTTACGCTGTATAAGAGAATCGCTAATCCCCGCTTGGACAGGTCCCAAGCCCGCATTATATCGTTCACTAGATACACTTAATAAGGGGGCATCTTTCGTAACGTTTTGTCCTTCATGGACAAAGCTTTCCAGTATTCGACCATATTGTGGGACGTATATCTTGATTTGTCCCGAAGACGATATGAGCTGGCCTGGCACGGTGGTCCGCTTTGTATAGCTGCCCCATATGAAGAAAATGACTACCAGCGATGCTAGCAGTGTGGAAAACAGCGTGAATACGGCGAAGGATACAGGCCGAATTAGAACTATTTCTCCTAATAATCGTACTTGCTTCGCTTCTAATGCCTCAGTTCTAAATAACGGAGTTTTTTCCATCGATACAAAACGTCTCTTTCTCTGATTCTGGTGGGAAAAAATTGGCATGGCAGCGTAACGATATAGAGTTGCTATTGTATCTAACGTAAAGAGAGCAATACGTGATAGCGCACAGCTTGTTGTGGCGTTCAAGGCATCATAGGCTGTCGGTGCGATGGAACTATACGGCCTTATGCTCGCGATCATCACCCCTACATGTGTAGGATTTTTTCCGGCCAGTAGAATGGTTATCTTGTCTGGGATCAGCAATTGGCCGTAATCACGGAAGGGTGTTGTCGCTCTTATGGGACATAACAGGTTATCTGACTTGCAGGAAGTTTTCGTACGCTTTGAAGCAGTCGAAGCTAAAGGAACTTCAATTGTATTTTTTAACGAAAAATTAAAATGTGGTTTGAGCAAAGAGGAAGTGCTCTCAAAATACAGTTACGTTGTCACTAATAGCAGTTCTGTCGGAAAGATAGGAACAGATAAAAAAACATTTTTCGCTGAGCGGTACGGCGGAGACGGCATTTTAAGGAATGGCGGCGGTGGCCGTTGTGGTTTTGATGGTGATTTTCAAGTCAAAGGGATTGGCCCTAATCAGTTAGTTGGAGAGGATGTAGATGCTGCTGATGGAAATGGCTTTATGTCTCTTGATTCGGCGATCTATGAATCAATATGGGCCGAAATTATACATATCGCACTTCCTTACGGAGCGGTTAGAGCAGTAGCGGTTATAGATGCTGGGTATGATTTTGAACACGGAAGTAAAAGTTATCCTCGAGGCCTGTTGGTTCGAATGCCGGCAGTGCGGCCTGCTCACTTTATCAGAGCTACTTATTTTAAAGAAAGACAAACAGGTTCAATGAGTGAGGACGCTAAGCGTGTGCGTGCGGTTGTAAAGAGGCTTGTTGGTTTTCTGCCTGTTAATAAGTATGGATTAATTACAGGTACTTTGTGTGAGCAGTTGAGTATAGGTTTGAGCGAACTGGCAAAGCGTTTCGCCAGGCAATTCGCTACTGCCAGGGCAAAGCGAATAATTCATTACAATATCAGCGCATCAAATATATCTTTGGATGGGGCATGGTTAGATTTTAGTAGTACAAGAATATTCTCGAATCTGATTTGCGGAGATAGAGTTGATTTTGAGAATTTTACTGGAGAACACATTTCGGCTATAGAGAGTATTGAAAGTATTTGTTATTGCTTGGGTAAATATGGGGTTGTTAGTGCTGATGATTCAAACGAAATTTTTAGAAAGGCCGTGAGTGAGTTTGTTCTGGAATATAACAAAAAATTCAATTTGCATTGTGTCATGCGGATGGGTTTTCCATCATGTTTGCTTAATAAGGTAGCTGAAAGTAATATTTTTTTAGAGTTTTCTGGAGCTCTTCAAAAAGTACTGGCGTCTGATGATTTTTCAATGATGTCAATCTCCACTGAGGCAGGTTGGAAAGGCTATGAGTCTTGGGGGTATCGTTTCTATGCGGCACTGCTGAGAGGGAAGGCTCTTAATGTGGAGCAAAATCTCTCGATGCTGAATATAGAATTAACGCTATTGAGAAAGTTGGCTGCAACATATAGTCAGCTGTTTGAGTTGGTGTGTGGTAAGGCACGCTCAATGGGGATTAGTCGTGCGAATGTTATTTTTGGTACTGCTGTAAATCTTACCAGGATAAATCACACTAGTATCTTGCTGGCTGATCTTGAAGAGCATATTGCCGAGACCATGGAGCGGAAGGGGAGAACTGAGGAGGGGTATGGAACGCTGGTTGAAGATGCTGCTGACGCAGCATGTCTTCAATTTAGTACTGAGAAAGGGGTAAGTATTCCATTCTGGTTTAGTGGCTCCCTAAAAATATGGTACGACATTAAGAGCGGCTTGTATGTCATAAAGCAAGCAAGTGGCAATCTATTTTCGGTAAAGTGTTTGTTTGAACTTGATATAGATAAAGCTGAACTGGCTAAGGCGGTTTCTTTTTATGGTGATATATGGGGCTTTGTCCATGAAAAGAACGTTTGAACTAAATACTGCCTGTAAAAATTCTGTGGTTTTTGGTAAGGCACAGTTGCTTGGTTTTGCTTGCTTGGTCACGTCTATGTGTAGACGCTACTCATCTTTTTCAATGCGTACATTAAGGTTTTGGATCTGTCCTGCAATCGATCATAAACAAATTTTATTTTTCTTCGATAAAGCGTCCACTCCTATCGGCTACGTAACATGGGCTCACTTAGCGAGCGACAGTGAGGAGCGGCTACTTAAATGTCCTGATTTTTTAATCCATTCCGATGAGTGGAACGAGGGCGGGAGTACCTGGATTATTGATTTTTGTTTTCCTTGTGGCGGTGCAAGAGAAGCTTTAAAAATAATTAAAAGTTATCTTCAGGAAGAGGGTATTGAAAAAGTATTCTGGGTGCGTCGAAATGAAGACTATACGATTCGTAAAGTCGGTAACTTCCAATTAAAGTGCCGTGCAGGTGTTGGGGAGGATTAAAGCTATGTCGTAGGAGTTTTAAGCCGTTTGCTAGAGGAGAGCATAAGAGAGGGAAGTAGTTGTGTGAGTTTTTAGTCTGTATCATCAGAATAATTAATTGGAGGATTAGCAATGCGTGAGATTTCCTTGGTTGAAGCAGAGGCGGTCGGTGGTGCTAATGGCGCGGTTTTGGCTGGTGCAGCCATAGGTGCTGCGTCGGCAGCGGCAGGCTATATTGGAACTACAGTAGGAGGGGGGGCATTTAATACTGGAGATTTTGTCGGCGTTACGGTAGGAGGGGCATTAGTTGGAGCTGTTGGTGGGCCGACTGGTCTAGTTAACGCAATAAAAGGAGTTGGGCTCGGCTATGGCGGAGGGATAGTCGCCGGAGGTATAGGCCGAGAAATGAAACCACGCGGAGGCTAATACTAGGTAAAGGAGCGCAAAAAGCGCTTTAATTACAGCGTCTATCCTAGAATATTGGCTGTATTAGCCTTTTTGCGCTTTTATTTTATTATATCGGTCGGCTAGCAGGTGATGCTATGAAAATACTGTTGTATGCGGTTTTGTGCTTGTTTATCGCGCTTGCCTGCAGGGGGGCGAATGATTTTGCGAAAGTGACGTTTGGATTTACGTTTTCAAATAAATATCTTGATGTGTTTTATGTTCCCGCTGTTGTCTTTTTGGTCATGGCTATAGTTCCGAAGCTGATGACCTGCCTAGGCTTTTTCTGAATGAAATGATTCGAGAGAGGTATCAATGGGGGCGCTAAGTTATTCGCAAGAGGAAGGGGCGTACAGGCTTGGGCCTGAGTTCACTGGTGTCAATGCATTAAAAGGGTTTTTTCTGCTTTCTGTTAGCTATTCTTTGTAGGAGTAAGCATGTCGATTTTGTTGTCGGCTTTATTGGGTTTATTTATGGGGTTGGTTTATAAAGGAGTCGTTAGTCTGGTTAAATCGGCCTTTGGGTATACTCCTTCAGTGACGCTCGTTCAAATGTTTGTTTTTTCAGCAATTGTTTTTTTTGTTATTGCCATGGTCCCACGGTTGATGGTTTGTCTAGGATTGTCTTGAGTGGCAACAAATATGGGGGGCAATTGTGGAGTTTTTTATCTCTGATGTTTGAAGTTTATTTTGTTGTTTGGATAAGGCTCCTGGATTATTTCTAGTGAGGAGTATCTCTGTTTGTCAGAAATGCAAAGTGGAGGTGTGACTCTTGCTGTTTGGTGACTGGTTGTGATTAGTGTTTCAAATGTAAGTCGTCGTGTGCTGTTCGATAAATTGCTTCGGTAGAATTTATATTGCTTGTATCTTTTTTCGATATAAAAGGCTATCTTGAAACCTAGTGTATTGGTGCGTGGGAATCCCTGTTTGGTGTGCGGCAGTTCACTTGCATTGAATAGGGGGGGTAAAAGACTTTGAAGTATGGGTAGATTTCTTAAGTTTAATCGGTTTTTTTATTTTTGTTGCAAGTAATTCAGTTCTTGAACTGACACCTGTTTTATGGATGATTGACGATACGTGGTCGCGTACAGTGAAGTCACTTGCGCCAATGGTTTTCGCGATTTGTTTGTTGGTTTTTCCTTGGAGTAGAAGTTTTAGGATTTCTTGTTCTCTGACGGTCATCATTCGTTGGTCCATGCGTGTGTTTTAATAAGTTTGTGTGGCTATTTGGTATTAAGAAGTTCAAGGGGTTTCTAGCACTATGTGCTACATCTTCTCGGAGTTATAGCTGGTGCGGCGGTCGGAGTTATTAGTGGGACGGCCGGTATAGGTAAAGAGTTAACAGGAGTTGTAGGCGGCTATGGGGGGGATGATCGGCGGAGGTATAAGTCGAGAAATGAACACGGGCTGAAACTGTCACTAGATAGGAAGATCGCAAAAAAAGGCTAAGGCTTGCATTTAAGTTTCACCTCCGCAAGGGTTTAATTTCGTTAGTGCTTTTTGCGATTTTTATTTTACTTGTTTCAAGTTTTACTTGGTTTTTACAGGCGATGCTAAACTCAGCTAGCGGTCGCTTGTTGGATACTAAATGCGCTGGCAGGGTCTGAGTTGCCTAGTTTGGCTTTTGCTCTGTGATGCGAAAAATAGTCTGGCTGATTGATTTTTATAACCCTATAGATGTAGGGTGACTCAGAACTTTTCTTTTCTCATTTCTGCTGCGAATAGCTCCGCCCTCGAGCCGACCCCTTTCTTGCGAAGAATTGAAGACACATAATCGCGCACTGTGAAATCACTTATCCCAAGCAACAACGCGATTTGTTTATTGGTTTTGCCTTGCAGAAGTGATTGCAGGACTTCTTGTTCCCTTTTTGTCATGTTTTTAACGCCCCATGCCATTCGTGTTTAAATCCTGCTCACTCCCGGCGCTTGCCCGTCAGTGAGTAGATCGGCTCCAGAACCCATTCATAGAGACGACGCTTGTCTTGGACGATATCGGCTTCTAACAACCCGGCCTGCAGGGGCTGCGAATAGCCGTACACGGCAACCGTCTGCGAATCGAGTGCGACAGTCACACGATAAAAAAGCTTTGCTGGCAGGGTTGCATCCTGAACCGCACTTGCAACATGAGTAGATAACTCCTGAGCCGCATAGGGGCTCCTGCCACTGAATGTGCAGTGACACCCATAGACTATCGATGAAGCCCGTAGCGCACCAGTTCATGCAAACCGCCACAACTTGCGGGAAACTTCCTACATCCTACAAGTTAGCCTTGAAATGCCATTGCGATGTCTTCGCGGGCAAGCCGCGCATCTACAGGTTTTTGCGCGTTTTCTGAAGCGAGGCTTGCCTGCGAGCGAGCCGATGAGGTGCTGCTTATAGCATTCAGCCATAAGCCCCATACTTTGCGTGATATGGCCTGCGCACGTTTGCCGGTATGATAGGCGTCCCCGCAGTCTGGATTGCGAATACGCCATGACCTTGCAGTACCCAACCATCGCCGATTGCGTCGGCAACACCCCGCTAGTCCGTTTGCAACGCCTGCCCGGCGTCACCAGCAATACCCTGCTGCTCAAACTTGAGGGGAATAACCCAGCGGGTTCGGTCAAGGACCGTCCGGCGCTGTCGATGATCACCCGTGCGGAGTTGCGTGGGCAGATCCATGCCGGCGATACGCTGATCGAAGCGACCTCGGGCAATACCGGGATCGCCTTGGCGATGGCCGCGGCAATCAAGGGTTACAAGATGATCCTGATCATGCCCGGCAACGCCAGTGCCGAGCGCAAGGCAGCAATGACCGCCTATGGCGCCGAACTGATTCTGGTCACACAGGAAGAGGGTATGGAAGGCGCTCGTGACCTCGCCGAGCGGATGCAGGCCGAGGGTCGCGGCAAGGTGCTCGACCAGTTCGCCAACATTGATAACCCCGAGGCGCACTACACCGGCACCGGCCCGGAAATCTGGCGCCAGACCCAGGGCAGCATCACCCATTTCATCAGCTCCATGGGCACCACCGGCACCATCATGGGCGTTTCGCGCTACCTGAAGGAACAGAACCCGGCGGTGCAGATCGTTGGCCTGCAACCGATGGAAGGCTCGGCCATTCCCGGTATCCGCCGCTGGCCGCAAGAATACTTGCCGAAGATCTACCAGGCCGATCGGGTCGACCGGATAGTCGACATGGCCCAAAGCGAAGCCGAAGACGTGACCCGTCGACTGGCCCGCGAAGAAGGTATTTTCTGTGGTGTGTCCTCGGGCGGTGCCGTAGCGGCGATGCTGCGGCTGTCCCAGGAAGTCGAAAACGCGGTGATGGTCGCGATCATTTGTGACCGTGGCGACCGTTACCTGTCGACCGGCATTTTCGACGCGCCCAACTGATGGCCAGGCAAGAGAGAGGCCTGCGCTTCCAGCCCACTGGCGGCAGCAAGGCCGCGCAAGTCCCGACCGGCAAAAAGCAGCGCCTGAGCATTGAACGCCTGGCTAATGACGGTCGCGGTATCGCGTTTTTCGAAGGTCGCACCTGGTTCGTCATCGGCGCTCTGGCCGGTGAAGACGTCGAAGCGCGGGTCCTGGGTGCCCACGGCAAAGTTGTCGAAGCACGTACCGAGCGGGTATTGCAGGCCAGTGAACTGCGCCGTCCGGCACCGTGCGCCCACGCCGGGCGCTGCGGCGGTTGCAGCGTTCAGCATCTGCCCCACAACGAACAACTTGCCCTGAAACAGCGCATGCTCGCCGAGCAGTTGTCGCGGGTCGCAGGGGTCGAGCCCGAGGAGTGGGCCGCTCCCTTGAGCGGGCCGGAATTCGGTTACCGACGTCGCGCCCGGGTGGCGGTGCGCTGGGATGCCAAGGCGAAAAAGCTCGAAGTGGGCTTTCGTGCTGCAGCCAGCCAGGACATCGTCGGCATCAATGATTGCCTGGTGTTGGTACAGCCCTTGCAGCCGATCATGAAACGCTTGCCGGAGATGCTACGGCGTTTGAGCAAACCTCAGGCATTGGGCCATGTGGAGTTGTTCAGTGGTTCGGCCATCGCATTTCTGCTGCGGCACATGTCGCCACTGTCTGACGCTGATTTGACGATACTCAAAGAATTCTGCGCATTACATGAGGCCCAGTTGTGGCTACACGGCGAAGGCGAGCCGCAACCGGTCGAGCCGGATCAGCAGCTCGGTTATCGACTGGAACAGTGGGATTTGCAACTGGCTTATCGGCCAGGGGATTTCATCCAGGTGAACGCCGGAGTCAATGAAGCGATGGTCGCTCAGGCTCTGCAATGGCTGGCGCCGAAGTCCAGTGAGCGCGTCCTCGATCTGTTCTGCGGCTTGGGTAACTTTGCTCTGCCATTGGCTCGACTGGTTAAAGAAGTGGTCGCGGTAGAAGGGGTGTCGACCATGGTCGAACGTGCCGCCGGCAATGCCACCAGCAATAATGTGCATAACGCGAAGTTTTTTCAGGCCGATTTATCCCAGCCTTTGGCTGATGCCAAATGGGCCAGCGAGGGCTTTTCTGCGGTACTCTTGGACCCACCTCGTGACGGTGCTTTCGAAGTGGTGCGCAAGCTCGCTACCCTGGGCGCAGAACGGTTGGTTTATGTGTCATGCAACCCGGCGACGCTGGCCCGTGACACGGTTGAGTTGATCAAGCAGGGCTACCGGTTAAAACGTGCCGGGATCCTCGATATGTTTCCTCAGACGGCACATGTCGAGGCCATGGCGTTATTTGAAGCGAACTAGGATGGTTCGTCTGGTCCGACTGGCCCGCTGATGCATGACCCTCGCCAGCCCAGCGAGGGACCATTGGCAACGAAGGTCAGCGATTTTGACGCATTGAATGTGCGTCGTAGGGAAGGTAAGCAAGATGGTACAGGTGAGAGCACACCAGCCGATCAACACCGACGGCAGTATCAATCTCGAGGCATGGCTCGATCATGCGGTCAGTGTCGATATGGCGCTGGACCGTGAAGCCTTGAAAGAAGCCTGCGAGTTCGCTCGCCAGGCTGAACAGCAAGACAATGCGGCGAAGAATCTCTGGGCCGAGGGGATGTCGAGTTTCCGTACCGGTCTGGAAATCGCAGAAATTCTCGCTGACCTCAAACTGGACCAGGATTCGCTGGTGGCTGCGGTGCTTTACCGCGGTGTCCGCGAAGGGCAGATCCAGTTGCCGGTGGTCAGTCAGCGTTTTGGTCCGGTGGTGGCCAAGCTGATCGACGGCGTGCTGCGCATGGCCGCGATCAGTGCCAGTTTGAGCCCGCGCCAGTCATTGGTGCTCGGCACCCAAGGGCAGGTCGAAAACCTTCGCAAGATGCTGGTGGCCATGGTCGATGACGTTCGCGTCGCGCTGATCAAGCTGGCCGAACGCACCTGCGCGATTCGTGCGGTGAAAACCGCCGATGACGAAAAGCGCAACCGGGTCGCCCGGGAAGTTTTCGACATCTACGCGCCCCTGGCTCACCGTCTTGGTATCGGGCATATCAAATGGGAGCTGGAGGATTTGTCCTTCCGTTACCTGGAGCCCGATCAGTACAAGCAGATCGCCAAGTTGCTGCATGAACGTCGCCTCGATCGCGAACGTTTCATCACCGATGTGATGAACCAATTGCAGAGCGAACTGCACGCTACTGGCGTCGACGCTGACATCAGTGGCCGGGCCAAGCACATCTATTCGATCTGGCGAAAAATGCAGCGCAAGGGGCTGGAGTTCAGCCAGATCTACGACGTGCGCGCCGTTCGAGTGCTGGTGCCGGAAATGCGTGACTGCTACACCGCGCTGGGCATCGTCCATACCCTGTGGCGGCACATCCCGAAAGAGTTCGACGACTACATCGCCAACCCTAAAGAGAACGGCTATCGCTCGTTGCATACCGCGGTTATCGGTCCTGAAGGCAAGGTGCTGGAAGTCCAGATTCGTACCCATGCAATGCACGAAGAGGCCGAGCTGGGTGTTTGTGCGCACTGGCGATACAAAGGCACCGACGTTAAATCCAGCTCCAATCACTACGAAGAGAAAATCTCCTGGCTGCGTCAGGTGCTCGAGTGGCACGAGGAATTGGGGGATATCGGTGGCCTGGCCGAACAGCTGCGCGTCGATATCGAGCCGGACCGGGTTTACATCTTCACCCCGGACGGCCACGCCATCGACTTGCCCAAAGGCGCGACGCCACTGGACTTCGCCTACCGCGTGCACACCGAGATCGGTCACAACTGCCGCGGCGCCAAGATCAACGGGCGCATCGTTCCGCTCAACTACAGCCTGCAAACCGGTGAGCAGGTCGAGATCATCACCAGCAAGCACGGCACGCCGAGCCGCGACTGGCTGAACCCGAACCTGGGTTACATCACCACTTCCCGGGCCCGGGCGAAGATCGTCCACTGGTTCAAGTTGCAGGCTCGTGATCAAAACGTAGCCGCCGGTAAAACCTTGCTCGAACGTGAGCTGGGACGTCTGGGCTTGCCTCAGGTTGATTTCGACAAGCTGGCCGACAAGGCCAACATGAAAACCGCCGAGGACATGTTTGCCGCGTTGGGGGCTGGCGATTTGCGCCTGGCGCAGTTGGTCAACCTGGCCCAGCAACTGGTCGAGCCGGAGCGTGGCAACGAACAGCTGGAGTTGATTCCACGCAAGGCCACCGGCTACAAACCCGGCAAGCGCGGCGACATCCAGATCCAGGGCGTAGGCAACCTGATGACTCAGATGGCCGGCTGCTGCCAGCCGCTGCCGGGGGATGCGATCGTCGGTTACATCACCCAGGGCCGGGGCGTCAGCATTCACCGTCAGGACTGTGCATCAGTGCTGCAATTGAGCGGTCGTGAGCCGGAACGGATCATTCAGGTCAGTTGGGGCCCGGTGCCGGTGTTGACCTATCCGGTCGACATCATCATTCGCGCCTATGACCGCTCTGGTTTGCTGCGCGACGTTTCGCAAGTGCTGCTCAACGAGCGGATCAACGTGCTGGCAGTCAATACCCGCTCCAACAAGGAAAACAACACAGCGTTGATGTCCTTGACCATCGAGATTCCGGGGCTGGATGCGTTGGGGCGGTTGCTCGGGAGAATTTCCCAGTTGCCGAACATCATTGAAACCCGCCGCAACCGGACGCCATGAAATGCGATCCCCTGTAGGAGCGAGCTTGCTCGCGATAGAGTTTTACCTGACACACCGCTATCGCGAGCAAGCTCGCTCCTACAGGTTGCGCAGAGACCTATAGATGTATTCACTTGAAGACTTGTTGCACCTGATGAGCCGGCTGCGGGACCCGCAGTACGGCTGTCCGTGGGATATCAAACAGACTTACGCCACGATTGTGCCCCACACCCTGGAAGAGGCCTATGAGGTTGCTGACGCCATCGAGCGCGGTGACTTCGATCACCTCCAGGGCGAGCTGGGCGATTTGTTGTTTCAGGTGGTTTATTACAGTCAGTTGGCCCGGGAAGAGGGGCGCTTCGAATTTGATGGCGTTGTCGACAGCATCACCCGCAAATTGATTCGGCGTCACCCCCATGTGTTTCCGACCGGCGATCTTTATGCGCCACTGGATGTCCCGCGGCTCGACGAAGACCAGGTCAAGCAGCGTTGGGAAGAGATCAAGGCCGAGGAGCGGGCTGAGAAGTCCCATGCCCCGGAGCAGTTGTCCTTGCTCGATGATGTGCCTGGCGCGTTGCCTGCGCTATCCCGCGCGGCGAAATTGCAGAAGCGTGCGGCTCAGGTTGGTTTCGACTGGCCCGACGCCTTGCCGGTGATCGACAAGGTCCGTGAGGAGCTCGATGAAGTGCTCGAGGCCATGGCCGATAACGACGCTGCGGCCATCGCCGATGAAGTCGGCGATCTGCTGTTTGTCGTGGTGAATCTGGCCCGGCACCTCAAGGTCGATCCGGAAACTGCCTTGCGTGGCGCCAACATCAAGTTCGAGCGACGTTTCCGATTTATCGAACAGGCATTGCGCGACACCCACCGTCCCATAGAAGATTGCACCCTCGAAGAGTTGGACGCCTTGTGGGGCGAAGCCAAACGTCAGGAAAAGAATTTGCCCAGCTGCGGCTGAGCCGTTGCCTAAGTGAGTAAGTACATGAGCCTTTCCCTTCGCGACCAGTTGCTCAAAGCAGGGCTGGTCAACCAAAAGCAGGCCAAACAGGTCGGCAAAGACAAGCAGAAACAACAGCGTTTGGCCCACAAGGGTCAGATTGAACTTGACGACTCGCAGCAGCGTGCAGCCCAGGAGGCTATGGCAGAGAAGGTCAAGCGCGACCAGGAGCTCAATCGTCAGCAGCAGGAAAAGGCCGAGCAGAAAGCCCGTGCCGCGCAGATCAAGCAATTGATCGAGGTTTCGCGCCTGCCGAAGCTGACCACCGAGGACTACTACAACTTCGTCGACGACAAAAAGGTCAAGCGCCTGTCGGTCAACACCCTGATGCGCAACAAGCTCAGCAGCGGTTCGTTGGCCATCGTCCACCATGCCGGCGGTTATGAAGTCATTCCCCGTGAGGCGGCGCTGAAGATCCAGGAGCGCGATCCTCGTCGTATCGTCCAGCTCAATACCCAGACTGAAGAAGTGGATGCGGATGATCCGTACGCGGCCTACCAGATCCCTGACGACCTGATGTGGTAAGCCCCACGGCTTGACGACAAACCCCGCTCATTGGCGGGGTTTGTGGTTTTCCAGGCCTGTCATTTCATCGATCAGGCGTCGCGTTGCTGTTCCAGGTTTTCCAGTTCGGCCTTATAGCGGTGGGCGTCGCTCTCGGAGTGGAACATCCCCACCAGCATGTCTTGTTGATGCACGTCCCAGATCCGGATACCGGCGGCCAGGCCTTCGTGGGACATATGCGAATCGTCGCGTTCAGTTACTTTTACAGTCATCTGCGGGCTCCAATTTCTATTGATCTGCAGCAAGGCATCTGCAGGCCTTGGTTATATTATTTCTTAGCTTGCTAAGTAAATACCTCAGACTGGTAATGGTCTTGTGCAAAAAATGAAACAGTCCCGCAGCCCGCGAAAGACGTGACATCCGGTCGCAGGCCTCCGGCTTTTCTGACAAAAGTTTCATCTTCGACGGCATTGTTATCGTAGGCGTCCCCCTGCTCCTGCGCGGCCTTTGCAAAAACTGCAGGCGAAAAAAAGCCCCGCATTCGCGAGGCTTATTCACTTCGATCCGGATCAGCTGCCTTTGACAGCCTTGCCGTCGACCGTACCGTCCTGGAGCATGATGTTGTACTCCTTGCCGTCGGTCTCGACCTGACGCAGGGCTACCAGAATGTAGCCCCAATCCTTGGCGAACCACATTTCAGTGATGCGCTTGTTCTGTGTCGGGTCGCGGACGCGTTCGACCTTGATCGCATCGACTGAACCTGCCTTGGTCTGGACTTTCTCAGAGCCGATCACGCGGAAGTCGTAGGTGTCTGTGTCTTCACCTTCGACCACCTGATAGCTCATGCTTTTTTTGCCGGCTGCTACATCGCGCTGCAAGGCCAGTTGATAAGTGGATTTGTCCAGCATGCCTGTGTTGAGCGGGACCTTGACCGGGTCGCCGCGATCAGTACCGGTGACCATCTTGGTGGTCCAGTCGAAGTCCAGATTGACCTTCTTGGCTTTGCCCAGACCGCCGCGTTCGAAGCGATATGACTGGGGCAGCAAGGCGTCCTTGTCCAGCTTCAGGGTGCTTTCCTCGGTCAGGCTGGCGACCAGCATGGAGGCCTTGAAATTCAAGGTCCAGGAGCCGTTGGCATTTTTCGACAGGCTGCGTTCGGCCGAACCGCTCATGGGGAGTTGCTTCCAGTCGGCGGTATAACTGGCGGAGAAAGGTTGAAGGTCCGCTGCCTGCACAACAGGCAGGGCGAGCAGAGCACAAGCGAAGAGCAGGGCACGACGCATAAAATCTCCTAGATTCGAATCAAGTGGCCGCTGGCCGCAAGTAACTGACCATCCAATAATGCACCATGTTCACCAAGCGTTAACCGACCTTCGGCAAACCAGCGCACTGCCATCGGGTAAATCCGGTGCTCCTGGACGTGGACTCGTTGCGCCAGACTCTGCGGCGAGTCGTCTAACTCTACCGGGATCACTGCCTGTACGACCAGTGGCCCGCCATCGAGTTCCTCGGTTACGAAATGCACGCTGCAGCCGTGCTCGGTGTCACCGGCCTCCAGCGCTCGCTGATGAGTGTTCAACCCTTTGTATTTGGGTAGCAGCGATGGGTGGATATTCAGCAGGCGGCCCTGGTAATGACGAACGAAATCGGCACTGAGGATGCGCATGAATCCGGCAAGGACGACTAGCTTGGGTTTAAAGGCGTCGATCAGTTCGATCAAGGCGGCATCGAAGGCCTCACGACCTTCGAAAGCCTTGTGATCGAGAGAGCGGGTTTCGATACCCGCTTCTCTGGCACGTTGCAGGCCGTAGGCGTCGGCGCGGTTGGAAATCACCGCGCGGATGCGGACCGGGTTGTCCCCGGCCAGACTGTTGTCGATCAGAGCCTGCAAGTTGCTGCCGGTGCCGGAAAGCAGCACCACTACATCACAGGTGGTCGGCATCTGCTCGCGCATTAGTGAGCCTTGAGGTTTTTCAGCTCGACCTGTGCAGCGCCTTCGGCGGCGGCAGCGATCTGGCCGATGACCCACGGTTGCTCGCCTGCTTCACGCAGTACGTTGAGGGCCGTTTCAACGTGCTCCTGAGCCACGCAGATCACCATGCCAACGCCGCAGTTCAGCACGCGGTGCATTTCCACTTCGTCAACGTTGCCTTTCTCTTGCAGCCAGTCGAAGACAGCCGGGCGCTGCCAGCTGGCGACATCGACCACGGCCTGAGCGCCTTCAGGCAGAACGCGCGGGATGTTGTCGAGCAGACCGCCACCGGTGATGTGGGCCATGGCTTTGACTGCGCCAGTGTCTTTGATCAGCTTGAGCAGGGGCTTTACGTAGATACGGGTCGGGGCCATCAGCAGGTCGGTCAGAGGTTTGCCGTCGAGCTGGATGTTTTCGATGTCTGCACCGGACACTTCGATGATCTTGCGGATCAGCGAGTAGCCGTTGGAGTGCGGGCCGGAAGACGGCAGGGCGAGCAGGGCATCGCCAGCGGCGACTTTCGAACCGTCGATGATTTCGGATTTTTCCACGACGCCGACGCAGAAACCGGCCAGGTCGTAGTCTTCACCTTCGTACATGCCCGGCATTTCAGCGGTTTCACCGCCGACCAGCGAGCAGCCGGACAACTCGCAACCTGCGCCGATACCGGTCACGACCTGGGTAGCGGTCTCGACATTCAGTTTGCCGGTGGCGTAATAGTCGAGGAAGAACAGCGGTTCTGCGCCGCACACCACCAGATCGTTGACGCACATGGCGACCAGGTCGATGCCGATGCTGTCATGTTTATTCAGGTTCAACGCCAGACGCAGCTTGGTGCCGACGCCGTCGGTGCCGGAGACCAGAACCGGCTGTTTGTAGCCTGCCGGGATTTCGCAGAGGGCGCCAAAACCGCCCAGGCCGCCCATGACTTCCGGGCGCGCAGTGCGCTTGGCGACGCTCTTGATGCGTTCGACCAATGCTTCACCGGCGTCGATGTCTACACCGGCGTCCTTGTAGCTCAGGGAGGGTTGCTTGCTCATGATCCAGGCCTTTAGGGGGGATTCAGGGATATCGACCGAGTCCAGTGAGACCACTGAAAAAACCAATGCGCGATTGCCGCGCGAGTATTTCAGGGTGCCCAGCTGTTGCCGGTCTGCGAAGGCGCGCGATTTTATCAGGCTTGAGGGGCAGCGGCCATCCTCGGGCCGACGGGTAGGGACATATCGCGTTAAAAAAAGCCGTTATTGCTCGTGTTGGTAGCCTCGCTCGGAGCTGTATAAGGTATAGCCTTTAACCAGCTATCGTTATGACAGTGCAAAAACTTCCATCGGTCGTATGAATGTTTTGCGCAGGCGTGTGGTCACAGCCTTGCTCAATCGTGTTCATGCGGTCTGTTCCAGCCGCTTTTTTCCGTCGGGAATCTTCCATGCGTCTGTGTAAAATTCTATTTGTGGGTTGTTTGTCATTTGTCAGTCTGGCGAGTCATGCCGAAGCCCTTAGTGGTCTCTATCAAGTGCGCGAACCCGTCAGCGGTCAGACCCCGCAAGAGCGCGATCAAGCCACGCAAAAGGCTTTGGAGACTCTGGTGCTGCGCTTGACCGGTGATGCCAAAGCCGCGCAGGGCCCAGGGCTGGCGGCTATTCGCAAGGATCCGCAGCAGATCATCAGCCAATACGGCTATGACGCCGGGCCTCCTGAAAGCCTGAAAGTCGATTTCGATCCGGTCAGCACTGATCGCGCATTACGTCAGGCAGGGTTGGCATTGTGGGGTAGCAATCGTCCGTCGATTCTCATTTGGTGGCTGAACGATTCGACCGAAGGCTCCAGCCTGATGGGCGACGGCCAGGCCAGCGCCGAGCCGCTGCGCCGAGCAGCCCAGCACCGCGGTTTGCCACTGCGTTTGCCGTTGGGGGATCTGAGTGAACAGATCGTCGGCACCGCACCGATTCTTGAAGGGACCGACCCGGCGCCGCTGTATGCAGCTTCGCAACGCTACGCCGCTGACGCCTTGCTGGCGGTACATGCCCGTCAGGAGGGTGGGCAGTGGCAGGCCAAATGGCGTCTGTGGCTAGGCGATCAGCGTGAACAGGGCAGTGTGCAGGGCGCCGATACCGCAGCTCTGGCCGATGCCGTTTTGCTGGCCGTCAGTCAGAAGCTGGCACCACGCTTCGTCGCCAGGCCGGGAGCGTCGACCGAGCAGCTGCTGGAGGTGCAAGGCATGACCCTGGAGCGCTACGCGGCGCTTGGGCATTTACTTGAGCCGTTTGGCGCGCAAGTGCAGCGTATCGAGGGTGACAGAGTCATTTATCGGGTCAATGGCAGCGCCGAGCAATTGCGAGCGCAATTGGGGTTGGCGAAGCTGCAAGAGGTTCCCGCGGGTGTGCCGGTGGCGCCGGTAGCGTCTGCTCAGCCAGCGGTCGAAGGTGCAGCGCCGGTTAGTGCTCCGGCACCAACCGCGCAACTGCGTTTCCGCTGGTAAGTTTTTCTTTCCTTATATACAAGCTGGAGTGGTTCATGGCTGATACGCGTCGTTGGGTGTGGTTGGGTGGGGTCATCCTGCTGTGCGCGTTTGTGTATCTATTGCATCCGATCCTCTCACCGTTCCTGGTGGCGCTGCTGCTGGCCTATCTGTTCGACCCTCTGGTGGATCGGCTGGAAAAGCTCGGCCTCTCGCGAACCTGGGGCGTGGTGGCAGTGTTCGCGCTATTCACCTTGATCGTCATGACGTTGTTGCTGGTTCTTGTGCCCATGCTGGCCAAGCAGTTGTTCCGGCTGTATGAGCTGGCACCGCAAATGCTCGATTGGTTGCAGCACACGGCGATGCCTTGGGTGCAGTCGAAACTGGGGCTTGCAGAAGGTTTCTGGAAGTTCGACAAGGTCAAGGCTGCGATCAGTGAGCATATGGGGCAGACCACCGACATTGTCGGTGTGGTACTGAGCCAGGCAACGGCCTCCGGCCTGGCGTTGATCGCCTGGCTGGCTAACCTGGTGTTGATCCCGGTGGTCAGTTTCTACCTCCTTCGGGACTGGGATCTGATGATGGCCAGGATCCGTAGCCTGCTACCTCGCAATCGTGAAGAGCGTGCGGTGTCATTGGCAGGAGAGTGCCACGAAGTACTTGGGGCATTTGTTCGCGGTCAGTTGCTGGTGATGCTGGCCTTGGGTGTGATCTATGCAGCAGGCTTGATGCTGGTCGGGCTGGAGCTCGGGCTGTTGATCGGTCTGATTGCCGGCCTGGCGGCCATCGTGCCATACATGGGGTTTGTCATCGGGATTGGCGCGGCGTTGATCGTCGGGTTGTTTCAGTTTGGTGGTGATCTGTATTCGATGATTGGCATTGTCGCGGTGTTCATGGTCGGTCAGGCGTTGGAAGGCATGGTGCTAACGCCGTTGTTGGTGGGGGACCGGATAGGCTTGCACCCGGTGGCGGTGATCTTTGCGATCATGGCAGGCGGTGAGCTGTTTGGATTCACCGGGATCCTGCTGGCGTTGCCGGTGGCAGCGGTGATCATGGTGCTGGTGCGCCATGTCCATGATTTGTATAAAGATTCTGGCATGTACAGTGGTGTGGAAGATTCTGATTGAGATGCGCTGTCGATTAAGCGCCCAAGGCTGCCCGGCTCATTGCCGGGCAGGCCTGTAGGGTGTTCATGGCTGTCACATCCGCCGTCAAACAAACCCCGTCGGTACCCGTAAATTAACGCAAACCTTTGATTTTGCTTATGGTCTGCTGCATTGTGCGCCCGGCGTCACGGGTATAAACTTTGCAAACTTTACACAGAGGCCACTAACGGTTCGTTTGGAACTGTTCAGTCAGCATGAAACCGATTCAGCTGCCCCTAGGTGTGCGTCTGCGTGATGACGCCACCTTTATCAACTACTACCCAGGCGCCAATGCCGCTGCACTCGGCTATGTCGAGCGGCTTTGCGAAGCCGACGCCGGCTGGACCGAAAGCCTGATCTATCTCTGGGGCAAGGATGGCGTCGGGCGTACGCACTTGCTGCAAGCCGCTTGCTTGCGTTTTGAACAAATGGGCGAGCCGGCGGTGTACTTGCCGCTGGCAGAGTTGCTGGATCGCGGTATCGAAATTCTCGACAACCTTGAGCAATACGAGCTGGTCTGTCTGGATGATTTGCAGGCGGTAGCGGGGCGAGCGGACTGGGAAGAGGCGTTGTTCCATCTGTTCAACCGTTTGCGTGACAGTGGTCGGCGTCTGCTGATCGCCGCTTCAACCTCCCCACGTGAATTGCCGGTGAAGCTGGCGGACTTGAAATCACGCTTGACCCTGGCGTTGATTTTCCAGATGCGTCCACTGTCCGATGAAGACAAGCTGCGAGCTCTGCAATTGCGTGCTTCGCGTCGTGGTCTGCACCTGACCGATGAGGTCGGGCACTTTATCCTCACTCGCGGCACTCGCAGCATGAGTGCGTTGTTCGAGCTGCTGGAACGTCTCGATCAGGCTTCGTTGCAGGCGCAACGCAAGCTGACCATTCCCTTCCTTAAAGAAACCCTAGGCTGGTAAAACCGCAGTCTGTAGCGCTTTTTTGGCACTTTCAAGGCGCCAGAAAACCCGCTCCAGGGATGCTTCCAGGGTGCGCGAGCGTTTATATCGGGCTTAAGGCCTTAGATGTAAACGAGAAACCGATAAGTCACATTTACATCGATTGAATTTGCAAATGAGGATGATAGAAGGCATAGTCGCGGCTTCTTTATATCTTCAGCCACGGTCGTGCCCATGCTAAAGCGCTTCGCACCCCTCGTGCCTCTCGCACTCGTCACCCTGTTGTTTGGTTGCGCTGCTCACTCTCCGGTGTCGCAACAGCAAGAACAACAGTTTAAAAATTCTGTTACTGCCCAGTCTTCCGCTGCTTACCGGGAAGAACTGGCGACTGAAAAAGAACTGGCCGACTTCGCCGGCAGCAAGCCGTACCAGCTGCCAGTTCTGGCCGACAGCATCCTTGAGCGTGGTATGTCTCTGATCGGTACCCGCTACCGTTTCGGTGGCACCTCCGAGGCTGGCTTCGATTGCAGCGGCTTCATCGGTTATCTGTTTCGTGAAGAGGCGGGCATGAATTTGCCGCGCTCCACTCGCGAGATGATCAACGTTGACGCACCGCTGGTCGCTCGCAACAACCTCAAGCCCGGTGATCTGCTGTTCTTCAGCACCAGTGGTCGCCGTGGCCGTGTCAGTCACGCGGGGATCTACCTGGGTGATGACCAGTTCATCCACTCCAGCAGCCGTCGTAGCGGTGGTGTTCGAGTCGATAACCTGGGCGACAGCTACTGGAGCAAAACCTTCATCGAAGCCAAGCGCGCACTCGCCATGGCCCCGACCACGGTCACTGCTAGCAAGTAATCAATCTTTTTGTAAGGTTAAGTTAAAGTCTTACTTGAAGTTTGACGCGTAGCCGCTAGAATCCTGACCTATTGTTGATAACCTAACCGCGTAAGCCCTGCTTACGCGGTTTTGTTTTCAGCCTCACGGCAGAGAAAGCCGCATCCAGATCAGGATTGTTCTGCATATGTCGACGTCGGCCCGCCTCGCCCTTCTCGTTTTCGCCGCACTGCTCAGTGCATGCGCCAGCCATACTCCGCCGCCAGCTCCGGTGGTTCGGCCTCCTGTTTTCGCTTCCCCTCAAACCTATTCGCCTGCCGCTGAAGACGTGCTTTTCCGTGCGTTGGGCCTGGTGGGTACGCCTTATCGTTGGGGGGGTAATACACCGGATTCGGGTTTTGATTGCAGTGGCCTGATCGGCTATGTCTATCGCGATGCAGCTGGCATCACTCTGCCGCGTTCGACCCGCGAGATGATCGGCATGCGCGCTCAGGATGTCGACCAGAATGCACTGCAAACCGGCGATCTGGTATTTTTCGCCACCAATGGCGGCTCGCAAGTCAGTCACGCCGGGATCTATGTCGGCGAAGGCCGGTTTGTTCACGCGCCGGCCACTGGCGGAACGGTTAAGCTGGACAGTCTGTCCAAAACCTATTGGCAGAAAGCCTATCTAAGCGCCAAGCGGGTATTGCAGCCTGAGCATCTGGCGCGCAACCCTTAGGTCGCACCTTTGCAGAGGTTGTCATGACCGCTCGCACTCTCAATCTCGACGATTCCCTCTACAGCTATCTGCTGGATGTTTCCCTGCGCGAAACGCCGTTGTTGCGCCGCTTGCGTGACGAAACCCAGGCCTTGCCCATGGCCCGCTGGCAGGTGGCGCCCGAGCAGGGTCAGTTCCTCGCGTTGTTGGTCAAGCTGACCGGCGCCAGGCGTTTGCTGGAAGTCGGTACTTTCACCGGCTACAGCGCCTTGTGCATGGCCGCAGCCTTGCCGGATGACGGTACCTTGATTTGCTGCGATATCCCGGGTGATTACAACGCCACTGCACGCCGTTACTGGCAGGAGGCGGGTGTGGCGCAGCGAATTGATTTGCGTCTGGCGCCTGCACTGGAAACCCTGGCGCAGATCGAGCAGCAAGGGCAGGGTGGCTGTTTCGACTTGATCTTCATCGATGCTGACAAAGCCAACTATCCAGCCTATCTGGAGAGTGCCTTGCGTCTGCTGCGAAGTGGCGGTCTGGCGATTTTCGATAACACGCTGTGGAGCGGGCGGGTGCTTGAGGTGAATCCTGAGAGTGAAGACACTCGAGCCATCCAGGCATTGAACCGCGCCTTGAAGGATGACTTGCGTGTCGACTTGTCACTGTTGCCGTTAGGCGATGGCCTGACGTTGTGCCGCAAACTGTAGGAGCACAGCTTGCTGGCGATGGCGATGGCGATGGCGATGGCGATGGCGATGGCGATGGCAGTGGCGAGTTGCGGCTTGAGTATGCTGGTTCCCCTATGAATGCACCGATGTAACCATAGAGAGGCGAAGCTGCCCGGTGGTTCAGCGTTTCAGCCGCGGGCTTCTTTGAATAGCACGGCGACGCCCGGATGATAGTTGCCTGCTTCATTGCGCAACTTGTGATAGGGGTAAGGGAAGTACCAG
Source organism: Pseudomonas sp. GW821-FHT04C07 (assembly GCF_059420325.1). Taxonomy (NCBI): domain Bacteria; kingdom Pseudomonadati; phylum Pseudomonadota; class Gammaproteobacteria; order Pseudomonadales; family Pseudomonadaceae; genus Pseudomonas; species Pseudomonas sp. GW821-FHT04C07. The sequence continues at coordinate 87,265 of NZ_JBWKTM010000009.1, forward strand.
GCCACGGCGCAGGTATGTTCCTTTTGCAGATCGTCGACCATGTCCTGGAGTTCTTCGGGGGTGGCGCTGTGTTGGGGTTTGTGTGGCGCTACGAACAGACAGCCGAGCTTCAGATCGCTGGCGTAGCTGATCTTCCTGGCATCGCTCACGGCGTCGAGCAGCGCTTGAGTGAGGTTCAGGTTATTGACCCGTGGCCAGCGCTGGGTGGCCTGGATGTAGACCCGTTCCTCATTGGTGGCGATGTAGAGGTCGGCACGTCCATTGCGGTCGCCGTCTTCCTGCTGTTTTTTCGTCGGGGTCTGTTCCAGTGTCACCATTTCCGACATCCAGGCGGCAGCCGAGAGCAGCCCAAGGTTGGCGCGTTCATCAAACCAATAAGGGGATTCGTTATCACCGCGTACCTGGATGTAGCGATCGATACATTCAAACCAGCGCTCCAGCACTGGGCGCAGGAATTCCAGCTTCGGATTGCTGATGATCATGCCTTGCATGTTGCCCACCTTTATTTTTGTGATGTTAGTGTTGTGGCTATTTGATATCACTGCTTTCAGTGTGGCACAAGATTGGCGTCAGTTTATTGAACGACGGCACATAATATCGCGGGCGAACGCCCCGGGTTTAATTGACGCTCCACCCCCAACCCTCTAACCTTCGCGACTTGTTTCAGGTGCTCTGTGACCCAAGGTCGACAGAGTGAAACAGGGAAGCCGGTGAGTGTGCGTTCTTTAACAGAACGGACAGCGATCCCGGCGCTGCCCCCGCAACGGTAAATGAGTCAAGGCTGCGCTTTTGGCCACTGTGTCGACTGTCGATACGGGAAGGCGTGCAGCTCGGCAGCGATGCCCCTCATGAGCCCGGAGACCGGCCTGATCCATCCAGCGGCATCACGGTGGGCGATGCCAGGCTTATGCCGTCTATTTCTATTCCTGCCCCCCCGTTATCGTTCCAACGGAGAGCTGCCATGACTGAATCCCCCGATCGTGACGAACGCCATCTGGCGCGTATGTTGCGCAAAAAAGCCGTGATCGACGAGCGTATTGCCAACTCGCCGAACGAGTGCGGGCTGCTGTTGGTCCTGACCGGCAACGGCAAAGGCAAGAGCAGTTCTGCCTTTGGCATGCTTGCACGGGCCATGGGCCACGGAATGAAATGCGGCGTGGTGCAGTTCATCAAGGGTCGCAACAGCACCGGGGAGGAGCTGTTCTTTCGACGCTTCCCCGAGCAAGTACGCTTTCACGTCATGGGCGAAGGCTTCACCTGGGAAACCCAGGATCGCCAGCGTGACATCGCCGCAGCCGAAGCGGCCTGGGAAGTGTCCCGTGAACTGCTGCGTGACCCGGCCATTGGCCTGGTGGTGCTTGACGAGCTGAACATCGCCCTCAAGCACGGTTATCTCGACCTGGACCTGGTTCTCAGCGATTTGCAGGCTCGCCCGCCAATGCAGCACGTGCTGGTAACCGGCCGCGGCGCCAAGCCCGAAATGATTGATCTGGCCGACACGGTTACCGAAATGGGCGTGCTCAAACATGCGTTCCAGGCCGGGATCAAAGCGCAAAAGGGCATTGAGCTGTGAGTATTGAAGCATGAGTGATGCACGTCATTGTCCGGCGGTATTGATCGCCGCACCGGCTTCCGGTCAGGGCAAGACCACCGTGACCGCCGCGCTGGCCCGCTTGCATCGCAATCAGGGGCGCAAGGTGCGGGTATTCAAGTGCGGTCCGGACTTTCTCGACCCAATGATTCTCGAGCGCGCCAGCGGCGCGCCGGTGTATCAATTGGACATGTGGATGGTCGGCGAACAAGAAAGCCGTCGACTGCTGTGGGAAGCGGCGGGCGAGGCTGACCTGATCCTGATCGAAGGCGTCATGGGCCTGTTCGACGGTACGCCATCCAGCGCCGATTTGGCGCGGCACTTCGGCGTGCCGGTGCTCGCCGTGATCGACGGTACGGCCATGGCCCAGACGTTCGGTGCTCTGGCCTTGGGGCTGGCGCGCTATCAGGCGGACTTGCCGTTTGCCGGCGTTCTGGCCAACCGGGTTGGCACGTTGCGCCACGCGCAATTGCTCGAAGGCAGCCTGACCGAAGGCCTGCGCTGGTATGGCGCGCTGTCTCGCGAAACCGGGATCGAACTGCCGAGCCGCCACCTGGGCCTGGTGCAGGCCAGCGAACTGAATGATCTGGATCTGCGCCTCGACGCGGCGGCCGAAGCCTTGGCCAGCAGTTGTGAAGTGGCGTTGCCGCCGGCAGTCGGGTTCGCTGCGCCTGAGGTTGTCGTCGCCGAGCCATTATTAGCCGGTGTGCGGATTGCCGTGGCTCGCGATGAGGCATTTGCTTTCACCTACGGGGCGAGCCTGGACCTGCTACGGGCGATGGGCGCCGAGTTGCTGTTCTTTTCGCCGATCCATGATCGCGAACTGCCCGAGGCTGACAGCTTGTACCTGCCGGGCGGCTACCCGGAATTGCATCATGTTGCGCTGGCGGAAAACGCCACGATGCTGGCTGCGATCCGCGCGCACCACGCGGCCGACAAGCCGTTGCTGGCCGAGTGTGGCGGCATGTTGTATCTGCTCGACTCTCTGACCGATGTCGACGGTCAGCGCGCCGAACTGGTGGGGTTGCTCGCCGGCGAAGCGGTGATGCAAAAGCGTCTCGCGGCGTTGGCCTTGCAGGCGGTTGATCTGCCAGAGGGCTCGTTGCGCGGCCACACCTATCATCACTCGCTGACCAGTACAGCGCTTGAGCCGATAGCCCGGGGCCTGAGTCCTAACGGTGGGCGTGGCGCCGAAGCGGTCTACCGTGACGGTCGAATGACCGCTTCCTATGTGCACTTCTATTTCCCTTCCAATCCCTCTGCGGTGGCAGCACTTTTTGCGCCTGGCTCGCAAACCGCTATCGCGAGCAAGCTCGCTCCCACACTAGATCGTGTACTTCCTGTAGGAGCGAGCTTGCTCGCGAAGAGGCCATGACCGACAACGCCTTTAGTCCGGCCGAACGTGAGGCTGTTTATCGCGTGATTGGCGAGCGCCGCGACATGCGTCACTTTGCTGGCGGCACCGTCGAGCCCGAACTGCTCAGGCGTCTGCTCGAGGCCGCCCATCAAGCTCCAAGCGTGGGCCTGATGCAGCCGTGGCGGTTTATCCGCATCACCGACCGCCCGTTGCGCGGCAAAATTCAGCAACTGGTCGAAGAAGAACGTGTACGCACTGCCGAGGCGCTGGGCGAACGTTCCGACGACTTCATGAAGTTGAAAGTCGAAGGCATCAACGACTGCGCTGAAGTGCTGGTCGCCGCGCTGATGGACGATCGCGAGCGGCATATCTTTGGGCGCCGGACCTTGCCGGAGATGGACATGGCGTCGTTGTCCTGCGCTATTCAGAATCTCTGGCTGGCGTCCCGCGCCGAAGGCCTGGGGATGGGCTGGGTGTCGCTGTTCGAGCCCCAGGCGCTGGCCGACTTGCTGGGTCTGCCGGCCGGGGCCAAACCGCTGGCGGTATTGTGCCTGGGTCCGGTCACGGCGTTTTATCCGGCCCCCATGTTGGTGCTTGAAGGCTGGGCGCAGCCGCGCCCGCTGAGTGAATTGCTGTATGAGAATTATTGGGGAGTGAGTCAATGAGTGTGGCGTTGTTGAGTGCCGCCGCGGTCGCGCTGGATGCGCTGCTGGGCGAACCCAGGCGCTGGCATCCGCTGGTGGCGTTCGGCCGTTTTGCCGATCGCATCGAGCAACGTTTCAACTCCGGCGGTCGTGGCTGGCGCAGTCACGGCGTCACTGCCTGGGTGATGGCGGTGTTGCCGCTGACTCTATTGGTGACCGCCTTTGCCTGGCTGCCATATATCGGTTGGCTGGTCGAGATCCTCGCGTTGTATTGCGCCCTTGGCTTGCGCAGCCTTGGCGAGCATGTCAAGCCGGTCGCTCAGGCTCTGCGCAGCGATGACCTGGAGCAAGCACGACGTCGAGTGGGCTATCTGGTCAGCCGTCAGACCAGTGAGCTTGATTCCACGGAAGTCGCCCGGGCCGCCACTGAGTCGGTGTTGGAAAACGGTAGCGATGCGGTGTTCGCTGCGTTGTTCTGGTTTGCCGTCGCCGGCGCACCGGGGGTGGTGCTGTATCGCCTGAGTAATACGCTGGACGCGATGTGGGGCTATCGCAATGAACGCTTCGAACGCTTTGGCTGGGCGGCGGCGAAGATCGACGATGCTCTTAACTATATTCCTGCTCGCCTGGTTGCCCTGACCTACGCGCTCTTGGGCAAGACCCGTCTGGCGCTGAAGTGCTGGCGGACTCAGGGACCCACCTGGGACAGCCCGAACGCAGGTCCGGTAATGGCAGCGGGCGCGGGGGCCTTGGGCGTAGAGTTGGGCGGGGCAGCGATCTACCACGGTGAACTGCACCAGCGTCCGCAACTGGGTGAGGGCGTGCCGGCTGATGCCAACTCCATCGACCGTGGCTGGCAACTGGTGCAGCGCGGGGTGTGGTTATGGTTGCTGATTTTCTGCGTGGGAGCTGAGCTCTATGCTTGACCACGGCGGACGGTTGCGCAAGGCCGCGCTGCAATACGGTATTGCCGAAGCGGATTGGCTGGACCTGTCCAGTGGCCTTGCGCCTTGGCCGTGGCCGGTACCGCAGATCCCTCTGCGGGCCTGGGCGCGTTTGCCGGAAACCGATGATGGTCTTGAGCAAGCCGCCTGCGATTACTACGGCGCGACTCAAGTGCTACCGGTTCCGGGCTCGCAAGCGGCGATCCAGTTGCTGCCGCGATTACGCCGTGCCGGCAAGGTTGGCGTGCTCTCGCCCTGTTACGCCGAGCATGCCGAGGCATGGCGCCGCTGCGGCTACATCGTGCGTGAGGTGCTGGAGCAGGAAGTAGACTTCTTTCTCGACCACCTTGACGTGCTGGTGGTGGTCAACCCGAATAACCCCACCGGCCTGAGCCTGACCCCGGATCGGTTACTCGACTGGCATGCTCGACTGGCGCAACGCGGCGGCTGGCTGGTGGTCGATGAAGCGTTCATGGACAACACACCGCAGCTCAGTCTGGCCGCTCATGCCAATCAGGTCGGGTTGATCGTTTTGCGATCATTCGGCAAGTTTTTCGGTTTGGCCGGTGTACGTCTGGGCTTCGTGCTGGCCGAGCGCAAACTGCTCAAATTGCTCGCCGAACAGGTCGGACCCTGGGCGGTCAGTGGGCCGACACGGGTGTTGGGGCAGGTTTGCCTGCGCGATACGGTGGGGCATGCCCGGCAACGTCTGCGCAGCGAAGAAGCCAGTCAACGGTTGACGCAAGTGCTTGAGCACCATGGATTCAAGCCACAGGGCGGCTGCGCCTTGTTCCAATGGCTGATCACTGAGCGCGCTGAACATCTGCACGAATTCATGGCTCAACGCGGCATTCTGTTGCGGTTGTTTACCCACAACAGCAGCCTGCGTTTCGGCTTGCCGGCCGATGAAGCCGATTGGCTGCGCCTCAATCAAGCGTTAGAGGCCTACACCAAGGAACAAACACCATGACCACGCTGATGGTGCAAGGCACCACCTCGGACGCCGGTAAAAGTACGCTGGTAACGGCGCTGTGCCGCTGGCTGACCCGCCAAGGCGTCCGCGTCGTGCCCTTCAAACCGCAGAACATGGCGCTCAATAGCGCGGTAACGGCGGATGGCGGCGAGATCGGTCGTGCACAAGCGGTGCAGGCTCAGGCCGCCAATCTTGAACCGCACACCGACATGAACCCGGTGCTGCTCAAGCCCAACAGTGAGACCGGCGCGCAGGTGATCATTCATGGTCGCGCGGTGACCAGCATGAACGCCGTGGCCTATCACGACTACAAAGCCATCGCCATGCAGGCGGTGTTGGCCTCCCATCAACGCCTGAATGCCGCCTACCCGGTGGTGATGGTCGAGGGTGCGGGTTCGCCGGCCGAGATTAATCTGCGTGCTGGCGATATCGCCAACATGGGGTTTGCCGAAGCGGTGGACTGCCCGGTGTTGCTGATCGCTGACATCAATCGCGGTGGAGTGTTTGCCCATTTGGTGGGCACTTTGGAATTGTTGTCGGCCAGCGAGCAGGCACGGGTCAAAGGCTTCATCATCAACCGTTTTCGTGGCGACATTGCCTTGCTGCAACCGGGCCTCGACTGGCTCCAGGAGCGCACCGGCAAGCCGGTAGTTGGCGTGTTGCCATACGTGATGGACCTGCACCTGGAGGCTGAAGACGGCATCGATCAGCGTCAGACCGACAAGGTCGGGCAGGTGTTGAAAGTGGTGGTGCCGGTCTTGCCGCGCATCAGCAACCACACCGATTTCGATCCGCTGCGTCTGCACCCGCAAGTCGATCTGCAATTCGTCGGTCCGGGCCAGCCGATTCCTCCGGCTGATTTGATTGTTCTTCCCGGTTCGAAAAGCGTACGCAGCGACCTCGCGTTCTTGCGCGCCAACGGCTGGGACACGGCTATCTCGCGGCACCTGCGCTACGGCGGCAAGTTGCTGGGAATCTGCGGCGGTTTGCAGATGCTCGGCGAGCAGTTGCATGACCCGCTGGGGCTTGAAGGTGCGCCGGGGTCCAGTGCCGGTCTGGGCCTGCTGGCCTTCGCCACAGTCCTTGAAGAAGAGAAGCAACTGCGCAACGTACGTGGCCATCTGGCGCTGGAAGACGCACCAGTCAACGGTTATGAGATTCATGCCGGAGTCACTACCGGTGCCGCGCTGGAGCGGGCTGCCGTGTATCTGGATGACGGCCGCAGTGATGGCGCGCAAAGTACGGATGGGCAGATTTTCGGCACCTATCTGCATGGCCTGTTCGAGTCGTCGGCGGCCTGCAGTGCGCTGTTGCGCTGGGCGGGTTTGCAGGAGGTGCAGGAGGTGGACTACCACTCCTTGCGCGAGCGTGACATTGAGCGCTTGGCCGATCTGGTGGAAAAGCATCTTGATACGAGCTATTTGCGCGAACTCTGTGGGATTTAGGGTGACCCTGATGCCGCCATCGCGGGCAAGCCTCGCTCCTACAGATACGGTGAAACCTGTAGGAGCGAGGCTTGCCCGCGAGGCGTCAATGGCCACACCGCTCATTAAAGGATTTCGAACATGCTGCAACTGATCCTCGGCGGCGCCCGCTCCGGTAAAAGTCGTCTGGCTGAAAAACTCGCCTGCGACAGCGGTCTGGCCGTGACTTATATAGCGACCAGCCAGCCGCTGGATGGCGAAATGAACGAGCGCATTGCCCATCATCGCCAGCGTCGTCCGGTTGAATGGTCATTGATCGAAGAACCCTTGGAGCTGGCCCGCGTATTGCGCGACACCGCCAGTGCCGAACGTTGCCTGCTGGTGGATTGCCTGACCTTGTGGCTGACCAATCTGCTGATGCTGGAAAACCCCGAGCGCCTGGCCCTTGAGCGTGAGGCGCTGCTGGAGTGCCTGGAGTCTTTGCCGGGTGAAATTGTTTTTGTCAGCAACGAGACCGGTCTGGGTGTCGTGCCGCTGGGCGAATTGACTCGCCGCTATGTCGATGAAGCCGGTTGGTTGCATCAAGCCCTGGCTGAGCGCTGTCAGCGTGTCGTACTGACCGTCGCCGGCCTGCCCCTGACTTTGAAAGGAACTGCGTTATGAATAACTCCTGGTGGCTGAACCCGTGCAAACCGATCGATGCGCTGGCTTACGAGCAGGCGGCGGTCCGTCAGCAGCAATTGACCAAGCCGGCCGGTTCCCTGGGCCAGCTTGAGTCCATCGCGGTGCAGTTGGCCGGGTTGCAAGGGCGTATCAAGCCGAGTCTGAATCAGTTATGGATTGCGATCTTTGCAGGTGACCACGGCGTAGTCGCTGAAGGCGTCTCGGCGTTCCCTCAGGAAGTCACCGGGCAGATGCTGCACAACTTCGTCAGCGGCGGTGCGGCAATCAGCGTGTTGGCGCGGCAACTGGGGGCGCAGCTCGAAGTAGTCGATCTGGGCACTGTCACGCCTTCGCTGAATCTGCCGGGCGTGCGTCATCTGAACATTGGCGCTGGCACACAGAACTTTGTTAACGGCCCCGCCATGACGCATGCTCAAGGCGAATTAGCCCTGCAAGCCGGACGGGACAGCGTGCGCCGTGCCATTGCGGCAGGTGCCGAGCTGTTTATCGGCGGTGAGATGGGCATCGGCAACACCACGGCTGCGAGCGCCGTGGCCTGCGCGTTGCTCGATTGTCCGGTGGCGCATCTGGTTGGGCCTGGCACTGGCCTGAATGCCGCGGGCGTCAGCCATAAAGTGCACGTCATCGAGCGCGCGCTGGCATTGCATGCCGCCCAGCGCGGCGATGCGCTGCTGACCTTGTTCAATCTCGGCGGTTTTGAAATCGCGGCGCTGGTCGGGGCTTATCTGGCCTGTGCCCAGGAAGGCGTGGCCGTGCTGGTGGACGGCTTCATCTGCAGCGTCGCGGCGTTGGTCGCGGTGCGCTTGAATCCTGCGTGTCGCGACTGGCTGCTGTTTGGTCACCGCGGTGCCGAGCCGGGTCATCGTCATGTGCTTGAGGCATTGAAGGCCGAGCCTTTGCTAGAGCTTGGCTTACGCCTGGGTGAGGGCAGTGGTGCCGCGTTGGCAGTGCCGTTGTTGCGACTGGCCTGTGACCTGCATGGCCAAATGGCAACCTTCGCGGAAGCGGCTGTGGCGGATCGCCCGGCATGATGCAACTGGACCTGCTGCGCCACGGCGAAACCGAACTCGGTGGCGGTTTGCGCGGCAGTCTGGATGACGCGTTGACGGCCAAGGGCTGGGAGCAAATGCGCGCCGCGGTGCTGGCAAAGGGGCCGTGGGATCGACTGGTCAGCTCGCCGTTGCAACGTTGCGCACGTTTCGCAGAGGAACTGGGCGCACGTCTTGGGTTGCCGGTGCAGCTGGAAAAAGACCTGCAAGAACTGCATTTCGGTACCTGGGAAGGGCAGAGTGCAGCGGCGTTGATGGAAACCGACGCCGAAGCGCTGGGCCTGTTCTGGGCGGATCCCTACGGGTTCACCCCGCCAGGGGGCGAGCCGGTGACGCAGTTTTCGGCACGGGTGCTGGCGGCGGTCGAGCGGCTGCACCAAACCTATGCCGGTGAGCGGGTGTTGCTGATCAGCCATGGCGGGGTCATGCGTTTGCTGTTGGCCCAGGCTCGTGGTCTGCCCCGCGAGCAATTGCTCAACGTTGAAGTCGGCCACGGTGCGCTGTTTTCGCTGCGGGTCGAGGCCAATCTCAGGTTGAGCGAAGGAATCTGAACATGCTGCCTTTCTGGATCGCCCTGCAATTTCTCAGCAGCTTGCCGATACGTCTGCCGGGTATGCCGCAGCCGCAGGAACTGGGCCGTTCGTTGCTGTTTTATCCGCTGGTGGGGTTGCTGCTCGGCGGGTTGTTGTGGACGTTGAACTGGGGGCTCGCCGGGGCGCCCTTGTTGTTGCACGCTGCGCTGTTGCTGACTGCCTGGGTCTTGTTCAGCGGTGGTTTGCATCTGGATGGCCTGGCCGATAGCGCCGATGCCTGGCTGGGTGGTTTTGGTGATCGTGAGCGCACCCTGACCATCATGAAGGACCCGCGCAGCGGGCCGATTGCGGTCGTGACGCTGGTGTTGGTGCTGCTGCTCAAATTTGCCGCGTTGCTGGCGCTGATCGAGCAGCAGCACAGCATTGCGTTGATCCTGGCGCCTTTAATCGGCCGCAGCGCGTTGCTGGGGTTGTTTCTGACGACGCCTTACGTGCGAGCCGGTGGGCTGGGACAGGCATTGGCTGATCATCTTCCGCGTATGGCCGGTAAACAGGTGTTGTTGCTGAGCACGGTGGCCTGTGTGCTGATCGCGGGATTACACGGTGTGTTTGCCGCAGTGCTGGCGACAGCGGTGTTCTTCTGGTTGCGACAAGTAATGATGCGGCGGTTGGGTGGGACTACTGGCGATACCGCAGGCGCCTTATTGGAGCTGCTGGAAGTGGCGGTGTTGGTGGGATTGGCGTTGGTCTGATGATTTGTAGGGCGATGAAGAGCGTACCGTAGAAATCCTTCAAAACTTGCTTTCCCTCAACCGCGGGTATATACACGCACTATGCTTCCTTCCCAATGTTTATGCACCAACCTGCGTCGTGCCGCCCGAGGCGTCAGCAGGTATTACGACGGCGCTCTCGACGGCTTCGGGATCAACGTTGCGCAGTATTCTTTACTGTGCAATTTGCAACGTCTGGATCAACCGAGCATTTCGACCCTGGCGCACGCCATGGGCCTGGACCGCAGTACCCTGGGGCGCAATCTGCGGGTGCTGGAGGGTGAAGGTCTGGTTACGCTGGTCGAGGGTGAAGATCATCGCAATCGTGTTGTACTGCTCACTGAAACCGGGCTAGAGCGACTGGCGGCGGCCTTGCCGGCGTGGGAAGCGGCGCAGCAGCGTTTGATCGAGAAACTGGGTGCAGAAAAGCGGGAAACCTTGCTGGCCTTGCTGGACGAGCTTGCCTGAAGGCAATAAGTCCGATCATAAGCGGGTATATACCCGCTACCGGAGAACAAGAATGACATCGATGTGGCGTACCAGCGGTTGGGTTCTTCTCGGGAGTGCGCTGATTCTCGCGTTGTCCTTGGGAGTGCGACATGGCTTTGGGTTGTTTCTGGCACCGATGAGTGCGGAGTTTGGTTGGGGGCGTGAGGTGTTTGCGTTCGCCATTGCCTTGCAGAACCTGATCTGGGGCCTGGCGCAACCCTTTACCGGTGCGCTGGCCGACCGTTTCGGCGCGGCGAAAGTGGTGCTGCTCGGCGGGGTGTTGTATGCCCTCGGATTGGTGTGCATGGGGTTGTCCGATTCGGCCTGGTCGTTATCGCTCAGTGCTGGTTTGTTGATCGGTATCGGTCTGTCGGGCACTTCTTTCTCGGTGATTCTGGGGGTGGTTGGGCGCGCTGTTCCTCCCGAGAAACGCAGCATGGCTATGGGGATCGCCAGCGCTGCCGGCTCTTTCGGCCAGTTCGCCATGTTGCCCGGGACCCTGGGGTTGATCGGTTGGCTTGGCTGGTCGGCGGCGCTATTGGTGCTGGGTTTGCTGGTGGCGTTGATCGTGCCGTTGGTAAGCATGCTCAAGGACAACCCGTTGCCGGTATTCGGGCATGAGCAGACCTTGTCCGAGGCCGTGCGTGAGGCTTGCTCGCATTCCGGCTTCTGGCTGCTGGCGTTCGGTTTTTTTGTCTGTGGTTTTCAGGTGGTGTTTATCGGCGTGCATTTGCCGGCGTATCTGGTGGATCAGCATCTGCCCGCCACCACCGGAACCACAGTGTTGGCGCTGATCGGGCTGTTCAATATCTTCGGTACCTACACCGCTGGCTGGCTCGGCGGGCGGATGTCAAAGCCGCGCCTGCTGACCGGGCTGTATCTGTTGCGTGCGGTGGTGATCGGCCTGTTCCTGTGGGCACCGGTGACGCAGATCAGCGCCTATCTATTTGGTATGGCCATGGGCTTCTTGTGGCTGTCGACCGTACCGCTGACTAACGGCACGGTGGCGACACTTTTCGGCGTGCGAAATCTGTCGATGCTCGGTGGCATCGTTTTCCTGTTCCATCAATTGGGTTCGTTCCTTGGTGGTTGGCTGGGCGGGGTTGTCTACGACCGGACCGGTAGCTATGACTTGATCTGGCAGGTTGCGATTCTCTTGAGCCTGATGGCCGCTGCGCTGAACTGGCCGGTGCGCGAACGTCCGGTTGCGCGCCTGCAAATGCAGGCAAGTGCGGTATGAACAGCTTCTGGCCATGGTCCGTCGGCTTGAGTGTCTGCGCGCTGCTATTGGCGTTGGCCTGGTGGGGCTGGCATCAGGGCGGCCTGGCGCTGATGCAATTGGGCATCGGTACTTGTTAGAGGCTACTTGTCGGGGGCGCTCAGGGGCGAGTAACTTCGCCGTCTGACTTGAGGCGGTGTAAAAAGCCGTGGCTTCAAATCCCTGATCGCTGGCCACTAAAAAGCCCCGCCTCTGTACAAGAGTGCGGGGCTTTTCAATTCAACTGGCGAGCCGTTCAGGCTCGCTGTGAATCAGAAACGGTAGGTCGCGCCTGCACCGAAACCGTTTGCCCAGTTTTGATACTTGGCGTTGTAGGTTTGGCCACGGTCGTTGCTGTTGTTGATACCGACCGACTCTTCGTGCAGGTACGAGTACGCTACGTCGATGGTCAGATCGTCAGTCGGGCTCCAGCCGGCGCCGAGGCTGAAGATCTTCCGATCGCCAGTCGGGATGCGTGGAGAACGGTCGATGTTGTTGGTGGGTGCCTGGTCAAACGTCAGGCCGGTACGCAGCACCCATTGTTTGTTCAGCTTGTACGAAGCACCGATGGCGTGAGCCCAGGTGTCGTGCCAGTTCTGTTCTTCGGTGATGGTGCCGAATTGGCTGGCCAGCACAGGCTGAACGCCCTTGTTCTCGACCGTGATGTTTTCCAGGCGGCTCCAGCGGGTCCAGGTGCTGCCTGCATAGAGGGTCCACCGGTCGTTCAACTCGTGAGTGAGCGATAAATCGACCGACTCAGGGGTTTCGATTTTCAGCGAGGCGTCATACTTCTGGCTGGCGCTCAGACCTATAGCGTTCAGCACGCCATAGTCCACCTCGGTGTCCCCCTTGAGCTTGTACTTCACTTTCGAGTGATAGGTCAGGCCTACGCGGGTGCTGTCGGTAGCTTGTACCAGGACGCCGACGTTGTAGCCCAGCGCGGTATCGTCACCCTTGATCTTGACTCTGCCATCAGGGGCGGCCTGGGTGATCGACAGATTGGATTCCAGTGTGCCGTCGATATGGTTGATGGTCGGACCGAAGCCGATGGAAACCTTATCGTTGAATGCATAGCTGACGGTTGGTTGGAGGGTCAAAACCTTGACTTGGCTTTTGCTGCCGAAATAACGGCCGGCAAAACCGTTTTCGTAATCTGTTACCAGACCGAATGGCGCGTACATGCCGATACCGAACGCCCATTGGTCGTCGATTGGCTTGACGTAGTAGGCCATCGGGACGGCAATGAGTGGCACCATGTCGCCTTTGTTGGTGCCGCCGTTGGGGCTGGAGCTGGCGTGGCTGATATCGGTGTGAGCGTCGATCAGGGCAGCGCCACCGGTGACTTGTTCACGCTTGATGCGCGACATACCGGCAGGGTTACCATAAATTGTGCTTGCATCATCGGCAGAAGACGATCGTCCGGCGAACCCAGTACCCATCCCGCTGATGCTTTGTTCGTTGACGGCAAAGCCAGCTGCGAAAATCTGGGTGGATGCCAACGTAACGGCAAGGCTAAGCGTGGTTTTGAGTATTACTTTTTTCATTATTAGAACTCCTGGTGATCACCGACGCGAAAATTACCAACATTTTCATCCGAGCGCTATAGGTGGTATCGCTTGAGATAGAGCGGTTTTGTAGGACAATCAGACCAGAATCCGGGATTTTCGCGCAATCTTGCACGGATCCCGGTCAGCAGGCGAGTTGATTCAGAGGTGATACACAGGTTTGCCAGGCGCACGTGAAGTCCCTTAAGCGGCCTTGAGGCTGAAATGTCTGGCGCCAAATCCGGGCCATTCCCAGCAGATCATCTGCTTCGGGCAGGGGCGTGTTTTGCTCTTCTATCAGCAGCCAGGCAATGGCGGTGGCATAACGCAGGTTGACTGTCAGTTCGAGGTGCGGGCCACTGAGAAAGGCGTGCTGACTGGCCAGGCCACGAACCAGGCTCGCACGCTCCGGATCCAGGGCCAGGTAATGGTCCCAGAGCGCCTGATGGCGCGGCTCGGCGATACGGTACAAGCCATGTCCACGGCGGTCGTGAAGGGCGGAGCCGAGTGCGGATTGGCTGGCAGCGATACCCAGCAGCAACGCTTCGGCGGTAGGGCTGTGGCGCCCGAGGTAGATCAGCGTCGGGCGAATGACGTAACGGCATAGTTCGCTGGCGGCGATACCCATAAGCCCTCCAGGCGCGTTATTGGGCGGCGAGGTCTGAGGGGCTTGGCAGCAGTGGATCGGTTCAGACTCGCCGGAAGCGGATCACGCCGCTTGAGTTGAAGTCTAGTGTCATATTCGTGCTGTAAAGGTCTGTTTTTAAAATATTTCTGGCTTCGAGTTATAACCGTTAGATCCGTTGGTGCTATAAGCCAATACGAATGAAATAGAAACCTTGGGCAATAAAAAAACCCTGCTGTCAGGCAGGGTTTTGGGTTTTCAGCAGTCTGGCGTATCAGGCAATCAGTGCCTGACGGGTACGCTCGATCACAGCCTGCAGCGGCTCGGCGCTGGAGTATTGATCGGGGTACAGGCGTTCGCTGTGACGGGCGATGCCGTGTTCGTTGACCAGTGTGAAGCTGAAGCAGCCTTTGCGAGCGGCCATGATCAGGCAGTTCATTGGTGCAAAAGCGTTGGTGAGGGTGCGAATGGCATCCTGAGTGTGGATTTGAGTAGACATGTTGGTGTTCCTGCAAATGACACGGATAAGAACCGTGCAACGTTAAAACGTTCCAGTAACGTCGACCACCATTGGTCTGACGAAGAACCCGACTGGAACAAAGCAGCCAGTTAGAAGCGCTTTGATTTATGTGCGCTTGGGCTGGCAGGTAGGTACTTAGGAGGGCAGGCAGCACATCAGGGGCAAAGGTTCTGGGCCCAGGGTGAAGATCCTGATCAATCTGCAGGTTGGTTCGGTCAGAGTATGAAAACTTCGCAACACCCTTTGCATTCGATTCAAAGGCTGTGTCGTCGCAAGTTTTACCTGGAAACCATCGAGGTGGTCGATCCCGTGTTGTCGGTAGAGGCTTCTCTTTAGGGAAGGTGTACCGGGGGACTTGTTCGACCGTAATTGACTTTCAGCTTGGTACTAACGCCGCGGATAGTAACGGATTGAATTCAAGAATGGAAGTGTGTTAGGCAAAAAACTGTTGTTCGGCCAAAGCCGCAACCGTACTCCGCGAGCAGCAAGAGGGTGAACAGGAGAAGGCTAGCAGACAATCTGACCGGCAGTTGGCCAGTGTGGCTGCCGCAGGTGCCGGTTGGAAGGCACCTATTTGAATACTTGCCACTGGGTTCTTCCCGCAGTGTGTACCAAAAAAGTGCGCCGATATAACCGCCTCGAGAGGACTTGTGCACATTTGTTGCGCAGCGTGTCATCGCGCTGTCACCTCGTGTTCTTGAGCGATCGCTGCCTGTAGCAAAAATTTAAGTCAATGAAAAACATCGTTTTTTTTTACTGGTGAAAAAATCGTCAGTTTGACTGCGGGCCACGTTCCATGGGGGTTTGAGGGAGTTGCAGGACGGTTGTCCACTGAGTTATCCACAGCTTCTGTGGATTGTCCCAAGCGCTTGCTCTAGCACGGGCGTACAGGATTTTTTCGGCTTTACCCGTACGAAAAAAAGAGTAGAGTGGCGCGCCTTCCGATCTGCCCCACAGTACGTTATGAAGTTTCGCTCAGTATCTCCTTCTGCCACCTCCACACCTTCAGGTGTTATCGAACCCAAGCGCTTTTCGTTACGTGTCGCCATGTGGCTGCTCGACAGTCCGCGTCTGGGCAATAACCCTAACGTCAAGCACTTTGCCGGACGTTTGCTCAAGCAACCGGCACGTGAGGGGGTGGTGGCCGCGCAAAGCCGTCTGGGGCAATTGATGTGTCGCGAATGCGGCAATGCCCGGGATCGGCGGATCGGTCATGATTTGTTGCGTCAGGCCGCCCGTGCAGGCGATCGACATGCCATGCGCGAGCTCGGTCAGATCCAGGATTGAGCTGTCCCTGGCCCGACGCCTTGGTTAACCTTCGTGCTTTATTTAATCGGCAGGAGTGGCTATGGCTATGGACTTGACCAGCATATTGCTGGGGCTGGCGGGTGCTGCACTGCCGTTATTGGTGCTGGTTTGGCAATTACAGCAACGCCTGAGTGCCCGGCAATCCGAGTTGTCGCTGCTCGAGGAGCGTCTGAGCACGGCTCAACTCGCGCAAGAGGGGCTCAATGCCCAGCTCGATGCCAGTCGCGATGAAGTCAGCGACCTGAGCCAGGCCAATGCCACCAAGCAAGCGGATCTGGCGGCCGTTCGCCGTGAAATCGAACTGTTGCAGATCGAACGTGACAACGCTCGCGATGCCGCTCACGCCTGGAGTCTTGAACGCGCCAGCAAAGAAAGCGAGTTACGCAGGCTGGATGCCCAGGCCGCGTCACTCAGCGCCGAGCTGCGCGAACAACAGGAAAGCCATCAACAACGCCTGAGCGACCTGCAAGGTTCGCGGGATGAGTTGCGTGCGCAGTTTGCGGAGTTGGCCGGGAAGATCTTCGATGAGCGTGAGCAGCGCTTTGCCGAGACCAGCCAGCAGCGCCTGGGTCAGTTGCTCGATCCACTGAAAGAACGCATTCAGTTGTTTGAAAAGCGTGTTGAAGAAAGCTATCAGGCCGAAGCCCGCGAACGCTTCTCTCTGGCTAAAGAGCTCGAGCGGCTGCAGCAATTGAACCTGCGCCTGAGCGACGAGGCGACCAACCTCACTCGCGCCCTCAAGGGCCAGAAAACCCAAGGCAACTGGGGTGAGTTGATTCTCGAGCGGGTACTTGAACATGCAGGTCTGGAGAAAGGCCGCGAGTACCAGACACAAGTCAGCCTCAAGGGCCCGGATGGTGAACGTTTTCAGCCGGACGTGCTGATCATGTTACCGGGTGACAAGCAGGTGGTGGTCGACTCCAAGGTCAGTCTCACTGCTTATCAGCAGTACGTGGTTGCCGATGACGAGGTAATCAGTCAGGCGGCCCTCAAACAGCATGTGTTGTCCCTGCGAAACCATGTCAAAGGTTTGGCCGGTAAGGACTACAAACGTCTGGAAGGCCTGCATAGTCTGGATTTCGTGCTGCTTTTTGTGCCGATCGAAGCGG
Source organism: Pseudomonas sp. GW821-FHT04C07 (assembly GCF_059420325.1). Classification (NCBI taxonomy): domain Bacteria; kingdom Pseudomonadati; phylum Pseudomonadota; class Gammaproteobacteria; order Pseudomonadales; family Pseudomonadaceae; genus Pseudomonas; species Pseudomonas sp. GW821-FHT04C07. The sequence continues at coordinate 104,087 of NZ_JBWKTM010000009.1, forward strand.
CTTTTTCCGCCGCGTTGCAAGCGGAGCCGAATCTGTTTCAGGAAGCCTTTGACCGTAACATCGTGATCGTCAGCCCGACCACCTTGCTGGCGACGTTGCGGGTGATCGACAGCTTGTGGAAGCAGGAGCGCCAGAGCCAGAACGCTCGGGAGATCGCCGAGCGCGCGGGCTGGCTGTATGACAAGTTTGTGTTGTTCATTCAGGACCTGGACGAAGTCGGAAATCGCCTGCAGCAACTGGACAAGGCCTACAGCGCGGCACGCAACAAATTGACCGAAGGCCGCGGCAATCTGGTCAGCCGCAGCGAGCAGCTCAAGCTATTGGGTGCGCGGGCCAGCAAGAGTTTGCCGGCGGATCTGCTGGAGCGCGCGATGAGTGATGCGGACGGGATGGTGGAAATGCCGGACTAGTGGCCTGTGTGGCTAGTTCGTTAGCTCAAATTCGGATGCCGGCGGCCCAGAGCCAAGGCGCTGTGACGAGTCATAGCCCGCTATGGCGAGGAACAGCAACGCAGGATATGGGCTGCTGGCGCCGAAGTTGACTAACAGAACTAGCCACACAGGCCACTAGGCTGCTCCTACAAAGGCAAATGCCGACTCAACAGCGCTCTCAGTGCCGCCGGTTTCACTGGTTTGGCTAGATAATCCAGTCCTGCGGCATGCACCTCGGCGACCATTTCAGGCCGTCCATCGGCGCTGATCACCACGCCGGGCACCGGCTCGCCGAGCTGGGTGCGCAGCCAGGCCATCAAACCGGTACCTGTCTCGCCGTCATCCAGGTGGTAATCCACCAGCGCCAACTGCGGCCGAATGCCTTCGCTGAGCAGCGCCACGCATTCATCGCGATTGCGGGCTGTCCAGACCTGGCAACCCCAGCGCGTCAACAGGCTGTTCATGCCGATCAGGATGCTGTCTTCGTTGTCGATGCACAGTACTTGCGCGCCACTTGGCAAATGGCCGTTCAGCTCGGCGACTTTGGCCGGGACGCTGATTTGCGCACGAACCAGCGGTACGCTGACGCTGAACACGCTGCCCTTGCCCGGCCAGGAGCGTACTTGTAACTGATGCCCAAGTACCCGGCAGAGCCCGTCAGCAATTGCCAGGCCCAGGCCCAGACCTTTCTCGGCGCGTGTCTGGTGACTGTCGAGGCGCTTGAACTCCTCGAAGATTACCTGACGTTTGTCTTCCGGAATGCCCGGCCCGCGATCCCAGACTTCCAGGCAGAGTTGCCCGTCTTTGCGTCGTGCGCCCAGCAACACCGGACCTTTGGCGTAGCGAAAGGCGTTGGTCAGGAAGTTCTGCAAAATCCGCCGTAGCAATTTGATGTCGCTGTCGACCCGCAAGCGGCTGCCGCGCAGGCGAAACTTCAGACCTTGCTCTTGTGCCAATGCCTTGAATTCGGCGCCGAGGGTATCGAACAGATCGTTGAGTACAAACGGCTTGCGATCCGGGTTGATCTTGCCGTTTTCCAGGCGTGAAATGTCCAGCAGATCACTGATCAGGTCTTCGGCCGAACGCAGCGAGCTGTCCAGATGCTGCACCAACTGCTGCGCCTCGGCGGACAGGCCGTCGTCCTGATGGGAGAGGGCGGCAGAGAACAGCCGCGCGGCGTTCAATGGTTGCATCAAATCGTGGCTGACCGCCGCGAGGAAGCGGGTTTTCGACTGGTTGGCAGACTCTGCCGTGCCCTTGGCTTGCGTGAGTGCGACGTTCAGCTGCGACAACTCATGGGTGCGCGCAGTGACCCGTTGCTCCAGACCCTCGTTGGCCTCGGTCAGCGCCTGTTCGGCTTCGCGGAACGCGGTGATGTCGGTGAAACTCATGACGAAACCGCCGCCGGGCATAGGATTGCCGATCAGCTCGATCACCCGGCCGTTGGGGAATAGACGTTCGGAGGTATGCGCCCGGCCCTGACGCATCCAGTGCAGGCGCCGGGCTACGTGTACTTCGGCTTCACCCGGGCCGCACAGCCCGCGTTCGGCGTTGTGGCGGATGATGTCGGCAATCGGTCGACCAACGCTGATCAGCCCGTCAGGGTAGTTGAACAGCTCCAGATAGCGCCGGTTCCAGGCCACCAGTTTGAGCGACTGGTCGACCACGCTGATGCCTTGGGTGATGTTTTCGATCGCGCCTTGCAGCAGAGCACGGTTGAACTGCAGCACTTCCGAGGCTTCGTCGGCGATGCGCACGACGTCCTCAAGCTGCATCTCCCGACCTTCGATGGCGGCCTTTACCACGGCGCGCGTCGAAGAGGCGCCGAGTACACCCGCCAGCAAGCGTTCGGTGTGAGCGATCCATTCGTCGTCGGCGTTCTGGTTCGGATTGAAGCCTTTTCCCTGGCGATAGGCAAAGCGGATAAAGCTTTGCTGTGCTCGTTCCTCGCCGACAAAGCGCGCGGCCAGACTGAGTAAATCGTTGATCTGCACCGCCAGCATCGAGCGAGCGCCAGGGCGGGCGCTGATTTCCTGACCGATAAAGCGTCCGGCCTGCCAGTGCTCGGAAACCCGGGTGCGCGACAGTACCGAGACCCAGGCAAACAGTGTGAAGTTGCCCGCCAACGACAGCACCACGCCTTGGGTCAGCGGGCTGATCGGGAGGTTCAACGGATTGCCGTGCAGCCACGCCAGCCCCGGGAAACTGTTCAGCGACCAGCCAAGACTGTGGGCAGTAATCGGCAGTACCAGGGTGTAGAACCAAAGAAAGGTCCCGGTGGCCAGCCCGGCAAACACACCACGGCGGTTGGCTTGCTTCCAGTACAGTGCGCCAAGCATCGCTGGCGCCAGTTGGGTGACAGCGGCGAAGGCGATCTGGCCGATGGTTGCCAGACTCGCCGTCGAACCCAGCAGGCGATAGCTGACATAGGCCAGTAACAGAATCACCACGATGCTCACCCGGCGCACCGACAGCATCCAGTAGCGGAACACTTCGAACGGCCGCTCGGCGTTTTTTCGGCGCAGCAGCCACGGTAGCAGCATGTCGTTGGAGACCATGGTCGACAGCGCGACGCTGGCGACGATCACCATCCCGGTGGCCGCCGACGCTCCGCCGATAAATGCCAGCAACGCCAGCGCCGGATGGGCCTGGGCCAGCGGCAGGCTAATCACGAAAGAGTCGGGCAGCACTGAACCGGGCAACATCATTTGTCCGGCCAGCGCGATCGGCACCACAAACAACGCGGCCAGCGCCAGATAGGCCGGGAACACCCACCTGGCCAGGCGCAGGTCGTGGGGTTCGATGTTTTCCACCACAGTGACGTGGAACTGTCGCGGCAGGCAGATGATCGCCATCATCGCGACGCCAGTCTGTACCACCATGGACGGCCAGTTGATGGTTTCTTTCCAGTATTGCTCCAGGCGTGGCGCGAGCATGGCCTGATCGAACAGATCGTCGAAACCATCGTACAAGCCATAGGTGACGAAGGCGCCAACCGCCAGAAAGGCAAACAACTTGACCAGCGACTCGAAGGCAATCGCCAGCACCATGCCGCGGTGGTGTTCCGTGGCGTCCAGGTTGCGGGTACCGAAAACAATGGTAAACAAGGCCAGAACCAGCGAAACGATCAACGCCGTGTCCTGGGCGCGGGTACCCATGGCGTCGGCACCGGCACCGATCAACAGGTTCACACCAAGAACGATGCCTTTAAGCTGCAAGGCAATATAGGGCAGTACGCCAACCAGACAGATCAGCGCTACGACCACCGCCAATGACTGCGATTTTCCGTAACGTGCGGCGATGAAGTCGGCGATGGAGGTGATGTTCTCCTGTTTGCTGATTATCACCATTTTTTGCAGCACCCTGGGTGCCAGCAGCATCAGCAGGATCGGCCCCAGATAGATCGGCAGGAACGCCCAAAGTTGTTCCGCTGCCTGGCCTACGGCGCCAAAGAAGGTCCAGCTGGTGCAGTAGACCGCCAGCGACAGGCTGTACACCCAGGCACGCACCCGCGGCGGCAGGGGCGCACTGCGACGGTCACCGTAAAAGGCGATGGCGAACATGATGGCCATATAGGCCAGGGCGACGGCGGCGATCAGCCCGCTGGACAGCGACATGGGAACTCCAGGCAAAAGACACCCGGGCATTGCAGCCCGGCAAGACAGTCTCGCATGATGTTTGGGGTTAGTCAGTGTCGACCAAGGTCTCGGCGCGGCCAGGTGTCGCAGGAGAGCCTCGGTTGAATTGTTATTGTCTGTACCGGCCTCATCGCGAGCAAGCTCGCTCCTACAGCAATCGCTGGGTCACGCCGAGATCATGTAGGAGCGAGCTTGCTCGCGATGAGGCGTTACTGACGCAACGCAATCTCGATCAGTTCATGAAGCTCTTGCAGCGCCAGCGGCGCGGCGGAAAACAGGATCCGGAACACCGTTGGCGCTACGACCATATTGATCAGCCGATCAACGCCAGGCAGCGCACAATGGTTGACAGCAGTGGCTGATGGAGCGGCGCTCCAGCGCTCATCGATTCCCGCCTCGAATCAGCAAGCGCGGGATCGAGCCGTCTGCGCTGCTGGAGGTGGGGGACATCTTCTACGCTGATATTGGCACCGAACATGTCGCCCATCCGCTGGGAGCGGCCAGGGTTCTGGTGGTCGAAACCGAAGGCAGTGTTTAGTTATTATCGGTAAAACAGATAACAGTTAGAGATATTACCCGTTATATAGATATTCTATTCAGTTCTATCATGGGCTCCACCTCACCAGAGGACAGGAGTTCACCATGACATGCCCCAACAGCGTCAACAACGGTTTGCGGCCACTGAGCCATTTGCAGCATCCGCGCGAAGCCATCCGTCAATTCACCCCCAACTGGTTCGCCGCGACCATGGGCACCGGTGTGCTGGCTCTGGCCCTGGCCCAATTGCCGGTTCACGCTCCCGGCCTGCAGGCTTTTGCCGAAGGTTTGTGGCTGTTCAATATCTTCCTGTTTGTGTTGTTCAGTGGTGTTTATGCCGCGCGTTGGGTGTTGTTCTTCGATGAGGCGCGGCGGATTTTCGGGCATTCCACGGTGTCGATGTTTTTCGGCACCATCCCCATGGGGCTTGCGACCATCATCAACGGCTTTCTGCTGTTCGGTGTGCCGCGTTGGGGTGAAGGCGTGGTGCCGCTGGCCGAAGTGCTCTGGTGGCTGGATGTCGCCATGTCGCTGGCTTGCGGCGTACTCATCCCCTACATGATGTTCACTCGCCAGGAACACAGCATTGACCAGATGACTGCCGTCTGGCTTTTGCCGGTGGTTGCGGCTGAAGTCGCGGCGGCCAGCGGTGGCTTGCTGGCCCCACATCTGCTTGATGCCCATTCGCAGCTTGTGGTGCTCGTCGCCAGCTACGTGTTGTGGGCCTTTTCACTGCCGGTAGCCTTCAGCATCCTGACCATCCTGTTACTGCGCATGGCGTTGCATAAATTGCCCCCCGCAAACATGGCTGCTTCGAGCTGGCTGGCCCTTGGGCCAATCGGTACCGGAGCGCTGGGCATGTTGCTGTTGGGGGCCGATGCTCCAGCGATCTTTGCCGCAAACGGTTTGCCGGGCGTCGGCGAAATTGCAGCCGGGCTGGGGTGGGTGGCCGGTATTACGCTGTGGGGTTTCGGGCTGTGGTGGATGCTGATCGCGGTGCTGATCACCCTTCGTTACTTGCGCGCCGGGATCCCGTTCAATCTTGGCTGGTGGGGTTTTACCTTCCCGCTGGGTGTCTATTCACTGGCCACTTTGAAGCTGGCCAGCACCTTGAACCTGACGTTCTTCAGTGTGTTTGGCTGCGTTCTGGTGGCTGCATTGGCGATTATGTGGCTGATTGTGTCGAAACGAACCGTACAAGGTGCCTATCGAGGTGAGTTGTTTGTTTCGCCGTGCATTGCAGGATTAGCGAAAAAACCGGCAAAGATTAGCTAAGGTTGTGGCCTGGATCGAAGTTCGGCATTCCAATCCAATAACAGCATCCAAGCCACTCAGGGACATGGAAGATGAGTCACCCGTCGCAGTTCACCTTGCTTCGCAAACGGCGTTTCCTGCCGTTTTTTGTTACGCAGTCCCTTGGGGCGTTCAACGACAACATCTTCAAGCAGTCGCTGATCCTCGCCATTCTGTACAAGTTGACTATCGAGGGTGACCGGTCGATCTGGGTCAATCTCTGCGCGCTGCTGTTCATCCTGCCGTTCTTTCTGTTCTCGGCCCTGGCCGGGCAATTCGGCGAGAAATTCGCCAAGGACGCCTTGATCCGTCTGATCAAGCTCGGCGAAATCGCGATCATGGCGGTCGGCGCCGTTGGTTTCATGTTCGATCATCTGTCGCTGATGCTGGTGGCGCTGTTCGCCATGGGCACTCACTCGGCGCTGTTCGGTCCGGTGAAGTATTCGATCTTGCCGCAGGCGTTGCGCGAAGAGGAGCTGGTGGGCGGTAACGGTCTGGTGGAAATGGGCACCTTTCTGGCGATTCTGGCCGGGACCATCGGCGCCGGGATCATGATGTCTTCCAGTCATTACGCACCGATTGTTTCCACGGCGATCGTCGGCGTTGCGGTGCTCGGTTATCTGGCCAGCCGTAGCATTCCCCGGGCTGCAGCGGCCACTCCACAAATGCGCCTGAACTGGAACATTTTCAGCCAGTCCTGGGCCACCTTGCGTATGGGGCTGGGACAAACGCCCGCGGTGTCCCGCTCGATTGTCGGTAACTCGTGGTTCTGGTTTGTCGGGGCAATTTACCTGACGCAGATTCCGGCCTACGCCAAAGAGTGGCTGTACGGCGACGAAACCGTGGTCACGCTGATTCTCACGGTGTTTTCGGTAGGCATCGCGACGGGCTCGATGCTCTGCGAAAAGCTCTCCGGGCGCAAAGTGGAGATTGGCCTGGTGCCGTTCGGCTCGTTCGGCCTGACGGTGTTTGGCCTGCTGCTGTGGTGGCACTCCGGCGGCTTTGCGCAGAACGTCCAGGCCAATGACTGGATCGCGGTGCTCAGCTACGGCCCGGCCTGGTGGGTGTTGATCGATATTCTTGGCCTGGGCATTTTCGGCGGTTTCTATATCGTGCCGCTGTACGCGCTGATTCAGTCGCGCACCGCTGAAAACGAGCGGGCGCGGGTGATTGCGGCGAACAACATCCTCAATGCCTTGTTCATGGTGGTTTCGGCGATTGTCTCGATCGTGCTGCTCAGCCTTGCCAAATTGTCGATCCCACAGTTGTTCCTGGTGGTGTCGCTGCTGAACATCGGTGTAAACGTCTACATCTTCAGCATCGTTCCCGAGTTCAGCATGCGCTTCATGATCTGGCTGCTCAGCCATTCCATGTACCGCGTGCGGCACCGCAACCTGGAGTTGATTCCCGATGAAGGCGCGGCGCTGCTGGTCTGCAATCACGTTTCGTTTGTTGACGCCTTGCTGATTGGTGGCGCGGTGCGTCGGCCGATTCGCTTCGTGATGTATTACAAAATCTACAACCTGCCGGTGTTGAACTTCATCTTCCGTACTGCCGGGACCATTCCAATTGCCGGGCGCCAGGAAGATATCCAGATTTACGAAAGAGCCTTCAAGCGCATCGCCCAATACCTGAAGGATGGCGAGTTGGTGTGCATCTTCCCGGAAGGCAAGCTGACTGCCGATGGCGAGATCAATGAATTCAAGAGTGGGCTGACACGGATACTGGAAGAGACACCGGTACCGGTGATTCCATTGGCCTTGCAGGGGTTGTGGGGCAGCTTCTTCAGTCGCGATCCGAACAAGGGTTTGTTCCACCGACTCTGGTCGCGTGTGACCCTGGTGGCCGGGCCGGCGGTAACAGTGGAAGTTGCAGAACCGGCGCACTTGCAGGCGTTGGTTGGGCAGTTACGTGGAACCGTTAGATAGTCGGTGATTTCGCTGATGCCATCGCGGGCAAGCCTCGCTCCTACGGGGGGCATCGATCACATGATTGTGGCCTGACGCAACTCTGTAGGAGCGAGGCTTGCCCGCGATGGCGGTAGCGGCCTAAGCGCTGGCTTTGAGCCCAACCAACCCGGCAATGATCAGCGCGACGCTGGCCAGGCGGAACAGCGCCATGGATTCACCAAACAGGATGATCCCGGCGATGACCGTGCCCACTGCGCCGACGCCGGTCCAGATGGCGTAGGCAGTGCCCAGTGGCAGATCCTTCATCGCCAGGCCAAGCAGGCCGAGGCTGATCGCCATAGCGCCGATGGTCAGGACGGTGGGCAGGGGGCGGCTGAAGCCGTCGGTGTATTTCAGGCCAACGGCCCAGCCGACTTCAAACAGGCCAGCGAAAAACAGGATGATCCAGGACATGAAGACCTCCATCGATTGACGGGGTCGTCCCCAGATAAATAACTCGTTCGAGCCGCGAGGTCGTCCTCGCGATGCGCAGTATAGTGCCCATTATTAACCTGGGGATCAAGTTCCAGGGTCAGTCGGCTGCTTGCTGCGCGGCCAGTTCGCGGTCCTGTTTCTCACTCATCCGGCGCAAATACGTCGAGAGCAGCGCCCCGGAAATGTTGTGCCAAACACTGAACAACGCGCTGGGTACCGCCGCCAGCGGCGAGAAGTGTGCGCTGGCCAACGCCGCGCCCAGGCCGGAGTTCTGCATGCCGACTTCCAGTGACAGGGACTTGCGTTGCGCCAATGGCAGTTTGAACAGGTGTCCGGTGAAGTAACCCAGCAGGAAGCCGAAGCTGTTATGCAGCATTACCACGGCCATGATCAACAGGCCGGACTCTGCAATCTTTGCCTGACTCGCCGCAACAACGGCGGCGACGATGATCACGATGCTGACCACCGAAACCAGCGGCAGCACGTCAACCGCATGGCGGACCCGAGCGCCCAGCAGACGCTGGGCGACCACACCGAGCATGATCGGCAGCAACACGACTTGCAGGATCGACCAGAACAGTTCCATGAACGATACCGGCAACCATGCCGAGGCCAGCAGCCACATCAGGGCCGGCGTCAGCAACGGAGCGAGCAGGGTGGTGACGGCGGCAATCGCCACCGACAGAGCCAGGTCCCCGCGGGCCAGCCAGGTCATCACGTTCGACGAGGTGCCGCTCGGGCAGCATCCGACCAGAATCACCCCGACGGCAATTTCTGGCGGCAGGTGAAACGCCTGGCAAAGTAACCACGCCACACCGGGCATGATCACGAAATGTGCGACCACGCCCAGCGCCACGCGCCACGGGTGGCGGGCAACTTCAGCGAAGTCTTCAAGCTTGAGGGTCAGGCCCATGCCGAACATCACCAGCCCCAGCAGCGGCACGATGGCGCTTTTCAAACCGATGAACCACGCCGGTTGCAGGAAGGCCACCACCGCGAAGATCAATACCCAGTAAGCGAAGGTGTTGCCGACAAAGCGACTCAGTGCTGCCAATGCACGCATGACCTGTTCCTTGTTATTAAGTAGCACCACAAAACAACTGTAGGAGCGGGCCGGGCGGCGTTCCGATGCTCGCGAAGGCGTCATAACAGTCAACATCTATGCCAACTGACAGTGCGCTATCGCGAGCAAGCGAACGTCGCCCGGCTCTTCCCACAGTAGAGATCACAAGCCTTTTAGATCCCTTGCGGAAGCTCTTCGCCGCCCAACGCCTCAACCAGCGCCGGGAGGAATTCGCCGAAGGTCAGCATCATCAGGGTGAAGCTGGCGTCCAGTTGGCCGAGGGCTTCATCGCCACCGTCCTGTTCTGCCTGATCCTGCAGCAGGTCTTCGAACTTCAGGCGCTTGACCACCATCTTGTCATCGAGCACGAAAGACAGTTTGTCCTGCCAGGCCAGCGACAGCTGAGTCACCACTTTTCCGGTGTTCAGGTGCAACTGGATTTCGTCGCTGGTCAGGTCCTGACGCTTGCAACGCACGATGCCGCCATCTTCATGGGTATCGCGCAGTTCGCATTCATCGAGCACGAAGAAGTCGTCCGCAGCTTTTAGGGTTTTTACCCAATCGGTCATGGTCGCGCTTGGAGCGATCTTCACGGTCAGTGGGCGAACCGGCAGCGAGCCGATCACTTCACGCAGGGTCGACAGCAGGTCTTCGGCACGTTTCGGGCTGGAAGCGTTGACCAGGATCAGCCCCTGTTTCGGTGCGATGGCGGCGAAAGTGGCCGAACGACGGATAAAGGCGCGGGGCAGGAAGGCCTGGATGATTTCATCCTTGAGCTGATCGCGCTCCTTCTTGTAAACCTTGCGCATTTGCTCGGCTTCGATCTCTTCGACCTTTTCCTTGAGCGCGTCACGTACGACGCTGCCCGGCAGAATGCGTTCTTCCTTGCGTGCGGCGATCAGCAGGAAATCCTGGCTGACGTGCACCAGGGGGGCATCTTCGCCTTTGCCGAACGGCGCGACGAAACCGTAGGTGGTCAACTCCTGACTTGCACATGGACGCGCCAGTTTGGTGGCCAGTGCGGTTTCCAGCGCCTCAGCATCAAAAGGCAGATCTTGGGTCAGGCGATAGATAAGCAGGTTTTTGAACCACATGGGGTGAATCTCTCCTTTATACAAAGGCGGGCATTATTCTCCGCGCAGCGTCATAGGCCAACCCTTCGCTAAGCCTTTGGAAGGCCTGAAAAAATTATTTTAAAAAGTGCTTGCCAGAGGTGGGGCTGCTCCGTAGAATGCGCGCCACACCGAACGTGAAGGGTGATTAGCTCAGCTGGGAGAGCGTCTGCCTTACAAGCAGAATGTCGGCGGTTCGATCCCGTCATCACCCACCATTCGCATTCAGTGTTACGCGCAGCGGTAGTTCAGTCGGTTAGAATACCGGCCTGTCACGCCGGGGGTCGCGGGTTCGAGTCCCGTCCGCTGCGCCATATTCGGTAACCTGGAACACTGAACGCCAGGTCACCACAGAAAGCCCGCCTTGTGCGGGCTTTTTGCTGTCTGTCTTTCGTGTTAAAGCCCAGTGTTTCACCGGATTTCAGCTTTTTTAATAAAATTATTATTTAAATCAGCACGTTATGAAATTTTGTGAGAGAATGCGCCCACACCGAAAGTGAAGGGTGATTAGCTCAGCTGGGAGAGCGTCTGCCTTACAAGCAGAATGTCGGCGGTTCGATCCCGTCATCACCCACCATTCGCTTCAAGTGTTACGCGCAGCGGTAGTTCAGTCGGTTAGAATACCGGCCTGTCACGCCGGGGGTCGCGGGTTCGAGTCCCGTCCGCTGCGCCATATTCGGTAACCTGGAACGCTGAACGCCAGGTCACCACGCAAAGCCCGCCTAGTGCGGGCTTTTTGCTGTCTGGGGTTTGGCTTTTTGTTCCGCGGATTATTCCGGGGTCGGCCCGCTTCTGCATCGGCCCCGTCAGGCTTCGTTGCGTAACAGCAGGCTGTCGATCACCGCTGACGGTATAGTCTCCAATGCCGGTCTTGGTTTTACAGGTAAAGGTATGGGCACTCCGGCGCGGCGCGCCTGGCGGTATTCGCTGGGAGTACTGCCGGCGAATTGCTTGAAGGCCCGGGCGAAGTAAGAGGGGTCCTTGAAGCCGACCTCATAGCCGATGCTGGTGATGGGCATCTGGCTGTTTTCGAGCAGCTCCTTGGCGTAGTCCATACGCTTGTTCAGGATGTAGTCCATGAAGCCCAGGCCATTGACCTCCTTGAACAGCCGGCTGAAGCGGAATGTCGTCATTGCGCAGCGCTTGGCCATATCTTTTTGGTCGATGTTGTCCCGAAAATGCTGGTCGATGTACAGCAATACCTTATTGAGTGCCTGATGCTTCTGATGTTCTGCGGTCAATCGAATACTGTCCGGCAGGGACGGGCCATGCTCGATCGGCGGTTTGTTGCTGTGGAAATGGGTGTTACAGCGCAGCTCGCAGAGCTGCTCCAGGGCGCGCAGAAACCGGCTTATCTCGGCGGCCGGGAGAGGCAGCACCATGTACTCCCAGACACGAGAACGCATGGCCCAAACAGCGAGCTCTTCGGAGTGCTGCACGGTGAACATGGCGACAGGCACGGAGGGCACGGCGCTTTTGATCTCCAGCAACAGGCTCAGGCCCGGCATGTCAGGGCGATCATAGTGCATGCAGATCATGTCCGGTAGTGGGTCATGATCGCGCTCGGGAAAAGTGGCGTCTTTTGCCAGCCGACAATCGCAGGCTGAGCGGAATTGCGCGATCAATTCTTCAGCCGATCGATCTCGAGTGAGATCGAACCATAAAAGGAATGGTTTTTTGGCCGAGTCGGGCTTCATTTCCTTGATCCTTATTCCTGTGCCTCGTTTTCTCTTCTTCTTGGTTCTTCTTGGTTCTTCTTTGCTCAGCAGTATTGTCACTGTGCCATGACTACGAAGGATCAAATCCTGATAAGAAACCAAAAATTCTGTTAGTCAGGTTCTATACCTTGCTCAGGGTGCCAGAATCGGGGCGCCCCATTCCTTTTTCGATGGGCCCGGGCTTGACCGCTCGTCGCTTGCGAATCAGTCGCAGAGGCATTCTTAAGTCATTCCTTTTCTTACGCTTCCAGTTGCCGTTTCAGGCGCTGCCCCTGCTGTTTTTGTTGGCTTGACAATGACAGCAAAAAAGTCCTTGCAATCGACAAAAAACTCCTAACGCTTCTATTGCCCTCCCAACTAAGGTTTCAACCAGGCAGTGCAATCAGCACCGTCCTTGAAGAACAACACTCAATTGATCAAATGAGGTGGGCAAAATGAATCTGCAAACAATCAAGACTTCGGTGCTGACGTTCATCAAAGACGAAGATGGCCTGACCGTCGTGGAATATGCCGTGGCCGGTGGGCTTATTTCTTTGGCAGTGGTTGGGGCCTTTACGGCGCTTGGCACTGAGGTGGGCGTCGTGATTACTGCCTTGAAAACTGCAATTACCCCTGCTGCCTAGGCTGGCATTTTTAGTCCTGCTTTTCGCGATAAAACGGAGGTGGCTTGTATGAATATTTTATTAAGCACCTCCGTACTCATTTTTCTCGGGATTGCGGTGATCACTGATTTAAGCGTTCACCGTATCTCCAACATCCTTATTTTAGCTGGTTTGATCTGCTCGGCAGTTATTCAGAGTTGGCTTTACGGTTTCTCTGGAATGACAGTTTGGCTGATCGGGCTGGCAGTCGGGTTAGTGATTCTCCTGCCGCTTTACGCTTTTGCTGGAATGGCCGCAGGCGATGTCGAGTTAATGGCTATGGTGGGAAAATATTTCGGCCCTGTAACCACTTTCTGGTCGGCGGCTTATGTTGCCCTTCCAACTAAGGTTTCAGCCAGGTAGTGCATTAAGCGAAGACCAACACTCACGTCTTGGAAGATCAACACTCATGTCTTGGAAGACCAACACTCAATTGATTAAATGAGGTGGGCAAAATGAATCTGCAAACAATCAAGACTTCAGTGGCGACGTTCATCAAAGACGAAGATGGCCTGACCGTCGTGGAATATGCCGTGGCCGGTGGGCTTATTTCTTTGACAGTGGTTGGGGCCTTTACGGCGCTTGGCGGGGAAGTGAGCGTCGTGATTACTGCCTTGACGACCGCAATTACCCCTGCCGCCTAAGGCTGGCATTCTTGGTCTGGTCTTTCGCGGTAAAACGGAGGTGGCTTTTATGAATATTTTATTAAGTACCTCCGTGCTCATTTTTCTCGGGATTGCGGTGATCACTGATTTAAGCGCTCACCGTATATCCAACATTCTTGTTTTAGCTGGTTTGATCTGCTCGGCAGTTATTCAGAGTTGGCTTTACGGTTTCTCTGGAATGACAGTTTGGCTGATCGGGCTGGCAGTCGGGTTAGTGATTTTCCTGCCGCTTTACGCTTTTGCTGGAATGGCCGCAGGCGATGTCAAGTTAATGGCTATGGTGGGAAGTTTTCTCGGTCCTGTAACTGCTTTTTGGGCGGCGGCTTTAACGTTGATTGTTGGTGGCGTCCTTGGGATTTCGGTTCTGCTCTACAAAAAGCAGTTGGGCCGCTTTATTCAACGGTACTGGGCGATGACAAGTCTGCGCACCTATATCCAGCCGCAAGCCGATGATGCCGCCCGGCAACGCTTCCCTTACGCAATCGCGATCCTGCTCGGCACTTTAACCAGCGTCCTCTGGCTGCCCTTCGGCCATTAGTTCGGGAGAACACTATGTACGCCATCAGTGACAGCAACGTCTGCCCCAACGAGCGGGAAGCGGTGCAGCGGTTGGCTCCGCAGCCGCGCACTGTCAGTGAGACGGGCCTTGCGGAGAACTTTCTCGGTGATCTGGTCTGCAAGCATCTGCACGATGCCGGCGTGCTGGATATGCCGCGACTGGTGGAGCGCCTGGCGCTGCCCGGCACGGTACTGGAAGAAGTCCTGAACTTCCTGCGCAAGGATGGCCGCGTCGAGATACTCGGCCAGAACGGTGCTCAGGCACTGCGCTACAGCCTGACGCAGCGCGGTCGCAGCGCCGCCCGCGATGCCTTGGCGCGCAGCGGCTATATCGGCGCGGCACCCTATCCGGTGAGTGCCTACCGCTCCCTGATCAAGGCGCAAACCATCCACCACGGTCATATCAACTCGGACGACATGCATGGCGCTTTCGGCGCAGTGGTGCTCGCCGACAGCATGCTCGATCAACTGGGGGTGGCGCTGAACTCCGGGCGCGCGATCATGCTTTACGGGCCCGCAGGTACCGGCAAGACCTATATCAGCAGCCGGTTGATCCGCCTGTTTGACGAAGCCATCTGGGTACCCCATGCCATTGCGATCAACGAAGCGGTGATCGAGATCTTCGATCCCCAGATACACCAGCGCCTGGATGCTACCGAAACGCAGAACCACCTGCTGCTCAACGAAGGGATCGATCGTCGACTACTCTGCTGTAAGCGACCGATCGTCATCACCGGCGGTGAATTGAGCATGGAACAACTGGATGTTCGCTACGATCCCTTCACCCGCCAGTACCAGGCCCCCTTGCAGCTCAAGGCCAGTAATGGCCTGTTCATCATCGACGACATGGGCCGCCAGCGCGTGGCCCCGGCCGAGCTGTTTAATCGCTGGATCGTGCCGATGGAGGAGAAGCGTGACTTCCTCAACTTTGGCGGTGGGCGGCACTGCGAGCTGCCGTTCGACCTGATCCTGGTGTTCTCCACCAACCTCAACCCGTTAGAGCTGGCCGATGAGGCGTTCCTGCGGCGCATTGGTTACAAGCTGCAATTTGGCTACCTGGATCCCGTTGATTACGAACGAATCTGGCGCCAGGAAACCGAGCGGCAAGGCATTCCTTATGACCCGCTGCTGTTGCGCTATGTGCTGCTGGAACTCTATGAAACCGAAAACATGCCCTTGGTGCCTTGCCACCCCCGCGACCTGTTGAGCATGGCGCTCGACCGCCAGCGTTACCTGGGCGGCTCCGGGCCGCTGTCGCCGCTGGAGCTGGAGTGGGCCTGGCGCAACTATTTCGTTCAGCTCGACTTTCTTGGATAAGGAGATACCGACATGAGTTCTCGTACTCTCACCCTGATTGCCTTATCCCTGATCCTGGGCCTGGGCGCCGCATGGATGGCCAACACCTGGTTAAGCGCACGGCTCAACGCCGGTCCGGACGACAATCAGCAGAACGTGGTAGTGGCCACGGTGGAGATTGCTTTCGGGCAGATGGTCGAAGCCCAACAGGTCACGCTGGTGCGGATGCCTAAGGATACAGTGCCGGAAGATGCCTTCGATGCCACCGACAAGGTGGTGGGCAAGATCGCCACTTTCTCCATGCTGCGCGGCGACATCCTGCGCGGCGCACGCCTGGCCGAGCACCTCGGCGGCAGCACACTGGCCTCGCTGATCGAACCCACCAAGCGTGCCATATCGTTGCGCGTGGACGATGTGGTCGGGGTGAGTGGGTTCCTGTTGCCGGGCAATAGGGTCGATGTATTGGCCACCAAACAGATGGGAAACAACGGTAATGCCGAGTCTAAAACCATACTGGAGGATTTGCGGGTGCTGGCAGTGGACCAGACTGCCAGCACCGACAAGACCCAGCCGGTGGTGGTGCGCGCGGTGACCCTGGAGATGACTCCGGGTCAGACGGAAATCCTGGTCAAAGGGATGACCGAAGGGAAGCTGCAACTGGCTCTGCGCAATCCGCTGGATAACCAGAAACAACCAGCGATCGCTCAGCCGGTTGCACTGGCCCAGGTCCCGGCTCCAGCGCCAGCTCCAAAACCGGTAGTACGCCATCATAGAGGTGGCGGTGGCGGTAGCAGCAGCATCACTGTGATTCGCGGTATCGAGGTCAATGTAGTGAAAGCCCTATAAGACATCAGGCTCAATCGTTGTAGGCATTGCGTCGGATGGACCCCATTGGGTATCGGAAAGTTTGGCATTGCTCTGGCAGGCGAACGCACTTAACAGGTCCACTTCACAGGTCAAGGCCAGCCAGCCGATTCAGATAAATAGTGGCAGAAATGAGGGCTTGATGATGAGACCCCGTATCCAACGGCCATTCACCACTTATGCGAAACGTCAGCAGGGTGCGACGATTGTGCTGGTCGTGGCTGCCTTGGCCTCCATCCTGCTGATGGGTGCCTTGGCGCTGGACGGCGGCCATATGCTGGTGAACAAGACGCGCCTGCAAAATGCGGTGGATGCGGCGGCGCTGAGCGGGGCCAAGACGCTCATGATGGTGTCCGGCGCAACTGGTGCGGCCACCCAGACGCAAAGCGCTGCACGCGCTACCCTGACACTTAATGCCAATGCCACGGGCAACAATGAACTGGCCACCGCCATCGGCAATAATGTCGCCGGCTTTGCCACGGTGGAGCTGGCCAACAACGTCTACGGGCCTTTCTCCTTCCCTGGCCCGGCGGATGCGAAATATGTGCGGGTAACGGTAGCGAACTACCCTCTGAGCGGTTTTTTCTGGGGCATGTTGCAGGCGACAGGTAATGGCGCGGCCCCGAACAAGGCCGTGGCAGCCGTCGCCACCGCCGGGCCCAGCCCGACCAGCCCCTGTGATGTCGCGCCGCTGATGGTCTGCGGCGACCCCGCTCAGTACAACCCGAGCGCCGGGAATTTCTGGGGTTACCAGTTCGGTGATGTGCAGGTGTTGAAAACCGCTGCAGGCAATAACTCGGCGATCGGCTCCGGCAATTTCCAACTGCTCGATTTTGGTTCCGGTGGCAACGCCGTCAGAAACGCATTGGCGGGCGGGATCAATGAGTGCAACAACGTCGGCTCGACTGTCAACACCAAGCCAGGCAACTCCGTGGGGCCTGCCGTTCAGGGCCTGAATACTCGCTTCGGCCAGTATTCAGGCGGCGGCCTCAGTGCCGCGGACTTTCCGCCGGACCTGGTGATCACCAGCAACCCCCAGCCGCTGACTTTCACCGGATCGCCCGCCCAGATTTTGTATAACGGTCAACCGGTCACCTCCAGCAACGGCAATCTCTCCGCCGGTGGCACCGCATTGCTCGATTACAACGACTGGGTGCAGAGCGTCGCCGCGTGTGTCGCTGGCACGGGCAGCGGCTGCCAGGCCAATGGCGCGTTCGAACGACGGATGCTGAAGATCGTGATTGGTAATTGCGCTGGCAAGAACGACGGGTCGTCCACGATACCGGTGCTTGGCTTTGGCTGCTTCTTCGTGCTGCAGCCAGCGTCTCAACAGGGTAGTTCTTCGCAGATCTTCGGTCAGTTCGTCAAACAGTGCGAAGGCGACAACGTGTCGGGCCCCAACCCTTCAAATGACTCGGGCCCGCAGATTATTCAGCTGTACAAGACCTATATCGACAACAACCAGACACCGAGCAGCGACTCGTAGGAGGTCATATGGGACGTCGTGCGTTCAAACGGCCGCAGTCCCAGCGCGGGGTAGCCATGGTGGAGCTGGTGATTGCTCTACCACTGTTGTTGCTGCTGCTGTGTGCGATCGGCGAGTTCGGCCGCTTGCTGTTTCAGTACAACAGCCTGATGCAGGCCAGTCGTGATGCCGGGCGTTTTGTTGCCGGCCAGGCCTGGAACGCTACCCTTGGCCAGCTCGATCTGAACGCCACTCTGCAGTCCCAGACCCAGAACGTCGCCCTTTACGGCGCGCCTACCAACCCGAATAACTACCCACCTGTGGTGCCGGGGCTGACCACCGGCAATGTCTCGGTTTCTGCATCAGGTACTGACCATGTACAGGTGAGCATTACCTATACCTTCCAGCCGGTGATCGGCAGCGCATTGCCAGCTTTCTTTGGCAATGCAGTGCCGCTCGGCATTGCCTTGACCTCGACGGTCGTGATGAGGGCCTTGTGATGAACATCAAGCGTATGCGCGGGGTGTATGTGGTCGAGTTCGCCATCGTCGGCCTGCTGATGTTCACGCTGTTGTTCGGCGTAATGGAAATGGGCCGGCTGTATTTCACCGTCAATGCACTGAATGAAACCGTGCGCCGCGGTGCTCGGCTGGCTGCGGTGTGTGACATCAGCGACCCGATCATTCTGCGCCGGGCGATCTTCAATGCAGCCAATAACGGTGGCGCCAGTAGCTTGATCAACAACCTGGGAACGGCCGATCTGAGCCTGACTTATCTGGACGTGAACGGTGCGGTGGTGACCAGCCCCAACGATCTGGTCAGCGCCACCGGGTTTCGCGCCGTCCGCTATGTTCAGCTGCGAATAGCGAACTTCAGTTTCAACCTGCTTATACCTGGATTCAGTGGGGTGTTCACCCTGCCAGCATTCAGGTCAACCATGCCTCGAGAAAGCCTTGGCCGTCATCCCGAGGCGGGAGATATTACGCCATGTTAAGCGCCCGGGACGTCCCCATTACTACCTCTGCCCATAAGCAGGGCTTGCGCCTGCTGATCAGTAGCCGCGATGCCGAGGCCTTGCAACATCTGACTACGTTGAGCCAATGTCTGCCCAGTCTGCAAGTGAGCACGCGGCTGGTGACCAATGGCCATACCGACCCGTTGTACGGGCTGGAGCAGATGCCTGATTTCCTGTTGCTGCGTGTCAGCCACTTGTGGCGCGAAGAACTGGCGGCGCTGTTGCGGCGTCCTGCACAGGAGCGTCCACCCCTGTTGGTGTGTGGACCTCTGGATGAGCGCGAGGGCATGCGCCTGGCGATGCAGGCCGGAGCCCGTGACTTTCTGGCCGAGCCGGTGGCCGCAGACGAGTTGCAGGCGGCACTGGGCCGTATGCTGACGGAGGCTAAAGCGGGGCAGGCGACTGAAGGCAAACTGATTGCGGTGATGAATGCCAAGGGTGGCTCGGGCGCAACCATGCTGGCCTGTAATCTGGCTCATCAGCTCAGTGTCCGTGGCGGCGCAACCCTGTTACTGGATCTGGACCTGCAGTTCGGCAGCGTGGCTCACTGCCTGGATGTGCGGCCGACGCACTGCCACGTAGAGGTTCTGCGGCAGATCGAGGCGTTGGACAGTGTCGCCTTGCGCGGCTTTTGCAATCATTTCAGTCCGACCCTGCATGTGCTCGGCGGGCGTGCCAGTGAGCTGTTTCTGTCCCAGGATGTGGGTCTGGAACAGTTGGAAACCCTGCTGCGCCTGGCACGCAGCACCTATGACTGGGTGGTGGTGGATTTGCCGCGGCAGATCGACCACCTCACCGGTGTCACTCTGGAGCAGGCGGACCAGGTCTACATCGTAGTGCAGCAGAGTCTCAGTCATCTGAAGGACGGCACCCGCCTGACGCGTATCCTGCGTGACGACCTGGGGTTGCAGGGTAGTCGCCTGCAAGTGGTGGTCAATCGCTTCAACAAAGCCTCACCTGTCAGCCTCAAGGATATCAGCGAGGGGCTGCGTTGCGTGAATCTGCAGAAACTGCCCAATGATTATGCGGTGGTCAGTGAAAGCCAGAACACTGGGGTGCCACTGGAGCTCCATGCGCCACGTGCCTCTGTCACCGTCGCCTTGCGTGAGTTGAGCCAGGATCTTATCGGGATCCAGGCCAGCGAGCAGGGCTTGCTGAAACGTACCTTTAGCCGCCTGTTCGGGGGGTAAGCCATGCTTAGCGAATTTCGTAATCGCCTGCGTCAGCAGTCCGGCAAAAATGTTCCGGCAGACGGGCAGGAAGCACCCATCGACGGCGAGGACTGCGTCAGCGAGCTAATGGCCTGGGAGGCCAGCGTGCCGGACGTCCTCTACGAGACCAGAACCAAACTCAATCCGATGGAGATCGAGTGGCGGGAGAAGATCTACCAGCAGTTGCTCAAGGTCATGGACCTGTCATTGCTCGATTCTCTGGAACCGGCCGAGGCCGGGCGGCAGATCCGCGAGATCAGCCTGCGCTTGCTGGATGAGTATTCGGCACCGGTGAGTGCCACCAGCCGCCAGCTGATCATCAAGCAGATCACCGACGAGGTGCTTGGCCTCGGGCCACTGGAGCCGCTGCTGGCCGACCACAGTGTGTCCGACATCCTGGTCAACGGGCATGCCTCGGTGTATGTCGAGCGCTTCGGCAAACTGCAGAGAACCGATGTGCACTTTCGTGACGATCAGCATCTGCTGAATATCATCGACCGTATTGTTTCCAGCCTGGGGCGACGCATTGATGAATCCTCGCCGCTGGTGGACGCACGTCTGAAGGACGGCTCGCGGGTCAACGCCATTATCCCGCCCCTGGCCATCGACGGGCCGAGCATGTCGATCCGCCGTTTCGCGGTGGATTTGCTCAATACCGAGAGTCTGGTGCAGATGGGCACCCTGACTCCGGCCATCGCGCTGATGCTCAAGGCCATCGTCCGTGGGCGGCTGAACGTGCTGGTATCCGGCGGCACCGGCAGTGGCAAGACCACCATGCTCAATGTGCTGTCCAGCTTCATTCCGCATAACGAGCGGATCGTTACCATCGAAGACTCGGCCGAGTTGCAACTGCAGCAACCCCATGTGGTGCGCCTGGAAACCCGCCCGTCGAATATCGAAGGCCGTGGCGAGGTGAGCCAGCGCGAACTGGTGCGCAACAGTCTGCGTATGCGCCCGGACCGCATCGTGATCGGTGAGGTTCGCGGCGCTGAGGCGCTGGATATGCTGACGGCGATGAACACCGGCCACGACGGCTCGCTGACCACGATCCACGCCAATACCGCGCGCGATGCCCTGGGGCGGATCGAGAACATGGTGTCGATGACCGGTGCGACCTTTCCGATCAAGGCCATGCGCCAGCAAATCGCCTCGGCCATCGGCGTGGTGATACAGCTGGAACGTCAGGAAGATGGCAAGCGACGGCTGGTCAGCGTGCAGGAGATCAACGGCATGGAGGGTGAAATGATCACCATGACCGAGATCTTCTCTTTCGTCCGCTCAGGCATGGGTGAACACGGTGAGGTACTGGGCGAATTCCGCCCCACCGGCATGGTGCCGGCCTTTCGCGATGTACTGGCCAAGCGTGGTATCGAGCTGCCGCTCAACCTGTTCCGGCCGGAATGGATGGAGGCGCAGTCATGAGTCAGATCCCTGGTGAATACATCCTGGCGTTCCTCGGCATGGTGTTCACCGCTATGTTCCTCCTCAGCCAGGGGCTGGTGGTGCCGGTGTTCGGAGAGGCCGGCCAGGTGCGTAAACGTATCCGCGGTCGCCTTGAGCTGCTGGAACGGGCCAGCAACCTGCCGAATATGCAGACGGTGCTGCGGCAGAAATACCTGCGGCGCCTGTCGCCGCTGGAGGCCCGCCTGGAGCAGTTACCGGCTATGGAGGCCCTGGCGCAGATGATCGAGCAAGCCGGGCATGACTACCGCGCCTATCGGGTGCTTTTACTCGGGCTGGTCCTGGCGACGGCGACGGGGCTTGGGCTTTGGTTGCTCACGCACCTCTGGTGGGCGGCTGTTCCGGCGGCCATGGCAGTGTTCTGGCTGCCGGTGCTGAAGATTTCCTTCGACCGCAACAAGCGCTTCGCTCTGTTCGAGGAGGGGCTGCCGGATGCACTGGATGCCATGTGCCGGGCTTTGCGTGCCGGGCATCCGTTCAACGAGACCCTGCAACTGGTAGCCGAGGAGCATCAGGGGCCGGTGGCTATTGAGTTCGGCCTGACCTTCGCCGATATCAACTATGGCAATGATGTGCGCCGGGCCATGCTCGGTCTCCTGGAACGCATGCCGAGCATGACGGTGATGATGCTGGTGACCTCGGTGCTGATCCACCGCGAGACGGGTGGCAACCTGACTGAGGTGCTGGATCGTTTGAGCAGCCTGATTCGTGGACGCTTCCGTTTTCAGCGCAAGGTCAAGACCCTCTCGGCCGAGGGACGCATGTCGGGCTGGATATTGGTGTCTGTGCCCTTTGTATTGGCGGCGGCGATTGTGATCTCGAGCCCAAACTATTTGCCCTTGCTCATCAAGGAGCCTGTGGGCCAGAAGCTGGTCATGGGGGCTTTTGTTGCCATGCTGATCGGAATTTTCTGGATACGTAAAATCATCCGGATTCAGGTTTAAGCGCCAGCAATCGTAGAGAGGTGTTGGTCATGGACTATCTGCTAAGTCTGCTCAATCGGGTGGTGGGCAACGAACAGCTGGCACGTCTCTTGTTCGTTGGGGCTGTCGGCCTGTGCGTGGTGTTCGCTGCGGCGACCCTGGTATTGCTGGCGTTGGGGTTGCAGGATCCGGTGCAGCGCCGTCTTGCGCTGATCAAACGGGGTCATGGCGGGGAGAGCCTCGAGCAGAATGCGCCGAGTAACCTGCAATTGCTGCTGGAGCAAGTGGGGCAGCGCTTTGCCTCCGGTGAACAGGGGCAGGTCTCGCCCACTCGAACGTTGCTGATTCACGCGGGTTATCGCTCGCCTGCGGCAGTACACATGTATTGGGCGATTCGCCTGCTGTCGCCATTGATACTGGTGGGCCTTACGCTTCTGGCTTTGCCGTTTATCCCGAAGCTATCCCTGACCATTGGCATGGTGCTGCTAGCTTCGGCACTCTGTGTGGGCTGGTTGGCGCCGGCAATCTATGTCAACAAGCGCAAGCAGGCACGGATGACTCGGCTGCTCCGGGCCTTCCCCGATGCCCTGGACCTGATGGTGGTCTGCGTGGAGTCAGGCCTGGCGTTGCCCCAGGCCATTGAGCGGGTGGCCGACGAGATGTCGGTCAGTCAACCCGAACTGGCCCTGGAACTGGCGCTGGTCAATGCGGAAATCCGCGCCGGCATTCCCAGTACCGAAGCGCTCAAACACCTGGCCGAACGCACCGGCCTTGAGGACATTCGTGGGCTGGTCAGCTTGCTGGCGCAGAGCATCCGCTTCGGCACCAGTGTCGGCTCCACCCTGCGTATTTATGCCGAAGAGTTTCGCGACCGGCGCACCCAGCTTGCCGAAGAGACGGCAGCGAAAATAGCCACCAAGCTGATGTTCCCACTGATTTTCTGTCTATGGCCGAGCTTTTTCCTGGTGGCCATCGGTCCTGCAATCATTGGGGTGCTTAAAATCTTCGGGAAGGTATGACATGCGTAGAAGCAGGCTTCGTTTCCGGCTTACTGCCCGGCATTGCGAGTGTGCCGGTAATCGCTGACGGCTTCGTACACCGCCTTGCGTAAACGATTGATACCGCCAATCGGCCGATGGGCTTCCAGGCCGAACCAGGGATTGAAAGACTGGTTGTCGCATTGCAGGTTCAGTGCCGGGGTGTCGAAGTCCTGAGCCGGGATCTTGATGCGCGCTACGGTCTCGAAAGGGGCGTCGATTTCACGCCATTCAATGCTGGTATCTTCGATGGGCATGTATTTGGCCGGATCCTGGCGCTGAATCTGCAAAACGAAGCACGCCGGGACACGATCGGTCGACAACTGCTGGTTCAGTGCGTTGCGCAGGAAGTTAGGCAGCGCCTGATTTTGAGTCGGCAGGTTGTAGATCGGGCAACTTTCGGGATCTGGCGCGACACGGAACTTGGCATTGGCCGTGCCGAACTTGTACGGCGACACCGAGAAATAGGTGGTCTGGGCCGGGCTTGCAGGTGCCGGAGCCAGCGTGGCCAGAGCGATAAACAGATGACGAACCTGCCAGCTACGCGGGTCCCGGTTCGGGAAGAACGCCCTGACCGTCTTTCCATCGGCCTGCGCGGCGACGTTCTGACGGTACTCGGCGACGTCACTGACAAAAAAGTTCGGATGACTGAACATCACAAAATCCTGTTCGCCACGGCTCTGTTGTTCTTTCAATAGCTGCGTACCCGGAACATCCAGCAGTTTGATCGCCATGCCGCGGGCGTCTCGAATGCTGTCGAACTGCGGGTAAGCGTTGCCATTGGACAGGCGCATTGTCGCTTGCCAGGTCTTGCCGGCCTCGGCGAATACACCCTGACGCAGTTCTGGCGACAAGTCAGCCAACACCTGAACCTGGGCTTTGACACAACCGTGAGCCTTGGCATGGGCGTCTCGCAGATAGCGCGTGTTTTCACGGTGCTGGTCAACGATGCGCACGGCGGTCTGAATGATGTCCTGGGTCATGGCGGCTTCGCCCGGCGGGATCTGTTCTTCGGCCGAAACCGGGCCGCTGTAGTGCCAGGCGAACCAGGCTGTGGCCAGCGCCCAGATGAACAGGCCCAGACCCAGCAGCAACAGAAGGGTTTTGCCCAGCAGGGCACCGATGCGCAGCCAGAGAGTGATCAACATGCGAAAGTCCTTTTTACGGCGGCGATAATCATGGCAGTTGCGACTCCAACGGGCCGCCCAGCACTTTTAAATACTCCAGCAAGGCCCAGCGTTCTTCAGGTTGCAACAGGCGGCCGATCACCCCGTTACCACGCTTGCCGGCACGGAATTCGTGACCGCTGTTGTGATTACCGGTGATCCGCGTGTCGAACACGAAGCCGTTGGTAAAGGCTTCGGTGCGATAACCCAAGTGGCGTGGGTCGTACTCGAAGGTGCCTTTGTAGAAAGTGGCCGCGCGTTCGTCCTGTGGTGAGAGCAGTTGGTAAATGCTCGGGACCGAACCGTTGTGCAGGAACGGCGCAGTGGCCCAGACACCGGCCAGCGGTCGGGCCTTGTAAGCACGTAACTCACGAACCCCGATCGGCAGGCCGAGCCCATCCAGGGTCGGGCGCTCTGCCGGCGTCACATTCGCGTCGCGATAAGCCCGTTTCTCAACGAAAGCGGTGACGTAGGCCAGCCCTTTGGCCACCGAGATTTTGCTCAAGTCCAGAGGCTCGGAGGGGGTTGGATGCAGTTTGACGTCCAGGTCCGCCAGCTCCGCCGGATCCCATTGCAGGGCCGTCAGATCAAAGCGGTGGTCGGCAATGTTATTGGCGGCGCCGGGATCGGTGCCAATCACTCCAACCGGCAGCATTTTCAATGTTTGCAAGGGGCGACCATTGCTTTGAATCACGGACGGTACGTGGCAGCCGGCGCAATTTTCAGTGAACAGGGCCCGGCCTTTGGCGGCCAAAGGTTTGTCGATGCTGCCCAGCAATTCTTCGGGCCAGGCTGGCGGCTTGAGCCGTTGCAGGGTTTCTTCGATCAGGTGCAGGTCGCGCACACGCACACTTGAAGGGTAACGAGCGTCACCTTTGAGAGGCTGGCCTGCGGTATCGAAGAAATTCAGTGTGGCGCCGACCCCAAGGGCTTCGCCGATGTTGCGTGCCATTGGCTGCTGAGCCGAACCGTTCCACTGCACCCAGTCGAAGGTCCACATCTCCCACAGCTGTGGATAGTCCACCGGTGCGTTGGCCACTCGGTAGTTGTCTGCAGAAATGGCGTCGCCAAAGCTGGCGTTGGCGATGCGTCCGAATGCATCGGTGCGGCCGGGGCCTTCTTCGGTGGGGTAGAGGCCGCGATGAGTGTCGTTCCAGGCAACATGCAAGAAGGTATCCAGGGACGTTTTGAATTCTTTGCGCAGTGGCTGGTATTGCGCCTCGTAGTCCCGGCCGAGGACATTGCGTGCGAAGCGTTCGAATTTCCATGGGTTGTAGTAGGTAGCGGCGAGGCTGGCCACCAGAGCCTGGCCGAAGCTTCCGCCACGCAAAGTGGGAACGCTGGACGGCAGAACATGCTGGGCCGAACCACCGTCGATCCGCACGGCCTGGCCGTTGTAACGCAGCTCGCCGGTGTGGCAGGCGGCGCAGGTAATATCCAGAAACTCATCTTTGCTGCCAGGATTTTGATGGCGAGCGAAACCGACAGGCAGATTGCCGGGATTACCCGGGGTGGCTTTCTGATCCGGGTCGACGAGAAAACCGAAGCGGGCAAGGTACTCAGGGGCCGCGAAGCGCTGTTCGGAGAACGGTAATTCGAGCGCGCCGAACCAGTCATAACGCAGGCCTTTAACCTGGGTGCCTTGGGGCGTGAAGTAATAGATCTGGCGGTCGGCGGTGCTCCACTGTTCCAGGTAATGCACCTGTTTGGCAGGCACGTAGCCGGGCAGTTTCGGGTTGACGACGTAATACAGGACGATGATCAGGCCGAGACCGAGCAGAGCGATAATGAGTAGAAATACGCGGAAAATGAGGCGCAAAATAAACATCCTTGTCAATTTATAACCCTTATGCCCTAGCTCAGCTTATGTGGCAAGTGGCCATTACGCCTGATGCAGTGAGAAACGTCTTTTCCAATTGTGAGTTTGCGCCGACAGTCAAATTCGACTGCCGCTGCGAAATGCGTTTCAAGGACGTGAACTTATCGGAAGTTTCCTGCTCTCATGCCGGTAGCCATTGGTCGTGGCGGCCTGATAAGCTCGCGGCTTTACTCGATTGCCCTTTAGGCGCATGAACAAGGAAATAGCATGAAACAGCATCGGTTGGCGGCGGCGGTGGCCCTGGTTAGCCTGGTACTCGCGGGTTGTGACTCGCAGACCAGCGTTGAGCTGAAAACCCCGGCGCAAAAAGCTTCCTACGGTATCGGCCTGAACATGGGCAAAAGCCTTGCCCAAGAAGGCATGGATGATCTGGATTCCAAAGCAGTAGCCCAGGGCATCGAAGATGCCGTCGGCAAGAAAGAGCAGAAGTTGAAGGATGACGAACTGGTCGAAGCCTTCGCTGCGCTGCAAAAGCGCGCTGAAGAGCGTATGGCCAAAATGAGTGAAGAGTCGGCTGCCGCTGGCAAGAAATTCCTCGAAGACAACGCCAAGAAAGCAGGTGTAACCACCACCGCTTCGGGTCTGCAATACGAAGTGGTCAAGAAAGCCGATGGCCCTCAGCCCAAGTCGACTGACGTAGTGACGGTTCACTACACCGGCAAGCTGACCAACGGCACCGTTTTCGACAGCTCCGTCGAGCGCGGCAGCCCGATCGACCTGCCAGTGAGCGGTGTGATCCCGGGTTGGGTCGAAGGCCTGCAACTGATGCACGTTGGCGAGAAGTACAAGCTGTACATCCCTAGCGAACTGGCTTACGGCGCGCAAAGCCCAAGCCCGGCGATTCCAGCCAACTCGGTGCTGGTGTTCGACCTGGAACTGCTGGCGATCAAGGATCAGGCAAAACAAGACGCTACCAAGTAATTAGCGTCTGATAAAAAACAACGCCCCGTCTATACGGGGCGTTGTTGCATCTGGCGATTGCTGGAGGGCAAAGTAAGCGAACGGACGCCGCCGGGTAGAGTCATACCATTGAAGTTGCTGGTGTTAGACCCAGACGGGTTGCCAAGTCAATGAAATAATGGGTTTTTTTATGTGAGTAAAAAACGCCCGATCTGAGCTCAGCCCTTATAAAACGGGGCTTTCAAGCGTTTAAAGCGGCTCTGTTCACAAGGTTATCCACAATTTGTGTGGATAACATTTCAGTGGGAGGGATGATGAAAGCACCCTGGAATTTCGCGCGCTTCTTGCCCATGGCAGGACGGTTGCTTAGCCGAGGACGTTTGCCGACATTGCTCTTCGCCGTGGCGAGCAAAGGAGCGAGCCAAGGCAACCGCCTGGGCAAACTCAAAGATGATCTGCGATTGTTACAGGCGTTGTGTCTGGCTTATTGGCGTGGGGAGTACCGGGCCATCAGTCACAAATCGATTCTGATAATTGTGGCGGGCCTGATGTATTTCCTCAGTCCACTCGATGCCATCCCGGATTTCATTCCAGTGTTTGGCATGCTCGATGACATCGCGGTATTGGCTTGGGTGATGAAAACCCTCGATGACGAGTTGAGTGCCTTCCGTGCCTGGCGCTTACGGCAGCTGCCGGAAAAGCTGGCGGTGGTCGAGCAATTGCCGGATACGCTGGAGCAACTCCAGCTGCAGGGCCCGAAAAAAACCTGAGCCGATTCAGGGTCCTCCACATATTGATACCCCCCTCGCGACCTTGGCGGCTGTTAGGATTACACTTCTAGGGAAAAGTGCTGACTCGCTAAGTGTTGTTGTCCTACGGGGTAGTAATGGATATTCAGATAATTACACGCGATGGCGAGCCCGAGTATGCGGTTCTGCCGTGGGCTCAGTATCAGGCTTTGTTAAAAGCTGCAGGTATTACCGAGCAGCCGCCGCGAGAAGCCACAGTCCGTCACGCGGCACCACCAGACCAGATTCTTCCTGGCCTGGATCAACTCCGCAGTTTGCGCGAAGGGAAGGGCATCGCCATTGAGGCGTTAGCCCGCACAGTAGGAATCAGCCCGTCTTATCTGGCCTTGATTGAAAGCGGTGAGCGTCTGCCGGACGCCGCGATTCGCCGCAGCCTGGCCTGGGAGTTGACGGTGCCAGGCTGGAGGGACGAGACGTGAGCGTACGCATTAGTCGACAACATTGGGACGGGTTGCTGAGCGAGCTCGATCACGCCCGCCGCCAGCGTCATCTACTGACTTACCGGGCTTTGCTTGAGCGTTTGCAGTTACCCAGCCCGGCCATGCAAACCCTGACCGCGGCCCTGGAGCATCTGGCGGCGCTGGATGCCCGAGCGGAGCAGCCATTGCGCAGTTCGCTGGTGATCAGCCAAGGTGCAAGCCGTTTGCCTCGTACCGGCTTCTTCGAGTGTGTCGAGCGTCTCGGACGTTTCTCCGGTCCGTCCGATGGTGTTGCTGCGGCTTCCTGGCATGCGTCCGAAGTAGTGCGGGTTTTCGAATACGAGTATCCCGAATCGGCGGAGGCCTGAGTGTTCTGGCGACTTAAGGCGCGAGCCAGCTACTGGTTGGCGCGTCGGCTGTTTCATTGGCCGTGGTTCGTGCGTCAGCCCCGTGGCTGGCACTGGCTCGAAGGTCAGTTCGCGCGCATGGCAAACCTGGGTGATGTCGGTGCTCAGAGCTTCTACGGCCATATCCTGACCTTCCGTGGCCAAGGCCTTGGCGCCCGCGAAGAAGGTGTGCGCTTGCTGCGCCTGGCGGCGCTGGCGGGGGACGCCAAGGCGGCCTACCAAGTGGGGGTGATCAGCCTTGCCGGAACACCCGGTAAAGCTCCTGATGCGGCTGAGGCGGCCCGTTGGTGGACAATGGCGGCGAAGGCCGGGCATCCGCTGGCGGAGATCAAGCTCAAGCAGTTGGAGTCAAGCGGTGGTTCCCTGTAGGAGCCGAGCTTGCTCGCGATGGACTCAAGGACGACGCGTTTATTCAGAAAACACGCGTTATCGTTAACGCCCATCGCGAGCAAGCTCGGCTCCTACATAGAGACCTCATTTCCTTAACTGACTGCGCTCGCAAGATAATTTAAAACCCCTCCACCACCGGCAACCCAATCTCCAGGCTGTCGATCACGTGAATGCTGTGACCCGGCACATTCTTGGCATGATGCTTGGCTTGCGAAGCCAGTTCTGCCAGTTGGCTGGAGTCGAGTTGTCCACAGGCCTGTGGATATAAATGCACGACGCCGATGGACAGCGACAGCAGCGGGAATTCCTGGCGTACGCCCTGGCGATTGGGCGCGATAAAGCAGCCGGCTTCCAGGTGCTCATTGCTATAGAAGCGCCGGCACTGACTGTGGAAGTCGTCCAGTAGCTGGTTGAGACGTTTCCGCCAGTCTTCCGGGCCTAACACCAGCAGAAAATCGTCACCGCCGATATGCCCGACGAAGTCGCGGCCCGGGTCCACTCGATCATTCAGACACTGCGCCAGACACAGCAGGACTTCATCCCCCCGGCCGTAACCGTAGATATCGTTGAAGGGTTTGAAACTGTCGATGTCCACATAGCAGATCACCGATTCGCGGGCCTGTTGCAGCAACCGTGTGAGGCACTGCTGGATCGGCACGTTGCCCGGCAAGAGGGTCAATGGATTGGCGTAGCGGGCTTGCTGGATCTTCAGCTCGGTAATCAGTTTGAGGACGTCGATTACCCGCCCCAGGCCCAGGTAGATGCCGTTCAGGGTGATGATGAAGTCTTCTTCGATCCGTTGTCGGGCGCGGCTGGTAATCAGGCGGCTGACCTGTTGCAGTGACTGGCTCAGTTCGACCGCGAGGAAGTCTTCACTCATCAGCCGGCTGATGGGCTTGCGCGCGAACAGGTCGGTGGCAAAGGGTTTGAGCAGCGAATCCGACAGCGAATGGCGGTGGACGATCCCGCAGGGGTGTCCTTGATCATCCAGCACTGCCAGGGAGTTGAGGTTGGCCTGGCGACGGAAGGCTTCCAGAACTGTCGCGGTAGGGGTTTGCCGAGCCACTGCCGGTTGTTCGTTGAGCAGGGCGCTGAGGTCGCGGCCTTCGTCGTTCAGGGCCACAGCAGTGCTGTCGCGTTTGGGCATCATTACTCGCGCATCCTTCGGCGGATGCTCCTGCGGACGGCAGAGCAGGTAGCCCTGGACCAGGTCGACGCCCATCTCGGTCAGCACCGCGAGTTCTTCCGGCAGTTCGATACCTTCAGCGATGACTTGTGCCCGGGAGGCTTTAGCGATTTGCAGGATTGAGCCCACGAACTCGCGCTTGAGGGCGTCCAGATGAATACCGTCGATGAAGTGTCGGTCGATCTTCACGTAGTCCGGGCGCAGCTCGGACCACAACCGCAAGCTTGAATACCCCGCGCCGAGATCGTCCAGGGCAATCGAAAAGCCCATGGCCCGATAGTGATGCAGCGCATTTTGCAGCAGTTGGAAGTCGTCGGTCGGGGTTTGTTCGGTGAGTTCGATGACTACCTGGCTCGGCTCAATCCCGAAGTCTTGCAGCAATTGCAGTGTACGGCCTGGCTGGTGAGCCGCCTCCAGCAGGGATTCCGGGGAGACGTTGAGGAACAGTTTGCCCGGCAGCTTCTGTTCGTTGAAACGTCGACAGGCGCTGTGACGGCAAGCCATTTCCAGTTCGCTGAGGCGACCGGCCTGACGGGCTACGGCAAACAATGCGATGGGAGAGTGCAATGGGCTGTTGGAGGGGCCGCGACTGAGGGCTTCGTAGCCCAGGATACGTCTTTCAGAGAGGGAAATGATCGGCTGGAACAGACTGTGTAAACCGCTTTGAGCCAGGATTGAACTCAAGGCGCTCAGCTGTTCGGTCGTGGTCATGGCGTTCTCTGTCGATAAAAAAAGGACTGGGCGCCGCGGGCGCCCAGTCCTGTATTTCACGACAGAATGATGACTATTTGATGACGATCCGCGGAACGTCTAGATTAAATTGCCATCATTGTCAGTGTTTCGCTACCGCAGTGTTGAGCTTCAAGTAATCCAGCAGAATCCGCCCGGTTTCGCTCAGGTAGGCATCGTCTTCCGGTTTGGTCTTGTCCGGCTCGGCCGCGATTGCTTCTTCGTCTTCTTTCTTCAGCTCTTTGAGCTGCTCTTCACCCTTGGCCTTGCGACGGATATTTTCCATTGCAAGCTGCTTGGCTTCGATATCAGCGTGCTGCGCGCGGCGCTCGGCTTCGTTGAGGCTGACGGTTTTCTCGGTCATCAGCTTCTGGGCCAGGGCCAGTTTGTCGCGGATGAACACGAATTCCGCGTCCTTGGCCGAGCGTGCGTTATGCTCGGATTTCAACTGCGTCAGATACGGTTTGAACGGATCGAGCGCCGGTTTGATCGCCGGACGAATGGTGTCCCACGGCATGGCTTCAGGCAGGGCGCTTTCGCCGATTTCCTTGGTGTCGATGATCGACGGGAAGTCGACATCCGGCAGCACGCCCTGATGCTGGGTGCTCTGCCCGGAAACCCGGTAGAACTTGGCCAGCGTCAGTTTCAGCTCGCCATGATTGAGCGGCTGGATAGTCTGCACGGTGCCTTTACCGAAGGTCTGACCGCCGATGATCAGCGCGCGGTGGTAGTCCTGCATGGCGCCGGCAAAAATCTCCGAGGCGGAAGCCGAGAGACGGTTGACCAGCAAGGCCATCGGGCCTTTGTAGAACGCGCCAGGGTTTTCATCTTCAAGTACGTCGACCCGGCCATCGGCATTACGCACCAGCACGGTCGGACCTTTGTCGATGAACAGACTGGTCAGCTCGGTGGCCTCCTGCAACGAGCCGCCGCCGTTGTTACGCAGGTCGATGACCACACCATCGACTTTGTCTTTTTGCAGTTCGGTCAACAGTTTCTTCACGTCGCGGGTGGTGCTCTTGTAATCCGGGTCACCGGCGCGGAAGGCTTTGAAGTCAAGGTAGAAGGCCGGAATTTCAATAATCCCGAGCTTGTAGTCCTTGCCATCCTGTTTCAGGTTGAGAATCGACTTTTTCGCCGCCTGCTCTTCCAGTTTCACCGCTTCGCGAGTGATAGCGACAATCTTGCTGGTCTGGTCATTCGGTGCATTGCTGGCCGGAATCACTTCCAGACGCACCACCGAGCCTTTCGGTCCGCGGATCAGTTTGACCACTTCATCCAGACGCCAGCCGACCACATCGACCATTTCCTTGTCGCCCTGGGCAACGCCGACGATCTTGTCCGCCGGTGCGACTTGCTTGGTTTTGTCCGCCGGGCCTGCCGGCACCAGGCGCACGACTTTTACCTGGTCATTGTCGCTCTGCAACACAGCGCCGATGCCTTCCAGCGACAGGCTCATGTTGATGTCGAAGTTCTCCGCGTTATCTGGCGACAGATAGTTGGTGTGCGGGTCGTAGGACATGGCGAAGGTGTTGATGTATGCCTGGAAGATATCTTCAGGACGGGTTTGATCCAGTCGCACCAGCTGATTCTTGTAGCGCTTGGTCAGCAGCTCTTGAATAGCCTTGGTATCTTTGCCGGCGATTTTCAGGCGCAGCACTTCATCCTTGACGCGTTTGCGCCACAGGTCGTCGAGTTCTGCGGTGGTCTTGAGCCAAGGAGCGTCCTTGCGATCGATCAGCAACGACTCGTTGGTGGTGAAGTCGAATTTGTCGACGCCTTTGTTCAGTTCAAGCAGGGCGAAGTCCAGACGCGCTTTGACGCGGTCCAGATAACGCTTGTAGATGGTGAACCCGGCATTCAGGTCGCCGCTCTTGAGGAAGTCGTCAAATTGGGTTTTCCATTTGTCGAATTCGGCAATATCGCTGGCGAGAAAGTAACTGCGCGACGGATCCAGCAGCTTCAGGTAGCTTTCATAGATGATCACAGAGCGCGCGTCATCGAGAGGCGGCTTGCTGTAATGGTGACGCTTGAGCAACTCGACGACGTTAAGGCTGGCAATCACCTCGTCACGATCGGGCTGAAGATTGTCCCAGCTATTGGCTGCGAACGTATTGGTCGACAGCTGCATAAGGCCGAGACCAATGAAGAGAGCTAGGGCGGTGCTGGGGAACAAATGCTTCATGCTGATTCGACGCGGGGACAATTGATCACGCATATTAGGCCGTCTTTGAAGTCGCCGGTTCCGCAGGAACCGGTCGCATAATGCAAAAAGCCCGACGCTACAGCAACGGGCTCAGTCCAGACTCACTATGGAGGCACTGTGAAAGCATTGCAAGGCGTTGAAGGTCGAGTGGTATGGGTTGAAGAGCCGAGTCCGACGTGTGACGTAGGGCAAGTTCGTATTCGAGTAGCGGCTGCGGGCTTGAACAGGGCCGATCTGTTACAGCGCGCAGGACTCTATCCCGCGCCGCCTGGTGCCAGTCAAGTGCTGGGGCTGGAGTGTTCCGGGGTGATCAGCGAGGTGGGGGCGGGTTCGCCCTGGCAAGTGGGTGATCGCGTCTGCGCGCTGCTGGCCGGTGGTGGGATGGCGCAAGAAGTGGTGGTCGATGGCCGTCATGTGTTGCCTGTGCCGCAAGGTCTGTCGCTGACTGAAGCGGCCGCACTGCCCGAGGTCTACAGCACCGCGTGGCTGAACCTGTTTCAGCTGGCAGCGCTCAAGCCCGGTGAAAAAGTGCTGTTGCACGCGGGTGCCAGCGGCGTTGGGTCGGCGGCTATTCAACTGTGCAAGGCATTTGGCAACCCGTGCTGGGTCAGTGTCGGTTCGGCGGATCGTCTGGCCTACTGCGAGGCTTTGGGCGCACAGGGCGGAGTGGTCCGTACCGATGGTCTGGAAAGTTTGAATGAGTTCGGCCCGTTTGACGTCATCCTCGATCCTGTGGGGGCCAACTATGCCGCGCTGAACGTGAAACTGCTGGCGCGCGATGGCCGCTGGGTGTTGATCGGTCTGATGGGCGGGCGTGAAGCGCAGTTGGACCTGGCGCAGGTGTTGGCCAAGCGGGTGCAGCTACTGGGTTCGACCCTGCGCAGTCGGGACGAGCAATTCAAGGCCGATCTGTTCAGCGATCTGAGTCAGCACGTCTGGCCGCTGTTCGCCGAAGGGCGGTTGAGCCCGCAACTGGCCAAGACCTTTGCGATCAGGGATGCTGAAGCCGCGTTTGCCGAACTGGCGACCAACAAGGTGTCGGGCAAGTTGGTGTTGGTGATTGACGAAAGCCTGGTCTGACAGATCGTTCCCACGCGGAGCATGGG
Source organism: Pseudomonas sp. GW821-FHT04C07 (assembly GCF_059420325.1). NCBI lineage: Bacteria > Pseudomonadati > Pseudomonadota > Gammaproteobacteria > Pseudomonadales > Pseudomonadaceae > Pseudomonas > Pseudomonas sp. GW821-FHT04C07. The sequence continues at coordinate 138,596 of NZ_JBWKTM010000009.1, forward strand.
AGCGATCATGGGTTACTTCCAGAGATGGATTGGCCATCCGGCTTTCTCGGCGTGCTCCTGCAACACCGGATCCGGGTTGACCACATGTGGGAAGTCGACTTTCAGCAACAACGGCAGGTCATTGCGTGAGTCTGAGTAGAAACTCGCGCCTTCGAGGTTTTCGCCTTCGGTGTCCAGCCACTCCAGCAAGCGGGTGATCTTGCCTTCGCGGTAGGTCAGGGTGCCGACGGTGTTGCCGCTATAGACCCCATGGGTCACTTCCAGCTCGATCCCCAATATTTCGTCAACGCCCAGACGCTCGGCAATGGGTTTGACCAGGTGCGTGCCAGAGGCCGAGATCACCAGGATCCGGTCGCCAGCCTTGCGGTGTGCGGCGATGGCTTTGCAGGCGTCGCTGAAAATGATGGGCTCGATTACGTCCTCGACCCACGGTGCCACCAAATGCTCAACTTCTTGCGGAGTACGTCCGGCAATCGGCTCCAGGCTGAAGGCCATGTAGTCTTCCATGTTCAGTTTGCCGTGGCTGTAGGCGTCCATCAGCTCGTTGTTGCGACGCATGAAGGACTCGCTGTCGACCCAGCCAAGGCGGCCCATCTGTTCGCTCCACAAGGTGGCGCAGTCGCCGTGGATCAGGGTTTCGTCCAGATCAAAAATTGCCAAAGCCATTAGCGCAGCTCTCTCTTCAAAATAATCAGGCCCATCAAGAGCATCAGGCTACCTCACACAGGGCCGTCGGATCGATGGAAAGCGCCAGGCGTTGACCGTCGGCATGCAAATCAGCCGCCGAGCGGTTCAATACGTCGACCACCAATTCCACGCCACGAGCTACGACGCGGTAACGAATCACGTTGCCCAACAGGCTGTGGCTGCGAATCTGGGCGTCGAGCTCACCGTTCAGGCTCAGTTCGATGGCTTCCGGACGAATGGCGATGCGACCGGTGATCGGGCGTTGCAGCAACTTGCTGGCGCTGTCGGCATCGAGCAGGTTGTAGTTGCCGATAAACCCCGCGGCAAATACGTCCACCGGTGCGGTGTAGAGGGTTTCGGCGTCACCGCTCTGGACGATCTTGCCCTGGTTCATCAGGAAGATCCGGTCAGACATGATCAGCGCTTCTTCCTGATCATGGGTGACGAATATGGTGGTCAGCCCCAGCTCGCGCTGGATCTGACGGATCTGTTCGCGAAGGTGTTTGCGAATCCGTGCATCCAGCGCCGACAGTGGCTCATCCAGCAGCAACAGGCGTGGCCGGGTCACCAGCGAGCGGGCCAGGGCCACCCGTTGGCATTGACCGCCGGAAAGCTGATGCGGATAGCGTGCGGCGAAGTCGTTCAGCTCCACCAGTCGCAGCACCTCAAGTACACGCTTGCGACTGTCCTCGGTATTGACCTTTTGCATCCGCAAGCCGAACGCGACGTTCTGCTCCACGGTCATGTTGGGGAACAGCGCATAGCTCTGGAACACCATGCCAATGCCGCGTTTTTGCGGGCTCAGCGGGACGAGGTCCTGGCCGTCAAGGAGAATCTTGCCGCTGTCCACCGAGGTCAGTCCGGCGATACAGCGCAGCAGGGTGGATTTGCCGCAGCCCGAGGGGCCGAGCAGGGTGACGAATTCACCCTTTTGGATTTCGCAGTTGATGTCGCTGAACACTGTGGTGCCGGCGTAGTTTTTTTTCAGGTGTTGGACGCTGACGAAGCTCATTGGCTTTTGTCCTTGTTCAAGATATTGGCAACCCAGGTCAGAACCAGCACAAAGAAAAAGTAGGAAATCACCAGCGCGCTGGTGAAGTGGCCGCTGCTGTTGCGCATGTTGTTCAGGTAGACCTGCAGGGTTTCATAGCGGGTGCCGACGAGGATGTTGGCGAACACGAACTCACCGAACAGAAACGAGAAGGACAGCAACAACGCCACCATCAAGCCCTTGCGCAGGTTTGGCAGCACCACCAGGAATGCCGCCTGCCAGGTGCTGGCGCCAAGCAGTTGGGCAGCGTCCATCAGGTCGCGCAGGTTGATCGCTTGCAGGTTGTTGGTGATCGCCCGGTACATGAACGGCAGTGCCACGGTGAAGTAGCAACCGACCAGAATCCAGGGCGTGCCGACCATCGCGAACGGCCCGGAACCATAGAGCTGCAACAGCCCCACCGAGGACACCACTGGCGGTACTGCGAACGGCAGCAGGATCAGGATGTTCATCAGCGCATCGAGCTTGGGGAAGTGGTAATGCACCACGAATAGCAGCGGCAGAATCAGCACCACCGACAGCACCAGAGCGCCGACACAGACCAGCAACGACTGGCCGAAGGCATTGAGAAAGCGCGGGTCGCTCCATAGCTGGACATACCATTTGATCGTAAATCCACTGGGAAGAATGGTTGCCGACCAATTGCTGGCGATCGAGTAGATCAGTGTTCCGGCGAGCGGCAGCAGCAGAATCGCAAACAGCAGATAAACCACGAGTCGGTGGTAGAGGACGACAGAGCCGGTTTCAGCGCGTGACATGGTAGCTCCTCTTCAATAGTAACTGGTGTACGACGGTGACCAGCGTCATCAGCGCTACCAGCACCACAGCCAGGGCGCTGGCCATGTTCGGGTCCAGCGAAATGTCGCCGGAGACCATCGCGGCGATCCGGATCGGCAGCACGTTGAAGTTGCCGGTGGTCAGGGCGTACACCGTGGCGTAGGCACCGAGGGCATTGGCCAGCAGGATGACGAAGGTCCCGAGCAGTGCCGGGGTCAGCACCGGCAAGCCGATGTGCCGCCAGAACTGCCAGCCGCTGGCACCGAGAAGCGCGGCGGACTCGCGCCAGTCTTCGCGCAGGGCGTCGAAGGCCGGGTAGAGCAGCAGCACGCCGAGGGGGATCTGGAAGTAGGTGTAAAGAATGATCAGCCCGGTCTTGGAGTACAGGTTGAAGTCCTGAATGATTCCGGCCTGCTTGAGCATGATGGTGAACGTGCCGTTGAAACCCAGCAGGATGATGAAGGCGAAAGCCAGCGGGACGCCGGCAAAGTTGCTGGTCATATTGGCGAATGCATTGACGAAGTTGCGCAGTCGCGAGTCGACCCGGCGCAGCGAATAGCTGCCCAGCACGGCGATGATGATCCCGAACACGCTGGACCAGAAGCTGATCTCCAGGCTGTATTGAATCGCCTGCAAATAGAACTTCGAATTGAAGATCCTGCTGAAATTGGCCAGGCCCCAACCGAACTCCTCCGATTGCACGCTGTGGATCATTACCCAACACAGCGGGGCAATCTGGAACACCATAAAGAACAGGGCGAAAGGAGCCAGGCAGAGCGCCGCCAGCCATTTGCCTCGAGTGATTGAATTCACTTCAACAGCTCCCGGCAGACAGGTTTGTCGTGGGCAACGCCCAGCAACTCGCAGATGGTGCCGCAGAGCTCGGTCTGTTTCGGCGCAGCATTGCGATCAAGACTGAAAGCATCGCCGAGGACGAACAGCGGCACTTCCCGCTCCTCGGTGAGCAGGCCGTTGTGCGAGCGGTCGTTGTTCATGCCATGGTCGGCAGTTACCAGCACTTGATATCCGGCGTCGAGCCAGCCTTGCAGGTAGTCGGCAAGGATGATGTCGGCCGAGCGCGCGCTGTTGCGGTATTGCGGGGTATCGAGGCCGTGCTTGTGCCCGGCGTCGTCAATGTTCATGGGGTGAACCAATAGAAAGTTCGGCGAATGCCGCAAGCGCAGGTTTTCGGCATCGGCGAACAGGTGTGAATCGGGGTAGTGGTCACTCCAGTAGAAGTGTCCGTGCTGAATCGGCAGACCCGCAGCGATGGTATGGCGATCGCGCGCCACGTTGAATGGCGAACGGTTATACAGCTCACTGACCCAGTGATAGGCCGCCGCCGCGGTGCTGAGCCCTGCATCGGTGGCGTAGTGGAACACGCTGCGCTGGGTAGACAAGCGCGAGACGTTGTTATGGACAATGCCGCTGTCGATGGGTGTTACGCCGGTCAGAATGCATTCGTAGAGCGGTCGGGACAGAGCTGGCAGTTCGCACTCGAGTTTGTAGAGTGCCGCGCGTCCTGCGCCGGTATAGGCCTGTAGATGCCCCATGGCATGCCGGGCGACCTCATAATTCAGGCCATCGAGCACGACAAGGATGACGTTGTGCTGCATTGGGCGAGGACTCCGCAAAAATAGGAGAAATATCTGTAGGAGCGAGGCTCGCCCGCGATGCAATCACCGCGGTCGCCAGACAGACCGAGTTGTCTGCATCGCGGGCGAGCCTCGCTCCTACAGATGCAGCATTACTGCATATTGATGATGACTTCTTCCTGCCACTTCTGCGGCAGAGCCTTGGAGGTCTTTTCCCAGGCATCGGCATCTTTGATTGGTGTCACGTTTTTGTACTGTTCATTGGGCAGTAGTTTGGCCTTTACGTCAGCCGGCAGGGTCAAGTGCTCGGCACGGATCGGACGTGCATTACCGCGAGCCAGATTGATTTGGCCGGCATCGCTGAAAATGTACTCGCGAGCCAGTTTGGCGGCGTTCGGGTGCTGAGCGTATTTGTTGATGATGGTGGTGTAGCCGGAAATCACCGAGCCATCGGAAGGGATCAGCACTTCGTAATCGTCCTTGTTGACCATCTTGTCGCGGTAGCTCAGGCCGTTGAAGTCCCAGACCACACCGACTTCGACTTCACCTTTTTCCATGGTGGAAATCGTCGGGTTGGCCAGCGACAGGCGACCTTGCTTGGCGATTTCGGCGAACATCAACAGTGCCGGTTGGATGTTCTTTTCATTGCCACCTTTGGATATGGCCGCAGCCAGCACGCCGTTGGCCGCTTGGGCAGCGGTGCTTACGTCACCGATGGAAACCTTGTATTTACCCTTCTCCAGGTCAGCCCAGCTTTTTGGCGCTTCGGAACCGTGCAGCAGCTTCTTGTTGACGATGAACGCAATGGTGCCGGTGTAGGCCAGTGCCCAGTTGCCGTCCTTGTCTTTGGCCCAGTCCGGAACCTGCGCCCAGGTGCTTGGTTTGTACGGTTGAACCACGCCTTGCTTGACCGCGATCGGGCCAAAGGCGGCACCGACGTCGCCGATGTCAGCACTGGCATTGTCTTTTTCGGCGGCGAACTTGGCCACTTCCTGGGCCGAGCTCATGTCGGTGTCGATGTGCTTGAGGCCGTAGTTTTTGGCCAGGTCTTCCCAGGTACCTTTCCAGTTGGCCCAGTCATCGGGCATGCCAACGCTATTGACCGCGCCTTCCGCTTTCGCAGCGGCTTCCAGGGCTTTTAAATCGGTATTAGCTGCCATGGCACAGGTGCACATGGCAATGGTCGAGCCTAACAGTGATGCCAGGAAAAGCTGTTTCATCCGAAGCTCCTTTGGGCGTTTTCAACGCTGCGTTTTAGCTACAGTCTTGGGGTTGGTTGGTCTAGGTCAGCAATACCTGAGCCAATTTAAGCGGGCGGGATGACACTTTGATGTCGGTATCTCGCCTGCAAGCATTTATGAAGCTCTTGTGCGGACGCTGCGAGATAAGCGTAGACCATGGCTAAAAGGCTGATCTGAAAGGACTTGGCTATTAAATTGCAGGTGTCTGGATCAACCGTTGGGCGGCTTTGTCATCTGGCAGTCATGTGCATTGCCTAGGCTTGCATAGAGTTGAAGGAGCCGATTTGAAGCGCGGTTCTGCCCATAAACAGTGCTGGCCTAGTCCAGATAGGTAACGTTGATGCGTGAAGAGGCAACCAAGGCGGTGACAGCCATTGGGCAGGTTTTGCAGGAACAGATCGAACACGGTCTGTTGCCGCCCGGCGTCAAACTGCCGGCCGAGCGCAAACTCAGCGAGTTGTTTGGTACCACGCGAATCACCGTGCGTGAGGCGTTGTTACAATTGGAGGCGCAAGGGCAGATTTACCGTGAGGAGCGCCGCGGCTGGTTTGTCTCACCGCCACGCCTGGCCTACAACCTGATGCAGCGCAGTCACTTCCACGCCATGGTCAGCGCCCAGGGCCGGGTGCCGTCCACGGAAGTGATTTCGGCGCGTTTGCAACCGGCGTCGGCGGCGGTCTGTGCCTGGCTGCAGTTACCGGCGTTATCGAGTGTGATCCAGATCTGCCGCGCGCGACGTATCGATGAGCGCCTGGTGCTATATGTCGAGCACTACCTCAATCCGCAGTATTTTCCGAAGATTCTTGATTTCGACCTGAATCAGTCGATCACTGAGCTCTATGCGCGGCATTACGATTTGCATTACGGGCGGGTGCGTTTTGAGATCGTTCCGACTTCGTTGCAGGTGGATGCGGCGGCGGCGTTGAAGGTTTCGGTGGGCAGTCCCGGGCTGCGGATTGCCCGGGTCAATTATGATCAGCACGGAAGGCTGATCGATTGCGATCTGGAGTTTTGGCGACATGATGCGATTCATGTCGGGGTGGATGTGGTGTAAAGCGCCCTGCCGGCTACAGATCCCCTGTAGGAGCCGAGCTTGCTCGCGATGACGGCCTGACAGTCAGCCTATTTCTTGATGGTGTACATATCCATTGCCGCTGAAACGCACATGTACACCGTCAACGCAGGTCCAGACTGGCGCCCGACAGCCTCACTCCTTCTCCATCCCACCCCCCCCCCCGGCGTCACAACCTGCACACTCATGCGCGGTGTCGCCAGATCCAGCCCCGCTTCATCCAGATGTCGCTTGAGCGACAGGTTGAACGCTCGGGATACTTCCCATTGCTTGATCGGTGCGGTCTTGAAACGCGCCCGCAAAATCGCGCTGCCTGACTCGAAGCTTTCTACGCCCTGAATTTCCAGCGGTGACCAGATGTCCCTGCGTTGCAACGGGTCAGTGCGCATTTTCTGACCCACTTCGCGCATCAGTTTGATCGCGTCGTCGATTTCCATGTTGTAGGGAACGGCTACCCTGAAGATCGCGTAGCCGAACTCCCGCGAGTAGTTCTTGATGCTTTTGATTTCGCTGAACGGAATCGTGTGGACGATACCGTCGATGTCCCGCAGGCGCACGGTGCGGATGGTCAGGCCCTCGACCGTACCCAGGTGGCCGCCAACATCCACATAGTCGTCGATGGCCAGCGAGTCTTCGATGATGATGAACAGCCCGGTGATCAGGTCGGCGACCAGCGACTGGGCACCGAAACCGATGGCCAGACCGATCACACCGGCACCGGCCAGCAGTGGCGTGACGTTCATGCCCATGTTCGCCAGGGCGACGATCAGCGCAATGATGAAAATAGCCACGAACAGCACGTTACGGATCAGCGGCATCATGGTTTGCGCGCGGGCATTGGCCTGGCCTTTGCGCGAGCGGGTCAGCGCGTGATGCACGGCGGTGTCGCTGAGAATCCAGATCAGCCAAGCGAAGATCAGCGTGCCGCCGAGGCTGAACAGTTTGACGCTGATTTCGTGGCCTTCGCCTTCGGTAAAGCGGATCAGTGACATCCCCCAGACCCGCAGCCCGAGTTCAATGAACGCCAGCCACACCACCAGGTGCGCGAGGGTATAGAAGAAGTTTTTCAGACGGTCCGAATACAGGGCATGGCGTTTGAGCCCGCGCTGGGGTTTGAGCGCATGGCGGCGTACCAGTCCGTTGATCACCATGCACAGCACCAGCAACACTGTGCAGATCAGCGATTGGCGCAATGCGGTGCTGGTATCGCCGGCCGACACGAATGTGGCGAACAGCGAGATTGCCACCAACACCAGCGCGGGCAAGTACCAGAAGGTCCCGAGAATTTCGATGGTGTCGCTCAGGGCGCGACGGGTCAGGCGCCGTGACAACGGCTGGTTGCGGATCAAATGTGCGATTGGCCGACGGAAACGCAGGATGAACATGCCGGTGGACAGCGCTGCCAGCACATTGGCAAAGGTCGCGGCGGTGTGCGCCAGATGGCTGCCGAGGCTGGCCACCAGGCGCGGGTCGTTCAGGGCTTCACCGAAGGCAGCAAAGCTGCCGATCAGCCACAACGGGCGAAAGGCCTGATGCCGAAGGATGTACAGGGCGCGATGACGGTGCGGGCCGTCGAGCACGGAAAATGCCACCACGCAGACCGCCGAGAAACAGGTGCCGACCACCAGTGCGTAGGCCAGCACCATCGCCAGGTCTTTGCCTAATGATGAGGGCAGGGAATAGCTCATATAGACGGTGATCAACAGCGCGATCATCCACGGGCCGAGTTTGCGCAGGGCAAAGCGCAGCATGTCCCAGGTCTTGGGGTGTTGCGGCAACTCTTCGGTGAGACCGAAGCGCAGGCGCACCCGATGACTGAGCCAGATCAGCGCGGCCGCCAGGAGGCTCCAGAGCATCAGAATCAAGGCGAAGGCGAAGATGATTGGCAGCCACTCACTGGCCGGCAGCATTAGTTCGGACAGTTCATCCTTGGCCAGATCGAACTCTTCTGACCATCGGGACAGGGGGCTGTCAGCGCCTGAGAACTGCTCTTCGAAACTGGCCAGCGTGCCGCCGATCAACCCGAGTACGCCTTCTTCGGTAACGGGCTGGGCCTTTTTGGTGGCATCGCGGAGTTTCTTCAGGTCGGTCAGCAGTTTTGTGCGTTGCTGATCGTTTTCCAGCGACTTGATCACTTCGTCCAGCGATTGCCCAAGGGGTTCCTGCGCTTGCTGCTGGGGATTCGCCGTGCTGTGGAGCAGGCTCGGCAGACCGACAGCCTGAACCGGAACGATGGGAAGCAGCATCAACAGACAGATGAGGAAGCAGGAGGGCAGGGCAAAAAGACGAGCGAACACTAGGCAGTCAACCTCGAGAAGTGCGGGTCGACCGAGTGTACGAGTCACTTAAAATCAATGCGAGCGCAGCGAGCGCATTTATTCGGCGAGTTTGGCGAGGATCTTGTAAAGCACGGTGGCGAGAATCAGCAACATGCCGATCCACATACTGAAGACGCCGGCGTTTTTATCGCGGAAGTTGAAACCGACGGCCAACAGGATCATGCCTGCCAGGATCGGAATAAGCATGGCGTGGAACGCAGACATCGAAAACATGGCGACAGCCTTGTCAGAGGGGATTGGCATAAGTCTAGGTGGCTTTTGCACAATCCGGATTGATGTCTATCAGAAACGAAATCAGGGGGATCGTGGTGCCCGGAAGGGATCACGATTGCCCCCCAAAATGCAGGCTTATGGCAAATCGCGGCTGGCGTAGAACGCGCTGAGTACTTTCACCAGGTGTGCGAGGTCGTGGCTGCCGCACAGTTCGCGGATCGAGTGCATGGCGAAGGTCGGCAGGCCGATGTCCACGGTGCGTACGCCGAGGTGGCTGGCGGTGATCGGGCCGATGGTCGAGCCGCAGCCCATGTCGCTGCGCACCACGAAGCTTTGTACCGGCACTTCTTCGGCCATGCATAGGTGGCGGAAGAAGCCTGCGGTTTCGCTGTTGGTGGCGTAGCGCTGGTTGCTGTTGACCTTGATCACCGGACCGGCATTGAGTTTCGGGCCGTGGTTGGCGTCGTGTTTGTCGGCGTAGTTGGGATGCACGCCGTGGGCGTTGTCGGCCGAGACCAGCAGTGACTTCTGAATGGTCCGTACGAACTCGTCACCCTCGGGCAACAGACGGCGCAAGGTTTGCTCAAGCATCGGGCCATCGGCGCCACAGGCGGAGCAGGAACCGACTTCTTCGTGATCGTTGCACACCAGCACGCAGGTTTCGTCTGTCTCGGCAGTGAGTAACGCTTGTAGACCGGCGTAGCACGACAGCAGGTTGTCCAGGCGCGCGCCGGCGATGAAATCGCCATGCAGGCCAATGATCGCGGCGCTTTGAGTGTCGTAGAAGCTCAGCTCGTAATCGAGCACCACGTCGGCGTTCAGGCCATGTTCTCGAGCAAGCTGGTCGGTCAATACCGCGCGGAAGTCCACCCGCTCATCGCCGGCAAACTGCGCGAGGATCGGCGGCAGTTCGGTTTGGGCATTGATTGCCCAGCCCATGTTGGCTTCGCGATTGAGGTGGATGGCCAGGTTGGGAATGGTGGCAATCGGTAGTTTGAAGTCGATCAGCTGACTCTCGACCTTGCCGTCACGACGGAAGGTCACGCGCCCGGCCAGGGACAGGTCGCGGTCGAACCAGGGTGCGAGTAGTGCGCCACCATAAACTTCTACGCCCAGTTGCCAGAAGCCCTGGCGTTGCAGCTCGGGTTGCGGTTTGACCCGCAGGCACGGGCTGTCGGTGTGTGCGCCCACCAGGCGGATACCGCCGTGCAGCGGTGAGTGTCGGCCGAGCTTGAAGGCGACGATAGAGGAGTCGTTGCGGGTGACGTAGTAGCGACCATTGGTTTCGGTGGTCCAGGGCTCGCGCTCATCAAGGCGCTGATAACCTGCCGCTTCCAGACGCTGAACGAGACTGGCGGTGGCATGAAACGGGGTAGGGGAGGCCTTGAGAAAGTCGATCAGGCCTTGGTTCAACTCTTCGCGCATAAGTAACTCCAGACAGCAGTGGCGCAAGTTTACCGTATTGACTGCAGATTTGGCGCGGCACGCTCCTGTAGCAGTTGCCGAAGGCTACGTCCGGCTGCGAAGCAGTCGTAATCCAGCGCTCGCGGTTATCCAGACACATCGCAATCGCGCCTGTTACGACTGCTCCGCGATCGGACGCAGCCTTCGGCAGCTGCTACAGGGGGGGGCGTCAGGCTCAGAACGGTGCCGGGCACTCGAAGCGCAAGCGCTCGCCGCTTTGCGGATGAGTGAAGCTGAGCATGCTTGCGTGCAGGCACAACCGCGGCCAGGCGGCCAATGCTTGTGGATGGGCATAGAGCCCGTCGCCCAGTAGCGGGTGGCCGATGGAGAGCATGTGCACACGCAATTGGTGCGAACGGCCGGTGATGGGGGTCAGTTCAACCCGGCACCAGTCGCCACAGCGTTCCAGCACACGCCAGAAGGTCAGGGCGTTTTTGCCGAACTCGTGGTCCACCACATGTCGCGGTTTGGTCGGTGGGTCGTAGCGCAGCGGCAAGTCGATGCTACCGCTGTCCAGTTCCGGTTGGCCCCAGCAGAGCGCGGTGTAGGCTTTTTCGGTTTCGCGGTCGTGAAACTGTCGAGACAGCTCGCGGTGAGTGTCAGCGTCGCGGGCCAACAGGATGATGCCGGAGGTTTCCCAGTCCAGTCGATGGACGATTCGCGCTTCCGGGTAGCCGTTTTCTTGCAGGCGGGTGATCAGGCAGTCCTTGTTGTCTTCGGCGCGACCGGGCACGGAAAGCAACAGGGTAGGCTTGTCCACCACCAGAACGGCGGCGTCCTGATGGATGATGCGGATATTCGACAACGGCATTAAAACAGCCTCGTAACAAACGCCAACGGCGACTCGGGCCCCCTCATGGCCCTCTGTAGGAGCGTAGCTTGCTCGCGATAGCATCAACCCGGTGTGCCAGACTCACCGAGTTGCCTGCATCGCGAGCAAGCTACGCTCCTACAGAGGGCCGAAGGAACCTGAGTCGCCGTGGCTCCAGCCGGATCGATCAACGATCAGGCAGGGTGATATTGAGTTCCAGAATCGAGCAGCTGCCCTGGTTTTCCAGCGCGACATGCACGTCATCGGACCCGATATTGACGTACTTGCGAATCACCTCGACCAGTTCCTTCTGCAAGGCTGGCAGGTAGTCCGGGGTGGTGCGTTGGCCGCGTTCGTGCGCCACGATGATCTGTAGACGCTCTTTCGCAACCGACGCGGTACTTACCTTTTTGCTGGCACGAAAGAAGTCAAAAAGATTCATTATCTACCTCCAAACAGGCGCTCGAAGAATCCCTTCTTCGTGACATCGAGAAAACGATGCTCCACGGTCTTGCCCAGCAGACGGTCGACGGCATCGCTGTACGCCTTGCCGGCGTCGCTTTGGTCGTCGAGAATCACAGGCACGCCCTGGTTCGAAGCCTTTAGTACCGCTTGGGATTCCGGGATGACACCCAGCAGGGTCACCGCGAGAATATCTTTGACGTCTTCGACGCCGAGCATTTCGCCATTGCTGACGCGCTCAGGGTTGTAGCGGGTCAGCAGCAGGTGTTCCTTGATCGGCTCTTCGCCTTTTTCGGCGCGACGCGATTTGCTGGCCAGCAAACCCAGCATGCGGTCGGAGTCACGCACCGAGGACACTTCCGGGTTGGTCACGATAATCGCTTCGTCGGCGAAGTACATGGCCAGGTGGGCGCCTTTTTCGATGCCCGCCGGAGAATCGCAAACTACGAATTCGAAGTCTTCCTTGAGTGCCATGAGCACTTTTTCCACGCCTTCCTGGGTCAGCGCGTCTTTGTCACGCGTCTGGCTTGCGGCCAGCACGTAGAGGTTTTCCAGGCGTTTGTCCTTGATCAGCGCTTGCTGCAGGTTCGCTTCACCGTTGACCACGTTGACGAAGTCGTACACCACACGGCGCTCGCAACCCATGATCAGGTCAAGGTTACGCAAACCGACGTCGAAGTCGACGATGACTGTTTTGTGACCGCGCAGAGCGAGGCCGGTACCGATAGCGGCGCTGGTGGTGGTCTTACCCACACCACCCTTGCCGGATGTAACCACGAGAATCTTGGCCAAGGTGTTTCACCCCTAAGGAAAAAGGACTTTTAGCCCCTGAAAAACATCTCTTGAAAACTACTGCAGTCGGACAGCCTTGGCTGGGATTCGATTATTAAGCGGGGTTTACTTGCGGTAAACACTGCTTTGCGCCGATTCCTACTTCGTTTGAGCTGTTTTCGCTACGTTTTAGAGATGCTTGGAAAATGCGGCAGTATCCGTTAAAGACGAGTGATGTTCAACACGTCACCCGACAGGCTGATCTGAACCCCAGAGCCCCACAGTGGATCGCGGCGCAAGTCTTCGGAAACCTTGTATTGGCCGGCAATCGACACCAGTTCGGCACTCAATTGCTGACAAAAAATTCTGGCCCTGGTGTCGCCCCTGACTCCAGCCAGGGCGCGACCACGCATCGGGCCGTATACATGGATATTGCCATCGGCGAGAAGTTCCGCGCCTGGGCTGACCGAGGAGACCACTACCAGATCGCCACCCTGGGCGTAAATCTGCTGCCCGCCGCGTACCGGCGAGGTGATGATTTTGGTCGGTTTGATAATCGGTTCCGGCGGCTTTTCCGGTTTTTTCTTCTCGCCTTCGTGCGGATCGAGCGGGCGCTCCCGTGCGCCGGAGGGCGGCAATACCGGAAGATCCACGGCAATGGCAGCGGCGATGTCTTCGATCCGGCTGGCGCGGATGGCCAACGTGCGCAGGCCATGTTGGCGACAGATGCGCATCAGGCCTGGCAGGTCGACGGCGCCTTCGGTGGCCGGCAGTTTGTCCAGGGCCAGCACCAGCGGGGCATTGCTGAAGAAGTTCGGCGCCTGGGCGACTTTCGCCGCTAACTGGCGGTCAAGGCCTTCGAGGTCATTGCGGGCCAGTTCCAGCACCGTAATTGCGAGCATGCTGCCCTTCAACTGGAACACAGGTTCTTGGTCTAGCGGTTCGGTTTGGGTCATGGTCGGCATTAAACGGCTTGTCACTAAAAGTGCCGAGACTTATAACGAGAACGCCCGCTAGCCGCAACCCGAGTCGAACCGTTGTAGAATGCGCGGCCTTGTTGTCTGTCCGGAATCTGTAATGGATCGCCCGCGTTTTCGAACTACATTTTTTCTTCCGCGTTTTTGGCCGCTGTGGTTTGGCCTCGGCCTGCTATGGTTGATCGTTCAGTTGCCATATTCCGTGCTGCTGCTGATCGGCCGCGCCTTGGGGGCGTTGATGTATCGGGTGGCAACTGACCGGCGGCGCATTGCCAAGCGCAACCTGGAACTGTGTTTTCCGGAAAAGTCCGCCGCCGAGCGCAAGCGCCTGCTCAAGGAAAACTTCGCCTCCACCGGCATCGCTTTTTTCGAAATGGCCATGAGCTGGTGGTGGTCCAGGTCGCGGCTGGCGGGTCTGGCTCATGTAGAAGGGCTGGAGCACCTCAAGCAGGCCCAGCGCGAGGGCAAGGGCGTGATCCTGATGGCGCTGCATTTCACCACGCTGGAAATCGGCGCAGCCTTGCTCGGTCAACAGCACACCATCGACGGCATGTACCGCGAGCACAAGAACTCGTTGTTCGACTTTATTCAGCGCCGTGGCCGTGAACGGCACAACCTCGACTCCCTGGCGGTGGAGCGCGACGACGTGCGCGGTATGCTCAAACTGCTGCGTGCCGGCCGCGCGATCTGGTATGCGCCGGATCAGGACTACGGCGCCAAGCAGAGCCTGTTCGTACCGCTGTTTGGCATTCAGGCGGCGACGGTCACCGCCACCAGCAAGTTCGCTCGATTGGGCAAAGCGCTGGTGGTGCCCTTTACCCAGGAACGCCTGGCCGACGGTAGCGGTTACCGCTTGGTCATCCATCCACCGATGACGCAATTCCCGGGAGAGAGTGAAGAAGCTGATTGTCTACGGATCAATCAATGGGTCGAGGGTGCGCTGCGCGAATGTCCGCAGCAATATCTCTGGGCCCATCGCCGCTTCAAGAGCCGGCCACCGGGTGAGCCGAAGTTGTATGCCAAGCGTGGCTGACGCAATGCCGTTAGATTGCAGGCACCATGGAGTGTTGCGATGAGTTCAGCTGAACCGGTCACAGGTTTGATTCTTTCTGGCGGTGGGGCTCGGGCGGCGTATCAGGTTGGGGTGTTGGCGGCGATTGCCGAGTTATTGCCGGCGGGGACGCCGAATCCGTTTCCGGTGATCGTTGGTACGTCCGCAGGAGCGATCAACGCGGTCAGCCTGGCCAGCGGGGCAATGGATTTTGGCGGCGCGATCCAGCGTCTGACGGCGTTCTGGCAGGGTATTCGCAGCCATCAGGTGATGCGCAGCGATTGGCCAGGGGTGATCAGCCAAGCCACACGGTTTGTCGGGCATAGCCTGCTGGGGGTGGGCGCTCAAGTGCCGGTGGCGCTGATCAACAGTTCACCGTTACGGCGTTTGTTGAACCGCAAACTTCATTTGTCCGGTATCGAGCAAGCCATCCGGCAAAAGCAATTGCACGCGGTGGCCATCACGGCTTTCGGCTATGAGTCTGGTCAGGCGGTGACCTTCTATCAGGGCGGCGGCACCATTGATGCCTGGTTACGTCATCGACGTATTGGGGTGCCGACTCAGCTGACGGTCGAACACTTGCTGGCCAGCTCAGCGATCCCGTTGTTGTTTGCTCCGGTCAAACTCGGCCAGGAATATTTCGGTGACGGTGCCGTTCGTCAGCCGGCGCCGATCAGCCCGGCCTTGCACCTGGGGGCGAGCCGGGTGCTGGTGGTCGGCGTCAGTGGCAACCCGCGCGGTTTTGACCCACAGCAACCACTGCAACGCACCTACACCGGCCAGCAGCCAAGCCTGGCGCAGATCGGCGGGCACATGCTCAACAGTACCTTCATTGACAGCCTGGAGAGTGACATTGAGTTGCTGCAACGTCTGAACCAGCTCAGCCATCTACTGCCTGCGGGTACGCCGACCCGCAGCCTCGGGCTGACGCCGGTGGAGGTGCTGGTGATTGCCCCGAGCCAGCCGATTGATGAAATTGCTGCACGCCATCGCCAAGAGCTGCCAGCGGCCTTGCGGCTGTTTCTACGCGGGCCGGGTGCGACCAAAACCAGTGGCGCCGGGGTCCTCAGTTATTTGCTGTTCGAGGCGGGGTATTGCAGCGAACTGATCGAGCTTGGCCGCAGCGATGCCTTGGCCAAGCGCGAGCAGTTATGCCGGTTTCTGGGGTTGCCGATGTTTGCGACGTTGCCTTGAGATTTAGGTTGCTGCTATCGCGAGCTTGTTCGCGATAGCAGCCCTGACTGGCTATGCAAAGCTTGAGTCAGACGGTCAACCGGTCATCCCGAAAATCGCGCAGTGCCTGCTCGATCTCTTCCCGGGTGTTCATCACAAACGGCCCGTACTGCACGATCGGCTCGTCCAGCGGCTTGCCGGCGATTAGCAGAACCCTTGCGCCCGACTGGCTGCTCAGCTGTAACTCGCCCTCATTGGACAAGCGAATCAGCTTACTGGCGCCGATGCTCTGGACCTGCCCCGGCAGCTCCACCTGGCCTTCGTAGACATACAGCAGCGCACGATGCCCCTCGGGCAGGCGAGGGCTGATGCTGCTGCCCGCCGGTAGATGAATGTCGAAGTAATGCGGCTCGGTATCCGGGCGCTCAACCGCTCCGACTTGCTGTATCTGGCCGTCATCGAACCGACCGGCGATCACCACCACCTCGACGCCGTTTTTGGTCTTTGTCCGTGGAATATCTGCCGGCTGAATATCCCGGTAACTGGCGGTGTCGAGTTTGTGCTTGCCCGGCAGGTTCAGCCACAGCTGGAAACCGCGCATCACGCCTTCTTCCTGTTCCGGCATTTCACTGTGAATGATGCCCTTGGCCGCGGTCATCCATTGCACGCCACCGCCCTCGAGCAAGCCGACATTGCCCAGATGGTCTTCGTGGCGCATGCGGCCTTCCAGCATGTAGGTCACGGTTTCAAAACCGCGATGGGGATGCGGTGGGAAGCCGGCAATGTAGTCGTCAGGATTTTGCGATCCAAATTCATCGAGCATCAGGAATGGATCGAAACGTTCAACGCCCTGGCCACCGAAGACCCGGGTCAGTTTCACCCCGGCACCGTCGGACGCCGGTTGTCCGGTATGAATGCTGAGTACTTTGCGAAATTGAGTCATTGGTGCAACTCCTGATCAGTGTGGAATGGACCCATGCTACGTCAGGCCAATTGATCATTGGTTGCGAATTTTGCGGGGTAGTTATCTGGTTTTTCGATTGTTCTATAGGGGGACGGGTGATGGCCTCGAAAAGATCGCAGCCTGCGGCAGCTCCTACGCACAAAACCTGCATACATTCCGTGGGAGCTGGCGAAGCCTGCGATCTTTTGATCTTCCGTCACGGCACATCGGGAAGATCGGCACTATCGATCAGAAGTGAAATTTCACCAACAAGCTCGCGGTGTCCTGATTGGTTGTGAAGGAGGGGGTGTCCTCGATCCCGTATTTGTTCTTCCAGTAGTCGTATTCGATACCGACGTACAGCTGCTTCTCGCCCCAGTTCAGCGCCTTGCCCAAGTCATATTTGATTTGCGGATTGAAGTGCAGGTTGGCGTGGTAGGTGCCTTTGGCGGTCTGGTCGTTGTCGACCACCCAGTCCATGTAGCCGTCGATCAAGACGTTCGACTTGCCCATCGGGATGGTATAGGACCACACCGGAGTGATCTGCCAGACGTTATTACCCGGGCGGTTGCCTTCGGGATGGCGCTGGTAGAAGTTCAGCTGGAAGTAGTCGAAGCCGGGAATCGCCAGGTCGAAGCCCGGACCAATCAGGTAGGACTCGGTATCGTTTTCGCCAAACTCGTAAGTCATGGCCAGCAAGACATCCTTGATCGGGCCGAACTCCAGCTTCTGGTCGAAGATCTTGCCAAATGACAGGCGTGGGCTGAACTCGCCGTAATAGGTATCCGAGCCAACATCGTGGTCTTTTTTACCGTTGTAGAAGATCCGGTCCAGAAAGAAGAAGTTATCTCCATATTTCCAGGCATCGGCGTGTTCGAAAGTGACGGTTTGCTGGATCGCAGGGTTGACCTTGAAGCCTTTGCCCCATAAGTAAGTCAGGCTGTTGTTCTGCCATTGCAGCAGATCGCCGGCCATCGCTTGACCTCCCGCCAACAAGGATCCGGCAAGCATCAGGCTGGTGCACGTACGTTTCATTCGGTTGCTCCCAAAGTAGGTTGTTCCACGTATTTTTTAAGTTGGCGCTCTGGTGTGGCGCCTTTTTTCGTTGCTGTAAAAATCATCCGATCGGTCAGCTTTATTGCTGGTAGCAAGAGCTGAACCAAGGCAAAAAAAAACAAAAAAACTCCCGCTCGGCTGCCTTGAAACAGTCGATTGAGAGTTGATTCAATTTTGATTCGGTGTGCCTCGGGACTAACCGGTGCCGGGATAAGCTGGCTATCTGGTCAGGTTTTAAATCTGGAGTTTTTTTTTGAGCGGATTCGGGCGGCCGCGGAGAATACTGGCTCGCGCAGCATGGCTTAAGTGCCCCGTAACAGAGCGCTTGTAACAAGATTAGGGCACGGTTGCGGGCCATCTTAGAGGTGCCCCTTGACCAGCAGGCTGGAGTGTTTGCGTTTCATGGTATTGCTCGCTGATTGTTTTTATTGTTAAGGCGCAGGCAGCCGCTGACTGCGACCAGGCTTCAAGTCCGGTCGCAGTCATGTGTGTGTAGTGGGTGTTGACTAAAACGGCTGACACCGCGAGGGCGGCAGGCGTACCGCCCCTCAGGTCAGTGCTGGTGGGCTTGCCGAGCGTTACTGGCGGCTCGTTCAGCACCGCCCAATATGTTGAACAACAGGTTCAACGAGAGGGCGCTAATGGTCGCCATGGCGATGCCGCTGTGGGTGATGGGGCCCATCCACAATGGCAAGTGGCCGAAGAACTCCGGGCGGACCACCGGAATCAGGCCCATACCGATGCTCACCGCTACCAGCAACTGATTGCGGCGGTCAGCGATGTCGGCTTCCTGGAGGATTTTGATTCCGGTGGCAGCGACCATGCCGAACATCGCAATCGCCGCGCCGCCGAGTACCGCAGGCGGAATCGAGGCAACCAGAAATGCGGCTTTGGGCAGCAGGCTGAGGATGACCAGCAACCCACCGGCGACGATGGTCACCGAGCGGCAACGCACGCCGGTCATCTGTACCAGCCCAATGTTTTGAGCAAAGGAGGAGTGGGTGAAGGTGTTGAAGAAACCGGCGAAGAACGAGGCGCCGGCGTCACACAGCAAACCACGACGGAGCATCCGTGGAGTGACTTCCTGACCGGTGATCTTGCCCAGTGCGAGGAACATGCCGGTGGATTCGACGAAGATGATCACCACCACCAGGCACATCGAAAGAATCGGCGCCAGATGAAATTCAGGCATGCCAAAGTGCAGCGGGGTGACGACCTTCAGCCACGGCGCCTGAGCGATGCCGCCGAGGTCGACCATGCCGATGATACCGGAAAGGATGTAGCCCAGACCCATGCCGATCAGTACTGAGATGTTCACCCAGAAACCGCGCATGAACCGGTTGATTAACAGGATGGTTGCCAGTACCAGGGCTGCAATGGTCAGGTAAATAGGGGAACCGAACTGTGCAGCACCGTTGCCACCGCCGGCCCAGTTCACGGCCACGGGGAACAACGACAAACCGATCGAGGTGATGACGGTGCCGGTCACCAAGGGCGGGAAGAAGCGCACCACCCTGGACATAAACGGCGCGATGAGCATGCCGAAGAAACCGGCAGCGATGGTCGCCCCGAAGATCCCGGTCATGCCGATGCCTGGCATGCCAGCCATGGCCACCATGCTGCCAACCGCAGCGAAACTGGCACCCATCATCACCGGCATACGAATTCCCATGGGACCGATGCCCAGCGATTGCACCACGGTGGCAATCCCGGCAACCAGCAGGTCGGCATTGATCAGGAAGGCGATTTCTTCACGACTCAGGCCCGCGGCCTGTCCGATGATCAGCGGCACCGCTATGGCGCCGCCGTACATCAGCAGAACGTGTTGCAGGCCGACCAGAATCAGTTGCAAAAGGGGCAAGCGCTGAATGGCGGGTGCGTCGGGGATGCGCGCTTCGGATAGCTCGGACATGCAACACCTCGGATCTTTTTTATTCTTGTGATTTTTTGATTCTGGCGACCGCTGCTCGGTCATCGCGGGCAAGCCTCGCTCCTACAGGATCTCACCGTCCGTAGGAGCGAGGCTTGCCTGCGAAGGCGTCAAAAATGGCTTAGTTCGTCCGGGCTCCCTGAGCAATCCAGGCGCCGATCAGGTCACGTTCCTGCTGGGTCATCTGTGTGATGTTGCCCAGGGGCATGATCTGAGTGGTGACAGCCTGGGCCTGAATCCGCGGTGCCAGTTGCTGGATCTGTTGCGGGGTATCGAACATCACCCCGGCGGGAGCTGCGCTGAACAACGGGCTGGTTGGGTTGGCCGAATGGCACACCGCGCAGCGTTCCTGAATCACGCTGTGAACCTTGTTGAAGTCCGGGGCGCTAGCGTTGGCAGTGGAAGCCTGGGTCGGTGCCGCAGCGGGTGGGGCGGCTTCAGGCTTGGCGCCACTGATGGCGGTTTCCGGAATCGGCTGGTACTCGATCTTCGCCGGTGCCTTGGCCACTTCAGGGGCGCTCGACATCTGTGTCGGGCCGGTCACGTAAGCCAGGCAGATCATGCCCAATGCCGCGACAGGCAAGGTCCAGGCGAACTTGTGGCTCTCGTGACGGGTGTTGAAGTAGTGACGCACCAACACCGCCAGCACCGCGATCCCGGCCAGGATCAGCCAGTTGTATTGGCTGCCGTAGGTGCTCGGGAAGTGGTTGCTGATCATGATGAACAGCACCGGCAAGGTGAAGTAGTTGTTGTGCCGCGAACGCAACAGGCCTTTGGCCGGCAACGCCGGATCGGGCGTTCGGTTTTCGGCGATGGCTGCGACGAGCGCGCGCTGTGCCGGCATGATGATACGGAATACGTTACCGACCATGATGGTGCCGATAATGGCGCCGACATGCAGGTACGCACCGCGACCGCTGAACACTTTGCTGAAGCCGTACGCCGCAGCGATCAACAGCACGAACAGGATCAGGCCGAGCAGGGCAGGGCGTTTGCCCAGCGCCGAATCGCACAGGAAGGAATAGACGAACCAGCCGATGAACAACGAGCCGATGCCGATGGCTACGCCTTCAGGGCCGCTCAGGCCGCTGCCGGGTGCCACGAGATACAGAACCGGGTTGGAGTAGAACACCACGCACAACAGCGCGATCCCCGACATCCAGGTGAAGTAGGCTTCCCATTTGAACCAGTGCAGGTTGTCCGGCATGGTCGGCGGGGCCAGTTTGTATTTTTCCAGGTGGTAGATACCGCCACCGTGGATCGCCCACAAGTCGCCTGCCAGACCTTCTTTCGGGTTGACCCGATTGAGGTTGTTTTCCAGCCAGACAAAGTAGAACGAAGCGCCGATCCAGGCGACGCCAGTGATCATGTGAACCCAGCGTATGCTCAGGTTCAGCCATTCCATCAGATGTGCTTCCACAGTCTTTACCTCTCGCCTGTCACTCTGTTGTCGAGTGATCAGACCTTCTCTTATTGGTGGGGGGCGAGGATCAAACGCTCATCCTCTTTGAAAAAATGCTCATCGCAGTTATTGCCTGTGCCACTGCGATCAACCACCAGGAAGTCATCCCGCTTTTCGATCGTCAGCACCGGATGGTGCCAAACGCCGCGATGGTAATTAATGCCCTGCCTGCCGTTGGTGACGAAGGCGCGGACCAAGCCTGATACAGGTTCATCGCCAAGTGGCGCGACCACGATCAGAAAGGGGTTGCCGAGCAGCGGTATGAAAGCCTGGCTGCCCAGCGGATGGCGCTCCAGCATGCAAACGGTCAGCGGCATGTCCTGCGCATCGGCGCGGAAGATGCTGATGATCGCCTTGTCGTCTGGCGTGGCCGTTTCAACCTCGGCCAGACGATGGAAGCGCATGGTCGAACCGTTGTTGATCATGAAGTGATCACTGCCGTCGGTTTCGATCACGTCACCGAAAGGGGCGAAGGCTTCTTTGGTCAATGGTTCAATCATCAATGTGCGCATGCTGTTCTTCTTTTCTTTGAGTTCAGTATCGATCGTTCCCACGCTCCGCGTGGGAATGCCGCCATGGACGCTCCGCATCCGCTGTGACGCGGAGCGTCACGGTATGCATTCCCACGCAGAGCGTGGGAACGATCATCTGTTATTTTGCAACCTTGCCCAGTACACGCAGGCGACTCACACCACCGTCCGGGAACACGTTCAGGCGGATGTGAGTGATAGGGCCCAAGGCTTTGATCTGCTCGGCGAAGGTGTGCTCGGCGTGCATTTCCAGCTTCTGGGCGGGCAGCAGTTCACGCCAGAACAGGCTTTGGGTCTCGATCTGGCTGTCGGTACCGCCCTTGACGAACGCGCCCTGGATCGAGCAGGTGTCGGGGTAGTTGCCCTTGAAGTGCAGGGTGTCGACGATGATTTTTTCGATCTCGCCCGGGTGGCCGAGGGCGACGATTACCCAGTCGTTGCCGGGTGTGCGACGGCGGGCAGTTTCCCAGCCGTCGCCCATGTTGATGCCGCGACCCGGGTTCAGGATGTTGCTCATGCGACCGAAGTGTTCGTCGGAGCAAGCGAGGGCGCGACCGCCGTTCAGGGCAGCTGCCAGATCGATCTGTTCGTTGTCGCCGACCGCCGACCAGTCGCGGAACGGAATGCCATAAACGCGCAGACGCGCTACGCCGCCATCCGGGTAGATGTTGAAACGCAGGTGGCTGAAGGCCTGATCGTTATTGATCTCGTGGAAGTGATGGCTGTTGCCTTGCAACTCGACAGCCGACAGCACTTCGACCCACTGGGTGTTTTCAGTCGGTTCGCCGCAAGCCACGAAGCAGGCTTCCAGGGAGGCAGACGGCGGGAAGTTGCCGGTGAAGAATGAGGTGTCGATGTCCACGCCTTTGATCGAGCCAGGCACGCCCAGGCGGATTACCGCGCTGTCGTAGCCTTCGAAGCGCTTGCGGCGCGACTCCCAGCCGTCCATCCACTTGCCGTTGTCATCGAAAACGCCCTCCTTCCACACGGCCGGGGTCGGCTGGAACAGGCGGTTGGCGTCAGCGAACCAGTCATCGGTGACCGAGATGATTTTGGTGCCCAGGCGGGCGTCGGCCAGGTTGACGAACTTCTCGAAAGGTACGGCGTAAGCTTTCATTCTTCTTGTCTGCCTTGAAATAAGTGGCTGGGGATGCTCGCAGGGCCCGGGGCGGTTTCGGCGTTCATGAAATCGTCAGGGCCAAGGTTGCTATAGAGTCAGTAATCGGAACAGGGCGATCTTGTTGATCTCTGCCAGCGCGCATTTGAATTCGGTGTCGACCGAGTTGTGGATGCGCGTTTCGAACGCCGCGAGGATCTGATGCCGATCGCTGCCTTTTACCGCCATGATGAAGGGGAACGCGAACTTGCCTTTGTAGGCCTCGTTCAGCTCGGTGAAGCGCTGGAACTCATCGCTCGAGCATTGGTGAATACCGGCGCCAGCCTGTTCGTTAGTGCTGGCTTCGGTCAGTTGGCCCTGGACGGCGGCTTTGCCGGCCAGGTCCGGGTGAGCGTTGATCAGTGCCAGCTGACTGGCGTGATCGGCGCTCAACAGGATATCGCTCATGCGCTGGTGCAGGGTTTCAATCTGGTCGATCCCGGCATCCTGGCCCAGGTCGTAGGCCTTTTCGGCAACCCATGGCGAGTGTTCGTAGATATCGGCGAAGGCGTCGACGAAGGCTTCACGGCTCAAGGTTGATGGTTTGAGGGTCTGAAAGGCGCTCATTTCGAGTCCCCTCCCTGGTAAGGATGGGTTTGGTGCCAGTGGCGGGCGATGTCGACCCGGCGGCTGAACCAGACCTGCTCGTGGCTCTTGGCGTACTCGATAAAGCGCTTCAGTGCGGCCAAACGGGCAGGGCGGCCGATCAGGCGGCAGTGCAAACCGATGGACAGCATCTTCGGCGATTCGGCGCCTTCAGCGTAGAGCACGTCGAACGCGTCTTTGAGGTACTGGTAGAAATCATCGCCCTTGTTGAACCCCTGCACCTGGGTGAAGCGCATGTCGTTGGTGTCGAGGGTGTACGGGATCACCAGGTGTGGCTTGCCGGTCGGGTTGTTCGGTTCCCAGTAGGGCAGGTCGTCGTCGTAGGTGTCGCAGTCATAGAGAAAACCGCCTTCTTCCATCACCAGGCGACGGGTGTTCGGCCCGGTGCGGCCGGTGTACCAGCCCAGCGGGCGCTCGCCGCTGATTTCGGTGAGGATGCGGATCGCTTCGAGCATGTGCTCGCGTTCCTGCGCCTCGTCCATGTACTGGTAGTCGATCCAGCGGTAACCATGGCTGCAGATCTCGTGACCGGCTTGAACCATGGCGCGGATAACGTCTGGATGGCGCTGGGCGGCCATGGCCACGGCGAAGATGGTCAGCGGAATGTCGAATTCCTTGAACAGCTTGAGGATCCGCCAGACGCCGGCACGGCTGCCGTACTCGTAAAGGGATTCCATGCTCATGTTGCGCTCGCCTTGCAGTGGCTGCGCCGAGACCATTTCCGAGAGGAAGGCTTCCGACTCTTTGTCGCCGTGCAGGATGTTGCGTTCGCCGCCTTCCTCATAATTGAGTACGAATGACAAGGCGATGCGGGCATTGCCCGGCCAGTGTGGGTGAGGAGGGTTACTGCCGTAACCGATCAGGTCGCGTGGGTAGTCAGCGCTCACTGCAGTCTTCCTTCTTGTTCGTGGTGTCTTGTTCGTGACAAGGGGTGTGTGACGACCTGGCGATGAGATGACAGGCTGGTGTCACAGCGATGGAATGATTGTATACAACTTTATTGGCACTTTGTAAGCCTGAATTTTTGCAAATTTCACTGATTGTCATCAAAAAATGGCATTGCAAGAAACCTGCCTGATTGGTCAGCTAATTAATGGGATATCGCCTAATCTCAAGGCGTGGCTGTAAATTCACTTACAACCCAAGGCTGACAGGGCTGAAGGCAGATAGGTGATTTTTATTGTGTACAATTTTTTTGAAAAGTGTCTTAATCAGTCGCTCGCCGCCCTTTTTCGTGCTCCGAAACGGTGCGGTCTCCTTTTTAACTGACTTCGGGAGGCGCGAGGCCTGGCTGCTTGAACCGCAGGCAGGCGCGCAGAATCAATGGGACGTTTGACTACACACGTTTTGGATGCCGCACACGGTTGCCCTGGCAGCTCGATCAAGGTTGAGTTGTACCGGGTTGAAGGCACGCAGCTGGAGCTGGTCGCCAGCGCGCTGACCAACAGCGATGGCCGTTGCGATGCGCCGTTGTTGCAGGGCGATGATTACCGTTCCGGGGTCTATCAACTGCAGTTCCATGCAGGCGACTACTACCGTGCCCGCGGGGTACAGCTGCCGGAGCCGGCATTTCTCGATGTGGTGGTGCTGCGCTTTGGTATCTCGGCCGAGCAGGATCACTATCACGTGCCCCTGCTGATTTCGCCCTACAGCTATTCGACTTACCGAGGAAGCTAGACTCCCCCACGAATCTGCGCAAAAGCTTCTTTGGTCTTTCGCCCGCTCACACTGCGGGCTTTTTTTCGTCTGTGTGTAGGAGCAGCCGGTCGACGCTCGATTGCTCGCGATGGACTCAAGGGCGGCGCGTTTATTCAGAAAACACGCGTTATCGTTAACGTCCATCGTGAGCAATCGAGCGTCGACCGGCTGCTCCTACACCGCGATGCTTTTAGCGGCTCAACAACGAAGCCGCGCCCGCGCCACTGAACAACCCGGCACTGATCCGGTTGAACCAGCTCTGACCCTTGCCGCTGCGCAGATACCGCGCTGCACCATGGGCACCGAGGCCGTAGGCCAGCTTGCAGAGCAGATCAAGCGCGGTCCAGGTGGCGATCATGATCAACAACTGCGGTAGAAACGGCTGCTCGGCGCTGAGAAACTGCGGCAGAAAGGCGGCGAAGAACAGGATGTCTTTGGGATTGCTCGCACCCAATACAAACGCGCGCCCAAACAGTGCGCGAAAGCGCGGAACAGGTGCCGCGTGTGGCACTTCTGTGGTTCGGGCCGGTTGCCGCGATTGCTGCCAGCTCTGCCAGGCAAGGTAGAACAGGTACAGTGCGCCGACGATTTTCAGTGCGCTGAACAGCTGCTCAGAGGCCAGCAGCAAGGCGCCAAGACCCAATGCCGAGGCGCTCAGCAGGCAGATGGAGGCAATCACTCCGCCCAGAAACGCCGGGTAAGAGCGGCGCAAACCGTAGTTCAAACTGTTGCTGATCATCAATAAAGACAGTGGTCCCGGGATCAGAATTACCACCAGCGCGGCGCCGCTGAACAACAGCCAGGTTTCCAGATTCATCACGTTTCTCCTAATGTGCAAAAGCCCCACCCGGCGGGGTGAGGCTGGTTGAAGCGTCTGTTGCTTACAAGAAAATGAACTTGGCGATAAAGATCGCGCACAGCACCCACAAACTGATGGATATTTCCTTGTGTTTGCCGGTACCGGCCTTCAACACAACATAACTGATGAAGCCCAGTGCGATACCGTCGGCGACCGAGAAGGTCAGCGGCATCATGATCATGGTGACAATCGCCGGAATGCTGTCAGTGGCTTCGCTCCACTTGATGTGCTCCATGCCGCCCATCATGAGCATCGCCACGTAAATCAGTGCGCCAGCGGTTGCATAAGCGGGGATCATGCCAGCCAGCGGCGCGAAAAACATCGCGGCAATGAACAGTACACCAACCGTAACTGCCGTCAGACCGGTACGGCCACCCGCGGCTACACCGGCGGCACTCTCCACATAGCTGGTGACCGGCGGCACACCGACCATTGCGCCAAACACGCTGGAAGCACTGTCGGCTTTCAATGCGCGGGAGAGGTTTTCGATCTTGCCATCAGCGTTCACCAGACCGGCCCGTTGCGCGACGCCCATCAGGGTGCCGGCGGTGTCGAACATGTGCACGAAGAGGAACGCCAGCACCACACTGATCATGCTGACGTTGAACACGCCGGCGATGTCCATGGCCATCCAGGTCGGGGCAAGGCTGGGTGGGGTGGAGAAGATTCCGTTGTACTGCACCAAACCCAGTCCCCAGCCGGCAGCGGTTACGCTGATGATGCTGATCAGGATCGCGCCGAATACCCGGTGATAGCTGAGCACCGCAATCATCAGGAAACAGACCGCTGCCAGCAGCGGACCAGGCTCACGCAGGGAGCCGAGTTTGATCAGGGTGGCCGGGCTGTCGACGATAATCCCGGAGGTTTTCAGGCCGATGATGCCAAGAAACAATCCGACCCCTGCGCCCATCGCATAACGCAAGCTCACCGGAATGCTGTTGAGCAGCCACTCACGCACCCGTGACAGGGTCAGAATCATGAACAGCACACCGGAAATGAACACCGCACCCAGCGCGGTTTCCCAGTTGTAGCCCATGGTGCCGACGACGGTGTAGGTGAAGAAGGCATTCAAGCCCATGCCCGGCGCCAGGCCGACCGGCCAGTTGGCGTACAAGCCCATCAACAGGCAACCCAGCGCGGCGGCGATGCAGGTTGCGACGAAGGCTGCGCCGTGGTCGATCCCGGCGTCAGCCATGATGTTCGGGTTGACGAAGATGATGTAGGCCATGGTGATGAAGGTTGTCAGACCGGCAATCAGCTCGGTCTTCACCGTGGTGCCGTGCAAACTGAGCTTGAAGAGGCGTTCCAGCCAGCTGTTGTTCAACGACGGTGAAAGGTCCAGCGTAGGGGCTTCGGATTTGCGGCTTTCCACAGCGAGTACTCCTCAAGAGTTTTATTGTTTTTTCCAGAACCGGACACGCGATGGTGGGCAGCGGCTCTTTGAGGCATGTAAGGCTTGCGGGCTTTTGTTGACTGTAAGGTCAGGAACTCGCACGAAGCGAATTATGCTTTTGTATACAAATAAAGCAAATAATGTTTTTGTTTTTGTGTGCGAAAAGGATGAAAGGAAGGATATATGGAGAGGGAGGGGGCAGATCCCGTTGATTGATCGTTCCCACGCTCTGCGTGGGAATGCATCTTGTGACGCTCCGCGTCACGCTTCAAAGCGGACGCAGAGCGTCCAGGGCGGCATTCCCACGCGGAGCGCGGGAACGATCAGGAAAAGCGGGGGGGCTTCAACTCGAGCGGTTTTCCCCCAGCGCCTTATTCACCGCTAGCCAGCCATTCACCGCAGTCTCGCCGGCCTTGATCGTTCCCACGCTCTGCGTGGGAATGCATCTTGTGACGCTCCGCGTCACGCTTCAAAGCGGATGCAGAGCGTCCAGGGCGGCATTCCCACGCGGAGCGC
This sequence comes from Pseudomonas sp. GW821-FHT04C07, assembly GCF_059420325.1. Lineage (NCBI taxonomy): Bacteria > Pseudomonadati > Pseudomonadota > Gammaproteobacteria > Pseudomonadales > Pseudomonadaceae > Pseudomonas > Pseudomonas sp. GW821-FHT04C07. The sequence continues at coordinate 166,429 of NZ_JBWKTM010000009.1, forward strand.
GGGAACGATCAGGAAAAGCGGGAGGCTTCAACTCGAGCGGCTTTCCCCCAGCGCCTTATTCACCGCTAGCCAGCCATTCACCGCGGTCTCGCCGGCCTCGGCAAACACTCGCTGCAAAAGTTTCACCTGCTCACGTCGCAGCGACTGCTCAAAGCGCGCGCCCTCGATGGTCAGCTCCAGCAGACGCTTACGCTTGTCCGAATCTGGCGCAACGCTGTTTACCAGGTGCATTTCCATCAACTGACGCAGTGGAGTGTTCAAGGCTTGCTTGCTCACCCCGAGCACCGTCAGCAGTTCTTTCACGCTGAGGCCTGGATAGCGGGCGATAAAAAACACGATGCGCTGATGCACCCGGCTCAAGCCCCGGCGTGCGAGCATTTCGTCGGCTTTGGCGGTGAACGCCTGGTAACCGAAGAAAAAGGCTTCCATGGCGGCTTGTTGAGTAATTTGATTTTTAAGGTCAAGCATATTGACGTATCTGCGTGTGTCATCGTAATTTCGGTCAACTAGTTTGACTTATTTTCCTCAAGCCTCGCTACGGTGACCACCATGGCTTTTTCCGAACGTGTCTCGCGCCTTAAAAGTTCTTTGATTCGTGAAATCCTCGCCGCAGCCCAGCGTCCGGAAGTGATGTCGTTCGCCGGCGGTCTGCCCGCCGAAGCGATGCTGCCCAAAATCGAATGGACCGGCATGCCGCTGTCGATGGGCCAATATGGCATGAGCGAAGGCGAGCCGGCATTGCGCGAAGCACTCGCGGCCGAAGCTCGAGCCTTGGGTGTGCCGTGCCAGGCCAGCCAGGTATTGGTGGTCAGCGGATCCCAGCAGACCCTCGATCTAGCCGCCAAGCTGTACATCGACAAAGGCACCGAGATCATTCTCGAAGCGCCGACTTACCTGGCGGCACTGCAAATTTTCCAGCTGTTCGGTGCGCACTGCCTGACTGTGCCGCTGCAAGCTGACGGCCCGGATCTGCTGGAATTGCGCGCCCGCCTGGAAAAACACCAGCCAGCATTCATTTACCTGATCCCAACCTTCCAGAACCCATCAGCGGTGCGCTACAGCGAGACCAAACGCGATGCGGTGGCGGCGTTGCTGGACGAGTTTGGCGTGACCCTGATCGAAGATGAACCTTATCGCGAGCTGACTTTCGATGACGGCAGCGCCACACCGATCGTCAGTCGCTTGAAAAAGGCCAGCTGGATTTACACCGGTACGGTGTCCAAGACCTTGCTACCCGGTCTGCGGGTCGGTTATTTGATTGCCAGTCCGGATCTGTTCCCGCACCTGTTGCGGCTCAAGCAGTCAGCCGACCTGCACACCAATCGTGTCGGTCAGTGGCAGGCGATGCAGTGGATCGGCACCGAAAAATTTCGCAACCATCTGGTCGAACTGCGTGGCTTTTACCGCGTGCGCCGCGATGCCTTTCAGGCGGCGCTTGAAAAACACTTCGCCGATCTGGCTGATTGGCAGGTGCCTCAAGGCGGGCTGTTTTTCTGGTTGACCTTGAAAAAACCGCTGGACACCCGCACTTTGCTCAAGCCGGCGCTGGCGCAGGACGTGGCGTTCATGCCGGGCGAACCGTTTTTTTCCGACCCGGATCGCAATCCAGGTCACTTGCGGCTGAATTTCAGCCACATCGATTCAGCGCGTCTGGACGAAGGTCTCAAGCGGCTGGCCGCCGTCGTACGTCAAGCACAAGCTGCGCAGGAAGCTTAAGGGGAGGGGCTATGTACAAGGTTTATGGCGATTACCGTTCGGGCAACTGCTACAAGATCAAGCTGATGCTCAATCTGCTGGGCCTCGAGTTCCAGTGGCAGAGCGTGGATATTTTGAAGGGCGACACCCAGACTGCCGAGTTTCTGGCCAAGAATCCCAATGGCAAGATCCCGGTGCTGGAACTTGAGGACGGCACTTACTTGTGGGAGTCGAACGCGATCCTCAACTTCCTCGCCGACGGCAGTGAGTTCCTGCCGGGCGAACCACGCTTGCGTACCCAGGTTCTGCAATGGCAGTTCTTCGAGCAGTACAGTCACGAGCCGTATATTGCAGTAGCGCGGTTTATCCAGCTCTATCTGGGCCTGCCGGAAGATCGTCGCCACGAATATGAAAAGCTGCAAAAACGCGGTTACAAGGCGTTGGACGTGATGGAGCATCAGCTCACCCGCACGCCGTATCTAGTGGGCGAGCAGTATTCGATCGCGGATATCGCGCTGTATGCCTATACCCATGTCGCCCATGAAGGCGGCTTTGACCTGAGTCGCTATCCGGGGATTCAGGCCTGGATGCAGCGTGTGGCCAGCCATCCAAAGCACATCGGAATGCTCGATTGAGCTGACCGCAAAAACAATTAAACCGGCCAATGAGCCGGTTTAATTTTGTCTGAAGCCTGTGTTGCCTGTGCCCGCCTCTTCGCGGGCAAGCCCGGCTCCTGCAGGTTCCGCGTTGTCCTTGCTCGCGATGGCGTCAGTGAGCGCTACACAAGTTGCTCAGGCTGCCGCAAACCGCTTATCCAGATAATCAATGATCACCTTGGACTCATACATCCAGGTGGTCTGGCCGTTCTCTTCGATACGCAGGCACGGCACTTTGATCTTGCCGCCTTGCTCCAGCAGGGTCTGGCGATCCTGTTGGTTGTTTTTCGCATCGCGCAGGGCCACCGGTACATTCAGACGGCGTAGGGTGCGGCGAGTCTTCACGCAGAACGGGCAGGCGTGGAATTGATACAGGGTCAAGTCCCTGGCGGCTTGCTCGACCTTAGCCTGAGCGGCGCCGGTGCGCTGTTGCTTGCGCGGACGGGTGATGAAGTCGATGAAGATGATGAGTTGGCCCAGGCCGACTCGAAGCGCTTTGACGAACACGGTTAAAGCCTCTTGCCCATAAGTGAAGGGGCGGCAGCTTACCTGATTTTTTACCGACGAAAAAAAACCGGCGATGAACGCCGGTCCTTTTGTTCGCCGGGTTTACTTGATCAGGCTGAGAAACTCGCTGCGGGTCGCCGCATTTTCGCGGAACTCACCGAGCATCACCGAGGTGATCATCGACGAATTCTGTTTCTCCACACCGCGCATCATCATGCACATGTGTTTGGCTTCGATAACTACCGCAACGCCCAGAGCGCCGGTCACTTCCTGGACCGCTTCGGCGATTTGCCGGCTGAGGTTTTCCTGGATCTGCAGGCGGCGGGCGTACATGTCGACGATCCGCGCGACTTTCGACAGGCCAAGCACCTTGCCGCTAGGGATATACGCGACATGCGCTTTTCCGATGAAAGGCAGCAGGTGGTGTTCGCACAGCGAGTAGAGCTCGATGTCCTTGACCAGCACCATTTCGCTGTTATCGGAACTGAACAAGGCACCGTTGGTGACCTGTTCCAGCGTTTGCTCATAACCGCGGCAAAGGTACTGCATGGCTTTGGCGGCACGTTTTGGCGTGTCGAGCAAACCTTCGCGGGAGACGTCCTCGCCAAGCTGGCCGAGAATCGCCGTGTAATTCTGTTCCAGGGACATGAAACTACCTGTGGGATTTTACGCAAAGGGCAAGGGTACGGTGACGGACACGGCGCTGCAAGCGTGACAACACCGCTTTACTCGTCACGACCTTCCATCATGGTGCGTTTGAGCATCACATAAACTGCACCGGCACCGCCATGTTTAGCCTGGCACGAAGTGAAGCCGAGCACCTGAGGGTGCTGGCGCAACCAGGTGTTGACGTGACTCTTGATCATCGGCCGCTTGCCGTCCAGTCGCACAGCCTTGCCGTGGGTGACACGTACGCAACGGATTTCGAATCTGGTCGCTTCAGCGAGAAACGCCCAAAGAGTCTCGCGGGCTTTTTCCACGCTCATGCCGTGCAGGTCGAGGCTACCTTCAAAAGGAATCTGGCCCACCTTCAGCTTGCGCATCTGGCTTTCCTGAACGCCGTCACGGGCCCACATCAGCTCGTCTTCCGGGCCGACATCGATGACAAACTGATCGGACAGGCCATCGACGGTGGTCACATCGGCGCGCACGGTAGCCGCCTGGCGCAGTTTGGCGATTTGCGCACGGTCGGCCTTGGGTTTGCCCGTCTCGGCACGATCATGTTTGATCGGCTTGACGCCGCGGATCTCGCTTTTGAACAGGGAAAAATCGTCGTCTTGCATGTCAGCCTCCGCGAAGGGCGGCTAGTTTACCCAAGTCCAGGCGGATCGGGCATGACAAAAAGCTGCCGCGCTGCACTCAGTCATTTTTTTTCATCAGGTGCGGCGCGATGTTCAGCCCGTTGGACTGGCGCCGGCGGCGACGGAAGCGACGCCATAACTTGATACCGATGTACAGCAGCAATAGACCCATCACCAAAATGACCGCCGAACCGGTTCGGCTGGCATTCAGTTCGCCGAGCGCGGGTGGGTGGCCCAAAAGGCTGGCGGCACCGGCCATGGCCAATAACAGGCCAAACATCGCCAGCACTGCCGAAAAGGCTACGCCCAGGCGAAAACGCCAGTTACTTGGGCCTTTGGGGCGCAAGCGACGTGCGTCAAATCCATCGGATATCTTCATTCCGACCTTCCTCAATGGGTATCGGCCCTTCGACCGGGAGATGACCGGGTGGTTCCTGAGGCTAAGACAATTGCAGAGACCGGGAGGTTTTTGCGGATGAGCGGCTGGATGGGCCGCTCATTGAGCGGTCGATCAAATCAGGTCTTTGGTCAGCGCAAGGGTGGCAAAGTTGTCCGCCATGATGGCCATCTCGGTCTGCTGCACATGTTCTGCGCTGAGGATTCCGCCCTTGTACGGTAGATCGCGGGTCGCACACGCATCCTCCACCAGCGTGCAGCGAAAGCCGAGGTTCTTGGCCGCGCGCACCGTGGTGCTGACACTGGAATGGCTCATGAAACCGCAGACGATCAGGTCCAGCGAGCCGAAGTCCTGCAGACGCTTTTCCAGTTCAGTGCCATGGAAGGCGCTCGGCAGCAACTTGCCGATGATGGTCTCGTCACCTTGTGGTTCCAGCCCCGGGATGAACTCGCCGCGCTCGCCTTGAGGGTCGAACAGACCACCCACGGTGCCGAGGTGGCGTACATGTATGATCGGCCGACCGGCAGTGCGAGCTGCGGCAACCAGTTTCTTGATGTTTGCGACGGCAGCATCCATGCCGGTCAGGGCCAGGGGACCGTTGAGGTACTCTTTCTGGGCGTCGATGATGACCAGGCTGGCATGGCCCAAATTGGCCGGTGCATAACCACGGCCGCTGAGTTGAAACATCGTCTTTGGAACGGACATTCTGGGGCTCCTTTGAGTGGGGCTTTTGCGACATTGTCCTCTGGCAGAGCACTTCTGTGAATGGCTACCAACGTAAGCTGCGTGGTTGCTGGCCTACAGCCGTGTCAATAGGGTTGCTGCGTTCGACCAAAAGACTCAAAAACGGATAACTCCTACATCAGACCAGCGTTTTTCATGCGTCGTCGGGGACGGTTTTGGCTGTTAGAATCATCCGTCGTTTTTTCAGGAGTTTGCCCCCGTGATCACTTCCCGCCTGCGCACTTTGCGCGACCACATCCGTTGGGCCGTCAGCCGTTTTCATGGGGAGGATTTGTTTTTCGGCCATGGGACAGACAACGCCTGGGACGAAGCCCGTCAATTGGTGCTTGGCGCGTTGCACCTGCCTTGGGAAATTGCCGACAGCTATCTGGACTGCCGCCTGGAAGATGACGAGCTGGTCAACCTGCAACGGCTGCTCAAGCGTCGTATCGAGGAACGAATCCCGACGGCTTATTTGCTGGGCGAGGCGTGGTTTTGCGGTATGTCGTTCATCGTTGACGAGCGAGTGCTGATCCCGCGTTCACCGATCGGCGAGCTGATCGAAAAACGTTTCGAACCGTGGTTGGGCACCGAGCCTGCACGCATTCTTGACCTGTGCACGGGTTCCGGCTGCATCGGCATTGCCTGCGCTTATGAATTCCAGAACGCTGAAGTGGTGCTGGCCGACCTGTCGTTCGAAGCCCTGGAAGTTGCCAATCAGAACATCGAGCGTCACGGTGTCGACGAGCGCGTATTCACAGTTCAAGGTGATGGTTTCGATGGGCTGCCGGGCCAGCGCTTCGACTTGATCGTTTCCAATCCGCCGTACGTCGATGCTGAAGATTTCGCCGACATGCCGGATGAATACCAGCATGAGCCAGAACTGGGGCTGGCTTGTGGTGAGGACGGCTTGAATCTGGTGCGACGCATGCTCAGCGAAGCGGCGGATCACCTGACCGAAAAAGGTTTACTGATCGTCGAAGTCGGCAACAGCCAGGTGCACGTCGAAGCGCTGTACCCGGAAGTGGATTTCGCCTGGCTGGAATTTGAACGCGGCGGCCACGGCGTGTTCATGCTCACTGCCGAGCAGTGCCGTCAGCATCAGGCATTGTTTGCTTCAAGGGTTTGATGGCGGGAAAACGCAATCGCGCAGGCTGCGATCTTTGATCGTTCCCATGCTCCCGCGTGGGAATGCAGCCCGTGACGCTCTGCGTCACAAAGCGGACGCGGAGCGTCCGGTAAGGCGTTCCCACGCAGAGCGTGGGAACGATCATCGCAGGCTGCGCCAGCTTCTACCCCTGTTTACCAGCCTCCAGCATATTCTCCGGTCTGACCCAGGCATCGAACTCTGCATCTGTCAGATAACCCAATTGCAGCGCAGCCTCGCGCAGGGTCAGGCCTTCGCCATAGGCTTTCTTGGCGATTTCTGCTGACTTGTCATAGCCGATATGCGGGTTCAGCGCCGTCACCAGCATCAAGCCGCGCTCCAGGTGCGCCGCCATTTGCACAGGGTCAGGTTCCAGCCCGGCAATGCAATGCTGCTGGAAGTTGCTGCACCCATCGCCCAGCAAGCGGATCGATTGCAGCAGGTTATGGATGATCACCGGTTTGAACACGTTCAGTTGCAGGTGGCCCTGGCTGGCGGCGAAACCGATGGCCACATCGTTGCCCAGTACCTGGCAGGCGAGCATCGACAGCGCTTCGCATTGGGTCGGATTGACCTTGCCGGGCATGATCGAACTGCCGGGTTCATTGGCTGGCAGTTTTACTTCTGCAAAACCGGCTCTAGGGCCTGAGCCCAGCAAGCGCAGATCATTGGCGATTTTCATCAGGGTCACGGCGAGGGTTTTCAGCGCGCCGGATAACGTGGTCAGCGGCTCGTGGCCGGCCAGTGCGGCAAACTTGTTCGGTGCAGTGACGAACGGCAGACCGGAGAGGGCGGCCAGTTCGGCAGCGATCGCTTCGCCAAAACCGTGAGGCGAGTTGAGCCCCGTGCCAACGGCGGTGCCGCCCTGAGCCAGTTCGCACACCGCAGGCAACGCGCTTCGAATCGCCTGTTCGGCATAGTCGAGCTGCGCTATAAACGCTGAGAGTTCCTGGCCAAAGGTGATCGGCGTCGCGTCCATCATGTGCGTACGGCCGGTCTTGACCAGCTTCATGTGCCCTGCCGACAGCTGTGCCAAACCACCGGACAGTTCGTTGATTGCCGGCAACAGATGTTGCTGCACCGCTTGGGCGGCAGCGATGTGCATGGCGGTGGGGAAGCAGTCGTTGGAGCTCTGCGAGCGGTTGACGTGATCGTTGGGATGCACCGGGCTTTTGCCGCCGCGCGGATTGCCGGCCAGTTCATTGGCGCGCCCGGCGATTACCTCGTTGACGTTCATATTGCTTTGGGTGCCGCTGCCGGTCTGCCAGACCACCAGCGGGAACTGGGCATCATGCTCGCTATTGAGCACCTCGTCGGCGGCCTGTTCGATCAGGCGGGCGATGTCGGCGGGCAGGTCGCCATTGCGGTTGTTGACCCGTGCAGCGGCCTTCTTGATCAGTGCCAGTGCGTGCAGCACCGTAATCGGCATGCGTTCGTTGCCGATGGCGAAGTTGATCAGCGAGCGTTGCGTTTGAGCGCCCCAGTAGGCGTCATCAGGGACTTCAATCTGGCCAAGGCTGTCGGTTTCGATACGGCTCATCGGTCGCACTCCTGTTGGTCTGATTCGCCAGTTTAGGCCGTGATCTGCCATTAGGGTTCCATTAGTCGATTTTTCTACCGTTCAACCCTTGCAAATCAGGTGTGGCAAGGCTTGGGGTTGAGTGACAGAGTTTTTTAGGCGCAGAATGGTCGCCCTTGGGGTTTTACCTCGCCAGCTAGAAAAGGAAACTTGATGACTCGTTTTCGTGCCATCTGTACCGCGGTTGTTCTGGTTTGCGCCAGCGGCCAGGTTCTTGCCGATACCGCCAGCCACAACGCCAGTGCCGAAGCCTTCCTGACTCTGGCACACGCCGACAAGCTCGGTACCCCGGTGTACATGCAAGTGCAGCAAATGTTCGCCCAGCGCTTTGAACAAACCAAGGCCCCGGAGTCCAAAAGAGCCCTGTTGGAAACCTACCAGGCCAAGGCCAACGCCGCTCTGGACCAGGCCATTGGCTGGAATAAACTCAAGCCGGACATGGTCAAGCTCTACACCACCAACTTCAGCGAGTCCGAACTCAAGGACCTGGTAGCGTTCTACCAGTCGCCGCTGGGCAAGAAAGTCCTGGAAAAAATGCCGCAGCTGACTCAGCAATCGGCCCAGATGACCCAGGCCAAACTGGAAAGTGCGGTACCTGTGGTCAACAAGCTGCTCGCTGACATGACCGCCGAACTTGAGCCAAAAGCCGCAGAAGCGCCGGCCAAGAAAAAGCCTTGAGCGGAGTCGGGAATGACCATGCAACAACGTATTGAATCGGCGCTGAGCGCATTGCAGCCCGAGCATCTGCAGGTACTGGATGAAAGCCATATGCACAGTCGTGGGTTGCAAACCCACTTCAAGGCAGTGCTGGTCAGTGAACAGTTTGCCGGGCTTAACAGCGTCAAGCGCCACCAGAAGGTTTACGCCACTCTCGGCGAGCTGATGGGGGAGTTTCATGCGTTGGCGCTGCATACCTACACGCCTGAAGAATGGGCGAAGATCGGCGCGGCTCCGGCATCGCCGACTTGCGCCGGCGGCAGCAAGCATTAAAAGATCGTAGCCTGCAGCAGCTCCTGCGGGGGCGCGCAGGGCGGGCTTTTGCAGGAACTGCTGAAGGTTCGAGCCGCGTTCGGACGATCTTGACGATCTAGAGCCAATCGCAGCTGTTTTTGCTAGAATCCGCAACGCGCCGCTAATCAGTCGGCGCGTTTTTTTTGCGTCCGGTTCACCCTTTACGAGGGTAGCCACCTGGAGATTACCCATGACACAAAACATTGTCGTGGCGGCACTGTATAAGTTCGTCACCCTTGAGGATTACGTCGCCCTGCGCGAGCCATTGCTGCAGGCGATGGTCGATAACGGCATCAAAGGCACGTTGTTGATCGCTGAAGAAGGCATCAACGGCACCGTTTCCGGTAGCCGTGAAGGCATCGACGGGCTCATGGCCTGGTTGAAGAGCGATCCACGCATGGACGACATCGATCACAAAGAGTCGTACTGCGAAGATCAGCCGTTCTATCGGACCAAGGTCAAGCTCAAGAAAGAGATCGTCACCCTCGGCGTTGACGGTGTCGACCCGAACAAACAGGTCGGCACCTATGTCGATCCGCAGAACTGGAACGCACTGATCAGTGACCCGGAAGTACTGCTGATTGATACCCGCAACGACTATGAAGTCTCGATCGGCACCTTCGAAGGCGCGATCGACCCGAAAACCACCAGTTTTCGCGAGTTCCCTGACTACATCAAAGCCAACTTCGATCCGGCCAAACACAAGAAAGTCGCCATGTTCTGCACTGGCGGCATTCGTTGCGAGAAGGCTTCGAGCTACATGCTCAGCCAGGGCTTCGACGAGGTGTATCACCTCAAAGGCGGCATTCTGAAGTACCTCGAAGAGGTACCGCAGGAAGAAAGTCAGTGGCGCGGCGACTGCTTTGTTTTCGATAACCGGGTTACCGTGCGTCACGATTTGAGTGAAGGCGACTACGATCAGTGTCATGCCTGCCGTACACCCATCAGTGTCGAAGACCGCGCCAGCGAGCACTATGTGGCCGGCATCAGTTGCCCGCATTGCTGGGATAAGCTGAGCGAGAAAACCCGACGCAGTGCCATCGACCGGCAGAAGCAGATCGAACTGGCGAAAGCCCGCAACCAGCCGCACCCGATTGGTTTCAACTACCGTCAGCCATCCGAGGCCTGAGCCATGTCCGCACGCCTGCTCTATGTAATGGACCCGATGTGTTCCTGGTGCTGGGGCTTTGCTCCGGTGGCCGAGGCCCTGGTAGAGCAGGCTCAAGCCGCGGGCGTTGAATTGCACCTGGTGGTCGGCGGCTTAAGGACCGGCAGTGGTGCAGCACTGGAACCGACCACGCGGCGTTACATCCTTGAGCATTGGCAGGCGGTCACCGAGGCCACTGGCCAACCGTTCAAGTTCGAGGGCGCTTTGCCCGACGGTTTTGTCTATGACACCGAGCCGGCCTGCCGGGCGGTGGTCACCGCGCGCAGTCTGGCACCGGATTGCGCCTGGAAACTGCTCAAGCTGATTCAGCACGCCTTTTATGCTGAAGGTCGCGACGTCACCCTCGCCAGTGTGCTGGTGGATCTGGCTGAAAAAGCTGGTGTGCCGCGTATCGAGTTTGCAGCAGCTTTCGATCGCGCCGAGCAGCACGCGGCGACGGCGGCGGATTTCACCTGGGTGCAGGACCTGGGTATCGCTGGTTTCCCGACCTTACTCGCTGAGCGCGATGGTCAACTGGCGCTGTTGACCAATGGCTATCAGCCGCTGAACGAACTCTCCCCATTGCTCGGTCGTTGGCTGGAGCGTGCCGCCTGTGCATGATCAACCCGATAGTGTGGAGCAACCCAAGCGAATCGATCGACTGAGTTGGGCGGAAATCCGCCGTTTGGCGCTACATCACAAGAAATCCCTGTGGATTGCCAACGGCGTAGCGGTGTTGGCGACGCTGTGCAGCGTGCCGATCCCCTTGCTGTTGCCATTGTTGGTGGATGAAGTGCTGCTGGGGCGTGGCGATGCCGCGCTCAAGGTCATGAATCACGCTCTACCGACAGACTGGCAAAGAGCCGCAGGTTACATCGGCCTGATGTTGCTGATTACCCTGACACTGCGTTGCGGCGCGTTGCTGTTCAACGTGCTGCAGGCGCGATTGTTCGCAAGCCTGGCCAAAGATATCGTCTACCGCATTCGTGTCAGGCTGATCGAGCGACTCAAGCGCATCTCCCTCGGCGAGTACGAAAGTCTGGGCAGCGGTACGGTGACCACCCATTTGGTCACCGATCTGGATACCGTTGATAAATTTGTGGGTGAAACCCTCAGTCGCTTTCTGGTGGCCATGCTGACACTGGTCGGGACCGCGGGCATTCTGGTCTGGATGCACTGGCAGCTGGCGTTGTTGATTCTGCTGTTCAATCCGCTGGTGATTTACGCCACGGTGCAACTGGGCAAACGGGTCAAACACCTGAAAAAACTGGAGAACGACAGCACTTCGCGATTTACCCAGGCGCTCACCGAAACCCTTGATGCGATCCAGGAAGTCCGCGCTGGCAATCGCCAGGGCTTTTTCCTCGGGCGTCTGGGCCTGCGGGCGCAGGAAGTTCGCGACTATGCCGTGAACTCACAATGGAAGACCGACGCCTCCAGCCGGGCCAGCGGTTTACTGTTCCAGTTTGGCATCGACATCTTTCGTGCGGCGGCCATGCTCACCGTGCTGTTCTCTGACCTGTCCATTGGCCAGATGCTGGCGGTGTTCAGTTATCTCTGGTTCATGATCGGTCCGGTCGAGCAATTGCTCAATTTGCAGTACGCCTACTACTCGGCGGGTGGGGCGTTGACGCGGATCAATGAGTTGCTGTCGCGTGCCGATGAGCCGCAGTATCCCGGTGGTAATAACCCTTTTCAGGGGCGCGAGACGGTGGGGATCGAGGTCCGCGGTTTGAGCTTCGGTTACGGCGACGAATTGGTGCTGGATCAGATGAACCTGTCCATTGCTCCCGGCGAAAAAGTCGCGATCGTTGGTGCCAGCGGTGGTGGCAAAAGTACCCTGGTGCAATTGCTTCTAGGGCTCTATACGCCGCTGTCGGGCAGCATCCGCTTCGGCGGTTCGACCCAACAGGAAATCGGTCTGGAAACCGTGCGCGAGCATGTCGCAGTCGTGCTGCAGCACCCGGCGCTGTTCAACGATACGGTACGGGCCAACCTGACCATGGGGCGTTTACGCAGTGATGAGGCCTGCTGGCAGGCGCTGGAAATTGCCCAACTGGATACCACCGTCAAAGCCTTGCCGCAGGGGCTGGATAGTATCGTCGGGCGCTCCGGGGTGCGCTTGTCTGGCGGTCAGCGACAGCGTCTGGCTATTGCGCGGATGGTCCTGGCTGAACCCAAGGTGGTGATACTCGACGAGGCCACCTCTGCGCTGGACGCTGCTACCGAGTACAACCTGCACCAGGCGCTGGCGCGCTATTTAAACGGCAGGACAACATTAATCATTGCTCACCGTCTGTCTGCGGTAAAACAGGCTGATCGAGTACTTGTGTTTGATGGCGGGCATATTGCCGAAGATGGCGACCATCAGCAGCTGATTGCCGACGGCGGCCTGTACGCCAAGCTTTATGGCCATCTGCAGCAAGTTCAACAACCTTGAGTTTTGACCGCTTTTCTGTGCTTAGTGCTTGAATTCCTTAGGAAAAATGTTGCTCTTGCGGCGTTCAACTTTTGCCTTGCAACTAAATAGATTTCGAACGACGCATCGATCAGTTCGAATTATTGGAAATTAGCCTAGTCTGTGCTGTTAGGAGCAGAGCTCACTCGGGTGTTCATCTGGCAGTGCTTATGCAAGGGACCTCATGAAGCAAACGCGGACTCTCGGAACACCACGATTATTGGGTATCGTCTGGCCATTTATTGCCGTTGTGTTATTTCAGGCATTGCTGGGCGGCGTCAGCCTGTACGTTCTGTCAGCGGTGCGCGGCTATGTTGCGGGTGAAAGTCTGTGGTCCAAGGGCCAGAAAGACGCTATCTATTACCTCAATCTGTATGCCGACAGCCGCGACGAAGCGATTTTTCTCAAGTACCAGCACGCCATCGCCGTGCCGCAGGGTGGGCATGAGCTGCGTATCGCCCTGGATCGTCAGCCCCCGGACCTTGACGCTGCACGTCTGGGGATCCTCAATGGTGGTAACCATCCGGATGACATATCAAGCCTGATCTGGTTGTACCTGAACTTTCGCCACTTCAGCTACCTGGAAGAAGCCATCAGTCGATGGACTGTGGGCGATAGCTACCTGCTACAACTGGATACTGTCGCCAGGGAGATGCACCGGGGCATCATCAGTGATCAAGCCAAACCTGCCGATTTTCAGCGCTGGAAGGCCTTGATACTTGCCATTAACGACAGTGTGACGCCCGCTGCCAAGGCCTTTAGCGATGCATTGGGCGAAGGGTCTCGGGTCATTCTGAGATTGTTGCTGTACACCAATCTGGCCACAGCGCTGGTGTTGATCGCCCTGGCACTATTGCGTACCCACAAGCTTCTGAAGCAGCGCCACGCATTTGCCGATGCCTTGCAGCTGGAAAAAGAACGGGCGCAAATCACGCTGCAATCCATTGGTGATGGCGTTATCACTACGGATGTCGGGGGAGCGATCGCTTACATGAACCCGGCGGCTGAAGAGCTGACTCACTGGAAAGCCGAGCAGGCCAACGGTCTGCCGTTGGCTGCGTTATTCAATCTTTTGGATGAAAACGCCCAGACTGATGGTTTTACCCTGATCGAGCACATTTTGAGTGGTCAACTCAGTGGTGGCAGTGAGCACTCCAAACTCATTCAGCGCCTGGACGGCAGTACCGTGTCGGTCACCCTGGTCGGCGCGCCGATCCAGAACGCCGGTAAAGTCAGCGGCACGGTACTGGTGCTGCACGACATGACACAAGAGCGTCAATACATCGCCAATCTGTCATGGCAGGCGACTCACGATGCTCTGACGGGCCTGGCCAATCGTCGTGAATTCGAATATCGGCTCGAACAAGCCCTGCACAATCTGGCACGCCAGCCGGGCCGCCATGCCTTGATGTTTCTCGACCTGGATCAGTTCAAGTTGGTCAATGACACGTGCGGGCATGCAGCGGGCGATGAACTGCTTCGGCATATCTGTGCCTTGTTGCAATCGGGCTTGCGCGAAGGCGATACCCTGGCGCGCCTGGGTGGAGATGAATTCGGCATTTTGCTTGAAAACTGCCCGCCGGACGCCGGAGAGAAGATCGCCGAGGGGTTGCGCCAGACCGTGCAGAACCTCCATTTCGTATGGAAGGGCCGGCCTTTTCTGACCACGGTCAGCATCGGCCTGGTTCACGTCGCGCAAACGCCCACAACCCTTGAGGCGTCATTGCGTGCCGCCGATATGGCCTGCTACATGGCCAAAGAGAAAGGGCGTAATCGGGTGCAGGTCTACCATGCCGACGATTCGGAGTTGTCCTTGCGCTTTGGCGAGATGGCGTGGGTGCAACGACTGCACATGGCGCTGGAGGAAAACCGCTTTTGTTTATATGCCCAGGAAATCGCTGCGTTGGGTCAGACGGAGCGCGGGGGCGGGCATATCGAAATATTGCTGCGGTTGCATGACGAAGCAGGGCGAATGATTCTGCCCAACAGCTTTATTCCCGCCGCCGAACGTTACGGGTTGATGACATCGCTGGATCGTTGGGTGGTACAGAATGTATTCAAGATCATCGCCCAATGTATTGCTGAAGAGCGCGAAGGGCCGATGGCCATGTGTGCGATAAACCTCTCGGGCATCACTATCGGAGATGACGACTTCCTGGACTTCCTGCGTGAGCAGTTCATTGCCTACGCTGTCCCTCCTGAAATGATTTGTTTTGAAATCACAGAAACCAGTGCAATTTCCAATCTGGGAAGTGCAATTAGATTTATTAATGAGCTCAAAGGCTTGGGATGCCATTTCTCACTAGATGACTTTTGTGCTGGTATGTCCTCGTTCGCCTATCTTAAACATTTACCTGTAGACTTCTTGAAGATCGATGGAAGTTTCGTAAAGGATATGCTGGACGACCCGATTAACCGCGCTATGGTCGAAGTGATCAATCACATCGGTCATGTCATGGGTAAGCGCACGATTGCAGAGTTTGTTGAAACACCTCAGATTGAGCAGGCCTTGCTGGAAATCGGAGTGGATTACGCTCAAGGGTACATTATCCAACGCCCGCAATTGTTTACCTGTGACAGCCTGCAGTGTCGGCCCGCGCGACCACAGCCTTTGTTATTCAAGGCGCCTGGCACGTTCCGTTGAAATCTCTTGCTGATCCGTACAATCACAATCAAAAGGAGCTCGACAGTGATCGACACGTTCAACAGAACCGGCCCGCTTATGGAAGCCGCAAGTTATCCCGCCTGGGCTCAGAAGCTGATCCAGGATTGCAGCGAGAGCAAACGCCGGGTGGTCGAGCACGAACTGTATCAGCGCATGCGCGACAACAAGCTCAGCGCCAAAACCATGCGTCAGTACCTGATCGGTGGCTGGCCTGTCGTTGAGCAGTTCGCTTTGTATATGGCACAAAATCTGACCAAGACCCGCTTTGCACGTCATCCCGGCGAGGACATGGCGCGACGCTGGCTGATGCGTAACATTCGAGTAGAACTCAATCATGCTGATTATTGGGTGCACTGGAGTCGTGCGCACGGCGTCAGTCTGGAAGATTTACAGGCGCAACAGGTAGCGCCAGAGCTTCATGCCCTGAGTCATTGGTGCTGGCACACCAGTTCGGCCGATTCGCTGATCGTGGCGATTGCCGCGACCAACTATGCCATTGAGGGGGCTACAGGCGAGTGGTCGGCGCTGGTTTGCTCCAATGGCATCTATGCGGCGGCGTTCCCGGAGGAAGACCGCAAGCGAGCGATGAAGTGGTTGAAAATGCATGCCCAGTACGATGATGCTCATCCATGGGAGGCGTTGGAAATCATCTGCACGCTGGCGGGTCTGAACCCAGACAAATCACTGCAAGTCGAGTTACGCCAGGCCATTTGCAAGAGCTACGACTACATGTACCTGTTCCTGGAACGTTGCATGCAGCTGGAAAAGGCTCCGGTGGTTCGTAAGCACATGGCGCTGGCCGAGGATTGACTCCAGCCGACAGGTTTACCCCGCCATCGCCAGCCGGTTGCGGCCTTCACGTTTTGCCACATACAAAGCGCTGTCTGCCCGGCGCAACAGGCTTTCGGCTGACTCACCGGGTAACAGGGTGGCGCAGCCAAGGCTTACTGTGAGTTCGATAAGCGTGTCATCCGCTAAATAATCCTGAGCCTGTACTGCATGACGTAGCCGCTCGCCAACCATGGCGGCGGCCTCTCGGCCAGTGTTGGAGAGCAGGATCAGAAACTCCTCGCCGCCATATCGAAACACCATATCGACATTGCGCAACTGGTCCTTGATCGAGGCGGCTACGGCCTTGAGCACCTTGTCGCCTGCGCCGTGACCGTGGCTGTCGTTGATTCTCTTGAAGTGGTCGATATCCAGCATCAACAGCGATAGCGGTTGCAGATGCCGACGGGACATTTCGATTTCCCGTTGAAACGTCTGATCCATGGCGATCCGGTTGCCGGTGTCCGTCAGCGGGTCGCGCAGCGCGCTACGAGTGGCTGCCCGGTATAGCAAGGCATTACGGATCGGGTAGAGCAGGGAAGACAGTAGAGACTCCAGGTTGCCCAGATCCTGTTCGCTAAAGCGCTGATTGCGTCGAAACACCAGCTCACCCAAGTGTTCGCCCTCATGGCTGAGGCTGTAGCTCACACAATGGTGTCCGCGCTGGCCGAACGCCAGGCGCAAATCGCTGGCCTGGTGCTGGTAGCTCAAGGCATCCAGTGGAACGAGTCGCTGAATTTCGCGGAAGAACAATCCCAGAATGTGTTGTGGCTCAAGACTGGTTTGCAGCTGTAGGCCTAGTTGCTGGCGCAATTGCGCAAGGCTGACGGGGCGTTGTAGAAGGGGTGACTGCTGACCAAAGCCCAGGCGTTGCAATTTGGCGCTATCAAAGTCAATTGCGTTGGTCTGGGTAGGTGATTTCATATGGTGTGAGCCCCTAAGCACGTAATGCTGTCTTACAGGCTGGGTGAGAGCGGCTTCGGGCTGCGCGTCATACTGGTCCATCAGTCCCGTAGGACAAGTAACTGCAGTCTAGTCTGCTTTGCCGAACGTTATAAGCCCCGGCTCAGGCGATGCCCGCTTCGCTAACACGCTGCGTGTCTGAACAGTGTTAGAGCGAAAGTCGTGCCATTCGGTTCGGTAAATTAAAAATCGTTATAATTCAATCGGTTGGTCGGTAATGGCGTCAATGCGTATGGACGCCGCGGCATTTGTTTGGCTTCAATAACAGGCCTGATGACCTTGTTGCGTGCGCCGCGACGGTATTCCGTCGCGGTGGTTGAAGGGGATTACTGAGCGTCGAAGGCCTGGCCGTTGATGCCGGTGCTGTCCGGCCCCATCAGGTACAGATACACCGGCATGATTTCTTCAGGTGTCGGATTGTTGCTCGGGTTTTCGCCTGGATATGCCTGAGCCCGCATGCTGGTGCGGGTAGCGCCGGGGTTGATGCTGTTGGCGCGCACTGGTGCGACGGTGTCCAGTTCGTCGGCCAGGGTTTGCATCAAGCCTTCGGTCGCAAACTTCGAGACCCCGTAGGCGCCCCAGTAGGCGCGGCCTTTGCGTCCGACACTGCTTGAGGTGAACACCACCGATGCGTCCTGGGATAGCTTGAGCAGCGGCAGCATGGTGCTGGTCAGCATGAACATCGCGTTGACGTTGACTTGCATCACGCGCATGAAGTTTTCGCCGGACAGCTGTTCCAGCGGGGTGCGCGGGCCAATGATCGACGCGTTGTGCAGCAGGCCATCGAGGTGTCCGAACTCGGTTTCGACCATGGCCGCCAGCTCATCGTATTGATGCGGCAGTGCGGTTTCCAGGTTGAACGGAATGACTGCGGGTTGTGGATGACCGGCCGCTTCGATTTCGTCATAGACCCGGGTCAGATTGGCTTCGGTCTTGCCCAGCAGCAGCACGGTGGCGCCATGAGCTGCAAAGGTCTTCGCGGCAGCAGCTCCAATGCCACGGCCAGCGCCGGTGACCAGGATGACCCGGTCTTTGAGCAATTCAGGGCGGGCGGAGTAATCAAACATAAGAAACCTCAACAAAATTCACAGAAGCCCCCCCCTGTGGGAGCGAGCTTGCTCGCGATGGACTTGAAGCTGACGCGTTTGGTCAGGAAACACGCGTTATCGTTAACGACCATCGCGAGCAAGCTCGCTCCCACCACAGGAAAGGCGATCAGCCACGCAAACCATCAGGAAAGTCGCTCAGCAACCACACAGGGCGCTATCCAGAACCTTACGCAACTCCAGTGGATGATCGACCACCACATCCGCCCCCCAATGACTGGGGTTGTCGTCTGGATGAATATAGCCCCAGGTCACCGCGGCAGTTTTGGTGCCTGCGTCGCGGCCTGACTCGATATCGCGTAGGTCATCGCCAACAAACAGCACGTTGGCCGGATCCAGGTCGAGCATCTTGCAAGCGAGGATCAGTGGTTCGGGATCAGGTTTGCTGTTTTTCACATGATCCGGGCAGATCAGCACCGCCGAACGCTCCGCCAACCCTAGTTGCTGCATGATCGGTTCGGCAAAACGTACCGGCTTATTGGTGACGACGCCCCAGATCAGATTGGCTTTTTCGATGTCCGCCAACAGCTCGGCCATGCCATCGAAAAGTTTGCTATGGACTGCGCAGTCTTTCAGGTAACGCTCCAGAAACTCCAGGCGCAGTTCCTCGAAACCCGGTGATTCCGGGTCCATCGAAAAGGTCACGGCAACCATGGCCCGCGCACCGCCGGAGATTTCGTCGCGGATGTGCTTGTCGCAAACCGGTGCCAGGCCGCGATCGGCGCGCATGCTCTGGCAAATGGCGATAAAGTCCGGTGCGGTGTCGAGCAGAGTGCCGTCCATGTCGAAAAGAACCGCTCTGATACGCATGGGCTTATTCCTCCCGCAGGGTCTGGATCATGTAGTTGACGTCAACGTCCGTCGCCAGCTTGTAGTGCTTGGTGAGCGGGTTGTAGGTCAGACCGATGATGTCCTTGACCGTCAGACCGGCCGAGCGGCTCCAGGCGCCGAGTTCGGAAGGGCGGATGAATTTCTTGAAGTCGTGGGTGCCGCGCGGCAGCAGTTTCATGATGTATTCGGCGCCGACAACGGCGAACAGGAATGCCTTCGGATTGCGATTGATGGTGGAGAAGAACACTTGGCCGCCTGGCTTGACCATGCGGAAGCAGGCGCGGATCACCGAAGAGGGGTCTGGCACGTGTTCGAGCATTTCCAGGCAGGTGACCACGTCGAATTGCTCCGGCATTTCTTCGGCCAGGCCTTCGGCGGTGATCTGCCGGTACTCGACGCTGACGCCGGATTCCAGTTGATGCAGCTGGGCCACGGCCAGCGGCGCTTCGCCCATGTCGATACCCATCACCGTTGCGCCGCGCAGGGCCATGGCTTCGCTAAGGATGCCGCCGCCGCAGCCGACGTCGAGGACTTTTTTGCCGGCCAGTTTTACCCGCTCGTCAATCCAGTTGACCCGTAACGGGTTGATGTCGTGTAGCGGTTTGAACTCGCTTTCACGGTCCCACCAGCGATGGGCCAGGGCTTCGAATTTGGCAATTTCAGCGTGGTCGACGTTGCTCATGGGGGGCATCCTCTAAATCTAATAAATTCTGCGGTAAGCCTTGAATGTCAGTTCAAGGTTTCTATCTATTGGCGATGACCGCTGATGCGTTTGCCCCAGGCTACGGCTGTGGCGCAAAGCTGTTGTTCATCCAGGCGGGTCAGGCGCCGGTCGTCGAGCAATTGCTTGCCGGCGACCCAAAGGTGTTTCACACAGTCTCGGCCGGTGGCATATACAAGCTGCGAGACCGGGTCGTAAATGGGTTGCTGCGCCAGGCCGGAGAGGTCAAAGGCCACCAGGTCGGCAGCTTTGCCGACTTCCAGTGAGCCGACTTCGGCGTCCAGTCCCAGCGCTCGTGCGCCGTTGAGCGTGGCCATGCGCAATGCGCGATGGGCATCCAGGGCGGTCGCCGAGCCAGCGACGGCCTTGGCCAAAAGTGCTGCGGTGCGGATTTCGCCGAGCAGATCCAGGTCATTGTTGCTGGCTGCGCCATCAGTGCCGACAGCAACGTTGACCCCGGCCTGCCACAAACGCTCGACCGGGCAGAAACCACTGGCCAGTTTCAGGTTCGATTCCGGGCAATGAATCACGCTGCTGTTACTTTCTACCAGCAAAGCCAGGTCGTCATCGCTGATTTGTGTCATGTGAACGGCCTGGAAGCGCGGACCGAGCAAGCCCAGGCGCCCCAGGCGGGCCATTGGTCGCTCGCCGCGCTGCTCGACGGATTGCTGTACTTCAAACGCGGTCTCATGGACGTGCATATGAATCGAGGCATCCAGCTCCTCGGCAATGACCCGGATTTTCTCGAGGTTCTCGTCGCCGACGGTGTAGGGTGCATGAGGGCCGAAGGCGATCTTGATGCGCGGATGGTGCTTGAGATCGCCGAACAGCTCGATGCCCTGACGGATGGCCTCATCGGCATCGCTTGCACCGGGAATCGGAAAGTCGAGGATCGGGATGGCAATTTGTGCGCGAATACCGCTGTTATGCACGCGTTCACTGGCGACTTTCGGGAAGAAATACATGTCCGAGAAACAGGTGATGCCGCCTTTAAGCTGTTCTGCGATGGCCAGATCGGTGCCATCGCGAACAAAGTCCTCATTGACCCACTTGGCTTCGGCGGGCCAGATGTGCTGCTCCAGCCAGGTCATCAGCGGCAAGTCATCGGCCAGGCCGCGAAACAGGGTCATCGCCGCGTGCCCGTGAGCATTGATCAGGCCAGGGCTGAGCAGTATGCCCGGCAATTCGCGGACTTCAGTGGCGTTGAGTTTCAAGGCGTCGGCGCGCGGGCCGATGAATGCAATGCGGCCGTCACGGATGCCCAGGCCATGCTCTTTGAGGACCACACCGGCGGGTTCGACAGGTACCAACCAGGTCGGCAGCAATAATAAGTCGAGCGCAGCGGCAGGGTTCGGCATCGAGGGTGGGTTCCAGTGCTTTATAAAGGATGGCGAAGTATACCCGAGCGTCTTCGCGGGCGGATCGCTATAATCGGCGGCTTTTGTACATGAGTACGGGGTGAGGCATGCGCGATCGACTGTTGGCTGCGGAGAAGGTAAAGGCCATCGATTGGCGGGATGATGCCCTTTATCTGCTCGATCAGCGCATTTTGCCGTTCGAAGAACGCTGGATTGCCTACACCGGTGCAGCCGGTGTGGCCGAAGCCATTCGCTCGATGGTTGTGCGTGGTGCCCCGGCCATTGGCATCAGTGCGGCCTATGGTGTAGTGCTGGCGGCGCGCACGCGGTTTGCCGCCGGCGGTGACTGGCAGGCAGCTCTTGAGGAGGATTTTGCCTTGCTCGCGGATTCGCGGCCGACGGCGGTCAATCTGTTCTGGGCGCTGAACCGCATGCGCGAGCGTCTTGAACGGCTAAAAGGGCATGCCGATCCGTTGTCGGTCCTTGAGGCGGAGGCCTTGGCCATTCATGAAAGCGATCGCGAAGCCAATCTGACCATGGCGCAATTGGGTGTCGATCTGATCCGCAAGCATCAGGGCAATGCTCAAGCCATTTTGACGCATTGCAATACTGGTGCCTTGGCCACGGGCGGCTTTGGCACGGCGCTGGGAGTGATTCGTGGTGCCTGGCTGGAGGGTATGGTGGAGCGGGTCTACGCCGATGAAACCCGGCCTTGGCTGCAGGGCTCGCGGCTCACTGCCTGGGAGTTGGCCAACGAAGGTATTCCCGTCACGCTGAATGCCGACTCGGCCGCGGCACACATCATGAAAACCAAGGGCGTGACCTGGGTGATCGTCGGTGCTGACCGGATTACCGCCAATGGCGATGTGGCGAACAAGATTGGCACCTATCAGTTGGCGGTGTGCGCCATGCACCACGGGGTGCGTTTCATGGTGGTGGCGCCGAGTTCGACCATCGACATGACCTTGGCCAGCGGTGACGATATTCCTATCGAAGAGCGTGATGGCAGTGAGCTGCTGGAAGTCGGCGGCAAGCGCGTCGGGGCTGATGTGGGCGCTTTCAATCCGGTTTTCGACGTCACCCCGGCGGACCTGATCGACGCCATCGTCACCGAAAAAGGTATTGTCGAGCGGCCCGATACCGCGAAACTGGCTCAGTTGATGTGTCGCAAGCGGCTGCATTGATGGTGGTTGGCGTCTGTTAAATCGCTTTCGCGGGCAAGCCTCGCTCCTACAAGTCCCCGATGTTCTGTAGGTGCGAGGCTTGCCCGCGATGAACGATGACGCGGTCTGCAGCACCTGAAGCAGCATTTCGCTTGCGAATCGGGCGCAATAACACCTCTAAGCTTCTCTGGTCCCCTATCAGGCTGTCACCGGTCCACTAACTATGCTCCATGCGCGTCTGGGGGATAGGTGCGTGGCGGCGATTGTGATAACATCCGGCGGTTTCCAAGGTAGCCCGATGTGGCTGCCTTTACTGCGCAGATCCATGGCATAACTCGTTGATTTGTCGTAAGTCGAGGCATGGCACCAAGCCTGCATCGACGAGCTTCGTTCGTCCCATATGGATGCGACGAAGTTTCACCAGAAAAAGGAATCAGGCTTCTCATGGGCGAACTGGCCAAAGAAATCATCCCGGTCAATATCGAAGACGAGATGAGGCAGTCCTACCTCGATTACGCAATGAGCGTAATTGTCGGGCGGGCACTGCCTGATGCGCGCGATGGCTTGAAGCCCGTGCACCGGCGCGTACTGTTCGCGATGAGCGAGCTGGGTAACGACTGGAACAAGCCGTACAAGAAATCTGCCCGTGTTGTCGGTGACGTGATCGGTAAGTATCACCCCCATGGTGATACTGCGGTGTATGACACCATCGTTCGTATGGCCCAGCCTTTTTCCCTGCGCTACCTGCTGGTAGACGGCCAGGGTAACTTCGGTTCGGTCGACGGCGACAACGCCGCGGCCATGCGATACACCGAAGTACGCATGACCAAGCTGGCGCACGAGCTGCTGGCCGACCTGCATAAAGAAACCGTGGACTGGGTGCCGAACTACGACGGCACCGAAATGATCCCCGCGGTCATGCCGACCAAGATCCCCAACCTGTTGGTCAACGGCTCCAGCGGTATCGCCGTGGGCATGGCGACCAACATCCCGCCGCACAACCTTGGTGAAGTCATCGACGGTTGCCTGGCGCTCATCGACAACCCTGAGTTGACCGTCGATGAGTTGATGCAATTCATCCCCGGCCCGGACTTTCCGACTGCTGCGATCATCAACGGTCGCGCCGGCATCATCGAAGCCTACCGTACCGGTCGCGGACGCATCTACATGCGTGCCCGTTCGATCATCGAAGACATCGACAAGGTCGGTGGTCGTCAGCAGATCGTCATTACCGAACTGCCTTACCAGTTGAACAAGGCGCGTCTGATCGAGAAGATCGCCGAGCTGGTCAAAGAGAAGAAGCTCGAAGGCATCACCGAGCTGCGCGACGAGTCCGACAAGGACGGTATGCGCGTCGTGATCGAGCTGCGTCGTGGTGAAGTGCCTGAGGTGGTCCTCAACAACCTCTATGCCCAGACTCAGCTTCAAAGTGTTTTCGGCATCAACATCGTTGCGCTGATTGACGGTCGCCCACGGATCCTCAACCTGAAGGATCTGCTGGAAGCCTTCGTACGTCACCGTCGCGAAGTCGTAACCCGTCGTACCGTGTTCGAACTGCGTAAAGCCCGTGAACGTGGCCATATCCTGGAAGGTCAGGCTGTTGCACTGTCGAACATCGACCCGGTCATCGCCCTGATCAAGGCTTCGCCAACTCCGTCGGAAGCCAAGGAAGCGCTTATAAGCACGCCTTGGGAGTCCAGCGCAGTGGTCGCGATGGTCGAGCGTGCCGGTGCTGATTCCTGTCGTCCGGAAAATCTCGACCCGCAATACGGTCTGCGCGAAGGCAAATACTTCCTCTCGCCAGAGCAGGCGCAAGCCATTCTTGAGCTGCGTCTGCACCGTCTGACCGGCCTGGAGCACGAAAAGCTGCTGGCCGAATACCAGGAAATCCTCAACCAGATCGGTGAGCTGATCCGCATCCTCAACAGCGCTGTGCGCCTGATGGAAGTGATCCGCGAGGAACTGGAAGTCATTCGTGCCGAGTACGGCGATGTACGTCGCACCGAGATTCTCGATGCTCGTCTCGATTTGACCCTGGGTGACATGATCCCGGAAGAAGAGCGCGTCGTGACCATCTCGCACGGTGGCTATGCCAAGACCCAGCCATTGGCTGCGTATCAGGCTCAGCGTCGTGGCGGTAAAGGCAAGTCGGCTACCGGCGTCAAGGATGAGGACTACATCGCCCACCTGTTGGTCGCCAACAGTCACACCACGCTGTTGCTGTTCTCCAGCAAGGGCAAGGTTTACTGGCTGAAAACCTACGAAATTCCGGAAGCATCGCGCGCTGCCCGTGGTCGTCCATTGGTCAACCTGCTGCCGCTGGGTGAGGGTGAATACATCACCACCATGCTGCCGGTCGAGGAATACACCGAAGGTCACTACATCTTCATGGCTACCGCTGACGGTACGGTGAAGAAGACGCCGCTGGAGCAATTCAGCCGTCAACGCAGCGTTGGTTTGATTGCGCTGGAGCTGGACGAAGGCGACGTATTGATTTCCGCTGCGATCACTGATGGCGAGCGCGAAGTCATGCTGTTCTCCGACGGCGGCAAGGTTACCCGCTTCAAAGAGTCCGATGTCCGTGCCATGGGGCGTACCGCTCGCGGTGTGCGTGGCATGCGTCTGCCGGAAGGTCAGAAGCTGATTTCCATGCTGATCCCGGAAGAAGGCAGCCAGATCCTCACCGCTTCGGCGCGTGGTTACGGCAAGCGTACGGCTATCAGCGAGTTCCCTGAGTACAAGCGTGGTGGTCAGGGCGTTATCGCCATGGTCAGCAACGATCGTAACGGCCGTCTGGTCGGTGCAGTCCAGGTGCTCGACGGCGAGGAAATCATGCTGATTTCCGATCAGGGCACACTGGTTCGTACCCGCGTCGACGAAGTTTCCAGTCTCGGCCGCAACACTCAGGGCGTGACCCTGATCAAGCTGGCCAGCGACGAAACACTGGTCGGTCTGGAGCGTGTTCAAGAGCCATCCGAAGTCGAAGGCGAAGAGCTGGAGGGCGAGGAAGCTGTTGAGTTCCAGGGCGGTGCAGTCATCGAGGATGTTGTTGAAGATCAGCAACTCGATGCCGCTGTGGCTGACGACGCCGAACCGCAGGAGTAAACGGATACGCGAGGGGGGCGGATGAAAATTCTCCCCCTTGTTATTTTTCCAGCCTGTAGGAGCGAGCTTGCTCGCGATGGTCGCTAACGATAACGCGGGCTAGCTGAAGCACCGCGGCGCTCTCAGGCTCATCGCGAGCAAGCTCGCTCCTACAGTGATTGGCCCCCGTGTCGATCGATGATTTATTGCGTGATCCCACCAAATCAGAGCGAGATTGGATGTGAGCAAGAGAGCCTATAACTTCTGTGCCGGCCCCGCGGCGCTTCCCGAATCTGTCCTGCAGCGCGCGCAGGGTGAACTCCTCGACTGGCACGGCAAGGGCCTGTCGGTCATGGAAATGAGCCATCGAAGTGATGAGTTCGTCTCCATCGCGACCAAGGCCGAGCAGGATCTGCGTGATCTGCTGGATATCCCCTCGAACTATAAAGTGCTGTTTCTGCAAGGCGGCGCCAGCCAGCAATTTGCTCAGATTCCTCTGAACCTGTTGCCGGAAACCGGCAAGGCTGACTATATCGACACCGGTATCTGGTCGCAGAAAGCCATTGAAGAAGCCTCGCGCTTCGGCACCGTCAATGTGGCGGCGACGGCCAAGCCTTATGACTATTTCGCAATTCCCGGCCAGAACGAATGGAAGCTGTCGCAAGACGCGGCCTACGTGCACTACGCGCCGAACGAAACCATCGGCGGTCTGGAATTCAGCTGGATCCCGGAAACCGGTGATGTGCCACTGGTTGCGGACATGTCTTCGGATATCCTGTCCCGTCCTGTGGATATCTCCCGTTTCGGCATGATCTACGCCGGCGCACAGAAGAACATCGGCCCGAGCGGTATCGTCGTCAACATCGTTCGCGAAGACCTGCTGGGTCGCGCCCGTTCAATCTGCCCGACCATGCTCGACTACAAGGTCGCGGCCGACAACGGCTCCATGTACAACACCCCGCCAACCCTGGCCTGGTACCTTTCGGGTCTGGTCTTCGAATGGCTGAAGGAGCAGGGCGGCGTAGAAGCCATCGGCAAGCTCAATGACGTCAAGCAGCGCACGCTGTATGGCTTCATCGACGCCAGTGGCCTGTACAGCAACCCGATCAACAAGTCCGACCGCTCATGGATGAACGTGCCATTCCGTCTGGCGGATGATCGCCTCGACAAGCCGTTCCTGGCGGGTGCCGAGGAGCGCGGTCTGTTGAACCTCAAGGGTCACCGTTCCGTAGGTGGCATGCGCGCCTCTATCTACAACGCCGTCGACATCAATGCGGTCAACGCGCTGGTGGCGTACATGGCAGAGTTCGAGAAGGAACACGGCTAATGTCTGAGCAAGAACTCAAGGCACTGCGCCTGCGCATTGACAGCCTGGACGATAAAATCCTGGAGCTGATCAGTGAGCGTGCGCGCTGCGCCCAGGAAGTCGCGCGAGTCAAGATGGCTTCATTGGCCGAAGGCGAAGTGCCGGTGTTCTATCGTCCTGAGCGCGAAGCTCAGGTGCTCAAGAAGGTCATGGAGCGCAATAAAGGTCCGTTGGGCAACGAAGAAATGGCGCGTCTGTTTCGTGAAATCATGTCTTCGTGCCTGGCGCTGGAGCAGCCACTGAAAGTGGCTTATCTAGGCCCCGAAGGTACCTTCACTCAAGCGGCGGCCCTGAAACACTTCGGTCATGCGGTGATCAGCAAGCCTATGGCCGCAATTGATGAAGTGTTCCGTGAAGTGGCAGCCGGAGCGGTGAATTTTGGCGTGGTGCCTGTGGAAAACTCCACCGAGGGCGCGGTCAACCACACCCTCGACAGCTTCCTTGAGCACGATATGGTGATCTGTGGCGAAGTCGAGCTGCGTATCCACCATCACCTGTTGGTCGGTGAAAACACCAAAACCGACAGCATTAGCCGTATCTACTCCCATGCCCAGTCTCTGGCTCAGTGCCGCAAGTGGCTGGACGCCCATTACCCGAATGTCGAGCGCGTAGCGGTTTCCAGCAACGCCGAAGCGGCCAAGCGGGTCAAGGGTGAATGGAACTCGGCAGCCATTGCCGGTGACATGGCGGCAGGCTTGTACGGCCTGACTCGTCTGGCCGAAAAAATCGAGGACCGTCCGGACAACTCCACGCGCTTCTTGATGATTGGCAGTCAGGAAGTGCCGCCGACCGGCGACGACAAGACCTCGATCATCGTATCCATGAGCAACAAGCCTGGCGCGCTACACGAGTTGCTGGTGCCATTCCACGACAATGGTATTGACCTGACGCGGATCGAAACCCGGCCTTCGCGTAGTGGCAAATGGACCTATGTGTTCTTCATCGACTTCGTTGGCCATCACCGTGATCCGCTGATCAAGGCTGTGCTGGAGAAGATCAGTCAGGAAGCAGTAGCACTCAAAGTGCTGGGTTCCTACCCGAAAGCGGTTCTCTGAGGCTTTAACAATGAGTGGTGACTTCCTCGCTCTGGCGCAGCCGGGTGTGCAACAACTTTCGCCTTACGTCCCGGGCAAACCCGTGGACGAACTGGCTCGCGAGCTGGATATCGATCCGGCAAAAATCGTCAAACTGGCGAGTAATGAAAACCCGCTGGGTGCCAGCCCTAAAGCCTTGGCGGCGATTCGCGAAGAGCTGGCCGAGCTGACTCGTTATCCGGATGGCAACGGCTTCGCTCTCAAGAGTTTGCTGGCCGGGCAGTGCCGTGTGCAACTCGATCAGGTGACCCTGGGTAACGGTTCCAATGACATTCTGGAACTGGTGGCTCGTGCCTATCTTGCGCCCGGTCTGAATGCGGTGTTCAGCGAGCATGCGTTCGCGGTCTATCCGATCGTCACTCAGGCCGTAGGTGCGCAGGCGCGCGTGATTCCAGCCAAAGACTGGGGGCACGATTTGCCGGCGATGCTCAAAGCCATCGACAGCAATACTCGCGTGGTCTTCATTGCCAATCCAAACAATCCGACCGGCACCTGGTTCGGTGCAGAGGCGCTGGATGAGTTCCTTCAGGACGTGCCTGAGCACGTGCTGGTGGTGCTCGACGAGGCCTATATCGAATATGCCGAAGGTAGCGATCTTCCGGATGGTCTGGACTTCCTCGCGGCTTACCCGAATCTGCTGGTCTCGCGGACCTTCTCCAAGGCTTATGGTCTGGCCGCGTTGCGTGTCGGTTATGGCCTGTCTACGGCGATCGTCGCTGATGTCCTGAACCGCGTGCGCCAGCCATTCAACGTCAACAGCCTGGCCCTGGCCGCGGCTTGTGCGGCGCTGCAGGACGAAGAATATCTGGCTGAAAGCCGTCGCTTGAACGAGTCCGGTATGCAGCAGCTGGAAGCGGGCTTTCGCGAGCTGGGCCTGAGCTGGATTGCGTCCAAAGGCAACTTCATTGCGGTCGATCTGGGGCGCGTCGCGGCTCCGGTGTTCCAGGGTTTGCTGCGTGAAGGTGTGATCGTGCGTCCGGTGGCCAACTATGGCATGCCGAACCATCTGCGCATCACCATTGGTTTGCCGGCTGAAAACAGCCGCTTCCTCGAGGCGCTGGCCAAGGTTATGGCTCGTGGTTGATGTCATTGCTGTGCAACCTGCTGTGCCTATGATCGGTCGCCTGGTGGTGGTCGGTCTTGGGCTGATCGGTGGTTCCTTCGCCAAGGGCCTGCGCGAAAGCGGCCTGTGTCGCGAGGTCGTGGGTGTCGATCTTGATCCGCAGTCGCGCAAGCTGGCGGTTGAGCTTGGTGTGGTGGATCGCTGCGAAGAAGACCTTGCTCTGGCTTGTAGCGGTGCCGATGTCATTCAGTTGGCGGTGCCGATTCTGGCTATGGAGAAATTGCTGGCCGTTTTGGCGCGCATGGACCTGGGGCAAGCAATTCTGACGGACGTCGGCAGCGCCAAGGGCAATGTGGTGCGTGCTGCGAGCGAAGCGTTCGGCGGCATGCCCGCGCGTTTTGTGCCGGGGCATCCGATTGCCGGCTCCGAGCAGAGCGGGGTAGAAGCCTCCAATGCGCAGTTGTTCCGTCGACACAAAGTGATTCTGACACCGCTGGAACAGACCGATCCCGCAGCGCTGGCAATGGTTGACAGGCTTTGGCGCGAGTTGGGTGCGGATGTTGAGCACATGCAGGTCGAGCGTCATGATGAAGTGCTGGCGGCTACGAGCCACTTGCCGCACTTGCTGGCGTTCGGTTTGGTCGATTCATTGGCCAAGCGCAGTGAAAACCTTGAGATCTTTCGTTACGCTGCGGGCGGTTTCCGCGATTTCACGAGAATCGCCGGTAGCGACCCGGTCATGTGGCACGACATCTTTCTCGCCAATCGCGAAGCTGTCCTGCGCACACTCGATACATTTCGCAGCGATCTCGACGCCTTGCGCGACGCGGTCGATGCAGGGGACGGGCACCAGCTGTTGGGCGTTTTCACGCGCGCCCGGGTTGCCCGCGAGCATTTCAGTAAAATCCTGGCCCGCCGGGCCTATGTGGACGCTATGAACTCCAACGACCTGATTTTCCTGGCTAATCCTGGTGGCCGCCTGACTGGGCGGATTCGTGTACCAGGCGATAAATCGATTTCCCACCGTTCGATCATGCTCGGCTCTCTTGCCGAAGGCACTACCGAAGTCGAAGGTTTCCTCGAGGGCGAAGACGCCCTGGCGACGCTGCAGGCTTTCCGTGACATGGGGGTAGTGATCGAAGGTCCGCACCATGGCCGTGTGACCATTCACGGCGTCGGCCTGCACGGCTTGAAGCCGGCCCCCGGGCCGATCTATCTGGGTAATTCCGGTACGTCGATGCGTCTGTTGTCGGGGTTGCTGGCGGCGCAGAGCTTCGACAGTACCTTGACCGGTGATGCGTCGTTGTCCAAGCGGCCGATGAACCGTGTGGCCAATCCGCTGCGTGAAATGGGGGCGGTCATCGAGACCGCTGAAGATGGTCGTCCGCCGATGACCATTCGTGGTGGTAACAAGCTCAAAGGCCTGACCTACACCATGCCGATGGCCAGTGCCCAGGTTAAATCCTGCCTGCTGTTGGCTGGTCTGTACGCCGATGGCAAAACTACCGTAACCGAGCCCGCCCCGACTCGCGACCATACCGAGCGTATGCTGCGTGGTTTCGGCTATCCGGTAACGGTGAATGGCGCTACGGCTTCGGTCGAGTCCGGGCACAAACTGACGGCGACGCACATCGAGGTTCCGGGGGATATTTCTTCCTCGGCGTTCTTCCTGGTCGCAGCATCGATAGCCGAAGGCTCTGAGCTGGTGCTTGAGCATGTCGGTATCAACCCGACCCGTACCGGTGTTATCGATATCCTGCGTCTGATGGGCGCTGATATCACTCTGGAAAACCAGCGTGAAGTCGGCGGCGAGCCAGTGGCTGATCTGCGTGTACGTGCGGCTAAACTGAAGGGTATCGAGATCCCGGAAGAGCTGGTTCCGTTGGCCATTGATGAGTTCCCGGTACTGTTCGTGGCTGCCGCCTGTGCCCACGGGCGCACGGTGCTGCGTGGCGCAGAAGAGCTGCGAGTCAAGGAGTCGGATCGCATTCAGGTGATGGCGGATGGTTTGCTGGCGCTGGGCGTCAAATGCGAGCCAACCCCGGACGGCATCATCATCGATGGCGGCCAGATCGGGGGCGGTGAGGTGCATGGTCATGGCGATCACCGCATTGCCATGGCGTTCAGTGTGGCGTCGCTGCGGGCAAGCGCTCCAATCCGTATCCATGACTGCGCCAACGTTGCTACGTCGTTCCCCAACTTCCTCGCGTTGTGCGCGCAGGTCGGTATCCGCGTTGCGCAAGAGGCTCAATCGTGATGATCAAAGCGCCTGTAATTACCATTGATGGGCCGAGCGGTTCGGGCAAAGGCACCATCGCCGGTATTCTGGCCAAACGTCTGGAGTGGTGCCTGCTGGATTCGGGGGCGTTGTACCGCTTGCTGGCATTTGCTGCGCGCAATCACGGGGTCGACCTGACCAACGAAGAATCGCTGAAGTTGCTGGCGGCGCATCTTGACGTGCAGTTCGTCGGGGCGACCGAAGGTCAGCCGCAGCGGATCATTCTCGAGGGTGATGATGTCACTGATGACTTGCGCAACGAACAAGTCGGCGCCTGGGCTTCCCAGGTAGCCGCGCTGCCGGCGGTGCGGGACGCTTTGCTGCAACGCCAGCGGGCGTTCCAGGAACCTCCGGGACTGGTGGCTGATGGTCGGGACATGGGAACGGTGGTTTTCCCCGATGCTCCGCTGAAGATTTTTCTGACCGCCAGCGCCGAGGAGCGTGCACGTCGCCGATACTTGCAGTTGAAGGCCAAAGGTGATGATGTTAGTCTGTCGAGTCTGCTAGATGAGATACGTGTACGTGATGAGCGTGACACCCAGCGAGCGGTAGCCCCGCTCAAACCGGCGGCTGACGCCATACAGCTGGATTCCACGGAATTGTCCATCGAGCAGGTGCTGGAACGCATCATGAGCGAGATCGCCATTCGCGATATCGCCGGGTGACCAGGAAACTCCGCAGGGGACACCAGGCATAGTCCTGCGGTTTTTCTTTTATATGAACGTAACCCACATCGTCTGGGATGTGGCAGATGGGCGTATTCTTCGCCCTTATCAACAGGAATTAAAATGAGCGAAAGCTTTGCAGAACTCTTTGAAGAAAGCCTAAAAACCCTGAACCTTCAGGCTGGCTCGATCATCACCGCTATCATCGTCGATATCGATTACCAAGCTGGTTGGGTAACCGTTCACGCTGGTCTGAAGTCCGAAGGCCTCATTCCGCTGGAACAGTTCCACAACGATGCTGGTGAACTGAACATCAACATTGGTGATGAAGTTCACGTTGCGCTGGACGCGGTCGAAGACGGCTTTGGCGAAACCAAACTGTCCCGTGAAAAAGCCAAGCGCGCTGAATGCTGGATTGTTCTGGAAGCAGCCTTCGCAGCTGAAGAAGTGGTCAAGGGCGTTATCAACGGTAAGGTTAAAGGCGGCTTCACTGTCGACGTTAACGGCATCCGTGCGTTCCTGCCAGGTTCTCTGGTTGACGTCCGTCCAGTGCGCGACACCACGCACCTGGAAGGCAAAGAGCTCGAATTCAAGGTCATCAAGCTCGACCAGAAACGCAACAACGTTGTCGTTTCCCGTCGTAGCGTCCTCGAAGCCGAGAACTCCGCTGAGCGCGAAGCTCTGCTGGAATCCTTGCAAGAAGGTCAGCAAGTCAAAGGTATCGTCAAAAACCTCACCGATTACGGCGCATTCGTCGATCTGGGTGGCGTCGATGGCCTGCTGCACATTACCGACATGGCCTGGAAGCGTATCAAGCATCCTTCCGAAATCGTCAACGTTGGCGACGAGATCGATGTCAAGGTTCTGAAGTACGATCGCGAGCGCAATCGTGTTTCCCTGGGCCTCAAGCAACTGGGCGAAGACCCATGGGTTGCTATCAAGGCACGTTACCCAGAAAGCACTCGCGTTACCGCGCGTGTAACCAACCTGACCGACTACGGCTGCTTCGCTGAGCTGGAAGAAGGCGTGGAAGGCCTGGTACACGTTTCCGAAATGGACTGGACCAACAAGAACATCCACCCTTCGAAAGTCGTACAAGTCGGCGACGAAGTGGAAGTTATGGTTCTGGACATCGACGAAGAGCGTCGTCGTATCTCCCTCGGCATCAAGCAGTGCAAATCTAACCCATGGGAAGATTTCTCTGGCCAGTTCAACAAGGGCGATAAAATCTCCGGCACCATCAAGTCGATCACCGATTTCGGTATCTTCATTGGTCTGGACGGCGGCATCGACGGCCT
Organism: Pseudomonas sp. GW821-FHT04C07; assembly: GCF_059420325.1. Lineage (NCBI taxonomy): Bacteria > Pseudomonadati > Pseudomonadota > Gammaproteobacteria > Pseudomonadales > Pseudomonadaceae > Pseudomonas > Pseudomonas sp. GW821-FHT04C07. The sequence goes on from NZ_JBWKTM010000009.1 coordinate 199,533, forward strand.
GGTTCACCTGTCCGACATCTCCTGGAACGAAGTGGGCGAAGAAGCCGTACGTCGCTTCAAGAAGGGCGACGAGCTCGACACCGTCATCCTGTCTGTTGATCCAGAGCGTGAGCGCATCTCCCTGGGTATCAAGCAGCTGGAAAGCGATCCGTTCTCCGAGTACGTTCAAGAGAACGACAAAGGCGCAATCGTTAAGGGTATCGTGAAAGAAGTTGACGCCAAAGGCGCCATCATCACTCTCGCTACCGATATCGAAGCTACTCTGAAAGCCTCCGAAATCAGCCGTGACCGCATCGAAGATGCGCGTAACGTTCTGAAAGAAGGCGAAGAAGTTGAAGCCAAGATCATCAGCGTTGACCGCAAGAGCCGTGTAATCCAGCTGTCCATCAAGTCGAAAGACGTTGAAGACGAGAAAGAAGCTATCCAGAGCCTGCGCGAGAAGCCAGCTACTTCGGATATCGCTGCTGGTCCTACCACTCTGGGCGACCTGTTGCGTGCACAAATGGAAAAGCAGAACTAAGTTCTGTCAGACCATAGAAAAAGGGCGACTTCGGTCGCCCTTTTTTGTGTCTGCGATTTGACCCGCAACTTGCGTTGTACGCTGCCGGCTATCTGTCGATGAGCAGCGCAAGTTAGGTACTACCCGGGTATAAGGTCCGGGCTTTTGGCTTCGGTAAATGCCGTGGTTCTTGGTCCGTGCACGGCATCTCTGGCGTCGTGCAGATAAGTCAATACACGGGCTGTTCAAAATCCTCCGGGCGTGCTAAAACCTTTGAAGCGCTGATCTAGCTGCTTGAAAAAGAAGGGAAAAATATGACGAAGTCGGAGTTGATCGAACGAATTGTCACCCATCAAGGGCTGCTCTCATCCAAGGATGTCGAGCTGGCCATCAAGACCATGCTTGAGCAAATGTCCCAGTGCCTCGCTACCGGTGATCGCATCGAGATCCGTGGCTTTGGCAGCTTCTCCTTGCACTACCGCGCACCGCGTGTAGGTCGCAACCCGAAAACCGGTCAATCCGTCAGCCTTGACGGTAAATTCGTTCCCCACTTCAAGCCGGGCAAAGAGCTCCGGGATCGGGTGAATGAGGACGAGGAGGAGGGGATTTGATAGTGTTGGCTCAAGGAGCAACTCATGCGTAATTTGAAACGCGTACTCCTCGTGGTAGCTGTTCTCTTGCTTGTGCTGGCGATTCTGGCTTTTGTGCTAGAGAACCAGCAATCAGTTTCCTTGCTGTTCCTTGGCTGGGCCGGGCCGCAACTGCCAATCTCAGTCATAACGGTGTTGGCGTTGTTGATAGGGATGCTGATTGGGCCTCTTATCGGCTGGTTTGTCGGTCGCACCGCAAGAGCGCGGCGCAAGCGCTTGGTCTGATTAAGGCGCGGGTCGGGGGGAGGGGCATCGAACTTTTCACGCGTTGTTTGTCTATATCCGTTAGTAAATCCTCCTTTAAACTGTAAAATGCTACGTCTGTCTGAATAGTTGGAGATTCCATAGGGATCTCGGCATTGGCACGGATGGATCACTCGTCAGAGGCTACGGCTAATACGATAGCTTTTGCATTCATGGATTAGACAGCGCTCAGTGTGCAGCTTTGTCAGCAACTCAAGGGTATGGTTTCCGCGTGAAAATTCTAGTAACCGGCGGCGCCGGGTTTATCGGCTCTGCAGTCATTCGTCATATCATTTCCAATACTACTGACTCCGTAGTAAACCTCGATAAGCTGACTTACGCTGGCAACCTTGAGTCTGTGGCGCAAGCGGCTCAGAGTGAGCGCTATGTGTTCGAGCGCGTGGATATCTGCGACCGGGATCAGGTGGATCGCGTCCTGCGCGAGCACCAGCCCGATACGATCATGCACCTGGCGGCCGAATCCCACGTTGATCGCTCGATTTCCGGCCCGTCTGAATTCATCCAGACCAACATTATCGGCACTTACACCTTGCTGGAGGCTGCTCGCCACTACTGGAGCACCCTGGATGATGAGCGCAAAGCCAATTTCCGCTTTCACCATATTTCTACCGACGAAGTCTACGGAGACCTTGAAGGTCCGGAAGACCTCTTCACCGAAACCACGCCTTACCAGCCAAGCTCGCCGTATTCGGCCAGTAAAGCCAGTTCCGATCACCTGGTTCGTGCCTGGAGCCGCACTTACGGCTTGCCGACCCTGGTCACCAATTGCTCGAACAACTACGGCCCATGCCATTTCCCTGAGAAGTTGATCCCGCTGATCATCCTCAATGCGCTGGAAGGCAAGCCGCTTCCGGTGTATGGCAAAGGCAATCAGGTTCGTGACTGGCTCTACGTCGAAGACCACGCACGTGCCCTGTATAAAGTCGTGACCGAAGGCGTCGTCGGCGAGACTTACAACATTGGCGGCCATAACGAAAAGCAAAATATTGAAGTGGTGCACACGCTCTGCGCTCTGCTTGATGAGTTGCGTCCCGATTCACCGCATCGCCCTCACGCCAGCTTGATCACCTATGTCCAGGATCGCCCTGGCCATGACCAGCGCTACGCAATCGATGCCAGCAAAATCCAGCGTGAGCTGGGCTGGGTGCCTGAAGAGACCTTCGAGACCGGGATTCGTAAAACCGTCGAGTGGTACCTCGATAACACCGAATGGGTTGCTCACGTGAAAAGTGGCAGCTATCAACAGTGGATTGATAAAAACTACACTGACCGTTCAAGCAAAGCATGAAAATCCTTCTTCTTGGCAAAAACGGCCAGGTCGGCTGGGAGCTGCAACGCTCCCTTTCGCCACTCGGCGAAGTGATAGCGCTCGACCGTCAAACGGTCGATGGGCTGTGTGGCGACTTGTCCGATCTTGACTCGCTGCGAGCAGCGATTCGTCAGGTCAAACCCGACATCATCGTCAACGCTGCGGCTTACACTGCGGTGGATAAAGCCGAATCAGAGCCTGAGCTCGCAACTCGCATAAATGCCCTGGCAAGTCGGGTCATGGCCGAAGAAGCATTGTCCCTTGATGCCTGGCTGATTCACTATTCTACGGACTACGTGTTCAGTGGCAGCGGACAAGCGCCATGGAAAGAAGATGACGCAGTCGCGCCAGTGAATCATTACGGCGCGAGCAAGCTCGCTGGTGAGCAGGCCATTAGAGGTACCGGCTGCAAACACCTGATCTTCCGCACCAGCTGGGTCTATGGTGCTCGTGGTAACAATTTTGCCAAGACCATGCTGCGTCTTGCCAAAGGCAGGGAAACACTGAGCGTCATTGCCGATCAGGTTGGAGCGCCCACTGGTGCAGACTTGATCGCAGACGTTACAGCCTTGGCTATTCAGCAAGTCGTTAAGCGCCCTGAGCTGGGGGGCGTGTATCACTTGGCGGCTGGCGGCGAAATCTCGTGGCACGGCTATGCTAGTCATGTGATCGATTTCGCTCGTGGCCATGGCGAACAACTGATGGTGACGGCAATCAATCCGATCGATACCACGGCCTACCCAACACCTGCGCGTCGGCCGCTGAATTCGCGTCTGAATACTCAGAAGCTGCGTGATAACTTTTCTTTGCACTTGCCGGATTGGCAAAGTGGCGTAACCCGAATGCTTATGGAAGTTCTAGATAAATGATCAACACGACAAATCGCAAAGGCATCATCCTCGCTGGCGGCTCGGGCACACGTTTGCACCCGTTGACCTTGGGTGTTTCGAAGCAGATGCTGCCGATCTACGACAAGCCGATGATCTTTTATCCGCTGTCGGTGCTTATGCTCGCGGGCATGCGTGAAATTCTGATTATCTCCACCCCGGAAGACTTGCCGTGCTTCCGCAAGCTGCTGGGTGACGGCAGCGTGTACGGCATCAAGCTGACCTACGCCGAACAGCCAAGCCCGGATGGCCTGGCTCAAGCCTTCATCATTGGCGAGGAGTTCATCGGTAAGGATCCATGCTGCCTGATCCTGGGCGACAACATCTTCTACGGTCAGCACTTCTCCGACAATCTTCGCTCCGCCAGCACTCAACAGCATGGCGCCACGGTATTTGGTTATCACGTTTCCGATCCCGAACGCTTCGGTGTGGTTGAGTTCGATGCATCGGGCCGCGCACTGAGCATCGAAGAGAAACCGCTCAAGCCAAAATCCAGCTACGCGGTGACCGGTCTGTACTTCTACGACAACCAGGTTGTCGAAATCGCCAAGAACATCAAACCGTCCGAGCGCGGCGAGCTGGAAATTACCGACGTCAACCGTGCTTATCTCGAGCAGAAGACCCTCAACGTCGAAATGCTTGGGCGCGGCTTTGCCTGGCTGGACACCGGTACCCACGACTCGCTGCTTGAAGCCAGCCACTTCGTGCACACGATCGAGCAGCGCCAGGGGCTGAAAGTAGCTTGCCTGGAAGAGATTGCTTACCACAATGGCTGGATCACTGCCGAACAACTGGGCGCTCAAGCTGACGCTTTGAAGAAGACCGGTTATGGTCAGTACCTGCAGAAGCTGCTGGGCTCGAGCTCCCACTGACCGGCGAGCGTTATCCTTTCGAACGCTTACGTTCAGCCGGTGCAAGCAGGATAGGTATGCCAGTAGAACATCCCAAAGTTGCGGTTTTACTGGCGGCTTACAACGGAATGCAATGGATCGAGGAGCAGATTGCCTCGATCCTCATTCAGTCAGCGGTAGACGTAACGATCTATATCAGCGTCGACCCTTCAACGGACGGTACCGAGGCTTGGTGTGCAGCGTATGCGGCTGAGCATACTCGCGTGGTCCTTCTGCCGGCTGCCGGCTCTTTTGGTGGTGCCTCGCGTAATTTTTTCCGGCTGATCCGTGATGTTGATTTCGATGGCTATGACTTTATTGCCTTTGCCGATCAGGATGACGTTTGGCACGTTGATAAACTCTCGAGGGCGACTCGGACTCTGAATACCGGCGAATTTGCTGCTTATTCGAGTAACGTCACCGCCTTCTGGCCGAATGGCAGAACCCTGTTACTGGATAAGGCTCAGCCGCAGGTCACTTGGGACTTCTTGTTCGAGGCGGCCGGGCCAGGCTGCACTTACGTGTTTGGCAAGAGTCTGGCGACGTCGTTGAAGGCTTCCATGCTCGCCAATTGGCAGCAACTGCAAGACGTCAGCCTGCACGACTGGTACTGCTATGCCTATGCGCGAAGCCATGGCTATGTATGGTTCATCGACCCGCTACCGACCATGCACTACCGTCAACATGAGCGAAATCAGGTGGGAGCCAATACCGGGATAAACCCGTTGATTGCACGCTATAAAACCATTCATGACGGCTGGTGGTTCTCTCAAGTCCGGCTCATCACATGCCTGGTTGGGCAAAGTGGCAATCCCTTTGTCCAAGGGTGGCTGCGCCTTGGGCGCAGGCAACTATTAAAGCTTTCACTTAGTGCCTGGAAATGCCGACGACGTGCGCGCGATAAGGTGTTCTTCTTTTGTATTTGTTGCGCCACGGCGGTGATCGGGAAAAAAGCTAAATGAAAGGCCCGCAGGTTTTAGTCACAGGCGCGACGGGGTTTGTAGGCGAGGCTGTGGTCTTCAGGTTATTGCTCGATAAGAAGTTCACCCCTGTGGCGGCCGTTCGCGGTGTTACACGCTTGAGTGGCTTGTGTCGCGTTGTGCCATTCGATCTGAATGAGACAACGGTGTTGCCCCCCCTGAATGATGTTCAGGTTGTCATTCACTGCGCTGCCCGGGTGCATGTGATGAACGAAACCGCGGTGGATGCCCTGGTGGAGTTTCGAAAGGTCAATGTTGACGGGACTGTGCGACTCGCTCAGAAAGCCGCAAAGTCTGGCGTAAAACGTTTCATCTTTATCAGCTCGATCAAGGTTAACGGCGAAAGTACCGTCTCAGGTGCACCTTTCAAAGCTGACGATCGTCCCGCACCTGTCGACCCATATGGGATATCGAAGCGAGAAGCTGAAGATGCGTTAAGGCAAATCGGCCTGGATACAGGTATGGAAGTCGTGATCATCCGTCCGCCGCTTGTTTATGGTCCGGGAGTAAAAGCCAACTTTCTGAGCATGATGCGTTGGTTGGACAAGGGCATACCGCTGCCGTTGGGCGCTATTCGCAATCAGCGCAGTCTGGTGGCATTAGGTAACTTGGTAGATCTCGTAGTGACCTGCATCGATCATCCGGCCGCCGCGGATAACACATTTCTAGTCAGCGACGGTGAGGACTTATCCACAACCCAGTTGCTTCAACGCATGGCTCACTCATTAGGTAAGAGCGCTCGATTGTTGCCGATACCTACAGGTATGTTGAATCTAGCGGCCTCAACTTTTGGAAAAAAATCGATTGCTCAGCGTTTATGCGATTCGCTGCAAGTTGATATCAGCCAGACAAGGGTGCTTCTGCACTGGGCTCCTTCTATAAGTACTGCAAGAGCCCTGCGTCAGACCGCGGACCATTATCGGGACAAAGAAATTAAATGATTTTTTGGTGGGTGTTACTGGCAGTATTCGCCGTTTCCTGGATTTTTACCCTGGTCTTGCGCCGTTATGCTTTGGCCAAAAGCCTGATGGACATCCCCAATGAGCGCAGTTCCCACTCCGTTCCTACGCCACGTGGCGGAGGGGTGGCTATCGTGGTCGCGTTTGCATTGGCTCTCCCTGTACTGACCGCGTTGGGGCTGTTGAGTGCGCCAGCGCTTATAGGGCTCCTGGGCTCGGGGTTGCTGGTAGCGGTCATTGGGTTTGCCGATGATCATGGGCATATCGCCGCCAGATGGCGGCTGTTGGGGCATTTTATAGCAGCCGGCTGGGCACTCTTCTGGCTCAATGGCCTTGCCCCCATCTCACTGTTTGGAGTTCTGGTTGACTTAAGTGTGATTGGTAACATCCTTGCGCTGATCTATCTGGTGTGGATGCTTAATCTTTACAATTTCATGGACGGCATCGATGGCCTGGCTAGTGCTGAGGCGATAAGTGTGTGCCTGGGGATTTGTCTGGTTTATTGGCTTGGTGGAAACACGAATCTAATGTGGGCTCCGCTTATTTTGGCTGGGGCAGTCGCAGGGTTTCTTTGCTGGAATTTCCCACCTGCTAAGATTTTCATGGGGGACGCCGGAAGCGGGTTTCTTGGCATCGTTCTAGGCGGACTAGTGCTCCACGCGGCTTGGGAAAAGCCTGAGCTGTTATGGAGCTGGCTGATATTGCTAGGTGTTTTTATTGTCGATGCAACATGGACTTTAGTGCGGCGGCTGGTAAGAGGGGATAAGGTGTATCAGGCTCATCGTAGTCACGCTTATCAGCATGCAGCTCAAGGCTCAAAAAATCATCTGGTGGTCACAGTAGCCGTTATCTTGATAAATATAGGCTGGTTATTACCCATATCACTATTCGTTGGTGCTGGAGGCTTGGGGGGAGGTTGGGGATGCCTTCTTGCTTATTCCCCGCTCTTTTATCTTGCGTGGAAATTCCACGCGGGAGTGGTGCGCTGATCGCTCGCTGCGAGGCCGGCACACGGATAAAAAGTGCTGATTAAATGGTTTTTCCTTTGGGGCGGCTACTGCAAACGCCCCTTTCTTTTCAGTTTTAAGTTGTAGCTGGAAGCTTTGCAAAGGGGCGTGAAGGGTGGCACGGGTCAAATTTTATTAAGAATTGCGGCTGCTATTAAGCTGACGTTTCCCTTCAGTGTCTGGCGATGGACACCGCTGTTTTTTATAAGGCGAAGTCGTGAAATTAATCCGCTTTGTCGCGCGAGCTCGAACTGTTGAAGTGTCTGTTTGTTTTCAGGTGTTAAACTTTCTTTGACTGAATTAATGACGATAAGGTTTTGAGTACTCCACTCTCTGAACCGACCGGTCAACATTTTTCTAATTCGCAGAAGTCGGTTCTTCAAGTCGGCGTTGGCACCAATAAGGTTGCCCTCATGCTGGCGATAGTCTAGCGTGGGTAGAGGGTCATATACGATTTTTCCGCCGCAACCACTCACTAAAAGATACGCCAGCCAGTCGTGTGCCACAACAGGGGCATCGGCGGCGATGCGCAGCATGAGTTCTCGGGCTGCATTGTTGATTAGCATCGTATTGGCACCTGCAATACTTTGCACCAATGAGTTTTTAAAGCATGGACGACTTTTGAATAGAGGGGAGTAGCCCATGGGCTCCAGTTTTGAATTTACCAGTCTTGTTCTTGAGCAATAAAGGGCTGGCTGTCCTGGGGTACCATTTATCTGAGCGATGCTTCTCTCTAGCTTGTTCTCAAGCCAAATATCATCTTGATCGCTGAACGCAAAGTAGTCGGCAATTATTGTCGTGTTTTTTATTAGTGATAAGAAGTTTCTGGCGAAGCCTTGGCGTGGGCCAGACAGAATGGAAAGTCGATCGGCGCCGAGTCGCTGTTGGTAACTCTGCAGTATTTTCAGTGTTTCGTCTTCCGAACCGTCGTCCGAGGCGTAAATTGACCAGTTTTTGTGCGACTGGTTTAAAATCGAATCAAGCTGCTCAGAAAGAAATTTTGCACCGTTGTAAGTGCAAATAAGTACTGCAACTTTGTCAGTGCCGTCCGGCCGGGTCTCTCGCGACGATGAGGGGGCGGGGGCTCGAAAATGACGGCCGTTGTTTTGATTTTCCATGATTTCGATCTCTCGCGCGCCAGCTATATAGTAAATCTAGTACCGATAAAGAAGGGATGAGTATGATTTCGAACGGTTTTGTCTTTGGGATACGTCAGTTGCGGCGGTGGTTTCAGCAGTCATCACGAGGTAGGCATTGTCTGGCAAGCTTAACAGGATTGGGGAGGCGCTGACGAGCGGGCTTGCCCCGCAACCTTTGATCGTCCAGAGAGTCATATCAGGCGTGGACCGACGAGGGGTGCCCCGGTGGTCGTATTCTGTTCATGAAGGAGGCTACAATGCCGGGAGTTACTAAGTTTTGGGGGGTGGGAGTGGGAGTGGGAGCGGTGATCGGGCGAGTCAATGGATAAATTACGATCGTTTTTATTGGGCTTGCCGCGACGGCAGAAAAGGCTGTTGCAGGTTGGCACTGACGTTTTCCTTGTCTGGGTTGCGCTGTGGTTGGCTTTCATCGTCCGTCTGGGTGTCGATGATATGTACAATCCGCTAAAAGTGCATTCCTGGCTTTTCATTTGTGCGCCATTGGTCGCGATCCCCCTATTCATCCGGTTCGGAATGTACCGCGCGGTCATGCGCTATTTTGGCAATGATGCCCTCATTGCCATCATCAAGGCAGTCAGCCTTTCATCGTTGATTCTGGCGGTTGTAGTCTATTGGTACAGCAACCATGAGAACGTGGTTCCGCGCTCCATCATTTTCAATTACTGGTGGTTGAGCCTGGTGATCATTGGTGGCCTGCGCCTTTGCATGCGCCAGTATTTCATGGGGGACTGGTTTACCGCCGCTCAGCATGTGCCGTTCACCAACCGGGATGACGGTTTGACCAAGGTTGCCATTTACGGCGCCGGTGTGGCGGGTAACCAACTGGTCGCAGCGTTGCGCATGGGGCGTGTGATGCGCCCCGTGGCGTTTATTGATGATGATGCGAGTATCGCGGATCGATCAATATCCGGTTTGCAGGTGTATAAGCCCAAGCATATTCAACAGATGATCGATGTTACCGGTGCTCAGGAGATTCTTCTGGCGCTGCCGTCGTCGACTCGTGCCCGGCGTCGAGAGATACTCAATTTTCTCGAAGGTTTTCCGCTTCACATACGAAGTGTGCCGAATTTCACCGATCTGGCTAGCGGCCGGGTGAAGGTCGATGATATCCAGGAGGTAGATATAGCCGACTTGTTGGGTCGAGACTCTGTGCCGGCGCAACCCGATTTGTTGGCTCGTTGCATCAAGGGAAAAGTGGTTCTGGTGACTGGCGCTGGCGGCTCAATTGGCTCGGAGCTCTGCCGGCAGATTTTCTCGCTTGGCCCGATCACGCTTTTGTTGTTTGATCATAGTGAGTTCAATCTTTATAGCATTTTATCCGAGCTGGAGCGCCGAATCGACCGTGAGTCATCGTCTGTCCGGTTGCTACCAATCCTGGGGTCTATTCGTCATCCCCATAAGCTCCTTGATGTAATGAACGCCTGGAATGTAGATACGGTCTATCATGCCGCCGCTTATAAACACGTTCCGATGGTGGAGCACAACATTGCCGAAGGCGTGCTGAATAATGTTATTGGTACGCTTAATACGGCGCAGGCGGCTTTGCAGGCGGGTGTTGAGAACTTTGTACTCATATCGACGGACAAAGCGGTACGTCCTACCAATGTGATGGGCAGCACCAAGCGACTTGCTGAACTAACCTTGCAAGCGCTCAGTTGCGAATTGGCGCCGGTGTTATTTGGTGACAAAGCCAATGTATCCCGCGTCAACAAGACCCGATTCACTATGGTGCGTTTTGGGAATGTGCTGGGGTCTTCTGGTTCAGTAATTCCACTATTCCACAACCAGATAAAATCCGGCGGACCATTAACCGTTACCCATCCGAAAATCACTCGATATTTCATGACCATACCCGAGGCGGCGCAGCTGGTGATTCAGGCTGGATCCATGGGGCAGGGCGGTGACGTGTTTGTGTTGGACATGGGCGAGCCGGTCAGGATTGTTGAATTGGCAGAGAAGATGATTCATCTGTCTGGTTTGAGCGTTCGTTCGGAGAAGAATCAGCATGGCGACATCGCCATCGAGTTCACCGGCTTGCGTCCCGGTGAGAAGTTGTATGAAGAGTTGCTGATTGGCGACAATGTCTCGGCGACCCAGCATCCGATGATCATGAGCGCGAATGAAGACTATCTGCCTTGGGATGTGCTCAAGGCAAGGTTGACTGAGTTGCTTGCTGCGGTGGAGGTGGATGATTACTCTCGAGTCAGGCAGCTGCTGCGTGACACCGTGAGTGGCTATACCCCTGATGGAGAGATTGTCGACTGGATTTACCAGCAGCGCCGCCTCGAGCCCTGACGAGCGCTTGCTGATACGATGGCCGATTCTATGCGCGCAGTTGATCCTTGGGTCGGCCATGTCGTTTCTGCGGTGGTAATCACGAGGTTTCCTTTGAGAAGGGTGTTGCGTGCTTGCACCACCAGTCTTCGGTCGTGTCAATCTCGATTTTCGACAAGATCGCCTTTTCGTGTTTGCGTGCATTCGGGTGGTTGATTGACAGCTCCGGGCGCAAAAAACTTACCCCCCCTCTCACGAGTGCCTGTATGGCGGGGCTCATGCCATTGGGTCAAGGCGCCTGCAGGTGGCATGTACCTGGCCGCGCACATCGGCGGAAAATGGTATATGCCCTAACCCCGCGGGGGAGGCTCTACTTGGCCTGAACCGCCCGCTTGGTACGGGCTCGCAGGTATTATTCGTTGACGTTTTGAGGTATCCTCGACGCGCCTTTAGGGCGTTCAGCCAGGGCTCCATTTTATCAGGTGTATTGGTTTTTGCGGGTGTCTATGATCAACAACCTTTTTGTGTTTGTTCAGCTAATAGATCCAAGGCTTCGTGAATTTTGAAACTCCTGGGCTCTGACATTGTCTCACGTCATTTTTTCTCTACTCTAAAGAGCTATAAGGGAAGTGTTACAGCATGGTCGAAAGCTATTTTTCATCAACAAATGAATAGTATTGAAGAACTGTGCCAGTTAGCTCTTTCCCGGCAGTTTGAGTGTTTATTCTCAATCAGTGACGTGTGCCAGAGACTGGCTCGCCGAGTAAAAGAAATACAAGATGGTTTTTTTCGGATAGGGCCAAGCCAGTCTTCTTGTCTGGTCGCAAGCCTTCGAAAAAGTTTAACGATTTTTCGCCAATGGATTGAATTTCATTTGATCGCTAACATCATGCAGCAGTCCAGGATGCCAACGCCAGTGGTGTTACTTATAACCCAAGAGGCCAGATCGAAAGCCCTTATTAACTCAGGGGAGTTTGCCTGATGCAGAATTTTTCAATATCGCCGCGCGAAATGATCGCAAGTTTTGTTCGAAATCGTTCGTTGATCAAGGCTTCTGTCAAACGTGAGGTGTTAGGGCGTTATCGCGGCTCAGTGTTGGGAGTATTTTGGTCGTTCTTCAACCCTGTTTTCATGCTCGCGGTATACACCTTTGTTTTCAGTGTCGTATTTAAGGCGCGCTGGAGCGGCGGCAGCGACTCTAAAACCGAGTTTGCACTGATTCTCTTTGCCGGCTTGATGGTATTCAGCCTTTTTTCCGAATGTATAAATCGTGCTCCGGGGCTAGTTATTGCTAATGCGAATTATGTCAAGAAAGTGGTTTATCCGTTAGAAATACTTCCTTGGGTAAGTCTCGGGGCGGCACTGTTTCATGCTCTGATAAGTCTTGGGGTATGGATGATTGCTTATCTGATTTTTTTTGGGGCGCCACACGTCACAGCTTTGTACCTTCCGCTGGTGGTACTTCCACTGGTGTTGATGATGATGGGGTTGTCCTGGGGCTTGGCTGCGCTGGGGGTTTACCTGCGTGATATAGCGCAGTTCATAGGGATCTTGACATCGGTGCTGATGTTCTTGTCGCCGATATTCTACCCGGCGAGTGCATTACCTGAAGCTTATAGACCTATCTTGATGCTGAATCCGCTGACGCCTGTGATTGAGCAAGCCAGAGATGTGCTGTTTTGGGGGCAGGTGCCCAATTTCTTCAGTATTTTGGTTCATATACTGGTGGGGACATTAGTGATGTGGCTGGGTTTCGCCTGGTTCCAGAAAACACGCAAGGGGTTTGCTGATGTCCTCTGAGTCCGGTATCGCTATCAAGGTTGAAAACCTCAGCAAGTGCTATCAAATCTATGATCAGCCTCATGATCGATTGAAGCAGTTTTTGATGTCGGGTCGCCAATATTACCGAGAGTTTTGGGCCCTGAATGATGTTTCATTCGAGATCAAGAAAGGTGAAACCGTTGGCATCATAGGGCGCAATGGAAGTGGTAAGTCCACTCTTCTGCAAATGATTTGCGGGACGTTGAATCCTACCAGCGGTAGCGTTCAGACCCATGGTCGAATCGCCGCGCTTCTCGAATTGGGTTCGGGATTCAATCCAGAGTTCACCGGGCGCGAGAATGTTTATATGAACGCGGCCGTACTGGGTTTGAGTACGGAAGAAACGGACGCTCGTTACGATAAGATTGTTGAGTTTGCGGACATAGGCAGTTTTATCGGCCAGCCAGTAAAAGCATACTCGAGCGGAATGATGGTCCGCTTGGCGTTTTCGGTTGCCATTCATGTAGATCCGGATATTTTGATTGTTGACGAGGCGCTATCGGTTGGTGACGCATACTTCCAGGCGAAATGTGCGAAGATGATCCAGACGATAATTGCTGGTGGTTCCACTGTGCTGTTCGTCAGTCATGATACAGCTTCAGTGAAGTCACTGTGTAGTCGTGCACTGTTGTTGGACTCCGGACGAAGCCAGTTTTTGGGCGATGTAAATACGGCAGTTGAAAAGTATTACTCTGCTTTGATCGAGAGCCAGCGAGCCGAACGAGTATTAGATGAGTCTGTCGAGCCGTCCGCGATGGTCTCAGCTGAGTTTACTGATGGCGCTGAAAGTTTTCAGTCAATGGCCAGCTTTCAGCGGATAAAGAACGGCGTCGCAGAGTTCATAAATGTTGCGTTGTTGAATGAAAGTGGCCAAGCGATAGATTCAGTGAACTTTGGTCAGAAAGTGATCCTCCGACAAGTCGTGCAGGTGAACAAGGCCACACACAGGTTAGGGTTGGCATACCATATTCGCGACAAGAACGGTCAGGATATTATTTACTCAGATACCGGAATCGAGCATGACAACCACCTACTGGATGTCAAGGCTGGGAGTGTCCACGTAATAGAGTGGCGCTTCACTGCGTATCTTCGTGAGGGAAGCTATGTGGTAGCGTCTATGCTTTCTGAACCGGTGGATCTGAGAATAGGGGACGTGGTGGTCGCAGACTTCGTTCCTATCTCTACAAAATTTACACTGTCGAGTGCTGGCCATCCACAAATATACGCCGCAGCGTATTGGCATAATGAAGTAAAAGTTCGAGAGATTACGCATGTCCCAGATTAATAATAAGCTTCACCTTGGATGTGGGTCAGTGAATTTCCCAGGGTGGATAAATATTGATCTTGACTCGCCAACTGCGGACATGTTGCTGGATCTTACACACCCATTGCCTTTCCCTGATGGTTCTGCGACTCATATGTTCAATGAACACTTCATTGAACACATAACACGTTCGCAAGCTGTGCAGTTTTTGCAAGAGTGCCATAGAGTGCTCTCTGCGGACGGAGCCATAAGGATCACGACGCCCAATCTGCGTTTTTTAACATACTCATATATGACAGGGGCCATTGGTGAGTGGGGGGATCTCTGGCAACCGAATACGCGCTGTATGATGTTGAATGAAGGAATGCGTTCTTGGGGACACCAATTTGTTTACGATGCGGAAGAGTTGGTTGAGGTTCTAGTTGAAGCCGGATTCAGGACGGTGTCCTTTCAATCCTACCGCGACAGCGCTGACCAGATGTTTAGAGGCCTCGAGTCTCGACCTTTTCACAATGAGCTGATCATTGAAGCACGAAAATCTGATGTAGCTGAAGTGCAGGTTGATTTTGATGTGGTTACTAAAAATGAAGCGGATTGGATTAATTCGCTTTCCACATACAATCCTCCTGTTCAAGAGCAAAAGCTCGCTCGTGTAGAGCAGGAGTCTTTGGCTCGCGCACAGTTTATCGATACGCAGGCGGCGCATATTCTCAAGATGGAAGAAAATGCTCTTGTCCAGGCACAGGCCATTGAGGCTCAAGTAGCGCATGCACTCAAAGTGGCGGAAGAGTCTTCAAAACAGGCTCAGGTAATTGAAATGCTGGAGCTTCGTATTGGCGAGGCGGAGGCTGAGTTGGAGGTGTTTCGTTCCTCGTGGTGCGGAAAACTCAAATCACTATTTAATAGAACTAAATAATAGTTTTGCTTTTCGGGACGCTCATGAATATTACAGTTACGAAGCCGTTTGTACCTCCCTTTGGTGAATTTCAGGCTTACCTGCAAGGGGTTTGGGATCGTGAATGGTTTACCAATAATGGACCGTTGGTAAACGAACTCGAGCTGAAGCTCAAGGAAAAACTTGATGTTGAACATTTATTGTTTCTTAGTAATGGCACTATTGCGCTTCAAATTGCAATACGAGCTCTCGATCTGCGCGGTGAGATAATAACCACCCCATTCAGCTATGTTGCTACTACTTCTAGTATCGTCTGGGAACATTGCAAGCCAGTTATGGTGGATATTTGTTCCGATACTTTGAATATCGATCCGCAAAAAATCGAGCAAGCCATCACTTCGGAAACAACCGGGATTCTGGCAACTCATGTGTTTGGTAATCCTTGTGATGTCGAAGCTATCGAGCTGATTGCAAAGAAGCACAATCTGCGCGTTATCTATGATGCGGCCCACGCTTTTGGTACGCAATATAAAAACCGTTCGCTTTTGTCATACGGGGATATTGCAACCTGCAGTTTTCATGCGACAAAGCTTTTTCATACAATTGAAGGTGGTGCAGTAGTTACAGCTAATCCTGAAATTCTGAAAAATATGGCGATGATGAGAAATTTTGGTCATTCGTCGTTGACCGATTTTGGCGGTGTGGGGATTAACGGCAAAAACTCCGAAGTTCACGCAGCAATGGGGTTGACCAACTTAAAATACGTTGAAGAAATCCTGAAGGTTCGTGCAGAGCTTTGTAATCATTATAAGCGTGAGCTTTCGGGTTTGCCTGTACGCTTTCAGAAAATTGCAGACGATACAACCTACAATAATTCTTATTTTCCGGTGGTCTTTGAAAGCGAAGCCATGCTTCTGAGGGTTATGGAGGCACTTAATTTAAATAATGTGTACCCGCGGCGATATTTTTATCCTTCGCTATCTGAACTTCCTTATGTGCATGATCAACGCTCTCCCGTTTCGGAAGATATATCGCGTCGTATTCTGTGCTTGCCACTTTATCATACCCTCTCGCGTGAAGAGATTGATATGATCTGTCGGTATATTAAGCGTTCGATCAGATACTAAATAATAGTCCATATTACTTAGAGCGGTAACGGTCATGAAAAAGTATTACGGTATCATTGGAGCTGGCGGTCACGGCCGAGAGGTGATGCCTTTAGCGAATGCTGCGTTAGCCGCTGAACTGTCTAGTGGTCGGGCGGAGCTTTTTTTTGTAGTAGAAGGCGACGTTGCAACTGACAAGGTTAATAATTATTCGGTACTTTCTCTTGATGTTTTTTTAAACCTGGAAGGCGATATTTTTTTCAATATAGCCATTGGCGCATCACAAGTCAGAGCCCGTATCGCGGAAATGTGCGAGCGTACAGGTGCCAAGCCATTCGCAATTATCGCCGATAACGTTGTCATTCTTGATTCAAATGAAATCGGCTGCGGTGTAATGCTTTCGCCTTTTGTCACCGTTACTTCGAATGTGAAAATCGGGAAATACTTTCACGCTAATAACTACTCTAACATTGCGCATGATTGTGTTATCGGCGACTTCGTAACTTTTGCTCCAGGGGTCAGGTGCAACGGTAACGTTGTCATTGAGGATCACGCCTATATTGGTGCTGGTGCGTGCATCATTCAGGGTGCATCAGGGAAGCCTCTCACTATTGGTCGCGGCGCTATTGTTGGAATGGGCGCTGTGGTGATCAAAGACGTGCCCGCAGGCGTGACGGTGGTCGGTAATCCTGCGCGCCCTCTGACTAGAGAACCATTGAGAAAATGACGGCGTTCAGTAAAAGTTTGATGATAGTTGATGGGAATGCGGAGATTTTTGCTCCCCACAATCTCTCCCCCCGCAGAGGAATAAGTCAGTGATCAAAGAAACGGTTGATGTATCTATTCTGCTGGTTACCTATAACCATCAAAAGCACATTCGGCAGGCGATGAATGGTCTGTTTGGTCAGATAATTGATGGGCCTATCGAGCTGGTAGTGGCTGATGACGGTTCCAGCGATGATACTCTCTCGATCATCAAAGAGTTTGATGGGGTGGACGACAGGTTTATCTTCAAATATCTGGACAATAGCGTCAACTTAGGCATAACAAAGAACTACCAAAGAGGTTATGAGGCCTGCTCTGGAGAGTATGTAGCTGTTCTAGAGGGCGACGACTATTGGACCAGTCCGTGGAAACTCAAGCGTCAGGCCGATTTTTTGAGGGAGCATTGGGAAAGTGACCTATGCTCCGTTAATTATTTTGTCTATGAGGAGGATCGTGCTCAGCTGACGCCTAGGGTTACTGCCGGGCAGGGATACAGGCTGGTTTCAGCTCGCGAGTTGATTGCCGACAATCTGGTGGGTAATTTCTCGACGTGCATGTATCGACGATCGGCATTGGCCAGGTTGCCAAAGGCAATGTTTGAGATTAAGTCTTATGACTGGATTACAAATATCTGCCTCGCCCGAAGCAGTTTGATTGGGTTCCTTCAGGAGCCTATGTCAGTCTATCGGCTTCATACTGCGGGCGTCTGGACTCAGACACCGCATATTGAAAAGCTGAAGATCCAGTTAGACATAATTCCTGCGTATGATGCGCTCACAGATCATGTGTTCCATGATGATTTTGAGCACCTTTCTGCCCGTCTGCGGCATGTGATCACGGCTTCGCAAATCGGAAACGTCGCCGAAACGGTAAGCCAGCCAGTTTTGAGGGTCATCCCTTCGCTGTTGAATTATATGCCCCCTATCGTTCTGGTTTTCATTCGCGCAATTGTTCCGGTAGCACTAAAAAATATTTTGGTTAAAATTGTGAAGCGGAGCCGCTCGGTATGACGTCGCCAACAGTTTCTGTGATTATGGCTACCTATAATCACGCAAATTTTGTCGCTCAGGCAATTGAGAGTGTACTTAGTCAGGTCGACGTGGATTTTGAGTTTTTGATTTCCGATGACGGGTCGTCTGATAACACGCGGGACGTTGTTGCCTCTATTCATGACGAAAGAATCAAGTTCTTTCCTAATGAAGTCAATCGGGGAGCCTGTGTCGTTACCAATGAACTGATCGAACGAGCATCAGGCGAATTTATCGCGCTGATTAACTCCGATGACTCTTGGATTGACGGTGACAAACTCGCTTACCAAGTGCAGTTCATGCGGGATAACCCTGAAATCGGGGCCTGTTTCGGGCGGGCTCGATTTGTAGACAAAAACGGTCAAGCGATGGATAAGGCCTCCATCTCTTTTGGCGGTGCGTTCGATCGGGATAATCGCTCGCAAGGTGCTTGGCTGAGGCACTTTTTTGAATTGGGCAATTGCATTTGCCACCCAACGATGTTGATTCGCAAGTCCTGCTATGATCATCTTGGTATGTATAGTAACCGTCTACGGCAACTTCCAGATCTGGATATGTGGGTGCGGTTGGTCAAGCACTATCCGATACATATATTTGAACGCGAGCTCATTAATTTCAGGCTCTTGCCGGGTGAGAACGCCAGTAGCCAGACGGTGACGAATTCAATTCGTACAATCAATGAGCACTACCTCATTGCCGATAGTTTTTTCGACGATGTGACAGCTGAGCAGATATCTGAGGGCTTTGGAGATTTGCTCAAGCGCAAGGATATTCCGAGTGAACTCCATTTGGATATCGAAAAGGCTATGTTGTTTCTGAGCTATAATCAGTGGCTTGGGAAGCCTTATCAAATGATAGGGCTGCTGAAGTTAAATAAACTGCTTAATAGCCCGGCTCATTATGCTGTCATGGTCAACGAGTACGGGTTGGACGACCGATGGTTTCAGAAGGAACTTGGAGAAATAGATGTTCTACGACCAAAAGTTGTTGCGGTCATGAGCCAACAGAAGTCTCGTATTCTTCGGGTCTGGCAGCAATACTTGTCGAGGTTTTTTCGTCATAGCCCAGGAAATCGCAACCTGTAGCGCATTGAATCATGTGTTAGTGCGGAGTATCTGGAAGTCTCGCCTATACCGCTGTTAGTGCTAAGTCCCATAGTTATCGATTAGCTGGATTCTAAGGGATTGGCCCTACCTATGTAATAGGCGGGATTTTCAGCCGCTTTTTCCGGAAGTCTTCCTCTGTAGTCAGATTCTTAGCTCCAGGAACCTTGGTCAAATACATTGTATTACCATGAATATAAACGAGTTGCTACTTCGGCGACGAAGTGGCTATTTGGTTTGCTCACAGCTACATTTTTCGGTCTGGTTGTGATTCTTGGCTTAGCCTGGTTAAAGTGTGAATCGTTACATATGCTGTAACGCAGCCATTTTTGACATGTACATGATATGACCTAATTTAGAGATGCAGCTTCGGAAAAGCTGCTTCTCCCTTATCGATGTCATGGAGTGTCACTTATGCGTACAGCCTACTTCTCGTCCCTGGTCTTTGCTCTGCTGACCAGCGCCTCTCTTGCTGTCAACGCTGCGCCTGCCAAACAGGAGGCCACTGCGCCTGTCGCTGCGCAAGTAGCACCAGCTGGGCAAACCACCTCAAAGGTCAATCTCAACGGGGCCGATGCGTCTACCTTGCAACGCGAGCTCTCGGGGATTGGTGAGGCCAAGGCCAAGGCGATTGTTGCTTACCGGGAGAGCAACGGGCCTTTCGCGTCGGTGGATGAGTTGCTGGAGGTCAAGGGGATCGGCAAGGCGATTCTGGACAAGAATCGCGACAAGCTTGAGGTCAATTGAAGCCCATCCGTTAGTGCTCGAGGCCGGTCGTTGACTGGCCTTTTTTGTCTTCTGATGTCTGAGCAATCCAATGAGGCGGAGTCATTTCGCCTTTTGTCAGGTTAAAAAAATTACGACTATCATATTTTGTTTGTATTATGCCTATAATAAACTCGCTTCCCCCCTGAGGTGCCTTGACTGCCAAGGCACTCAGATCCCCCACAGCTTCTCCCAGGAGTGCAGCTATGAACCCGGTCCAATCCCAAGGTACAGCCCTCATCACCGGCGCATCGTCCGGTATCGGTGCGATTTACGCTGAGCGGCTGGCGGCGCGTGGTTATGACTTGTTGTTGGTCGCTCGCGATGAACGGCGACTGGAGGCGGCCGCGATCAGGTTGCGTGACGAGTACAGTGTGCAGGTTGAAGTGATGAAAGCGGATTTGACGCTCAAGGCGGATCTGCTGAATGTCGAACAGCGCTTGCGCAGCGACCCAAGTATCAGTCTGTTGTTGAACAATGCCGGTGTCGCTGCCGATGGGGCGCTGGCCAGTGCAGATATGGATCAGATGGAGCGGATGATTCAGCTCAATGTGGTGGCTGTCACGCGTTTGGCTTCTGCTGCTGCGCAGAGTTTTTCGGCTGCCGGGCGCGGTTCGATTATCAATCTGGCGTCGGTGGTGGCGTTGATTCCGGAGCGCTTCAATGCAACCTATAGCGCGACCAAAGCTTACGTCTTGAGTTTGACCCAATCCCTGAACGCCGAGTTAAGTGGGTTGGGCGTGCGGGTGCAGGCCGTGTTGCCGGGGGCAACGCATACGGAAATCTGGGAGCGTTCAGGTATCGATGCCAGCGCGATCCCCCCGGAAATGGTGATGGACGCAGGGGAAATGGTCGACGCGGCATTGGCCGGCTTTGATCAAGGGGAGTTGATTACGATTCCTTCGCTGCCGGATGCGGCGGATTGGCACGCCTTTGTTGCGGCGCGCCATGGGTTGGGGCCGAATTTGTCGAAGAGCAGCGCGGCGGCTCGCTACAAGTGAGGGGCTTGGTCCATGACACGATTTGAGGTGTTTAGCGTATGAACGGTCGTCGAGTTGTCGTGACAGGCATGGGCCTGGTTTCTCCGCTGGGTTGCGGTGTCGAGCAAGTCTGGGAGCGTTTGCTGGCCGGTCGTTCGGGGTTGCGGCGGCTACCGGAGGAGATGGTGGCTGATCTGGCGGCCAAGGTTGGCGGCGTGGTGCCAACTCTGGCAGAGGATGCTGAAGCGGGTTTTGATCCTGATCGGACGACGCCGCCCAAAGAGCAGAAGAAAATGGATCGCTTCATCATGTTCGCCATAGCGGCAGCGAAAGAGGCATTGGAGCAGGCGAACTGGACCGCCACTGACTCTCGGACCCAAGAGCGCACGGCGACGATCATCGGATCCGGCGTCGGTGGTTTTGGTGCCATTGCCGATGCGGTGAGAACGACTGATAGTCGCGGCCCGCGGCGTTTGTCGCCGTTCACGATTCCATCGTTTCTGGTCAACCTTGCGGCGGGTCATGTATCGATCCAGCACGGTTTCAAGGGGCCGCTGGGGGCGCCGGTAACCGCCTGCGCCGCAGGCGTACAAGCCATTGGTGATGCCGCGCGATTGATTCGTAGCGGCGAAGCCGATATTGCGGTGTGCGGCGGCGCGGAAGCTGCAATTGATCGTGTCAGTCTTGCCGGTTTTGCGGCGGCCAGGGCATTGTCCAGTGGCTATAACGATACTCCCGAGCGCGCTTCGCGACCGTTCGACAGTGGGCGCGATGGTTTTGTCATGGGGGAGGGTGCGGGGATTCTGGTGATTGAGGCGCTGGAGCATGCTCTGGCCCGAGGCGCTCGACCGTTGGCGGAACTGGTGGGCTATGGCACCAGCGCCGATGCCTATCACCTGACCGCCGGCCCGGAAGATGGCAGCGGTGCGCGGCGTTCCATGGCGCTGGCATTGGCGCAGGCCGGAATCAGCGCGGCGCAGGTGCAGCATCTGAATGCTCACGCGACCTCTACGCCGGTGGGTGACCTGGGCGAGATCGCCGCGATCAAGTCGTTATTCGGTACACACGAAGAGGTTGCGGTGACATCGACCAAATCCGCCACCGGGCATCTTTTGGGCGCTGCGGGCGGAATTGAGGCGATCTTCACGATTCTGGCTATTCGCGATCAAATCGTTCCGGCCACCCTCAACTTCGAGAACCCGGATGCAGCGGCGCAAGGGCTGGACATCGTCCATGGTCAGGCACGGTCGCTGGCAATCGAGTATGCGTTGTCCAATGGCTTCGGCTTTGGGGGGGTCAATGCCAGCGTGTTGTTCAAGCGATGGCAGGCGTAAGCTTTCGTCATTCGCAGAATTGGCACGAATAGTGGTTATTCGTTATCTGACGATTGTTGAACAATCATGAGGGGCGATGACCATGAGCAGCGGACTTTCCCTGGCCGATCACATCACATTGGAGATACGGACCGACATAATCGGTGGCCGATTGTTACCGGGCATGGCCTTGATCGAAAGCGATCTGGTGACAGCCTACAATGCTTCGCGTAACACTATTCGCGAAGCACTGCATCGCTTGGGGCAGGAAGGGCTGACCCGCTATGTGCGCAACAAGGGTGTGGTGGTGCGGCGCCTCGGCGTCGATGAAGTGCGCGATCTGTTTCAGGTCCGGCGCACTCTGGAGTTGCAGGCCATCGCCACCAGCAAGCCACTGCGCGAGTATCAGTCCGATCGCATGCTCGAGGCCATCGAAGCCACGGAACTTGCCCGCGAGCGCGAGGACTGGCAAGCCGTCGGCACCCACAGCCTGTGTTTTCACCAGCATATTGTTGGGCTGATGTGCAGCCCCTTGTTCGATGAGTTCTTCACGAACATCGTCGCCCAGATGCGCTTGGTGTTTTGTGCTGCACCCGACGAGGAGCTCTTTCAAACACCTTGGCTTGCGCGCGATCGACAGATTCACGATTTGCTTGCCGAGGGCAAAAAACCTGCAGCTCAGGAGGCGATGAGTCTTTACCTCGACGACTCCGAGCAGCAGTTACTCGACATGCTCAGCGACACTTCCCACCCCTGATCGAGGATGTTCACTATGTACAAAGACTATCCCGCGGCTTACCAGGTCAGCAAAGGCTCGGCCCTGCAGGTGGACAAGGCCTTTTATGAGCGGATCCGTGACACCAAGGACGGTCGCACGCTGATCGACCAGTTCGAAGTCCCGATCCGCACGGGTCGTGCGTGGAAGGTCCCGGCCGGGCATGTCTTTCGCGTGACCACCCCTGTCGGCCCGCAAGTGGGGGATTTCAATGTCTGGAATGCCAATGATCCGCGCGAACGTTTGTGGGCCGCACGTACTCGTCAATTGCAGGGCGCGCATGTCAGCACCCATGACCGGCTCTGGTCGAACCTGCCGTTTTTGCGGCCTTTGGTGACCATCACCGATGACAGCCTGGCGAGTTACGGTATCGATGAACATGGTGGTCGACTGCACGATTTGCTGGGCACCCGCTGCGATCCTTATGTAAACAAAATGCTCACCGGTGAAGATTTCCACCATCACTGCCATTCGAACCTGACCCGCGCTGTATTGCCCCATGGCCTGACCGAGTTTGACGTACACGATGTGCTGAATATCTTCCAGTGCACCGGTCTCAACCACGACGACATGTACTTCATGAAGGCCTGCCCGGCACAGAAGGGCGACTATCTGGAGTTCTTTGCCGAAATCGATTTGCTCTGTGCCTTGTCCACGTGCCCGGGAGGTGATTTGTCGCTCGCGATGTGGGGGCCGGATGCGCAGGATCCGCTGAGCGTCTGTCGTCCGTTGGGGGTGGAGATCTATCGGCTTGAAGATTCATTGCTCGAAGGCTGGAGCCAGCCTGAGCGCGCGGCCTACAAGGGGATGCACGGATTGCACATTGCCAAGGCTGAATGGGAAAAATAGAAGCGCTGGAGCCCTTGCCGGGATTTGAAGTCAGGCGCTATTTGTGGCGAGGGGGCTCCCTCGCCACAGTTCTGTGCATGGCGATAGATAAGAAAACCCCCGTCATTGGTTCTCAATGGCGGGGGTTTTTAGTCAACGATCCCGCGCATCCTTGGCGTCCGCTTCCGCGTTGCGTTCAGCCACGCGTTTACGTTGCTCTTCGGTCAGCTCCACCTTGTTTGCGGTGTCGCGCAGTATCATTAATCCGCCGACGATCGAGCCGATAGCAAGAACCAGAATCAACCAGGCATACCAAGGCATAGGGCTCTCCTTAAGGGCAGGCCATCGGGCGAAGGATTTCGCGCAACGGTCATGCATATACCACCTTTGAGTAGTTCCATTGTAGGCCTGATCCGTCTGGATAGCGCTTCCTCAGTGTTTACAGCCCGGTCAGCATTGCATCGGCGGGGGCATCGGTGCGCAGTTGTGCGGTCATCTGGAAGTACCCAAAACCGACCGCCATGAAACCCAGAAAGATCATCCCGATCAACGTATTGAACCAGGCCATCGCCACCAGACACACCACCGCCAGAAACAGCGCGATGGCTGGCACCAGCGGATAGCCTGGCGCGCGGAAAGTGCGCTCCAGCAGCGGCTCGGTTTTGCGCAGTTTGAACAGGCTGAGCATGCTCATGATGTACATCACGATGGCGCCGAACACCGCGATGGTGATCATCGCCGCGGTGAGGGTCATGCCGCCCAGGTTGATCAGGCCATCGCTGTAAATCGCCGCGATGCCGATCAGCCCGCCGGCAATGATCGCCCGGTGCGGGGTCTGGAAACGCGACAGTTTGGCCAACGATGCAGGGAGATAACCGGCGCGGGCCAGGGCGAAGAACTGCCGCGAGTAGCCGAGGATGATCCCGTGGAAACTTGCCACCAGGCCGAACAGGCCAATCCATACCAACATGTGCAGCCAGCCAGAGCTTTCGCCAACCACTGCTTTCATCGCTTGTGGCAGCGGATCGTTGATGTTCGACAGGGTGCGCCAGTCGCCCACGCCGCCAGCGAAGAACATCACGCCCATGGCCAGCAACACCAGGGTCAGGATGCCGCTGATGTAGGCTTTGGGAATGGTGCGTTTCGGATCCTTGGCTTCTTCGGCGGCCATGGCCGCGCCTTCGATGGCCAGGAAGAACCAGATGGCAAACGGAATCGCCGCAAACATCCCGGCAATCGCCGGCGCGCCGAAGGTATCGGTACCGGCCCAGCCGTTGAGGGCAAAGTTGCTGAAGCTGAAAGCCGGCGCCACCACGCCCATGAATACCAGCAGTTCGACGACGGCCAGCACGCAGACCACCAGTTCGAACGTCGCGGCCAGTTTGACCCCGAGGATGTTCAGCCCCATGAACACGATGTAGGCGCCGACCGCTGCGTGTTTCGTGTCGAGGGCGGGAAATTGCACATTCAGATAGGCGCCGATGGCCAGGGCAATCGCCGGCGGAGCGAAGACGAATTCGATCAGCGTCGCCAGCCCGGCAATCAGCCCGCCTTTTTCACCGAATGCTCGACGGCTGTAGGCGAATGGCCCGCCCGCATGAGGGATAGCGGTCGTCAGTTCGGTGAAGCTGAAGATGAAGCAGGTGTACATCGTCGCGACCATCAACGACGTCACCAAAAAGCCCAGCGTCCCGGCCACGCCCCAACCGTAACTCCAGCCAAAGTATTCACCGGAAATCACCAGACCGACCGCGATACCCCATAAATGCAGCGTGCCCAAGGTGGGCTTGAGTTGTGTGTTCATGCGTTGCTCCCCGAACGGTTTGAAGTGCTCGGGGGAGGAGGTGTGCAGCGGGCATGCCATATCGCGAAAGCACGTCGTAATGGACAGAAAACTGTCGTATCGAGGATGTTAGCAGCTGGATGCCCGCTGTTTTTGCGCTACTTGAGTGCGGTGGTGGATGTTCTGACGCTATCGCGAGCAATCGAGCGTCGACCGGCTGCTCCTACATCTTTGGTTACCCCCCTTTCGATCGTTCCCACGCTCCGCGTGGGAATGCCGCCATGGACGCTCTGCGTCCGTTCTGGATGTGACGCGGAGCGTCACGGGATGCATTCCCACGCAGAGCGTGGGAACGATCAGGCACCGCAGTACCCCCACTTTTTACACTTTTTTTATGCCGCGCCTCACCCCTCGATCTCGTTCCTTTACAGCCTCCCTGCGGACAATGGCTCCACACGCGGCAATCGCCGTACGACGGAGAAATCCCATGAGCGTTCTGGACGGAGTGTCACTGCTGCTGGCAGTGGGGCTGTTCATTTATCTACTGGTTGCGCTGTTGCGCGCCGATCGGAACTAGGAGCGGCTATGCACAGTTATGACTATTGGCTGATCCTTGCCTTCTTCGCTCTGGTGCTGATACCGGCACCCTTTCTGGGACGGTTCTACTACAAGGTGATGGAAGGCCAGCGCACCTGGTTGACGCCGGTTCTTGGGCCGGTGGAGCGCGGTTGTT
The DNA here is from genome assembly GCF_059420325.1 of Pseudomonas sp. GW821-FHT04C07. NCBI lineage: Bacteria > Pseudomonadati > Pseudomonadota > Gammaproteobacteria > Pseudomonadales > Pseudomonadaceae > Pseudomonas > Pseudomonas sp. GW821-FHT04C07. Next base: position 225,571 of record NZ_JBWKTM010000009.1, read on the forward strand.
ATCGCATTGCCGGGGTCGACCCGCAGACCGAGCAGAGCTGGCAGAAATACACCCTGGCCTTGCTCGCCTTCAACCTCGCGGGCTTTTTGCTGTTGTTCGCGATCCTGCTGTTTCAGGACTACTTGCCGCTCAACCCGCAAAACCTGCCGGGTCAGGAGTGGACGCTGGCGTTCAACACCGCCATCAGTTTCATGACTAATACCAACTGGCAGTCCTACAGCGGTGAAGCCTCCCTGAGCTACCTCAGCCAGATGGTTGGACTGACCGTGCAAAACTTTGTCAGCGCCGCCACCGGCCTCGCCGTGCTGGTTGCCTTGTGTCGCGGCATCGGTCGCAAATCGGCGCAAACCCTGGGTAACTTCTGGGTAGACATGACCCGTGCCACGCTCTACGGCTTGTTGCCGTTGTGCTTGCTACTGGCGCTGTTTCTGGTCTGGCAAGGCGTACCGCAAACCTTCGCCCATTACGTGAAGGCGCTGACGATGCAGGGCGTGGATCAAGTGATTCCTCTGGGGCCTGCGGCCAGCCAGATTGCGATCAAACAACTGGGCACCAACGGTGGTGGCTTCTTCGGCGTCAACTCGGCCCATCCGTTCGAGAACCCGACGGCCTGGAGCAACCTGTTCGAAGTCTCGTCGATCATCCTGATCCCGGTTGCCCTGGTGTTTACCTTTGGCCATTACGTGAAAGACCTGCGTCAGAGTCGGGCGATCATCGCCTGCATGCTGGCGCTGTTCCTGATCGGCGGCGCTACCTCGCTGTGGGCCGAGTACCAGCCGAACCCAACCCTGGACAACGTCACGGTCGAACAGACCGCGCCACTGGAAGGCAAGGAATCGCGTTTTGGTACTACCGCCACGGTGCTCTGGTCGGTGACCACCACAGCGGCGTCCAACGGTTCAGTCAATGCGATGCATGACAGCCTCAACCCGCTGACCGGCATGGTCGCGCTGGTCAACATGATGGTCGGCGAAGTGATCTTCGGCGGCGTCGGTGCCGGCCTTTACGGCATGTTGCTCAACGTATTGATTGCGGTGTTCCTCGCCGGCTTGATGATTGGCCGCACCCCGGAATACCTCGGCAAGAAACTCCAGGCCAGGGAAGTCCAGTTGCTGGTGGTGACCTTGCTGGTGATGCCGGTCGGCGTGCTGGTGCTCGGTGCGATCGCGGCGAGTCTACCGGGTCCGGTGGCCGCGGTGAGTAACCCAGGCCCCCACGGTTTCAGCCAGTTGCTGTACGCCTACACCTCGGCCAGCGCCAACAACGGCTCTGCGTTCGGCGGCTTCAGTGCCAACACCGCGTTCCATAACCTGATGCTCGGTCTTGGCATGTTGATCGGCCGCTTCGGTTACATCCTCCCGGTACTGGCGTTGGCCGGCAGCCTGGCGATGAAGAAAACCGCGCCCATCGGCCAGAACAGCTTCCCGACCCATGGCCCGCTGTTCGTGACCTTATTGACTGTGACCATTTTGCTGGTAGGCGGCCTGACGTTCCTGCCGACCCTGGCGCTGGGTCCTATCGCTGAACATCTGAGCATGGCTGCTTTTGGGCTCTAGAGCTGAGGGATTTGATAATGAATATGCCCGTTCCTGTATCAAACAAAGCTGCACCGAAAAAAGCCGCTGCCGTTAAAGCGCCGGAGCAACCGAAAACCGCGATCTCGGCCCTGTGGCGTCCGGCGCTGGTGCAAGCTTTCGTCAAACTCGATCCTCGGCAATTGCAGCGCGCGCCGGTGATGCTGGTGGTGGAGCTGACGGCGATCCTCACGACCGTGCTGTGCTTCGTGCCCGATACCGCAGTGCCGACTTACGTCGCGGCGCAAATCGCCTTGTGGCTGTGGTTTACCGTGTTGTTCGCCAACTTCGCTGAAGCCCTGGCCGAAGGCCGTGGCAAGGCCCGTGCCGATAGCCTCAAGGCTGGCAGCGAAGGCTTGAGCGCCCGGCGCAAAAAATCCGATGGGAGCTTTCAGGTGGTGCCTGCCACCAGCCTGCGCAAAGGCGATATCGTCCGCGTCGAAGTCGGGGAAATGATCCCGGGTGACGGCGAAGTGATCGAAGGCATCGCGGCAGTCAACGAGGCGGCGATTACCGGTGAATCCGCGCCGGTGATCCGCGAGTCCGGTGGCGACCGCTCGGCCGTCACCGGCAATACCCGGCTGGTGTCCGACTGGTTGCTGGTGCGCATCACCGCCAACCCCGGTGAGTCGACACTCGATCGCATGATTGCCCTGGTGGAAGGCGCCAAACGTCAGAAAACCCCGAATGAAGTGGCGCTGGATATCCTGCTGATCGGTCTGACTCTGATCTTCCTGCTGGTGGTCGTGACTTTGCAGCCGTTCGCTCACTTCGCCAACGGCAGCCTGCCGCTGGTGTTCCTGGTGGCGTTGTTGGTGACCCTGATTCCGACCACTATCGGTGGCCTGCTGTCGGCCATCGGTATCGCCGGGATGGACCGTTTGGTGCGCCTCAACGTGATCGCCAAATCCGGTCGTGCGGTGGAAGCTGCGGGTGATGTGCATGTGTTGTTGCTGGACAAGACCGGCACCATCACGTTCGGCAACCGTCGCTGCACGGCGATTTACCCCGCTCCAGGCGTCAGCGCCAAAGAGCTGGCCGAAGGCGCGTTGCTCGCCTCGCTCGCTGACGACACGGCGGAAGGCAAGTCCATCGTCGAATACTTGCGCGGACATTATCCACAGCCTGAACCCGCCACCAATGTGCTGACCGCGGTGCCATTCAGTGCTGAGACCCGGTTGTCCGGTGTTGACTACCAGGGCCGCGTTTACCGCAAGGGCGCAGTGGATTCGCTGCTGAACTTCGTCGGTTTGCAACGTCGCGATCTGCAGTCCGTACTGTCGCGGGAAATCGACAAGATTGCCCAGAGCGGCGGTACACCGTTGCTGGTGTGCGCCGAGGGCAAATTGCTCGGTGCGATCCACCTCAAGGACGTGGTCAAACCCGGCATTCGCGAGCGCTTCGCCGAACTGCGCAAGTTGGGTATCCGCACCGTGATGGTGACCGGTGACAACCCGCTGACCGCCGCCGCCATTGCCGCTGAAGCAGGTGTCGATGACGTGCTGGCTGAAGCCACACCGGAGAAAAAGCTGGCGCGTATTCGTCATGAACAGAATGACGGTCGTCTGGTGGCGATGTGTGGCGACGGTGCCAACGACGCTCCGGCGCTGGCCCAGGCTGACGTCGGCATGGCGATGAACGATGGGACCCAGGCTGCGCGTGAAGCCGCGAACATGGTCGACCTCGACAGCGATCCGACCAAGCTGCTGGATGTGGTGCAGATCGGCAAAGAGTTGCTGGTGACCCGTGGTGCGCTAACCACTTTTTCCATCGCCAACGACGTGGCCAAGTACTTCGCCATCCTGCCGGCACTGTTCGCCTCGATTTATCCACAGCTGGGCGTGCTCAACGTGATGCACCTGAGCAGCCCGCAGAGCGCGATCCTTTCGGCGATCGTCTTCAATGCCTTGATCATCGTGGTGCTGATCCCGCTGGCTCTGCGCGGCGTACGAGTGCAGGCGGCGAGCGCAGCGGCGTTGTTGCGACGCAATCTGCTGATCTACGGCGTCGGCGGCATCGTGGTGCCGTTCGTGGGCATCAAATTGATCGACATGCTGCTGACGGCGTTGCATCTGGTTTAACGCTCCCTGAGGCGTGAGTTCTTGTGGCTTGGGGCAAGCTCCCTTGCCACAGGGCTATGTATTTCCAATTTGAGGATTCGATGATGTCCACTATGTTACGTCCGGCCTTGAGCCTGATTGTTCTGATGACCCTGATTACCGGTGTGGCCTATCCGCTGGTGGTGACCGGTGTAGCGCAGGTGGCGTTCCCGGCTCAGGCCAATGGCAGCCTGGTGCGCGATGCCGACGGCAAGGTTCGTGGCTCGGCGCTGATCGCCCAGGATTTCACCGGCGATGCCTGGTTCCATCCGCGGCCTTCGGCGGGTGCTTTCGCCACGGTGTCAAGCAGCGCCAGCAACCTGTCGCCAAGCAACCCGGCGCTGGCCACTCGTGTTATTGACGATGCCAACAAACTGTTCGTACCGGGGCAGGGGGCCGTACCGCTGGCATTGCTCACCACCTCCGGTAGCGGCCTTGATCCACACTTGCCACCGGCAGCGATTGTCTATCAACTGGCGCGGGTTGCGGCCGCACGCAACCTGCCGGTTTCGACCCTGCAGCAATTGGTGGATACGCATGTCGAACAGCCCCTGGTGGGGCCGCCGGTGGTGAATGTGCTGGCCTTGAATACAGCGCTGGAAAAGTTGTAGACGATGATCGTTCCCATGCTCTGCGTGGGAATGCAGCCAGGGACGCAGAGCGTCCCAGAAGCGGACGCAGAGCGTCCAATGATTCATTCCCACGCGGAGCGTGGGAACGATCAATACCTGCCAAAAGAGATAGCCCATGAGTGATTCCGGCCGAGCCGACGCGCTGTTAGCAGATTTACCAAGCGACGGTCGTGGCCGGCTCAAGGTTTTCCTCGGCGCCGCCCCCGGCGTTGGCAAGACTTACGCCATGCTTCAAGCGGCCCACACACAACTGCGTCAGGGCGTCAAAGTTCTCGCCGGCGTGGTGGAAACCCATGGCCGCGCGGAAACCGAAGCGCTGCTCGGCGGTTTGCCGCAGCAGCCGTTGGTTCGTTCCGAATACCGCGGCGTGGTGCTTGAAGAGATGGACCTCGACGGCCTGCTCAAAGCCAAAGCAAAGCTTGTACTGGTCGATGAACTGGCCCATACCAATGCTCCCGGCAGTCGTCATGCCAAGCGCTGGCAGGACATTCAGGAACTGCTGGCGGCCGGCATTGACGTGTTCACTACGGTCAACGTCCAGCATCTGGAAAGCCTCAACGATCAGGTGCGCGGAATCACCGGGGTGCAGGTCCGGGAGACGTTGCCCGACTGGGTGTTGCAGGAAGCCTACGAACTGTTGCTGATCGACCTGCCGCCCCGGGAGCTGCTGGAGCGTCTGCGCGACGGCAAGGTTTATGTGCCCGAGCAGGCGCGGGCGGCCATCGACGCGTTTTTCACCCAGACCAACCTCACCGCATTGCGCGAGTTGGCGATGCAAACCGCTGCGGCCCAGGTCGATAATGACTTGGCGCAAGGCTATCGGCAGTTGGGCCAGGCAGCACCGGCGGTACGCGGGCGACTGTTGGTGGGTGTCGACGGTGACGCGCAGGCCGAACGTCTGGTGCGCCACGCCAGTCGGGTTGCCCAGCGGCGGCATTTGCCATGGAGTCTGGTGCATGTGGATAACGGCGGTGTGCGCGACGAGCAGTCACGTTTACGCCTGCAAAGCGCCCAACAACTGGCCGAACGTCTGGGCGGTGAAGTGGTGTTGTTGCGTGCCGGCGAGGTCGCGAAAACCCTGATTCAACACGCCGCCGAGCGCCGTGCCAGTCTGGTGCTGGTCGGTCAGTCAAGGCAGCGTTTGCGTCGTCGGCTGTTCGGCGGAGGGCTGGCCTCGCGCTTGTTGCGCGATGCGCGAGGGCTGGAAATCAACGTCCTCGACGGTGACATAGACCGGCCAGCACCGCGTATGCGCGCGCCACATTCGTTGGTCTGGTTCGACTATGCGCTGGCGGTGTTGGCGACGGTGCTGGCCACTGCCTTGGCCTGGGCGGTGGCCAGTGTGTTGCCGCTGCCGAACATCTCGCTGGTGTTCCTCGCTGCCGTGCTGCTGGTGGCGGTGCGCAGCAGCCTCGGCCCGGCCCTGGCCTGCGCGGCGCTGTCGTTTCTGACTTACGACTTCCTGTTCATTCCACCGAACTTCTCCTTTGCCATTCAGCGCGAAGAAGATGTGCTGACGCTGCTGTTCTTCCTGTTGATGGCGGCGTTGACCGGTAACCTCGCCGCGCGTCAACGGCGACAGTTACAGGCTCTGCGCGACACCCAGGAGGAGACCAGCGAATTGCTCGACCTGTCGCGCAAACTCACCGCCGCGACTGATCGCCAGGCGGTAGTCAGCGCTGGCGCGCAGCATCTGAACGGCTGGAACGAGCTGCAATTGTGCCTGCTCAACCGCGATAGCCTGGCCCCCGGCGGCTGGAAGGTCGAAACCGGCGGCCCGCTGCAGTTTTCCGAGGCCGAGCGCGCTGCCGCCGACTGGGCCTGGCAACACGATCAACCCGCGGGCATGGGCACCGGGACCTTGCCATTCGGGCATTGGTGGTGGTGGCCATTGTCGGTGGAAGAGGGGCCGCTGGGGTTACTCGGGGTGTGCACCAAAGACGGCCAGCCACTCAGCGGTCAGCGGCGGCGTTTGTTGACTGCGCTGAGTCAGCCATTGGCTCAAGCCCTGGCCCGGGCGCAATTGGCCGAGGATCTGGAGGCAGCACGTCTGCATGGTGAAACCGAGCAACTGCGCAGCGCTTTGCTGGCGTCGGTGTCCCACGACTTGCGTACCCCGCTGACCTCCATGCGTGGCAGCATCGACAGCTTGCTGGCCTTGGGCGAGGCGATTCCATTGGAGGACCGTCGGGAGTTGCTCGAGGGTACCCGCGATGAAGCCGAGCGACTGGATCGTTATATCCAGAACCTGCTGGACATGACCCGTCTTGGGCATGGCGCGCTGAAGCTGGCGCGCGATTGGGTGTCGCCGGCTGATATCGTCGGCAGTGCGCTGAATCGGCTGCGAGCGGTACTGGCACCGTTACAAGTCAGCATCGATGTGCCGAGCGAATTACCGTTGCTCTACGTGCATGCCGCGTTGATCGAGCAAGCGCTGGTTAACGTACTGGAAAACGCTGCACGTTTTTCTCCGGCTCAGGGGCGTTTGCAACTGTGCGCCGGTTCGACCGATAGCGAGCTGTTCTTTGCGGTGAGCGACGAAGGGCCGGGCATTCCAGAAGCCGAGCGCGCAAAGATTTTCGACATGTTCTACACCGCTGCTCGCGGTGATCGGGGAGGGCAGGGCACGGGGCTCGGTCTGGCGATCTGTCAGGGCATGGTCGGCGCCCATGGCGGGCGTATCAGTGTGGCTGACGGTATCGAAGGTCGCGGCACCTGCATCACGATCCATTTACCGTTGCAGGAGCAGCCCGGACTTGAAAGTGAAGCCTGACATTCCATGCGCTACTCTAGCGTCACTTCTTTATCTTGATCAGAAACCATGAGCCAGACCGCGACCATTTTGGTCATCGACGACGAACCACAGATTCGCAAGTTTCTGCGCATCAGCCTGGCTTCTCAGGGCTATAAAGTACTGGAGGCCGGCACCGGCAGCGAAGGTTTGGCTCAGGCCGCGCTGAACAAACCGGATTTGCTGGTGCTCGACCTCGGCTTGCCGGACATGGACGGCCAACAAGTGCTACGCGAATTTCGCGAATGGTCGAAGGTGCCGGTGCTGGTGTTGTCGGTACGCGCCAGCGAGGGGCAGAAGGTCGAAGCCCTCGATGGCGGTGCCAACGACTACGTGACCAAGCCTTTCGGCATTCAGGAGTTCCTCGCCCGGGTGCGCGCCTTGCTGCGTCACTCACCCGCAGGTGAGGCACAGGAAGCGGCGCTCAGGTTCGGTCCGTTGACGGTGGACCTGGCTTATCGCCGCGTGCTGCTGGACGACACTGAAGTGGCGTTGACCCGCAAGGAATACGCGGTGCTGGCGCAATTGGCCCAGCACCCCGGACGCGTCATCACTCAACAGCAATTGCTCAAGGACATTTGGGGCCCGACCCACACCGAAGACAGTCATTACCTGCGGATTGTGGTTGGTCACCTACGGCAAAAACTGGTGGACGACCCGACCCAACCGAGGTTTATCGTGACCGAGGCAGGTGTCGGGTATCGGTTGATTGATGCCTTGGGTTAGGTCGCGCCCCGGCAACGCTCTTCAAAGCTGATCATTCTCATAGCGATCCAGCGTATCGCGGGCGATCTCCCGGCCCAGGGCGATCAGCTCCGGCGCTTTGTAAAACTCGAAAAACCGGCACACCCGTTTCGGCACGTTGATCAGGACATCCGGCGGGTAGCCAGCGATTTTGTATTGTGCCAGTGAGGTCTGCATCACTTCGAAACTCTGGTTGATCAAGTCCAGCAATGATGCCGGGCCGACGTTGTCGATAATGAACGAGCCGGTGGCTGACTTCGGTGCACCAGGGGTTTGCGGGGCGGCCGCCGGTTGCTGAGCTTCAGGTTCGGCGGACTCGATCCACGGGTTATTGATGTCGGCGGCATCTGCTCGCAGGGCTTCCTGTTCGAGTAACAGCAACTTTTCAGCTTGTTTTCGACGAAACGGTAAGCGCGAGCCAAGGGAGTTGATCAGACTGTCGAAGCGGATTTTGAACGCCGCTGGGCGCTGGATCACCGGCAATTGATAGCGCCTTTGGTTGGTCGAGTTGAGGTTGACCGCGATGATCAGGTCGCAGTGGCTCGAGACCACCGGCACGATCGGCAGTGGATTGAGCAGGCCGCCGTCCACCAGCATCCGGTTGCCCTGCATCACCGGGGTGAACAGGCTGGGGATTGCTGCCGAGGCGCGCATTGCCTGGTGCAGGCAACCTTCCTGGAACCAGATTTCCTGTTGATTGGTCAGGTCCGTGGCGACCGCCGTGTAGGGGATGCGCAGGTCTTCGATATTGATTTCGCCGACGATCTTGCGGATCTGCCCGAAGATCTTTTCCCCACGAATCGCTCCGAGACGGAAGCTGACATCTACCAGACGCAACACGTCGAGGTAGTCCAGGCTTTCAATCCAGTCGCGGTAGTCGTTGAGTTTGCCTGCGGCATAGATCCCGCCGACCACCGCGCCCATGGAACAACCGGCGATGCAGGCGATGTCGTAACCGCGTCGTTCAATTTCTTCGATGACCCCGATATGGGCATAGCCCCTGGCGCCACCGGAGCCCAGCACCAACGCGACACGTTTTTTCATGACTCGCCCCTTCGTCAAACTTGAGTCAACAATGCACCCATCATGGGCCTTGCTTCAATCGCTGCTGATCGAGGGTTTGGGGGCAAGGTCGTTTTTTCGATAATCAATGGCGACAGGCGAGTATTCTCGCCCCAGCTATATTCATCAGGGGGGCAAGGCACTTTTTACGGTGCTGGCCGTCATACCGTGCACGATTGTTTTTCTATCTTGAGGTGTCATCAATGAAAGCCTGGATTTGTCTGCCGTTGATTGCGTTGGCTCTGGCTGGTTGTGCCGGTAAAACGGCGTATCGTGACAGTTGCGGTAGCCAGCTGGACGCGGCCTGGCAGGAGCTGGACCTGGCCAAGGCCGAAGGTTTCGCTGGCACCGTCAGTTACTCCAAGGCACTGTCCTTGTTGACCGGAGCCAAGACTCAGCAGCAGTTCGAGGCTTACGAAGGCTGTACCAAAAAAGCCGAGAAGGCCCGTTTCTACATTCGTGAGTCGCGTGCCGGTCGTTGATCAAAGGATTGATGAGGTAGCGCAGGGCTTTGCGGCATCATTGCTGCAGGTTTGCCGTCGCAACATTGAATGTTCGATTCGGGAGTAAACCATGTCTGCCTTGGTGGATCGGTTGGTGGCTCAGGTGTTGAGCCTGGAAGTTCGCTTGCGGGCCTGCCAGGCGCGACTGAGTGCGACGACTGATGATGAAGCGCTGCATGATCTGCGCACCACGGTTCGCCGGTTGCGCAGTCTGCTGCGACCCCTGCGTGGTTTGCCCGGAGTCGAGCAACTGGAAGCGGCGGCGGCCGGAGTCGGCAACCTGACCACCCCCTTGCGCGACCGGGAAGTACTGGCCGCCTACTTGCACAGTCATGGTCAGCATGAAGCGGCCCTGCGCCGCACGGTGCAAATGGCTAAAGCCTATCCCGCGGTGGCGACGGGTCCTGAGCTGGCGCAACTGTTTCTCATTCTCGACGCGTTTCCGCGCTTTCTGCGAGCCTCCCAGCGTCAGGGATTACTCAAAGGCTTGCGTCAACGCATCGAAAAGCGTCTGGCCAAACTGTGGGACGCTCTGGATAAGGCATTGCACGATCCAGAGCATGACCGACATCGCTTGCGCCTGTTGATCAAGCGCGTGCGCTACGCAGCCGAGTCCTATCCTGAACTGGACCCGTTACCGGTCAAGGCTATGCCTCGATTGAAAGCCGCTCAAGAGGCGCTCGGCAACTGGCATGATTGCTGGCAATGGCTGGCCAAAGCTGAGCAAGAGTCCGATTTGCAGCCCTGTGTGGCGGTTTGGCGAGTGACCATGGTCAAGGCCCAGGCAAGTGCAGATCTGGTGCTGGACACGCTGAGCGCGGCTTGCTTCAAATCCTGAACACACCCGTCGTAGCAGCTGCCGAAGGCTGCGTTCGGCTCGGGCCGCGTTCGGACGTAGCAGTCGTAAAACCCGCCGACGCGGATTAACAGTTACACCGCAATAACCGTATTCACGACTGCTTCGCAGCCGAACGCAGCCTTCGGCAGCTGCTACAAGTCCGCGGGTTACCGGGAGCGTTCGGCTTATCTGTCCGCTTTTTTGGCCGGAATAAGTGCTGTGCAGTCCCCGTCCGATGGTTAAGATCTTTGAGTCTTTTTTCTGGCTTGAGGCTTTTATGCGCTTTTGTGATTTAGTCGACGCCGTGCGCAGCACTCCGCTCGAGCTGTCTATCCCGGCGGAATGGGCTCAGGGGCGTGCCAGTTTTGGCGGGCTGATGGCCGCATTGCAGTACGAGGCCATGCGCGCAAAAGTTCCGGCAGATCGTCCGGTACGTTCGTTGGCGATCACCTTTGTCGGCCCGGCCGAACCTGGTGTGCCCGTCAGCTTTGAAGTGGATGTATTGCGCGAAGGCAAGGCTGTCAGCCAGGTGCTGGGTCGGGCCATGCAGAACGGGCAAGTGGTAACGCTGGTCCAGGGCAGCTTTGGCGCCTCCCGCGCTTCGGAAATCGACGTGGCGGCCGAACCGGCCCCCGAAATGAAACACTGGGATGACTGTCAGGAACTGCCTTATATCAAGGGTGTGACCCCGGAATTCATGCGCCACCTGGCGATGCGTTGGAGTGTTGGTGGTTTGCCATTCACTGGCAACAAGTCGCGGGAGATGGGCGGTTGGGTGCGTTTGCGTGGGGATGTCAAGGAAGAGCCACTGACCGAGGCACATATTCTGGCGCTGGTGGATGCCTGGCCTCCGGCCCTGTTGCCGCACTTGAGCAAACCGGCGGCGGGCAGCACCCTGACCTGGACCATCGAATTCGTGCAGCCATTGCTGGCGCTGAGCACGCTGGACTGGTGCAAGTATCGCGTGGTCATCGAGCATGCCCGCGACGGTTATGGCCATGCGGCAGCAGCGTTGTGGAGCCCAGAAGGACAGTTGATCGCCATGAGTCGGCAGACGGTTACCGTCTTCGGTTAAAACCGCTCAATGCCGGTGGCGCTCACGCCAGGCGCGCCACCATCCACCGCTCAAGACATACCGTGCAAAGGTCAGGAACTGTTCGACCATCAGGCGTTGCACGGCGTCTTTGCGGTCACTGAACGGCTCGCGGGCTTGCACCTCCAGGCTGTGGCCGTGGCGCTGCAGGCCCAACGCGGCGAGCAAGCCAACGACGCCGATGGCAACGTTCAGAAAGCTCATCCCGAACACACCCGAAACGATCAGTAGAAACGCCAGGATGAACAGCGGCACGGCAATCAGGTGCAACACCAGATTAGTCGGGTTGCGATGGTTTTCGGGGGGCGCCCGCCATTGCCAGGCGGGGAGATTGGGGTGACGTTTGCCCATGCTGGAAATCCTCGATCCGTGTAAAACCCATGAATAAAGAATAGGTCGGGCAAACGGCTTCGGCGAATCAAGGCTGGCTATCGCTGCAATAGGTATCTCGAGATTGATGTTAGCTGCTTTATTGTCATCGCGGGCAAGCCCCGCTCCTCCAAGGGCACTGGCAATCCTGTAGGAGCGAGGCTTGCCCGCGATGATGGCATCCTTACAGCTTGAGCTGGCCTATCGCCTTGCTCAACTCACCGGCCAATGTCGCCAGTTCATTACTGGTGGTGGCCGAGTCGATGGTCTGTTGCACGGTGTTCTCGGTCACGTCGCGAATGCTCACCACCGCACGATTCATTTCTTCTGCGACCTGGCTCTGCTGTTCGGCGGCCACGGCGATTTGTGTGTTGCTTGTGCGCATCTGCGCTACAGCACCGGTGATTTCTGCGAGTGCCAGGCCCGCTTCCTCGGCCTGCTGCACGCAATCGTCAGCCTTGAACGAGCTTTCCTGCATGAAGTCCACGGCATCCCGGGTCCCGGCTTGCAGGGCGCAGACCATAAGGGTGATCTCGTCGGTGGAGGCCTGCACCCGTTTGGCCAGGTTGCGCACTTCATCGGCGACCACCGCAAAGCCACGGCCCATTTCACCGGCCCGGGCGGCTTCGATCGCGGCGTTAAGTGCCAGCAGATTGGTTTGCTCGGCAATGCTGTGAATCACGCCGACTACACCGTTGATCTTCTGGCTGTCTTCGGCCAATCGCTGAATCATCTCCGCGGTTTGCCGTACGCCGCTGGAAAGCCCGGCAATCGATTGCTGCACGCGGCTGACCACATCCTGCCCGCTGCCGGCCAGGGTGTCGGCGGTTTGCGACAAGTCGCGCGTCGCTCCGGCATGCTCGGCGATGTGATAAACCGTGGCCGACATCTCGTTGATCGCTGCCGCGGCCTGATCGGTCTCGCTTTGCTGGCCAAGCATGCCGTGGCGCACCTCATTCATGCTCGCGGCCAGCCGTGCAGCGCCGACATCCAATTGTTCGGCGGTGTGCGCCACGGTGTTGACCACCCGTTGGTAGCCGGCCTGCATGGCGTTAAAGGCGCTGGCCATTTGCCCGACTTCATCTTTGCAGGCCAATGGCACGCGGGCCGACAGGTCGCCGGTCTTTTCCACGTGCAGCATCACGTCTTTCAAGGTGTTGAGCTGGCTGAGCAAAAAACGGATCAGCAACTGCGAGGCACCAAGCATTGCCAACATCAGGATGAACACCGCCACCGCGTAGTTGGCCAATCGTTCACCGAACACCTGGCTCAGGCTTGGGCCATAGGCCAGCACCGCGACCTGTTCACCATCCGCTCGGGACACAATGTCGGCGCCCAGCAACGGGTTGTCGCCCAACAGCGGCATAGCGTTGAGCTCGACCCAGCCGCTGGCGTTGTTCAACGCCGGTAATGGCTGTCCGTTCAGGGAGGGAGTCTGGCCCCGACTGAAGCTCAGCAGGTGGTCTGCCTTGGGCAAGGATTGTCCGACGGACCAGGCATTCAGCAAGCGCGCCTGGGCCTGGGCTGAGGTCTGTGAGGCTTGGCTGCGAGCCTGCTGTTCGAGCTGTACGGCATACAGCACCAACAGCAGGGTAGTGATGAATGCGACCGCGTTGACGGCCCAGAATTTGTACTTCAGCGAGATGTTGCTAAGCCAGGCACCCATGGAAGGTCTTCTCTGATAGCGGAAACAGTTTTGGCAAGGTGCCATTATTGTGCCGCTATCCAGGCGAAGGGTTGTTGATGTGGGTCAATGGTGGGGGGATGGGCGACAGATTTTTTTGATTGTCAGGGCCTCTTCGCGGGCAGCCTCGCTCCTGCAAAGGCACCGTAATCCCCGTAGGAACGAGGCTGTTGCCCGCGAGGCGACGGTACAATCAACGTGGATTTTTCTGATTCACTCTATCGACGGCAGCCCATAAAACGTCCGGGCACACGCCGTGCTATGTGCTGCCACATCTTCCAGGCTCTCACCGCGATGCAACGCGACTTCGCGCAAAACTTCTGTCAGGTACGCGGGTTCGTTGCGACCGTTTTTCGGCTTCGGCCGCAGACTGCGCGGTAACAGGTACGGCGCATCGCTTTCCAGCATCAAGCGCCCGCGCGGAATCTCGCGAACCAGTGGGTGCAGGTGAGTGCCACGGCGTTCGTCGCAAATCCAGCCAGTGATGCCGATGTGCAAATCGAGGTCGAGGTAGCTGAACAGCGCCCGTTGCTCACCGGTAAAACAATGCACCACGGCGGCGGGCAAACGGTCACGGAAGTCGCGCAGGATTTCCAGCAGCCGCTGACTGGCGTCGCGCTCATGGAGGAACACTGGCAGTTGCAGTTCAACCGCCATCGCCAAATGCTCTTCGAGCACCTTTTCCTGCTGCGGGCGTGGTGAAAAGTCGCGATTGAAGTCCAGGCCGCATTCACCCACGGCACGCACGCTCGACTCTTTGAGCAGGCCGCGCAAGCGTTGAGCGCTATCGGCGTTCCAGTCACTGGCCGAGTGAGGGTGAATCCCCGCCGTGGAGAACAGTCGTTGCCCGGTTTCGTCCAGTTGTTGGCACAGTTCAAGCGCCTGCTCACTGCCCTCGACACTGGTGCCTGTGAGGACCAGTTGGCAGACTCCGGCGGCATAGGCGCGGTCGAGTACTGCCTGGTGTTTGTCGGCAAAACTTGGGTTGGTCAGGTTGACGCCGATATCGATGAGTTGCATGGTGCTACCTCGGACCAAAGGCCGGAAAGCATATCAGAGCCGTAGATTTATAAGAAAAACCAAGAACTACAATGAGTTAAAGCTGTCTTTTGATGCCGGAAGAAAGCTTCGGTTGGCCGTCCAGCCATCGCTTGCCAGTCTTTCGCACGCTGCCAGCGCTCTAAGCGCTCTGTTTCTGTCGCCCAACTTCCCGAAATTACTCGAGAGGCTGGACAGTATCTTCCCGGAGAGCGGATGACGAGACCCTCGGTTTTGCTTGTGCTGTGCTTGTCGTTGCTGCTGCCGATGCCCGCGGTTGCACGTTTGGCCGGCCCCCCCGTGGCTGTTGTGTCAGGCAAGGTTCGCGACCTGGCGCAGATCCGTGACAGTCGCGTCCTGCGGGTGCTGGTCAACCAGAGCCGCAACAGTTCCGGCGAAGTCCAGGGCCAGACCATTGGCGTCGAATACCATCGCCTGCGTGCCTTCGAACAATACCTCAACGGTCAGGCCCCTGACGGTCAGGAAATCAACCTGAAGATAATTCCCAAAGCCAAGGATCAATTGCTCGGTGCCCTTGAGCGCGGCGAGGGAGATCTGGTTGCTCCCGGCGAATTGCTGAGCCCTCAGTCAGGACACGCCATCAGCTCCAGTGACCCGATCATCAGTAACGTTCCGTTGTTGTTGGTAGGGATCAAAGGTGAGCGGCATTTCACCCGCCTTGAGCAGCTGTCCGGGCACACGTTGGCGCTGACCACGGGGAGCGCGGCGGGTGAGGCGATCAATCAGATCAATCAGAAACTGGCGTTGCGCAAGTTGCCGCCGGTCAAGGTCGAGTGGGTCGATCCCAGCCTTGCCGTCGAAGATGTGCTGGAAATGGTTCAGGGCGGGATTTTCCACCTGACCATCGTCGAGCAACCGATTGCCGAGCGTTGGGGCAAGATTCTGCCCAAGCTGCGTTTCGATCGGCAGGTGATCATCAGTGAGTCGGGCGAAGAGCATTGGTTTGTGCGGCGCGACGCGTCGATGCTCCGGGCGAGTATCGATCGCTTCCTGAAAACCTATAAAACACCAGCGGACCAGGACGTCGCGTTTCTGCGCATCTATCGACGCCTGGATCAGGTCCACTATCCTCTGGCCCACGCCGACCGCCAGCGCCTGGAAAAACTACGCCCGGTCCTGCAAAAACATGCCCGCGAACAGGGTCTGGACTGGCTGAACCTGGCCGCGCTGGCGTTCAAGGAGTCAGCGCTGCAACCGAGCGCGAAGAGCGGCGGCGGTCCCACGGGTTTGATGCAAATTACCCCTTCGGCGGCTCAGCGGGTGGGGGTAAATGATATTCAGTCACTGGACGGCAATGTGCAGGCCAGTGCCAAGTACCTGGGGCTGATCCGCCGCAAGTTCTTCGCCAGCCCCAAGCTCAACGAGCGCGAGCGCATGGCCTTTGTGCTTGCGGCCTACAACATCGGCCCGGAGCGGGTTCAGGGCATGCGCACCGAGGCCAGACGGCGCGGCTTGAATCCCGACCAGTGGTTTTTCCAGGTGGAACGCATCGCCCTGGAGCAGGCGGGAATGGGCGCCGTCAGCTACGTCAATAGCGTCAACAAGTACTACCTGGCGTTCGATCGGGAACGGGGTTCGCTGGAGACCCAGCCGCAAAAGGTCGCCTTACGGAAATAATCGATAAATTTGATTGTTATGGTGGGGTTTTTGCGCTTTTAACATGATATTTACTGATTAATATAGCGACCAACCAACCCCTACATCAAAAGGAAGACACAGCATGAGCACACTGATCAAAACCGCACTGTCTACCCGCGCAGGCTACGGCCTGGCTGTACTGCGGATCTTCGTCGGCATCATCTTCGCTGCTCACGGCTCGCAAAAGCTCTTTGGTCTATTCGGCGGTTACGGTCTGGCCGGCACGGCGCAGTGGATGGAAAGCATCGGTCTGGCGCCGGGGCATCTGATGGCCCTGCTGGCGGGTGGTACCGAGTTCTTCGGCGGCCTGGCACTGATCATCGGTTTACTGACCCGTCCTGCGGCACTGGGCCTGACGTTCACGCTGCTGGTGGCGATCTTCTCGGTGCATATCAGCAACGGTTTGTTCATGGCCAACAATGGTTATGAATTCGCTCTGGCCTTGCTGGGCGGTACGGTAGCGGTTCTGCTCGAAGGTGCTGGCAAGCTGTCGCTGGATCGCATCATTGCCAAGTAACTGTCGACACAACCTTGATCAGTAAAAAATCCGGAATCTGAAAGATTCCGGATTTTTTATGCCTGCTGCTTATCCCTGCTTGAACATCTCTGCGGCACGTTTGGCGATTTCTTCTTTCGACAGATTTTCCTTACGGCTGGAGATAAACCACAAATGACCGTATGGATCTTTCAGGGTGCCTGAGCGATCGCCGTAGAACTGGTCTTTCACTTCAGAGACAGCCACACCTCCAGCAGCAATCGCCTGCTTGTACTGCTGGTCGACATCGTTCACATACAAATGCAGCCCCACCGAGATGCCGGCCTGTTCAGGGCTGCTCAGGGACGCCGCTGCGCATGGGGTGGCGAGCATGATGGCCGAGTCGCCAATGCGCAGTTCGGCGTGGCCAATGTCGCCGTTGGGCGCCACCAGACGCATGACTTCAGTCGCACCGAACGCTTTCTTGTAGAACTCGATCGCTTCGGCGGCTTTTTTGATGCCCAGATAGGGCGTGATGCTGTGGTAACCCTCGGGTATCGGTTTAACGCTCATGTTGGTTCTCCTTTTTTTGCTGGGGATGAACGTAATCCTTCACCGTTTTCCGGTCGATTCACTATAGGCCACGACAGGTAGCGCAACTGAGGGGCCGACGGGCAGCAGCATGGCTACTGTTCAGCCATCAACAGCAAAGCATCAGATTGCTTCGCTGCACTAAATCGAATGGCTATAAGAGGCTCCCAACCCACTGAAAACAAAGGGGCAAGCGTTCAGGCACAGAAGCTGAAATTGCTCATTGCAATCACTGTTGACCCGAGAGCGTTGTATGTCTGCCTTGCCTGAATCTGCCGATTATCCGATCCATCCTCCGGCCGCCGATCTGATCCGTGAGGACGCCCAAGCCCAGCTCGTGGCCGAGCGCGTGGCTGCGGTACTGCTGGAACAGGACGCCGAGCGTGATCGCAGTCGGCAGGTGCCCGTCGACATTGTCGATCTGTATTCCAACATTCGCTCGGTTAGTGGAAACCGCTTTGCGCGAAGTCGACCGTGGTGTGGTGGAAGCGACCCAGGCAATGGGCGCCAACACCTGGCAAATCATTCGCCACACATTATTGCCCGAGGCGGGCTGCTGGCAGCCGTCACCGTTAGGGCCATTGTGCTGGTGGATTACACGGCGGATCTGGTGCCGGTGGTCGGGGTGCACCGCCTACTCGACGAAGATCAAGAACATCGCTGACTTGAAGGACGGTGCCTCGGTGTCGATCCCTAACGATCCGGTGAACACCGGCCGGGCGCTGGTGCTGCTGCACGAAGCCGGATTGATCAAACTCAAGGATCCGGGCAATACCCTGGCGACTCAGCGCGACATCATTGAAAACCCCAAACATCTGAAAATTCGCGAGCTGGAAGGGGCGTTGCTGGCGCGTTCGGTCCGCCAGTTCATCCTGACCCGGTACAAAGGGCAGATTGCGCCGGGGTTTTGAGGGATTCAATGATCGTTCCCACATGCGGCGTTGATCGTTCCCACGCTCTGCGTGGGAATGCCTCATTGGACGCTCCGCGTCCGCTTTTATGTGACGCGGAGCGTCACGGGCTGCATTCCCACGCGGGAGCGTGGGAACGATCATTTGTTCCGGTCGCGAGAACAGCCGAACCGTGGCCAGCATCAGGTGATGAAAACCGAAGACATGGGCAATCGAACTGTCGACCTTGGCGAACTCGCGGACGATGTTCAGGGTTTCGCTCCAGCCAGCATCGAGGCCGCCGTATTGGGCAGGAATACTCAGGGCCAGCAGACCGCTTTGGCGCAAGGCGTCACGCTGGGCTTTCGGCGTGTCGCCGCGTTCATCGCGTTCAACAGCGGTTTGGGCAAACTCGGCAGCCAATGCACGGGCGGTCTGCACCGGGGACAACAGGGCGCTTTGCGGCTTGTCGGTCACGCGATGCTCCTTCTATGTGACGATCCAATCTCTGCGTAGGAGCGAGGCTTGCCCGCGATGAAAGATAACGCGGTCCGTCTGGACAAACCGCGGTGACTGCATCGCGAGCAAGCTTCGCTCCTACAGAGGCAAGGTGGGGTTCAGGCTGTGGATTTTGTAGGCAGAACGTCATTGGCGATCATTTCGCCGAATGGCCCGGTGAGGTTGGTGATACCGCGACCGGCGAGGCTGGCGTAGGGTTCCGGCAGTAGCGGGAACACCAGCTCGGCGAAGCGGTAAGCCTCTTCCAGATGTGGGTAGCCAGAGAAGATGAAACTCTCAATGCCCAAATCCGCGTACTCCTTGATCCGCGCCGCCACGTGCTGCGGATCGCCCACCAACGCTGTCCCGGCACCGCCACGCACCAGACCGACGCCGGCCCAAAGATTGGGGGCGATCTCCAGATTGTCACGCCGGCCGTCATGCAACGCGGCCATGCGTCGCTGACCTTCGGAATCGAAGCGCGAGAAGGATTTCTGTGCCGAGGCGATGGTTTCGTCACTGATGTGTTCGATCAGCTTGTCGGCGGCTTTCCAGGCTTCGTCGGCCGTTTCGCGAACGATCACGTGCAAGCGAATCCCGAATTTCACGGTACGGCCCTGACGAGCCGCGCGCTCACGGACATCGGCCAGCTTTTGGGCGACAGCCGCCGGCGGCTCGCCCCAGGTCAGGTAGACGTCGACCTGCTCGGCGGCCAGATCATGGGCAGCCTCGGAAGAACCACCGAAATACAGCGGCGGATAAGGCTTCTGCACCGGCGGATACAGCGCCTTGGCGTTCTGCACCCGCAAATGCTTGCCTTCGAAGTCCACCGACTCGCCTTGCAGCACCCGGCGCCAGATCTTGAGGAATTCGTCAGTGACTTCGTAGCGTTCGCTGTGATCGAGGAAGCTGCCGTCGCCACGGTTTTCATCCGGGTCACCGCCAGTCACCACGTTGATCAGCAGACGGCCATTGGACAGCCGATCAAGGGTCGCGGCCATGCGCGCCGAAACGGTCGGCGAGATGATCCCCGGACGAATGGCTACCAGGTAACGCAGGCGTTCGGTCAACGGCACCAGGGCCGAGGCGATCACCCACGAGTCTTCGCACGAACGCCCGGTGGGGATCAGCACACCGTGATAGCCGAGGTTGTCCGCGGCCTGAGCCACTTGCTTCAAATAATTGAGCGTGACCGGGCGCGCGCCCTGGGTGGTGCCCAGGTAATGGCCGTCGCCGTGAGTGGGGAGAAACCAGAAAACATCCATGACAGGTCCTTAAGCGATTTTCAGCAAATTGTGTGGGTGCACGCGAAACAACGTATCGGCAACTGCCTGGCCAATTCCGCGAGCACGGCCTGGGTCAGCACCAATGTGCGGGAGGGGCGGTAAGTGCCACCCGAGAGGGCTACGACGTTCAAAGGGCGCGACATGAACAGTTCCTTTTCAAGCAGTTGCTCAAGGAGCAGTGAGTAGTGAGCGGGTTTGAGCAAGAGCTGTACCAAGCGGCCGAAGCCTTTGTCTGCGGGGCTTTCAGCGGTTTCTATTCAGGCTGCTGTGTGTTTGTTGAGCGCTGTTTTGTTGATTGACTGTTGCAGGGCCAACAGTTGCCTGGTCAACAGTCAGCGCGGCGCAGGTCCGTTATAAAGGCTCTTTTTTATTCCTCAAAATATCGTAAATAGATATTTATAGAACTATAGTGAATATGTGGAATTTGCCTGAACGGCTGTTGCCCAAACCAATAGCGACTATCGAGAGCGTTGATTTTTGTCGGTGAAGGCGCGGGAGTAGCCTGTATCCATTGCGTAACGCCAGCTTGTCAGGAGCCCCTCATGAATCGTTTATTCGTCACTTCTTTGCTGCTTGCCGCCTCTGTTCTCGCCGGTTGTGCGAGCCATCCTTCCCCTGAATTGCGGCCGTACACCGCCGAGGAAAGCAAGGAATTGGCGCTGGAGGCATTGAACCGTCGCGGGTTGTCGTACGATGAATACCAAATGAAAAAAGCCGAACTGCTCGGCCAGCCACAGAAAGCATTTGGTTTCGACACGAAAGGCGAAATGAACGCCGAGCGCGGTGTGAGCCACCATCGGCGCCCAAGCTGAGTGGACTGTACTGCTCAAACTTTGAGGCAACTGTCCGTGGGTTTCGCCAAGGCGCTGCGATAGGGTCAACACCTGACTGACCCTAATGGAATGCGCCCATGACCCTCTCGCTGGATTTGCTATTGGGCTTCGCCCTGTTTGCCCTTGTCACCTCGATCACCCCAGGCCCCAACAACACCATGCTGCTGGCCTCGGGCGTCAATTTCGGTTTCAACCGCTCCATCCCCCACATGCTTGGCATCACCTGCGGCTTCTTCATTCTTGTGCTCGCCGTCGGGTTTGGCCTGGGTGCGGTGTTTCAAACCTATCCGCTGCTTTACACCGTGTTGCGTTATGTCGGCGCGGCCTATCTGCTGTACCTGGCGTGGAAAATCGCTCATAGCGGTCCAGTCTCCGAGACCGGACAAGGTCACGCCAAACCCGTCAGTTACTGGGGGGCGGCGGCATTTCAATGGGTCAATCCCAAGGCCTGGATCATGGCGATCGGTGCCATCAGCACCTACACGCCGTTGCAGGGTTATTTCACCAACGTGATTGTCATTGCCGCGGTCTTCGCCGTGATCAACCTGCCGAGCGTCAGCGTCTGGGTGGCCTGCGGCAGTCTGTTGCGCAATGTCCTGCGTGATCGGCGCTGGTTGCGAGTGTTCAATTGGGGCATGGCTCTGCTGTTGGTGGCCTCCCTGTACCCGATGCTGCACGAAAGCTTTAGCTGACTTAGGCTTCAACCCGGAGTCCGATGCCTGTTAAGCTCAACTTCAGGAGCGTTCCTACGCACTTTTAAGAGAAGTTGTCTTCCTTTAACTGCATCCGATCAGGTATTGCTGACGTTTTACCGTTTTGCGCCGCTCCCGGGTTGGCGCCGGCCAACGTTTTCACCACCGAGCACACCTGATCCCGGAACACGCTCTGCGAGTCTTTTTATGAATAAACGTCCTTTGTATTTCGACTACGCCGCTACCACGCCGGTGGATGAGCGGGTGATCCAGGTGATGATCGACTGTCTGGGGTTCAGCGGTAACTTCGGTAACCCGGCCTCCAGCTCCCATGTCTTCGGCCAACAGGCTCGACAAACAGTTGAGCACGCTCGCCGACAGGTGGCTGAGCTGGTCGGCGCAGAGCCTTCGCAGATCGTCTGGACCTCCGGCGCCACTGAATCGAACAACCTCGCTCTCAAGGGCGTCGCCCAGGCTCGCGGTGTTGCGGGTGGGCATATCATTACCAGTCAAATCGAACACAAGGCGATTCTCGATACGGCCAGGCAGTTGCAGGATGCCGGCGTCGCCGTGACCTATCTGGTGCCGGATGCCGAAGGTCTGATCACCGCGCAGGCGGTCAGTGAAGCGATGCGCGAGGACACCTTTCTGGTGTCGCTGATGCTGGTCAATAACGAACTCGGCACCGTCAACGACATCCCGGCCATCGGCCAGGTGGTGCGTGAACGAGGCGCGTTGTTTCACGTCGATGCCGCCCAAGGCGCTGGCAAAGTGGCGATCGATCTGGCCGAGTGGCCGGTGGATCTGATGTCGTTCTCCGCACACAAGATCTACGGCCCCAAGGGCATTGGTGCGCTATACGTCGGCCCGCGTGCTCAGCAACGTTTGCAGGCGCAGATCCATGGTGGCGGGCACGAAGGCGGTTTGCGTTCCGGGACCCTGGCGACTCATCAGATCGCAGCCATGGGCGCGGCGTTTGCCCTTGCGGCAGAGTTCTTCGACGAAGAGGCTGCAACCATTGTGCGCTTGCGTGAGCGGTTGCTGGCGCAACTCGGCAGTCTTCCTGGATTGCAGCTCAACGGCAGCGCGACCCAGCGCATTCCCCATACCTTGAGCCTGACGTTCAACGAGGGCGAGTTCAATCCGGCGGCGTTAAGTGCTTTGATTGCTTTTTCGGCGACCTCGGCCTGCAACTCGGCGAGTAACGCGCCGTCCCACGTATTACTTGCGTTGGGACATGACGCGTGGGCGGCGAGTCGCACGATCCGTCTGAGCCTCGGGCGCTTCACCACCGAGCAGGATGTCGATCAAGCGGCACAATTGATTAAAGCTTCATTCGCCAGTGCACCGGCGTTCTGGGCAGCTGCCCAGCCATAAGGGCTGATCCGCATCTGCACCCAATAATAATGATGAGTGATTAGCAGGAGACACAATGAGCACGCAGTCTTTGACCAACGGAGTGGTTTCCCGGCGCCTGGCGCAAACACGCGAGCTGATGAGCCGGGAGGGCATCCACGCCCTGCTGGTGCCGTCGGCCGATCCACATCTGTCGGAATATTTGCCGGGCTATTGGCAGGGACGGCAATGGTTGTCGGGTTTTCATGGTTCGGTCGGCACGCTGATCGTGACCGCGGATTTCGCCGGCGTCTGGGCTGACAGCCGTTATTGGGAGCAGGCGACCAAGGAGCTCAAGGGCAGCGGCATCGAGTTGGTGAAACTCCAGCCTGGGCAACCAGGCCCGCTGGACTGGCTCGCTGAGCAAACGCCCGAAGGTGGCGTGGTGGCCGTCGATGGCGCGGTCATGGCGCTGGCTTCGGCGCGTAGTCTGGGCAGTAAACTCCAGGAGCGTGGCGCTCGGCTGCGCACTGATATCGATGTGTTGAACGAAGTCTGGCAAGACCGTCCAGCGCTGCCGAATCAGCCGATCTATCAACACTTGCCGCCTCAGGCCACCATAAGCCGTGGCGAGAAACTCGCCAGGCTGCGCCAGAGCTTGAAGGAGCGCGGTGCCGATTGGCATTTCATCGCGACCCTCGATGACATTGCCTGGCTGTTCAACCTGCGTGGCGCTGACGTGTCGTTCAACCCGGTGTTCGTTTCGTTCGCATTGATCGGGCAGCAGCAGGCGACACTGTTTGTGGCGCTGAGCAAAGTCGATGCGCAACTGCGCGCGATCCTCGAACAGGATGGCGTGACCTTGCGCGATTACAGCGAAGTCGCCGCGGCATTGAGCGCAGTACCGAGCGGCGCGAGCCTGCAGGTCGATCCTGCGCGGGTGACGGCGGGTCTGCTGGATAACCTGGGCAGCGGTGTAAAACTGATCGAAGGGCTGAACCCGACCACCTTGGCCAAATCGCAAAAAAGCCTCGCCGATGCCGAGCATATTCGTCAGGCCATGGAGCAGGACGGCGCGGCACTCTGTGAGTTTTTCACCTGGCTGGACACTGCGTTGGGTAGCGAGCGGATTACCGAACTGACCATCGATGAGCACCTGACGGCAGCGCGTACCCGTCGTCCGGGCTATGTCTCGTTGAGCTTCAACACTATCGCGGCGTTCAATGCGAATGGCGCGATGCCGCACTACCACGCCACCGAAGAAGAGCACGCGCTGATCGAAGGCGATGGTTTGCTGCTGATCGACTCCGGCGGTCAGTACCTGGGCGGCACCACCGACATTACCCGCATGGTGCCGGTCGGTACGCCGACTCAAGAGCAGAAGCGTGACTGCACGCGGGTGCTCAAAGGCGTGATCGCGTTGTCCCGGGCGCAATTCCCACGGGGCATTCTGTCGCCGCTGCTGGACTCCATCGCCCGTGCGCCGATTTGGGCCGAGGGTGTCGATTACGGTCACGGCACCGGTCATGGTGTCGGTTACTTCCTCAACGTCCATGAAGGTCCGCAGGTGATTGCCTACCAGGCGGCGCCGGCACCACAAACGGCGATGCAGCCGGGAATGATCACCTCAATAGAACCGGGCACGTATCGTCCTGGCCGCTGGGGTGTGCGGATCGAGAACCTGGTGTTGAATCGTGAAGCGGGCAGCACCGAGTTCGGTGAGTTCCTCAAGTTCGAAACCCTGACCCTGTGCCCGATCGATACCCGTTGCCTGGAGCCGGCGTTGCTGACTCAAGACGAGAAAGAGTGGTTCAACGGCTATCACGCGCAAGTGCGTGAGCGTTTGAGTCCGCTGCTTGAAGGCGCCGCTCTGGAGTGGCTGAACACCCGAACGGCGGCTATTTAAGTCAGCTCAGCGTCATCAGCCCTGGGGCGGTGGCGCAAGCTCAGGCGCGTGAGCCAGCGCCTCGGTCATATAGTCGATGAATGCATTGACCCTGGCGGATTGGCGACGATTCGCCGGGGACACGGCATAAATTGGCAGCGACTGTGGGCTGTAGTCCTGCAGAATCGCCACTACCCGACCGGCTCGTAAATCCTCACTGAACAACCACACGGGCGACAGCGCAATACCTAGCCCTGCGAGCACCATTTCGCGTATCGCCTCCGAGCTATTACTTTGGGCATTGCCCTTGATCCGCACGTTGTGGCGTTCTCCATTCTTCTTGTAAATCCATTGGTTCTGGCTACTCAGCAAGTTGAACAGCAGACAGTTGTGCTGGCTCAGTTCTTCGGGCGTGAGTGGCAGGCCCTGGCGGGCGAGATAGTCAGGGCTGGCAACCGTCACACGGTAGGTGGTACCGACCTTGCGGGCGATAAGGCCGCTATCGTTCAGTTCGCCGATCCGGAAGGTGACGTCCAGGCCCTCGCTGACCAGATCCTGATTGTGGTCGTTGAGTTGCAGGTCAATTTGCACCTGTGGATAACTCGCCAGAAAGCCCGGCAGGCGCGAGGCAATCTGCAAACGCCCGAAACTGACGGATGAGCCGACCCGCAAGTTGCCGGCCACGGTTTCCCGGCCCGACTGAAAGCTGTGTTGCGCGGCGTCCACCGCGGCGAGGATTTGCCGACATTGCGTGTAGTAACGCTGACCTTCATCGGTCAGCGACAGTTGCCGGGTGCTACGGGAAATCAGTTTGCCGCCCAGCTCGATCTCCAGCGCTCTCAGCACTTTGCTGATGGTGGGTTGGCTGGTCTGCAATTCCCGGGCGACAGCGGAAAAACTGCCGCGCTCCACCACTCGAACAAAAATCGCCATTGCATTGAGCTTGTCCATGGGTGTTCTCATTCATGCCAAATGGGCATGCTCACTATAGCTATATAACGTCTTATCGGTATGAGTCGGGTGGTGGATGATCAACTCAACTTCCCTGACATGAGATCGCGAAAATGACTGACATACGTGAGATGAATGCTCTGATTGTCGATTCGGCTAATGCGCCTTTTCGCTTGGCTGTTTTAAACGTCCCCGAACCAGAAGCGGGCCAGGTATTGGTCAGGATTGCAGCCAGCGGGGTCAATCCGCTGGACGCAAAGATACGTGCGGGACAAGCAGCCCACGCACGTCAACCTTTGCCTGCGGTGCTGGGTATGGACCTGGCAGGAACCGTTGAAGCGCTGGGTGCCGGCGTAAGCGGATGGCAGATCGGCGATGAGGTTTATGCCATGGCGACCGGTATCGCGGGTTTGCAAGGTTCTCTGGCCGAATTCGCCGTCGTCGATGCGCAATTGTTGGCGCTCAAACCGCGCAATTTGAGTATGCGTGAAGCAGCGGCGCTGCCCTTGGTGCTGATTACCGCATGGGAAGGGTTGGTGGATCGCGCTCACGTACGAGCAGGGCAGTCGGTGTTGATTCACGGTGGCGCGGGAGGCGTCGGACATATTGCAGTGCAGCTCGCTCAAGCCTTCGGTGCCGATGTGTTTGCCACTGGTTCAGCCAGGCAGCGGGGCATTATCGAAGGTTTTGGAGCGACCTTTATCGACTATCGGCAAAGCCCGGTTGAACACTATGTAGAGGAGCACACGGCAGGCGAGGGGTTCGATATCGTTTACGACACGGTGGGCGGTGAAACGCTGGATGCGTCGTTCAAGGCTGTGCGCAATTATTACGGTCATGTGCTGAGCTGCCTCGGTTGGGGGCAACACAGCCTTGCGCCATTGTCCTTTCGGGGCGCGACTTATTCTGGAGTGTTCACGTTATTGCCGTTGCTGACGGGCAAGGGCCGTGATCATCACGGGCAAATTCTTGCTCAAGCGACTCGGTTGATCGAAGCCGGCAAGCTGACTCCTTTGCTCGATCCTCGGCAGTTCGGTTTGCAAACCGCCGAAGCCGCCTATGACCTGCTTGTTGCGGGGCAAGCGCAGGGGCGGCTGGTCATCGAGATTTAGCTCAAGGCTTCGAGGACAAAGTCCAGACGGTCCTGGCCGAAGAACAGCTGGTTATCGACAAACATGCTCGGCGCGCCGAACACGCCACGTTGCAACGCCTGTTCGGTTTTGTCCTTTAGGGCGGCTTTGATCTCCTCATCGTTGGTCAGCGCCAGGATTTCGGTCGGGTCAAAGCCCTTCTCCGTCAACACCGCAGCGACTATCGCAAGGTCATTGAGGTTGCGCTTATCAACCCACAATGCGCGGAAAAGACAGTCGATAAAATCGAGGAAACGTTCCGGATGACGCAGTTGCATGCCGGTGACTGCGCGCATCAGTAAAAGGGTGTTGACCGGAAAGTGTGGATTGAAATTGAGCGCAACCTGATAGCGTTTGGCGTAACGCTCCAGATCGTCAAGCATGTAGCGCCCTTTGGCTGGAATGCTGATGGGGGAGGCGTTGCCGGTGGCTTTGAATACACCGCCCAGCAGCATGGGTTGATAGATAAGCTGGCTGCCGGTTAGGGCGCAGATTTTTGGTAATTGGGTATAGGCCAGGTAAGTGCTGGGGCTGCCGAGGTCGAAGAAGAACTCTACGGTTTTACTCATGGTGGGTGCTCTCTGATTATTGTTATAGGGGAGGGCTTACCAGCGTTCGCTCCATGGTCGTAGATCCAGCTCGAAGGTCCAGGCATCTCGCGGCTGACTGTGCAGGTACCAATAGTTCTCGGCAATGTGTTCCGGATTAAGGATGCCGTCTTGATCCTTGAGCGCGTACTTCTGCGGGAAGCTGTCGCGAATAAAGTCCGTATCAATGGCACCGTCGACGACGATATGAGCGACATGGATGTTCATAGGACCCAGTTCGCGGGCCATGCTTTGGGCCAATGCGCGAATTCCATGTTTGGCGCCGGCAAACGCGGCGAAACCGGCAGCTCCACGCATCCCGGCTGTCGCACCGGTGAACAGGATAGTGCCCCGTTGGCGGGTGGCCATGCGTTTGGCGACTTCACGAGCGTTCAGGAATCCCGAGAAGCAGGCCATTTCCCATATCTTGAAATACTTGCGCGCGGTTTCTTCAAGGATGCTGCACGGTACATTGGCGCCGATGTTGAAGACGAAGGCTTCGATCGGGCCGATCTGGCTCTCGATCTGTTCGACCAGCGCAATCACGTCCTCTTCTTTGCGTGCATCGCAGGCGAAGCCATGTGCCTGGCCCCCTGCTGCCTGGATAGCATCGACCAAGGGTTGCAACTTGTCAGCGCTACGCCGAGTGACGCAGGCGATAAATCCCTCCTGGGCAAAACGCTTGGCTATTGCGCCACCGGTGGCATCGCCTGCGCCGACCACCAATACGACTTTGTTGTTATTTATGGTTGTAGTCATGGGTATCGCCTTTTTAGTAAACGATCGTTAGCTAAACGAACGTTATGCTACGATCTCAAATGCGTCAAGGTGATAGATTCATAGGGGGAACGATGCGTTATTCAGCCAGCCACAAGCAGGAAACCAGAGAGCGATTGCTGGAAAGCAGTGCTGTGTCGGCCAAGAAAGAAGGTTTTTCCACGGTCGGCGTCGACGGTTTGATGAAAGCGATAGGGCTCAGCGGTGGGGCTTTCTACAGTCACTTTTCGTCAAAAGATGAGCTGTTCAGTTCGATTGTCGAGCGTGAGCTGAGCCAGAGTCTTGAGCGGTTAAGCGGGGATGGTGAGCAGAATCGGGCAAGGCTTGAATGTTGTCTCAAACATTATTTGAGCATGGCGCACGTTGAGCAGCCCGAAACAGGTTGTGCCTTGCCGGCGTTGGGAGCCGAAATCGCTCGCTCCGACATCGCTGTTCGGCAGCAGGCGGAGCAGTGGATTTGCCGATTGCAGGAATGCTGGGCCCGGACATTAGGCAGCGACTCTCTGGCGTGGGCGATATTGTCGCAATGCATTGGCGCGCTGGTTGTGGCGCGGATGCTGGTAAATCCCCGGATTCAACGCAAAGTCCTGGAGTCGAGTTACGCCGAGATCGGTCACCAGATCAGAAGACTGCACGTTGAATGAAGCGGTGTCAGCTTATTTACAGATGACTATCATGCTGCGGCTCGTATAGCCGGCGGGATTGAGGCCGAAGGGGTAGTCACCGGGGTCTTCTACAGCGTCGCCCGATTTGGCGATCACTTTGTAGCCCTTGGCGCCGCATGAATTGGCGGCACTGGTGTAACACTTGTCCCAGGAAGAGGACAGGCCAGAGCAGTTGATATGCAGTCCCGTCTTTCCGCGCTTTGTTTCGGTTTTTGAGGTCGCAGCACAGCCTGCAATGGCAAGTACGGCTAACAGTATCAAAACTCGTTTCATGCCCTTCCTTTTAGCTCGCTTCGGGTCTGGCACCCGAGTCTGGCTTTATCCGCTCTAGCGTGTCGCGTTGACGATGTCCCTATTCGAAAAATCCAAGGCTTACACAGAGTTACAGCCTAAACATGGCCTAATTGAGCGGTAAATGCCAGAGCTTCGTCAAATCCAGTTTCAATCGGCTGCGAGCAAGGGACTGGATTCGCGGCGCATAGTCATGGTGGCACCGACGGAGGCGAGGATGATGCAAGCAATGGCCAGCCATTGGGCCAGGGACAGGTATTCGTGAAGGAACAACAGCCCTGACAAGGCACCGAAAGCAGGTTCGATGCTCATCAAGGTGCCAAAGGTGCGAGCTGGCATTCTGGTGAGGGCCACCATCTCCAGGGTGTAGGGCAGGGCAGTAGAGAGAATGGCGACTCCAATGGCTATCGGGATCAAGGACGGAGTCAATAAGGCTGCTCCTGCATGGACGATGCCGATAGGCGCTACGAATAAAGCGGCAATCATTACACCCAGTGCGGCGGTTTGAACGCCGTTGTCTGCACCGGCCTTTTGGCCGAACAGGATATATAACGCCCAGCAGATACCCGCGCCAAGCGCATAACCAGCACCTATAAGGTCGATTCCGGCACTGGTGTCGCCCGCGGGGATCAGCAGTAGCAGGCCGATGACCGCCAAGCCGATCCACAGAAAGTCGATCGCCCGGCGTGACGCATATATAGCAACCGCCAGGGGGCCGGTGAACTCCAGGGCAACCGCAATTCCCAGAGGGACGCTTCTGAGTGACATATAGAAGAGGAAGTTCATGCCTCCAAGTGCCATCCCGTAGACGATTACCGTGCGCAAGGACCTGGCTGTGAGTTTGGCGCGCCAAGGGCGTAGCAGCAGCAACATGATGATGCTGGCAAAAATCAGGCGTAGCGTCGTAGTGCCTTGGGCTCCCACAACGGGGAACATGCTTTTGGCAAGAGAGGCACCGGATTGGATTGAAGCCATGGCAATAAGCAGCAGGCCGACCGGGAACAGAGTCGAGGCGAGGCTGCGGGGCTGGTCAGTCATTACGAGGCATCATCCGGAGTAGTAGAGACAGAAAGGTATATGCGCGGTACATGATGCTCAACTCATACGTCATGAGCAATATACTGCTCACACTGTTTGTGCGCCTCTTATATAAGCAGGGCTTTCGACGTTTTCGACCATTGTCGATAGATAATTTGAATTAACCCTTGACGGCAGAATCTGGAAGCCTATAATTCGCCCCACTTCCGGCGCAGTCGAAAC
>NZ_JBWKTM010000010.1:0-246695 GCF_059420325.1 Pseudomonas sp. GW821-FHT04C07
GACGCTCTGCGTCCGCTGCAGAGGTGACGCAGAGCGTCACAGGATGCATTCCCACGCGGGAGCGTGGGAACGATCAAGTAGCAACGCGCACAAAAAAGCCCGACTCAATGGTCGGGCTTTTTCTTTCCTGCAAAAACTGCGCTTATTTAGCGCGGCCTTTGTAAGAACCGCCTTCGCGGGTATCGATCTCGATTCTGTCACCGATTTCGATGAAGTCAGCAACTTGCAGCTCAGTACCGTTGCTCAGCTTGGCAGGCTTCATGACCTTGCCGGAAGTGTCGCCACGAGCGGAACCTTCGGTGTAGTCGACTACACGCACGATAGTGGTCGGCAGCTCTACGGAAACCAGACGCTCTTCGAAGAAGATCGCTTCACAAACATCGGTCATGCCTTCTTCGACGAATGGCAGAACAGCTTCGATGTCTTCGGCGTTCAGCTCGTACATGGTGTAGTCAGTGGTGTCCATGAACGTGTAGGTGTCGCCGCTGATGAACGACAGAGTCGCTTCTTTGCGGTCGAGGATTACGTCGTCCAGTTTGTCATCGGCGCTGTAAACGATCTCGGTCTTGTAACCGGTCAGCAGGTTTTTCAGCTTGGTCTTCATGATCGCGCTGTTACGACCGGACTTGGTGAATTCAGCTTTCTGAACCAGCCAAGGGTCGTTTTCGAGACGGATCACCGTACCGGGTTTCAGTTCTTTACCAGTTTTCATTACGAATATCCGAATTTGGATGGGATTTACAAAAATCTAGGCCGCGTATCATATCCAATTTAGGTAAAACTGCACCAGCGCCGCAGCAAGATCCGCTTGCAAGGCCTGTTCCAGACACCATTTTTCGGAATGACTGGCCACTTCCGGCCAGTGCTCAAGCAGGTTTTTCCAGCTTTCGGCCATTTCCGCTCCTGCGTTCCAGGCCTGCCACAGATCATTCACGGCGGCCTTGGCGGCCGGCGACAGGCCTAGTGTATACAGCTCGAGGAAGGCGTCGAGCTTGTCCAGATGAATGTCTTCTTCCTGCCGATAAATGTGCCAGAGCATTGGCCGCCCAGCCCACTGGGCGCGCACGAAAGAGTCCTCGCCGCGTACGGCATTGAAATCACAGCACCACAACAGGCGGTCGTATTCTTCCTGCCGGACGAACGGCAGCACCTGCACCGTCAAGCAATCGCGTACTTGTACCGCGCCAGCCGACAACCCCTCGACACCCAGCCACCGCTCAACGTCACCGAGAATCCGCCCCTCGGGCACCAGCAGATGAGTCGGTTGTGAGTCAGCAGCCATGACGTCGAGCCAACTGGCCAGTCCCGCATTTTCATAGGCGAACAACGAGATCAGCCGCGCGCCCGCTACCGGAGCAACGCCGAGCGCCTGCAAGAAATCTCGCTGGGCCTGAGCACTTTTCTGAAACTGGCGACGCTGCTCGAGCAACCCGGCCTCACGCAGCAAGCCGCCCGTACCGGCCTGAAACCCCGGAAAGAAGAAATACTTCTGCACATGCTTGTACTTCACCGATGGCAAGCCATGACAACCGACAATCCAGTCCTCGGCACTCAAGTAGTCAAGGTTGATCCACAGCGGGGTTTTCTCCCGCGCAGTCATTGCGTCCATGTATGCAGTCGGCAATTGACAGGCAAATGCGGCGATCACCACATCGGCGGCGGCCGTCGATTGCCATACGGCGGACCACTGGCACACCTGGACACCCTGCTGCCACTGCTGAGGGGCATTGATGTCGAGTTGCGGACAAATGCGCTCGAAAGCCCGCAGATCATCGACCCACAGCCGCACCGAGCATTGATGCTCAGCCACTAATTGCCGGGCCAGGCGCCACGTCACGCCGATGTCGCCGTAGTTATCGACGACACTGCAGAAAATATCCCAGGTGACTTTCATTCCGGGCTCCGTTTGGCAAAAGCGCCGATTGTCCGCATAAATCGTTCCGCGCAGAAGGGGTGCAGCCGATTAATCTTCCAGGGCCTGTTGACGCTTGATGGCGGCTCGCCACCAACCGTCAACAGGCTCTGGGGGTGTGCGACAATCATCCCCCCTGCCCGATCAACAGCGCCTGCCAGGAAGCCGCCATGCCCTATCGTCCACGTCCGCATCGTCCAATGCACGTCAGCATTAATCCACTGCAGCTGACCGGCAGCATTGCCTTGGGTCTGTGGCTGGGTTTCATGGCTATCGCATTGACCTGCTGGCTGGCTTCACGCTTTGTGTTCAGTCAGCAACTTGCGCCTGTAGCCGAGGCCGTTCAGCACCTCGCCAAACCACCCGTTACCGAACCGGCGGAGCCGAATCGAATGTTCGAGCAATACCAGGACAACCTGAGCAAGAACGAACAACAACAAGGCCTGGACAATGCCCGCAGCAACCTGCGCATTCAGTCCAACCCTAAATGCCAGTTCTGGTTGCAACAAGACCAGACGGCCCCCAGCGACAAGAGCCGGGCGAACGTCCTGCAATTCTGTGATTGACCATGAATAAACACGCCGTCCACAGCCTGATCCTCGAAAAGCTCAAGGTCGATCTCGATATCGCCCAACGCGCCGCGCAAACTGCCTATGAAACCGCGACCCACGAAGAAAACATCGCCGAAAACAAATACGACACGCTAGGCCTGGAAGCCTCCTATCTGGCTGCCGGTCAGGCCAGGCGTGTGGAAGAAATCAGGCAGGCACTGGTGCTTTGCCAAAACCTGATCCTGCGTCCCTATGACGAGCAACACGGCATCCAGATTGGCACGCTGCTGGGTCTTGAAGACGACAACGGTAATCAGCAATGGCTGTTTTTGGGACCAGATGCGGCCGGATTGAAGGTTTATCTGGTGGGGCAACTGATTACCGTCATCACCCCGCGCTCGCCACTGGGCAAAAGCCTACTGGGAAAATTCGAGGGTGACGAGGTCGAAATCAACGTGGCGGGAACCCGGCAACAGTTTGCTGTTACCGAGGTGAAATGAGTCGCCTTAGTGAACCGGTAGCTCGACGCCGTCGAACAGTTCTTCCAGTTCCTGCTTGTTGTGGCACTGGATGGCCTTGGCCATGACTTCGCGCGTCAGGTGCGGGGCGAACTTCTCGATGAAGTCGCACATGAAACCACGCAGAAACGTGCCACGGCGGAAACCGATCTTGGTCACGCTGGACTCGAACAGTTCGCTGGCATCGAGCACGACCAGGTCGTTGTCGAGCTTGGTGTCGACCGCCATTTTGGCGACGATACCCACGCCCAGACCGAGGCGCACATAAGTCTTGATCACGTCGGCATCGGCTGCGGTGAATACCACTTTCGGGGTCAGGCCGCGATGGCTGAAGGCTTCGTCGAGTTTGGAACGACCGGTGAAACCGAACACGTAGGTCACGATCGGGTATTCAGCCAGGGTTTCCAGGGTCAGCTTCGGCAGCTTGGTCAGCGGGTGCCCCTGGGGAACAACCACGCAACGGTTCCAGCGATAGCACGGCATCATCACCAGATCACCGAACAGCTCCAGTGCTTCGGTGGCGATGGCGAAATCCACAGTGCCGTCGGCAGCCATTTCGGCGATCTGCATCGGCGAGCCCTGATGCATGTGCAAGGCGACATCCGGGTATTGCTTGATGAAGCCGCTGATGACCGGCGGCAACGCATAACGTGCCTGGGTGTGAGTGGTAGCAATCGACAGGGTGCCTTTCTTCTCATTGGAGAACTCCTGAGCGATTTGCTTGATGCTCTCGACCTTGCGCAGGATCTCGCCAGCCGTGGTGATGATTCGCTCACCGGCCGGGGTGACTCGCGTCAAGTGCTTGCCACTGCGTGCGAAAACCTCGACGCCCAACTCGTCCTCGAGCAGACGGATCTGCTTGCTGATACCCGGTTGTGAGGTGTAGAGACTTTGGGCTGTAGCGGAAACGTTGAGGTCGTGGTGCGCCACTTCCCAGATGTAGCGCAATTGTTGAAGCTTCATATGTATCCCTCAAAGCAGTTAGACGCCACGGGCATCAGCGACGGTATATAACTATATTAATGGTTTGAAGAATAAATCTAGAACTTTTTATCAAAACTGCTAATCCGGCCTCAGACGTCCCCATGCCGCCGACGCTGTAACAGCGGCACCAGATACACCGGTACCTGAGCCAATTGCAGAACCCGCGCGGCGGTCCTCCCCAAAGACGCTTCCCCTCCGGCGCCATGGCTGTGACTACCTACGATCAGCAAATCCACCGAGAGTTTCGAAGCCTGATCGAGAATGACCTGTGACGGGTCACCCTGAAACACTCTGACCGATTGAATCAGCGCCAGGTCCTGCTGCCCTTCCCCTAACTCTTCGCGAAAGCTATCGAGCACCCGTCGTTCGATGTTGGCCATTACGGTAGTCAAACCCTGACTGTGCAGCTCGTTCAAGGCCTGCTCATCGAGATAACTCTGCAGTACCGATTCGGCGAATAATCCCATGGGTTCAACCGCGTGAACGACATACAAGTCAGCATTGAATGTTCGAGCCAGCTCCAGGGCATGCTGCATCACATAAGGTGCGTACAGACCGAGGTCAGTGGCATACAGCATCGAACGAATCATATGACCTCCTCGATTGCCAACATGGCGGAGATTGATTCAGCTTAGCAGTGCCTTGGCGAGTACGACATCCGGCGCAAAACCCTGAACATTTGGCTTAAACCTTTTGCTCATTGCTGATGCCGTGGGGGACGTGACCGGTGGCGACAACCTCACGGGCCAACTCGCAATGACCGGCCTGATCGTCGAAAAATACGTCAGCGGCGAAAGCTTCAAGAAACGCGGATTTCGCCAGACCGCCAAGGAACAAGGACTCATCCAGACGAATGTCCCACTCGCGCAATGTGCGGATCACCCGCTCATGAGCCGGTGCCGAGCGCGCGGTCACCAATGCCGTGCGAATCGGGCAGGCATCGTCGGGAAACTCTCGCTGCAACAGATTGAGTGCCGCCAGGAAGCCTTTGAACGGCCCCCCGCGCAATGGCTCACGAGCCGACTCACGCTCGCTGGCCTGAAACGCTTCCAGGCCACCCGATTGATATACGCGCTCGGACTCATCGGAAAACAGCACCGCGTCGCCGTCGAAGGCGATACGCAGCTCAGCACTGGCCGCTCGACGAGCGCCGCCGGAGAGAATCGTCGCGGCGGCGAAGCCCGCATCCAGCGCACTGCGAACATCCTCGGCGTGGGTCGACAGAAACAGATCGCAGCCGAACGCCGCCAGATAGGGATACGGACTACGCCCGCCGACGAAAGCCGCACGGGAAATATCCAGACCGTAATGCTGGATCGAGTTGAACACCCGCAAACCGGTGTCGGCACTGTTGCGTGAAACCAGTACCACTTCGACCCGGGCCCGGCCGAGACTGACATTGAGACTCAGGAGTTTTTTCACCAGTGGAAACGCATCCCCCGGCTCGAGGAACTCTTCCTCATGCTCGATCTGATACTGGCGATAAGCTTCGACGCCGTGCGCCAGGTAGACCTTATGACTCTCACTTAAATCGAACAGCGCCCGCGAGGAAATTGCCACCACCAGCTTGTCGCCCATTCCCTTCACCATATTGCGTCTCCTGACTGACAGACTCAGCTGTTACGCCGATCGACAAAACTCAATGCCTGGTACAAGGCTTCGATTTTTGGCAGCTCACAACCTGCGGCCTTGGCGGCAGCCAGAGGTCTGGCATAGATCGCCGACAATTCCAGCGCACGTTTATAAAGATAATCGTGGTACATGCTCGGCCAATAATCCGGCATTTTTTCCGTCACTTTGAACAGTTGCTCGGCATAACCGGGCGGCATCGTATGACCGCAGGCCAGAGCGCCCTGCACCACCTCGGCCATCAACGCCTGAATCAGCTCGCGACTGCTGACATCGGCCATCAGCGGCGTTGTGCTCGCGCCCAGAAGCACTGACAGACCGTTATACGGTACATTCCAGACCAGTTTTTGCCAGCGTGCCTGCTGCAGATTGGCCATGGCCTGAGAGTCCAGACCGGCCTTGCGAAACAACCCGGCGCCCTCTTCGACGATCGCCTGGCGCGCCTGTTCGTCAACCAGTGCCGGCCCGCTGTGATAACCGATGTTCACCCCACCCAGAGCCTGATGCTCAATTACCCCAGGCGCTGCGCGGTGGACGCAGATAAAGCACAAGCCGCCCAGCAAGTGCAGCGAATCAGGCAACAGTTCGCGCAGGCTGTCTTCGACGTCCAGACCATTCTGCAACAGCAGGACTTTGGCACCAGAAGCCGCAGCCTTGATGATCGCTGGCGCGAGCTCGGCGTTGCTGGTGGTCTTCGTGCCCACCAGCAACCAGTCACAGGGCGGCATGTCTGCTGCCGAGGAATAAGCCTGGGCCGGATTCAGCGTCATCGCGCCATGCACAGCGCTGTTGAGTTTCAGACCATTCCCGGCGACCGCGCAAAATTCGCTGCGCAACAGAAAGTGCACATCAAACCCGGCACGCGCCAGCATCACCCCGTAAAAACCGCCAATCGCCCCGGTCCCGATAATGCCGATACGCGGCGTCTGGACAACTGCCCCCATCATGGCAACTCCTCTGGAATTCGACTCAGCGCCTGACGCAGGCCCTCATTGAGTTCATTACACGTCAACCGCGACTGTAAGGTGCCGTAGTACTCGCCGTCACGCACCACAAACAGCGCCGGCAAATGAAATACCTGATAACGCTCGACTACTCCGCCATTGTTTCCGGCATCGATCCAGCACAGGCGATCGACCGCCAGATCCAACCCGGGCAGTTGCTGTCGGGCCCAACGGCAACTGGCGCAACCGACACTGGTGAATATCACCAACGACACACCGTTCATCGCCAATAAGCGTTGATCGGAATCGAAATCGGTCAGGTCCAATTCGACCACTATACTGGGTGAAACAATGTCAAATAACCGAGACTTGGAGTCCGCGTTCATGAGACGTTTTCTACCTCATCCTGATGATGTTCCCGTCGAGTTAACCTTGCGTAAACACGAATGTATTTCTCGCCAAACGCTGCACACTATCAGCCTCGGCGGCGTGGCTTGCAATTACCACCGCGCCTGGCGACACGGGACGGCGCTGGAAGTGCGCATGCCAACCCTCGGCGAAAGTGCCTGCTACCTGGGCTATGTGGCCTGGTGCCTGAGACGCAAGCGAGGATTCCTGGTCGGGATCGCTTTTATCGACGAACAGACGCTGTTCTGCGCACGCATGGGCGAACAGGTATGCCAAATGGAGCGTTACTGCCGCTTGCACGAACCCCAGACCGAGCAGCAGAGCATCGACGCACTGGCCCTTGAATGGGTCCAGCAACATGCCGACGAATTCTCCCATGACACCGTCCGCCAGGCATTTATGCAGCCGACACAGGATTAAACCCGCGCCTGCCCATTGTCGAGCAACCGCGTAACGCGCTAAGGTTCGGCTCCCCGACGCGCTTAAATCTGCTGTGCTCCGCCGCGCGGGGATCGCTGGCGGCCGGCACCCGTGACCTGACGAGTAACACGATGGCTGATTTACCGATCAATGACCTTAACGTCGCCTCCAACGAGACCCTGATCACTCCCGATCAGCTCAAGCGTGATATTCCTTTGAGCGACGTTGCCCTGCGCACCGTGACCAAAGGCCGCGAGGTGATTCGCAATATTCTCGATGGGACAGACCACCGCCTGTTCGTTGTCATCGGGCCTTGCTCGATCCACGACATCAAGGCTGCGCACGAATATGCCGAGCGCCTCAAGGTGCTCGCCGCCGAAGTGTCCGACACCCTTTATCTGGTGATGCGGGTCTATTTCGAGAAGCCGCGTACCACTGTTGGCTGGAAAGGCTTGATCAACGATCCGTACCTGGATGACTCGTTCAAGATTCAGGACGGACTGCACATCGGTCGTCAGTTGTTGCTGGATCTGGCTGAAATGGGCCTGCCTACCGCAACCGAAGCCCTTGACCCGATC
Organism: Pseudomonas sp. GW821-FHT04C07; assembly: GCF_059420325.1. NCBI lineage: Bacteria > Pseudomonadati > Pseudomonadota > Gammaproteobacteria > Pseudomonadales > Pseudomonadaceae > Pseudomonas > Pseudomonas sp. GW821-FHT04C07. Next base: position 7,945 of record NZ_JBWKTM010000010.1, read on the forward strand.
TCGCCGCAGTACTTGCAGGATCTGATCAGCTGGTCGGCAATCGGCGCAAGGACCACCGAATCCCAGACTCACCGTGAAATGGCCTCTGGCCTGTCCTCGGCTGTCGGCTTCAAGAACGGCACCGACGGTGGCCTGACCGTCGCGATCAACGCGCTGCAGTCGGTTTCCAGCCCTCACCGGTTCCTGGGTATCAACCAGGAAGGCGGCGTGTCGATCGTCACCACCAAGGGCAACGCCTACGGGCACGTGGTGCTACGCGGTGGCAATGGCAAGCCGAACTATGATTCGGTCAGCGTAGCGCTATGCGAGCAAGCGCTGAACAAGGCGAAAATCAAACCGAACATCATGGTCGATTGCAGCCACGCCAACTCCAACAAGGATCCGGCGCTGCAACCGCTGGTGATGGAGAACGTCGCCAATCAGATCCTCGAAGGCAACCAGTCGATCATCGGTCTGATGGTCGAAAGCCACCTGAACTGGGGCTGCCAGGCGATTCCGAAAGACCTGGCCGAACTGCAATACGGTGTCTCCATTACCGACGCGTGCATCGACTGGGCCAGTACCGAAAAAACCTTGCGCAGCATGCATGCCAAGCTCAAGGACGTACTGCCCAAACGTGATCGCAGCTGATTACCTGGCGGGCAATTGTGGTGAGGGGGCTTGCCCCCGCAGGAACGCGATCGGTAGCGGCAGGCTTCGCCAGCTGCTACGGATCGCATTCGCCACAGGGTGTGATACTCGCCGCACAATTCCCTAATCATAAAATCCGGAATCTGTTAAAGATTCCGGATTTTTTTATGTCTGGTGAACCAAATCATCAGATAGCCGTTGCCCCGCCATCCACCGCCAAGGCGTGACCGGTGGTGAAGGCCGCGCCGTCGCTGCACAGATAGAGCACGGCACTGGCGATCTCTTCGACGGTGCCGATGCGACCGACCGGGTGCATGGCGGCGGCGAATTCGGCTTTCTTTGGATCAGCCTCATAGGCACGACGGAACATGTCGGTGTCGATCACTGCCGGGCAAACGGCATTCACGCGGATTTTCTTCTTCGCATATTCGATGGCCGCCGACTTGGTCAGGCCAATCACCGCGTGTTTCGACGCAGCATAGATGCTCATTTTCGGCGCAGCACCGAGGCCCGCCACCGAAGCGGTATTGACGATGGCGCCGCCGCCCTGGGCCAGCATCAACGGCAATTGGTATTTCATGCACAGCCAGACACCCTTGACGTTGACTCCCATGATGGCGTCGAACTCATCAAGGGTGCCGTCGGCAAGCTTGCCCTTTTCGATCTCGATCCCGGCATTGTTGAAGGCGTAGTCGACACGACCATAGGCACTCACCACTTGCTCCATCAGCTCCTTCACATCGGCTTCCAGCGTGACATTGCAGCGAACGAAAACCGCGTTGCCACCCGCGGCGCGAATGAGTTCCACCGTACCCTCGCCTCCCGCTACATCCAGGTCTGCGACCACCACCTTCAAGCCTTCAGCGGCGAACGCCCGGGCCGTTGCGCGACCAATACCGGCCGCTGCGCCAGTGACCAAAGCTACCTGGCCGGAAAACGTCATGCTCATTGTTATGTCCTCGATGGAATGCGGGTGATCGCGTTCTCGCAATCTAGCCACAGCCCCATTGGACGCGGCAGCACTATCAGAAGGCCGGTTAAGCACTTATGAGTTGCAGTGATGTCCATGCCCTATCAACTATCACCCGATTGGATTGACGCGTATTCGCTGCATCAGCAAACCTTGCGACATCAGCCGCGAGGGTCTATCAATCATGCTCCATTGATCATTGAGTGCCTGCCATGACTGCCCAGACCAATCGCCAATTCCTGCTCGCCAAACGCCCGGTGGGCGCGGCGACTCGTGAAACCTTCAGCTATCAGCAAGTTTCGGTCGGCGAACCGGCGGCAGGTCAGATCCTGGTCAAAAACGAGTATCTGTCACTGGACCCGGCCATGCGTGGCTGGATGAACGAAGGCAAATCCTATATTGCGCCGGTGGGCATTGGCGAAGTGATGCGTGCGCTGGGTGTTGGCAAGGTCGTGGCCTCGAACAACCCGGGCTTTGCCGTTGGCGACTACGTCAACGGTGCCTTGGGTGTGCAGGATTATTTCCTTGGCGAGCCTCGCGGCTTCTACAAAGTCGATCCGAAACTGGCACCGCTGCCACGCTATTTGTCAGCGTTAGGCATGACCGGGATGACCGCGTACTTCGCCCTCCTGGACGTCGGCGCACCCAAGGCCGGCGACACCGTGGTGCTTTCGGGCGCGGCAGGTGCGGTGGGCAGCATTGCCGGGCAAATTGCCAAAATCAAAGGTTGCCGCGTCATCGGCATCGCCGGTGGTCAGGACAAGTGCAAATTCCTTATCGACGAGCTGGGCTTCGATGGCGCCATCGATTACAAAAACGAAGACGTCATCGCCGGCCTAAAGCGCGAATGTCCAAAAGGTGTCGATGTGTATTTCGATAACGTGGGCGGCGATATTCTCGATGCGGTGCTCAGCTGCCTGAACATGAAGGCCCGCGTGGTGATCTGCGGCGCCATCAGCCAGTACAACAACAAAGAAGCGGTGAAGGGCCCGGCCAACTACCTGTCATTACTGGTCAACCGCGCGCGGATGGAAGGCTTTGTGGTGATGGACTATGCCACTCGGTTCGCCGCCGCAGGACAAGAAATGGCCGGCTGGATGGCCAAGGGGCAACTCAAGAGCAAGGAAGATATCGTCGAAGGACTTGAGACGTTCCCGGAAACGCTGATGAAACTGTTCAGCGGCGAGAATTTTGGCAAGTTGGTGTTGAAGGTGTCTTGAGCCTGATGTGATCGTTCCCACGCTCCAGCGTGGGAATGCAGCCCGTGACGCTCCGCGTCACATCAAGAGCGGACGCAGAGCGTCCAGTGAGGTATTCCCACGCAGAGCGTGGGAACGATCACATCAGGCCAGCTCGGCGACTACCGCCGCCAGCGCCTTGGCCGGATCGGCCGCCTGGCTGATCGGACGACCGATCACCAGGTAGTCGGAACCGGCATCCAGCGCCTGACGCGGCGTGAGGATACGACGCTGATCGTCCAGAGCACTGCCCGCCGGGCGAATCCCCGGGGTCACCAATTGCAGGGACGGATGCGCGGTTTTCAAGGCCCGGGCTTCCAGCGCCGAACAGACCAGACCGTCCATCCCGGCTTTTTCCGCCAATGCCGCCAGACGCAGCACTTGCTCCTGAGGCTCGATATCCAGACCGATTCCTGCCAGGTCCTCGCGTTCCATGCTGGTCAGAACGGTCACGCCGATCAACAGCGGCTTGGGCCCGCTGCGCTGGTCGAGCACCTCGCGGCAGGCGGCCATCATGCGCAAACCGCCGGAGCAATGGACGTTGACCATCCACACGCCCATTTCTGCGGCAGCCTTGACCGCCATGGCGGTGGTGTTCGGGATGTCGTGGAACTTCAAATCCAGGAACACTTCGAAGCCCTTGTCACGCAAGGTCCCGACAATCTCCGAGGCACAGCTGGTGAACAGTTCCTTGCCAACTTTGACCCGGCACAGTTTCGGGTCCAACTGATCGGCCAGCTTCAGTGCGGCGTCACGGGTGGGGAAATCCAGGGCGACGATGATAGGAGTCTGGCAGGCGGACATGAGTGTGCTCTCGGGCAAGTCGAAATCGGCGCGCATTGTAGCGGAACCAGCGCCACAGCGGGACCCGATGATCGCTAAATCATCCTCAACGGTGATGCTTGCCTCAGGATAAACTCCATACAATCCGGCGTAAGCGGCAATTATGTCTAAACAGATACATTCCCGACATCCCTGCAACAATCGCCGAGGCTACCCTCCCCAGCCGCAACATCCCCTTACAGCACTTCCAGCCTCACAGCCGGACGCCTATGCTGAAGCCACAACCTCGCGGCCCATCTTTGTGGTTGGCAGCCTACCTGGCAGACGAACGTACGCATGAATAACCCTGCTCCTTTCAACGACGATCAAAAAGCCGCAACGCCTGGTGACGACAAACGCTGGAACATTCGCGCGCTGATCGTCGACGATGATGTACCGATCCGGGAATTGATGATCGACTATCTGGCACGTTTCAATATTCACGCCAGCGGTGTCACCGATGGCGCCGCGATGCGTCTGGCACTCCAGGCAGAGCATTTCGACCTGGTGGTGCTCGATCTGATGTTGCCGGGTGAGGATGGCCTGTCGCTATGCCGCTGGCTACGTGCCGAGTCAGACATTCCGATTCTGATGCTGACCGCCCGCTGCGAACCTACCGACCGCATTATCGGCCTGGAGCTGGGCGCCGATGACTACATGGCCAAACCCTTCGAACCGCGGGAACTGGTGGCGCGGATCCAGACCATCCTGCGCCGGGTGCGCGATGATCGCAGCGAACAACGGGCCAATATCCGTTTTGACAACTGGCGTCTGAACAGCGTGCTGCGCCAGTTGATTGCCGCCGATGGTCTGGTAGTGCCACTGTCCAACGCCGAGTTCCGTTTGCTCTGGGTGTTCATCGAACGTCCTCGGCGCGTGCTCAGCCGCGAGCAGCTTCTGGATGCGGCCCGTGGTCGCTCCATCGAGGCGTTTGATCGCAGCATCGATTTGCTGGTCTCGCGTCTGCGGCAAAAACTCGGCGATGACCCGAAAGCCCCGCAGCTGATCAAGACCGTTCGCGGTGAAGGTTATCTGTTCGACGCGAGAGACATCGGCTGATGCGTTTGCGCGTCGATACGCTATTCGGCCGTCTGTTTGGCGTACTGCTGATCGCGATCGTGCTCGCTCACCTTTTGGCGTTCTTCTGGTTTCACCATTACGGCCCTCCTCCGCCACCACGACCATCAGCGCCAGGTTCCACTTTCGGCGAGCAGCGCCCGCCCATGCCCGAGCGCTTCGAGCCAAGGCCGCCACGGCCCTGGTTCGGTGGCCCGATCGTGCCGCTGACGTTCCAGTTCATCTCCTTGATAATCGCCGCCTGGTACGGCGCCAAGTTGCTGACCCGACCGATCCAGCGACTGAGCGCCGCTGCGGAACAACTGAGCGAAGACCTCAACAGCCCCCCGCTGGATGAGTCCGGACCGAAGGAAGCTCGTCAGGCGGCCTATACCTTCAACCTGATGCAAAAGCGCATTCGTGAACAGGTGCAGCAGCGGGCACGCATGCTCGGCGCGGTATCCCACGACCTGCGCACGCCTCTATCGCGACTCAAGCTGCGTCTGGAACAGATCGACGACAGCAAGTTGCAAGGACAGATGCGCCAGGATCTCGATGACATGATCAGCATGCTCGACGCCACCCTCAGTTACCTGCACGAGCAGCGCACCAGCGAAGCCCCGCAATGGATGGATGTGCAAGCGCTGGTCGAATCCCTCAGCGAAAACGCTCAGGACCAGGGTGCTGACGTCCAGGCCAGCGGCCATTGCGCACCGCTGCAAGTGCAACCCATGGCCCTGCGCTCATGCCTGAACAACCTGCTGGATAACGCCCTGCGCTACGCCGGGCACGCAGCAATCACGTTGCAGGACAGCCGCGAAGAAGTGCTCATCAAGGTCATCGACCATGGGCCGGGCATTGCTGCGGACAAACGGGAAGCGGTGTTCGAGCCGTTCTATCGCCTGGAAGGTTCTCGCAACCGCAACTCCGGCGGCGTCGGCCTGGGCATGACCATCGCTCGGGAGGCGGCGCAGCGACTGGGTGGTCACCTGGGTCTGGAGGAAACCCCGGGCGGCGGTCTGACCGCCGTGGTGCGCTTGCCTCGGGTCTAGGTACTGCCTTGTATACCTGTCGGTACAAAACTCACATACCCACGACAACTTCCCCCTTGAGGCTGCATAAGCCGGTGCACCCACCGGTTTTATCCATACGCAAGGAGTGAGCCCATGATTGGTAGCGTCAGCAACTATTCGAGCTATACCAGCACCAGCAGCACCACTGCGACGAACAGCGCCCGCAGTCAGCAATTCCAGAAAGAGCTGTTCGCCAAACTCGACAGCAACGGTGACGGCTCGGTCGATAAGGACGAACTGAAAAGTGCCCTCTCGCAGAAAAGCGATAACGGCGTTCTGGTCAGCCTGACCAAAAACTTCAGCAAGCTGGACAGTGACAGCAGCTCCAGCACCTCTAGCGCCTCCAGCAGCACCGACAGCAGCGCGGCGCTGCTCAAAGCACTAGACACTGACAACAGCGGCGGTATCAGCAGCGATGAGCTCAAGACAGCGCTGCAAGCAGGTCGCAGCCAGGACAGCAGCTCTCAGAGTGACAAGGCCAATATCGCTGAAGCCTTGAGCAAGATGATCGCCAACCTGAGCAAACAGTATCAGCTGAACAACGTGGCGACCGTCGGTACAAACCTGAACGTCGCGACGTGAGTCAAAAGCCAGGTAGCGTCGAGCGTCGACCGGCTGCTCCTACATCAGCATCAGCGCTTGTCGTCCACTCGCGCCTGACTGACACTCCAATCCGTCAACAGGCTATAGGCCACAGCCAGCAAGGTCGGGCCGATGAACAGGCCGATAAAACCAAACGCAATCAATCCGCCAAACACCCCGAGCAGCACGATCACCAGCGGCAGCGTGCCGCCGCGGCTGATCAGGTACGGCTTGAGCACGTTGTCCACGCCACTGATGATCAGCGTCCCCCAGATCCCGAGGAACACCGCCATGCCGTACTCGCCTTTCCAGGCCAGCCACGCGGTAGCGGGAATCCACACCAGCGGCGGCCCCATGGGTATCAGGCTGAGCAGGAAGGTCGCAATGCCGAGCACCAATGCACCGGGCACACCGGCAATCAGGAAACCGATCAACGCCAGGATCGCCTGTGCAGCGGCAGTACCGATAACGCCGTTGACCACCCGCTGCACCGTGCCAGCCACCAGTTCGATGTAGTAACCGGCACGATCACCAATCAGCCGTTCCAGCAAGCGATGGACAAACATCGCCAGTCGCGGCCCGTCTCGATAGAAGAAAAACACGAAGACGATGCTCAAGGTCAGCTCAAGAATCCCGCCACCGATCTGCGCGCTGCGTGCCAGCAACCAGTTGCCGACCTGCCCCAGATACGGTTTGACCGCGACTATCATGGCCGCGCCCTGTTGGTCGATACTGTTCCAGATTCCTACCAGCCGGCTGCCGACAAGGGGGACAGCCGCCAGCCAGGTGGGCGCCTGAGGAAGACCATCGACCTGCACATCTTTGATAAACGCCACGACGTCGCGCACATGATCTGCCAGATTGAAGCCGAGCCAGACCAGCGGAACCGCCACCAGCAACATCCAGCCCAAGGTCAAAAGAGCAGCGGCCAGGGATTCGCGGCCATTCAACCAACGGGTTAGCAAGCGCATCAGTGGCCAACTGGCAAACGCCAGTACCGCGCCCCAGAACATTGCCGACCAGAACGGCGCCATCACCCAGAAACTGGCACCGAACAGCACCAGGAGCAGGATCTGCACCAGCAGGCGATCGTTATTGACCATGAAAGATCTCGTGAAAGATGAACGAATAAGAGAGTAGGCGAACAGCCTGGGGCCGTCCGCCTTGCGGGAGCTTAACGCAGTAATTCGACGTGCAGACCTGCCGCTCGCGCGCTGCCGGTCTCCATTCGCGCCGCTCGCACGCCCTGCCCGATCAGCGCCTGCCGCCAGGCCTCGGCGTTAGGGCCGGAAACACTGACCCGCATCGTCGTATCGAGGTTCAGCCCGCGCGACAGCAAGGTCAACCAGACAGGTAACGGCTCACCGTTCAGCTTCGGAAAATCGAGCTCGCCGGTATCCTTGAGCTGACGCAACAAAGTTGCTGAAGTCGGCATCAACTCGCCAAGCGGTGCGCTGGCGTCAAACTGCTCGACATGCAGGTAAGCCCGGCGATTGCCGCGGGTGATGCTGTACAACGCCACCAGCGAGTTGTCCTGAGGCGCCGCCAGACGCAACAGCAGATAAGCCTGCTGATCGTCGGTGCCATACAACTTGGCGTTGCGGAAGACTTCGTTGGCCCACAGGTTGCTTTCCCCGCAATCACGGGCCTGGCACCAGAACAACAACTCGGCGCCCTGCTTCTGCAAGGCCTCACGGGCTACGGTGAAGGCTTCGGTTGAAGAATGCTCGGGCGGCAATTCGTAGGTCACCGAGGTGGCTTGCCCGCGAACGCTGACCTGGCCGTCGTAGCGCAGCTGACCACTGATTTTACGGATCGCTCCCAATGGGTAGATCCGCTCCACGTCTGCCGCTGGCCGGTAGTCGACGATCTGCGCATCGGCCAAACGCGGCACCAACGGCAAATCGTGACTCCCGGGCACATCGGCGGCGAACAACAAAGGACTGAAACAGCACAGACCGAAAATACGGATTAAACGCATGGGTACTTTCATCGAATCAACATGGCCTGGGCGCCCTTGACGACACTGGCGTCGTCGATGCGTGGTGGCACCTGCAAGCCGCGCTGCACCGCAGGACGGGCCTCCATGGTTGCCATCCAGCGCTGCAAGGCCGGCAAGCCGTCTACCGAGACACCGGACCACTCATACCCTCGGACCCACGGATACGTCGCGATATCGGCAATGCTGTAATCACCGGCCAGAAATTCGACGGCGTTCAGGCGGGTGTTGAGCACTTCATACAAACGGCGGGTTTCATGTTGATAACGGTCGATGGCGCCTTGAAGTTTTTCCGGGAAATAGCGGAAAAACACATTGGCCTGACCTTGCATCGGGCCGATGCCCCCCATCTGGAACATCAGCCACTGCATGACCACCGAACGCCCCTTGGGGTCTTTGGGCATGAGTTGCCCGCTCAGTTCGGCCAGATAGACAAGAATCGCACCGGATTCAAACACGACGAAATCGCCATTGGCACGGTCGACAATCGCCGGAATCCGGCCATTGGGATTGATTTTGAGAAAGTCTGGAGCCTTTTGCTCCTTTTTGTCGAAACTCAAGGCATGCACCGTGTAGGGCATGCCGAGTTCCTCGAGCACGATAGAGACCTTGTGGCCATTCGGGGTCGCAGCGGTGTAGAGATCTATCATGGTTGTCTCCCATTTCAACCCGCCCAGCCTCGACAGTTGCCCGCTGCAAGTCAAGGAACGGCGAAAAACCGATTGAAACAGTCTGCAACAAGGGCGGCGCCGGGCTCATCATTCAGGTGCAAATGATGGCCGCCGGGCAGCTGTTCACGGCTAAAGGGTAGACGCTCCAGCAATTCTGGATGTTGGGCCAGCATGCCATCCTCGGCGATCACCAGTTGGGTCGGGCAACTGATGCGCTGTACGAAGGCCATTGCCTGTTCTTCTGTCAGACGTAGCGGCGAAGCCAGGGTCAAACGGCTGTCGCTGCGCCAGGTATAGCCCCCAGGCACGGGCATGAGTCCGCGCTGGGCCAGCAACTCCGCAGCTTCGCGGCTGACGGCGACCAGGCCTTTCATTCGCGCTTCGATGGCGCGATCCAGCGTGCTGTAGACCGGTTTGCGTTTGTCTTGCAGATTCAGTTGAGCCTGTAGGGCCATACCCAGGCGTTCGGCGGCGTTTTCGCCTTTGGCGGTCGGAGGAATGACTCCGTCGATCAGCGCCAACTGCGTCACACGCTCAGGCAGAGCGCCAGCCAGCACCAGCGAAACAATCGCCCCCAGTGAGTGCCCGAGCAAGGCAAAGCGTTTCCAGCCAAGTTGCTCGGCGACTTGCAGCACGTCGTAAACGTAGTCCCACAGCGCGTAACCGGCACCCGGCGGTCGATGTCCGGAATGACCGTGCCCGGCCATATCCAGAGCAACGATGCGCAACCCCTTTAGCTTCGGCGCCAGGCGCGCGAAGCTGTTGGCGTTGTCCAGCCAGCCATGCAAGGCAATCACTGGCGCACCGTCCTCGGGGCCAAACAGATGCGCGGCCAGCTCGATATGCGGCAGGCTCAGACGAACTTCTTCAACAGGAGTTTTCATGCGCAACTCCGCTCACTGCGGCCTTCCCAGCGACTGAACAGACTCTTGAGCAGCGTGGCGGTGTCCTGTGGGCGTTCAAGGGGGAACATATGCCCGCCGGGCATGGTCAGCGACTCGCCGTGAGGCAACCGCCCCACCGAGCTTGCGTGATGGCGCATCACCACACGGCTCTGGCTTCCGCGAACCACCGCCAGCGGCACTTTCAACTGCCGTGCGCGGCCGGGACTGGTATGCGGGACGCCACGGTAGATGCTGATTTCCGTCGCCGGATCGAAACTCAAGCGCAGATGATCACCGACCTTGTGCAGACCATGTTGCAGGTAAGCGTCGAAACATTCCGGATCAAAGCCGCGAAACAGGGTTTTACCGGCGAAGTAGTGCCGCGCGGACTCCATATCAGCGAATTCTTCCCGCCGTCCCAGGGTTCGCCCGGCCGGGGTCAGCCGGTCGATAAAACCGAAGCGCTTGGCTGCGCGTATCACCCACTGATCAGCGCGGGTCAGCACTGGAGAATCAAGCATCACTACGCCGCGATAGAGCTGCGGGCAACGCAAAGCCGCATGCAGATGCAGGACGCCACCGAAGGAATGCCCGACACCCCACACAGGCGCAGGCTGCTGCTCAAGGTGATGAATCAGCTCATCCACCAGATTCTGCCAGTTATCGTCCACCGGGAACCGTGGGTCATGGGCATGCTGCGGCAAATGCGCGACGTCATATTCCGGCGCCAGCGCAGCGAACAACTTGCCGTACGTGGCCGAAGGGAAACCATTGGCGTGAGCAAAAAACACCTGCTGCGACATACCCGCGCATCCATAAACGAAATCAGGTATTGATTGTCCGCAAGACACTGCTCAACAGCAATGACCGTAACTGCCAGGAATGGTGACACTCAGGCCAACGCTATGGGCTTTTCAGCGGGCTGGAGGTGTTTCACCCAGCGGCACCACGGCCATGGTCAGCCGGGAGACGCAACTGGCCTTGCCTTCATCGCTGCTCAGGCGGATGTCCCAGACATGAGTGGTGCGGCCGATATGAATCGCTCGCGCTACCGCTGTCACCCGTCCGCTGCGCAACCCGCGCAAGTGATTGGCGTTGATTTCAAGCCCCACGCAATAGAACTTGCTGGCATCGATACACAGGAAACTGGCCATGGAGCCGACCGTTTCGGCCAGCACCACCGAGGCGCCGCCATGCAGCAAGCCATAGGGTTGATGGGTACGATGGTCGATGACCATGCTTGCAGTCAGGGACTCTTCATCAAAGGATTCGAAACGGATATCCAGTACTTCGCCAATGGTGTTTTTCTGGATCGCGTTCAGTTGTTCAATGTTGGGAGTGGTACGCCATAGACTCATTGCTACATCCTTTATGGGTTTTATATCGTGTCAATCCTGCCACAGCACCGCTTCGCAACGCTCGCTCCACTCCTGGAAGCGCGCGCCATAGGCAGTCTCGATCTCGTTGCGCTTGATTTTCAAGGTTGGAGTCAGGAAACCGTTTTCCACCGCCCAACTGTCTTTTACCACCACCAACCGACGCAAGCGTTCGTGTTGATCAAGCACGCCATTGACCTCTTCAAGCAAGGCTTCCAGGCTGGAATGCAAACCACTGCGAGCCGCACTGGCAGCATCTTGAAGGCCTACCGCCGACAGCACACACAGCCCCAGCGGCGCGCTCAAACCGTCACCAACCACACACACCTGCTCGATTCGTGAATGCACCGCCAGACGATTTTCGATCGGTGCCGGCGCAACATATTTGCCTTTGCTGGTCTTGAAGATTTCCTTGATCCGTCCGGTCAGCCGAAGATTGCCTTCGGCGTCCTCCTCGCCTTTGTCGCCGGTGCGCAGGAAACCATCTTCGGTGATGGTTTCAGCGGTTTTCTGCGGATCCTTGAAGTAACCGAGCATGGTCGCCCCGCTACGCACCAGCACTTCGCCCGACGGATCGATATGCACCTCGACTTCCGGACAAGGTCCACCGATCCAGCCTGGTTTGTGCGAGCCTCCACGACCGACGTGGGAATAGCCGCAATTCTCGGTCATGCCATAGACCTCCAGCACATCCAGACCGAGCCGTTGGTACCACTCAAGCAAGGTCTGTGGCACCGGCGCGGCACCGGACAAGGCAATGCGCAAGGCATCGAGCCCCAACCCGACAAGCACTTTGTGTCCTACCCACCGGCCAATGACCGGCAAGCCCAGCAGGAAATCCAGGCGTTTGGCGGGCATTTTGCTGTACACGCCCATCTGGAACCTGGTCCAGATCCGCGGCACACCGAACAGCGCGGTAGGCCGGGCGCGCTTCAGGTCAGTGAGGAAAGTGTCCAGGCTCTCGGCAAAAAATACCGTTTGCCCTGTGTAGATCGACGCCAGTTCGACAAACATTCGTTCGGCCACATGGCACAGCGGCAAGTACGACAGCAGTCGATCCGACGCCCCCAGACCAAACAGTTGCGTGCCGTGGGTGGTGGCGAAACCGAGATTACCGAAGCTATGCATCACACCCTTGGGCAGACCGGTGGTACCAGAGGTGTAAATGATCGTCGCCAATTGCGAGGCCGTGGGCAGCGGGTCGTCCTGAATGGGTGAACTGCGTTGCAAGTCGGCCCAGCTGAAATCGAACGCCCCTGGCGGACATAGCGGCAGACTGACGGTCGGCAATCCGGGCTTGACCCCGGACGCCATGCCCGGCCAGTCATCCAGCTTGCCGATAAACACCAGCGCCGACTCTGAATGTTCGAGCACCTGGGACACCGAGTCGGCTGTCAGGTTGGGATACAGCGGGACGGACACATGTCCGGCCATCCAGATCGCCAGGTCGGCGACGATCCAGTGCGCGCAGTTTTTTGAAATGATTGCGACGTGACTGCCGGGCGGCAGCTCCCGTGCACGGAGCCAGTGAGCTGCACAGCGGGCCTGATGGCCGACGTCGGACCAGCTCAGGGTTTCGACCTGCCCGCCACCCAGTGGCTGAACCAGAAAACGCTGGCGGGGATGACGAGCTTCACGCTCGTAGAACACTTCCAGCGGCAAACGAAAAGTGCGAGACATACGCCCCCTCCCTTTTTTTTATGTGGAGGCAAGCGTAGTCAACCAAGCAGTTGCTTGGTTGACTATTTCACAGAGAAGTCAGGGAGCAGAAGTCATGAACCTGTGGCGAGCGGGTTCGACTTTATGCTTACGGATGTTTGACACTCTTGAGAGTCATCAAACCCGCCAGCGGCCAGTCACCTTCGAGTTCGGCGAGGCCAGCGGTGCCCACCCGCTGCAGTTCGCGCCAGTGACCGTGTTGCAGATAGGCAATCAGGTTGCTGACCAGCGGGTTATGGCTGACCAGCAGCACGTTGTCCAACGAGTCGAGCTCATCCACCACCGCCGGCGGATCGTTGTCGGGAGTCAGCCACTTCACGGTGTGGACCTCAGGCTCGAAGCCCAGGGCTTCGCGCACCAATTGCGCGGTCTGCTGCGCCCGAGTGTAAGGGCTGGCGTAGATGGCGCTGATCGGTTGGCCGATCAGCTGCGCAGCGCTGCTCAGCACTTCCTTGCGGCCATTCTCGGTCAGGTTGCGCTCGGCATCGCTGCCGGCGTTGGGCTCGGCTTCACCGTGACGCAGCACCCAGAGTTTCATAGCTTCGGCTCCTCATCCCGTGCCGGATGCGGTGCAGGCGGTACGGCATGCGGCGCTTCGCCTTCGGGTGCGCGGGGGGTCGGCCAATCGGCGAACGGCCAGGGTTTCTGGTCACTGTGGAAACTGCCGAAGCGACCGATCTGCGCCAGGAACTGGCTCAGGCTGTCGCCGAAATTCATCAGGCTGGCACTCGGCGCACCGTAGATCAGCCGGTAAATGAGTTGCACCAGCACCACAGCGCCGAGGATGAATTGTGCCACTTGCCAGACCAGCACATACACCAGCATCCACATCACACGCAGCAAAATGGACTCGTATTTGGCTTCGTTCTTTGGATCGTTCATGTCTCGCTCCTTGTCGTGCTCAATTGAAACCACTGGTGGAGATAAAGTCGACATCGGTTTTCGGCTCGCCGCGCATCAACAACTCGATAATCTGGTTGAGCGTGCGCCCTTCGAACAAAATCGCATGCAACCCGGCGACCAACGGCATGTAGACCCCCAACTCCTGAGCCTTGACCTTGAGCACCTTGAGGGTGTTGACGCCCTCGGCGACTTCACCCAAACGGGTCACGGCGTCCTCCAGGCTCAAGCCCTGGCCAAGGGCAAAGCCCACTTGATAATTGCGGCTCTTGGGTGACGAGCACGTGACAATCAAGTCGCCAACCCCGGCCAGGCCAAGAAAGGTCATGGGGTTTGCGCCCTGACTGACCGCGAAACGGGTCATCTCCGCCAATGCCCGAGTGATCAGCATACTCTTGGTGTTTTCACCCATGCCCAATGCTACGGCCATGCCGGCAATGATCGCGTAGACGTTTTTCAGTGCCCCGCCCAACTCCACACCAAATCGGTCGGCGCTGGCGTAAACGCGGAAAGTACGGCCATGCAGCGCCGCCTGGACGCGCTGGCAGAGTTCTTCGTCTTCACTGGCGACCACCGTAGCGGTCAATGCGTGCTCGGCCACTTCCCGGGCCAGGTTCGGCCCGGACAACACGCCGATTCGTGCTTGCGGAGCGATTTCTTCAAGAATCTCGCTCATCAACTTGAAGGTCTGTGCCTCAATGCCTTTGGTCAGGCTGACCAGCAGTTTGCCGCTCAGGCGCTCGGCATGGGGAGCCAACACCGAGCGCAACGCGCTGGATGGTAACGCCACGAAACACAAATCGCAGTCGGTCAGCGTCGCCAGCAGGTCAGTGACCGGCTCCACCGCAGGGTGAACCTTGATGCCCTTGAGGTAGCGCGGATTCTCGCGGTGCACCCGAATGGCCTCGGCCTGTTCAGGGTCACGCATCCATTGGCGCACCTGGTGACCGTTCTCGGCCAGCAAATTGGCCACGGCGGTACCAAAACTTCCGCCTCCCAGGACCGCAATAGGGCGCTGTTCAGTCATATGCAATCCGTTAATCCATACCAGTGGCGATGCCCGCATTATACGGGGCAGCCTTCAGGCGGCCAGCCCCACAATCAATTACCGCTAGATGCCGGGATCTGACTGTCTCGACCTATGAATGGCGGGGGTTATCGACTGGAAAACCCGCCCAGCTCGGTTAACATGCCCGCCTATTACCTGCTATCAAGGCTGTGCCGTGTACCTTGGCCCTTCCAATCCACCCTCATCACTGGTCCTGGCGCTGATGTTCAGCAACCCGCTGTTGGCCGACGATCTGCTTCTTGACAACCGGCCACTGCCGCAAGTGTTGACCGCTACACGCCTGAAACAGTCGCCAGCGGCAGTTCCCGACAGTATGACGATAATCGACAGTGAGCTGATCAAGACCAGCGGCGCCCGGGATATCAGCGAACTGTTGCGCCTGGTGCCCGGGATGATGGTCGGCAGTATCAGCGGCAATCAGGCCACGGTGAACTATCACGGTACCAACGCCAGCGAAGCGCGGCGCATGGAGAATTACACCGCTACACAAGCTCCACGCGGGATGCCGACGGAACGGGCTCTGGCCAATCAGGTCCTGGAGCAATGGAAAGGTGGCGCCAGGCAAACCCTGTGCGGCGATATCGACCAAAGCACCCGTGAATCACGCTACGATCTCGAACTGCAGGACACCCTGAGCCTGTCCGATAGCCTGCGGCTGGTCAGCGGGATGAACAATCGTTATGACAAGGCAGACTCCGAGACCTATTTCAATGGCACCCTCGACGACACCATCTGGCGCTTATTCGATCAGCTTGAGTGGAGAGCAAGCGAGCACTGGCTGCTCCAGGGCGGTGCCATGTTCGAAGACACCCGGTTGACTGGCAGTTCGCTGACTCCGCGGGTGGCGGTCAATTATCTGATCAACCCGCGCCACGGCCTGCGCGCCGTGTATTCAGAAGCCATCCGTTCGCCTGACATGTTCGAGAACAACGTCAACTGGAGTTATCAGGTCACCAACCTGAACCCCAAAGCCTACGGACAATCCAGCGCCCAATACTTTGTCAAGACTCGCGGCCCGGGCGATCCCGAAAAAGAACGCATGCGTTCGCGAGAATTGGGTTACAACGGCTTTTTTGCCGATATCGGGCTGACCGTCGACATGAAGCTGTTCTACGACGAAATAACCGGAATGATCAGCGAACCGCTGCGTAACAACCAATACATCGCCAGCAACTCGAACGCCTCACGTTTCTCAGGCACCGAAACCCAGCTCGACTGGCGGATGAGCGCCACGTTCTCTACTTCAGCGCGGAGTTAGAGTTCTAGCATGGATGAACGTCCGTCACAGGAGACACCAGCCCCTGGCCATCTGCTCAGATCAGTGTGCCTGGCCTTTGTCTGCCTATTCGCAAGCGTTACGGTCCGGGCCGCCGACATTTTGCTGACCGGTGCCGAAGATAGCCCCGGCGTGCAGTCCTTCACTCAAGCCTTGAGCCAACTGCGTCCCAAAGACACGGTGCACTTCAGTTCGCTGACTGAACTGCCTGCGCCGAGCAAACTGCCATCAGGCACACGACTGATCCTGCTCGACCTGCCGAGCCTGGACTGGCGCCTGCAAGACGCCCAGGGACCGGCCACATTGGTACTGCGCATCAGTCGGCTGCAAGCACGGCAACGTCTTGGCAACAGCTTGCCTGCCCGACTCAGTCTGCTGTGGAGCGACCCTCCACTGGACCGGCAACTGCGCCTGGCCCAGAGCATCCTGCCGCAAGCCCGGCGAGTTGGCGTGCTCTATCACAGCCACAGCGAATTTCTCTTGAAAGAACTGCGTCAGGCCGCACAACCGCTGGGGCTGGAAATCGTCGCCGAACGATGGGACAACACCAGTGACAGCCGCCCGCTTCAGGCATTGCTGAAAGACAGCGACGTGCTACTGGGCCTCGACGATTACGACCTGTACAGCCCGAAAACCGCGAAAAATCTGCTACTCAGCAGTTATACCCGGCAACGGGCGCTGATCGGCCCCAATGCCGGCTTCGTCAAGGCCGGTAGCCTGGCCAGCACCTACAGCGATCAAAACGACTGGCTGGCCACTCTCGACACCCTGCTCGACCGCCCGACCGCCAGCTGGCCGCGCGCACTGTATCCGCAACGATTCAAAGTATTGAGCAACCCGCAAGTGGCACGCTCACTGGGCATCGAACCGATTGACGAACAGTCTGTCGCGACCCGGTTGGCCGAAGGAGAAAACCGCCCATGACCTTCCGTCGTCGTTGGGACATCAATACCCGCACCCAGATCATCAGCCTTGGCCCGGCCTTGCTGCTGACATTGCTGCTGATCAGCTTCTTTACCTTCGTGCGGATTCAGGATTTGCGCCAGGAGCTGAACCACACCGGACAACTGATCGCCAACCAACTGGCGCCGGCCACCGAATACGGGGTGATTTCCGGCAACAATGAGGTGCTCGAGAGCTTGTTGAAAGCCACCCTGACGATCTCACATGTGCGTTTTCTGGAAGTACAGGACAGCACCAACAACATACTGGTGTACGTCGAACAGCCCTCGGAAACTGTCAATCGATCGCAACAGGTCGAAGTATTCCAGGCGCCAGTACGCTTGCAACGGATCAAGCTCAACAATGATTTCTTTCAGGACGGCAGTTCACCGGCCATAGCACCTGCCGAGGACTATCTGGGTCGGGTGATCGTTGGTATGTCTAACGATGCCTTCAGTCAGCGCCAGCAGGGAATCCTGCTCAAGGCCGCAATCCTTGCGTTGTTTGCCTTGTTGTTCACCTTCCTGCTCGCCCGCCGCCTGGCCGCACGCCTGTCGCAGCCAATCAGCGCCATGGGTAACGCGGTCAAGGCCATTCAACAGGGCGACTACAGCACCCCGCTGCCGATCGTCGACGATGCCGAACTTGGCAGCCTGTCACGGCATATCAACAACCTCGCCGCCGGTCTCGAGCAAGCCAGCCGCGAACAGCATCAGGCGATGGCCCAACTGATCCAGACCCGCGAAGAAGCGGAAAAGGCCAACAACGCCAAATCCGACTTCCTGGCCATGATGAGCCACGAACTGCGCACGCCAATGAATGGCGTGCTGGGCATGCTGCAATTGCTCGAAACCACCGAGATGACAGAGGAACAGGTCGAATACGCGGCACTTGCCTCAGAGTCCACCGAACACCTGCTCAAGGTGATCAACGACATACTCGACTTCTCGCGCATCGAGCGTGCCGCGCTGGAACTGGAACATATCCCGTTCAACCTTGCCGATCTGATCACCAGTTCCGCCCAGGCATTCCAGCACAGTGCGGTGCAGCGCGGCCTGAGCCTCGAGCTGAGGATCCCGGCCGGCATGGAGTCGCTGCAGGTTCAGGGCGATCCGACGCGAATCCGGCAGATCCTGGTCAACCTGATCGGCAATGCGCTGAAATTCACCGAACAAGGCAGCGTGACAATTGAACCGCAATGGCAATCTCTGGACCATCAGGTGCTGTGGTTTACCTGCAGCGTGCGTGACAGCGGCATCGGTATCCCGGAGCAAAGCCTGGAGCTGATGTTCAATGCGTTTCAACAGGCCGACAGCACGATTTCCCGACGCTATGGCGGCACCGGGCTTGGTCTGCCGATCGCCCGTACACTCGCCGAGCGGATGGGCGGCACTCTGCGCGCCCGGAGCGAGGAGGGACGCGGCTCGGTCTTTACTCTGGAGATACCGTTGGCGCTGTATCAACAAAGCTTGCCGGCACTGACAACGCGGGTACCGTCAGGACATACCCATGGCGAGGGTCGCAATGTGTTGCTGGTCGAGGATAATCCGGTCAACCGGACGGTGATCGAGGCAATGCTGCGCAGTCTGGGCTTTACCGTCAGCGTCGCCACCGACGGCGCACAAGCCATTCGCAGCGCTGAGAGCCTGATATTCGAAGCAATTCTGATGGACTGCCGGCTCCCGCTTATCGACGGCTATGAAGCCACCCGCCAGATCCGCCAACTGCCGGGTTGCGCCGAGCTGCCGATCATCGCCCTGACAGCCAATGCCTTGCAGGGAGACCGTGAAGCCTGTCTTGACGCCGGAATGAATGATTATCTGGCCAAGCCGTTCAAACGTGCTGATTTGCAGCAAATTCTGCAACGCTGGGTGCACTAGGGTCTGTTGACGTTTGGTGACAACCGCGACGGCACCAAACGTCAACAGACCCTGGCACAGAGGTTTCGACGATCTGCGACTGGCGTGAAATGCGAAAGTGCGGCAGTCTTAGGCACCCAAACAGGCCCTGAAACGCGCCTGAATAAAATTTTCAGTGCACAAGTGTACATTCATACCCTTTGTGCTGTGACTTTCACTACAACGCAATAGTCTATGAGTAGGCTGTCGATTCGAGGCATGAACGCTTCGATCGGTCGGGAAGATTTGCCCCACCCTGCCGCATGGGACTATTGAGGAGCTCGCATGACCAAACAAAACGCCTTTACCCGGGAAGATCTGCTGCGCTGCAGTCGCGGTGAGCTATTCGGCCCAGGTAACGCGCAACTGCCCGCCCCGAACATGCTGATGGTGGATCGCATCACCCATATCAGCGCAGAGGGTGGCAAGTACGGCAAAGGTGAATTGGTCGCCGAGCTGGATATCAATCCGGACCTGTGGTTCTTCGCGTGCCACTTCGAAGGCGACCCGGTGATGCCTGGCTGCCTGGGCCTGGATGCCATGTGGCAACTGGTCGGTTTCTTCCTGGGCTGGCAAGACCTGCCAGGCCGTGGTCGCGCATTGGGTTCAGGAGAGGTAAAATTCTTTGGCCAGGTCTTGCCGACTGCCAAGAAAGTTACTTACAACATTCAGATCAAACGCGTCATGCGCGGCAAGCTGAACATGGCCATCGCCGATGGTTCTGTCACCGTCGACGGTCGCGAGATCTACACCGCCGAAGGCCTTCGGGTCGGCGTATTTACTTCCACTGACAACTTCTAAGGGTTATCCGCATGCGCCGCGTCGTTATCACTGGTCTGGGCATCGTTTCGTGCCTGGGCAATGACAAAGAGACCGTCTCCGCTAACCTGCGTGCAAGTCGCCCTGGCATCCGTTTCAATCCGGAATATGCCGAAATGGGTCTGCGTAGCCAGGTTTCCGGCTCCATTGACCTTAACCTCGAAGAGCTGATCGATCGCAAGATCTATCGCTTCGTCGGCCACGCAGCGGCTTACGCTTACCTGGCCATGAAAGATGCCATCGTCGACTCCGGCCTGACCGAGGAGCAAGTCTCCAACCCGCGTACCGGCCTGATCGCCGGTTCCGGCGGCGCGTCGACCCTCAACCAGATGGAAGCGCTGGACATCCTGCGCGAGAAAGGCGTCAAGCGTGTCGGCCCATACCGCGTTACGCGGACCATGAGCAGCACGGTTTCCGCTTGCCTAGCCACACCCTTCAAGATCAAGGGCCTGAACTACTCTATCGCTTCTGCCTGTGCCACCAGTGCTCACTGCATCGGTACTGCCATGGAACAGATCCAGATGGGCAAGCAGGACATCGTTTTTGCCGGCGGCGGTGAAGAAGAACATTGGAGCCAATCGTTCCTGTTCGACGCCATGGGCGCACTGTCCAGCCAGTACAACGACACCCCGGAAAAAGCTTCCCGTGCTTACGATGCCAAGCGTGACGGTTTCGTCATCGCTGGCGGTGGCGGCATGGTCGTGGTTGAAGAGCTGGAACATGCTCTGGCTCGCGGCGCGAAGATCTACGCGGAAATCGTCGGCTACGGCGCGACCTCCGACGGCTACGACATGGTCGCTCCAAGCGGCGAAGGCGCCATCCGCTGCATGCAGATGGCCATGTCCACCGTCGACGCACCGATCGACTACCTGAATACCCACGGCACTTCGACTCCGGTCGGCGACGTCGCGGAAATGAAAGGCGTACGTGAAGTCTTCGGCGACAAGGCTCCAGCCATCAGCTCCACCAAGAGCCTGTCCGGTCACTCCCTGGGCGCCGCTGGCGTTCACGAAGCGATCTACTGCATGCTGATGATGGAAGGCAACTTCATGGCGGGCTCCGCCAACATCGACGAACTGGATCCGGAAGTGGCTGACATGCCAATCCTGACCAAGACTCGCGAAGACGCCACCATCAATACCGTGATGAGCAACAGCTTCGGTTTCGGTGGCACCAACGCCACCTTGGTACTGAAGCGCTGGCAGGGTAAGTAAGCCCTCGCCGTCTCGCCACATAAAAACGCCCCGACTGGTTCGGGGCGTTTTTTATTGGGCGGGTTTTAGCTGTTACTTCAGACTTGACTTATTCCGGCTGCGACGGTCAGGTGCTTGCCAAGGTTTGGTGCACAACCTGGTGCGCTGAACGGAGAATGTGGCGGACGAATCTGTGGACAGAGCGAAAAAAGCTGTTGAGTACAGGAAAAATACGTCTGTGATGCGCAAAAGCGCTTTGAAAAAGTGCAATTCAAAGGGCTGCGTGATTTAAGCGAAGCCAAGATTTTATTTACACTCGGACCGCCGAATGTTGCACCCAAAACGGGGAAGGCATCAACTTTCGCCGGCTAATTCAGACCTTAAAGAATTGTCTCATCCTCCAATGCTATCGAAACGATTAAAAAAACCATAAACAACTCTGACGACAAAAAATAACGTGACCGTCACTACAGCAAAAAACACCGAAACGAATAAGGTTATTCCATTGTAAAGCGCGTCTAATGCGACAGAAGCGAATACAATCATTGGCAAGGTTGCCACAAAAAAATACAACAACGTTTTTGAGTAAAAAGTCGCAGGAAGTAACGCAAACGTAAAAAGGGATGAGTGAATATAGTCCACCGGCAAATCACGCTGGGTAATGAAAGAGAAGGAGTTGAGTGCCAAAAGAAAAGTAACACTGGCAACCACCCCAATCACCAGCGCAAATAAATAAAGCCCAGTGTTAAACACGTTAACAAAAAATGGATGAAAATCAATCCTGTTTGAAATGAGACAGATGACAAACAATAAAAGCATGACCAAAAGGTAATAGACTTGACACCACCTTAACAGTATTAATACAAGCAAATTGATAGGCCGCACCAGCAAAGTATCAATTCTTCCTCGAGTTAGTTGCCGAAAGAAGCCTGTAATTGCCGAGCTAAAAAAATTTACAAGTAAGCTCCCCAACGCATATGACATGAAAAAAATCAGCAGCCAATTGGCATTTTTTTCTTCAGTGACAACAAATGAGCTTATGACCTCGAAAAAGACGAACTGCAGGCTGTAAAGCGTGAGGAGCGCCAAAACTCCGCCGAACAAGTTAGTCTTGTATCTCAGCTCTTCTTTTGCCGAGTTTTTAATCAGGTTGAATATGTGCATTTAACCTCCCGCTCCCGAATACTTGTTGCTGGCAAACTTAAACGTCACCTTACAGACCACTAGCATGATTGAAAACCAAAGAATATAAAGGCATAAAAGCTCCAAACCCAACTCACTACTTGGACGCAATAAAAACTCTGCCGGCCCACTGATTATCAGGCGAAAGGGATTATATTGCATTAAAGGCTGGAGGTAGGCAGGCCAATATGCAATGGGTAAAAGGGTTCCACCAATTACGCTCGCCAGAACAACTTGAAAGCTGAGAGTCATATCAGGTCGAGTCAACCAAAATGTAGACAGCGACATCAAAAAGCCCAGCAAAAAACAAAAGAACAAATTTACCAAGCTCAATACAATGAACCCCAAGGGACCAGACCATCCCGAGCCCAAAAATATAACAAATATAGCGATAATCACTATGGGAATATAATAGAGAATACTTTCACCGAGAAAAAGAAAGAGATTGTATTTAAAATAGCTGATAGGCTTTATAAAAATACCTTCTAATTGTCCTTCATGCACATGGCCGGACACTCGAAGAATAAGATCGTAGGAGTTATTTAAGCGATTGAGCGCTAACACAGCAACATAATAGAGGTATGTTTCTTCCAGGCTGTATTGCGGCAGCGAATCAGTGTTCGCTCCCTCATAGACAAAACTCCAAATTGCAAATTGTATGAAAAAAGGTACACCTGTGGCGATTACAAGATCCGTAATCAACATTGACCTATCTCTATACACCGAGAGCAGACCCGTTTGCACAAGTTTAAAATAAGCTGCACTATTCACGAGTCACTCACCAGACCATGTTTTGAAAAGATTCACGACATTGCTCTCAAAGTCCAGAGGTGAGACCTCTAGATCATAAACACCGCCCTGAAACATATCGAAAACTGAACCTAAATACACCTTGGGGATAAGGTAGGTCGTTTGATTTGACCCATCGTTGAGGATACTTATGTTTTGAAATTCTCTGACGGCCTTTTTGAACACTAGAAGGCCGACCTCGCTCTGGGTTGCATCCTGAGTACTGACGGTTAACTTTACGTTGGCTTTAAAATTTGCGCTTAATTCGCTCATCGAACCATCAAAACGTATTTTGCCTTTATCGATGATAATGGCATCATCACAGCAGGACTCAATATCTCCCAAATCATGACTTGTAAGAAATACGGAAAGGTTGTCTATCTTTCTTTTATAATTTAGATACTTCCGTATCTCGTATTTGGATGTAACATCAAGCCCGACAGTGGGCTCATCCAAAAAAATTAGTTTTGGGGAATGTAAAAGATTCAATGTAAGCTCGCACTTCACGCGCTCACCTAAACTAAGATTACGTACCGGTTTATGAAGGACTTTGCTGAGATTCAACGCCTCAGTGAGTTCCGCGAGACGCTCACGGTAATCGCTATCTTTAACATTGTAAATTTTACTATACGTGTCGAAGCTTTTTATGACTGGCAGATCCCACCACAGCGATGTTTTATGACCAAACACAACACCTATTTTATTGAGAAAGCCTTTCTCACGAAGGCTTGGGTCGTAGCCAAGAACCCTCACGGAGCCTGAGGAAGGCTTTTGTATTCCACACAAGATCTTTATTAAACTAGACTTACCTGCCCCATTAGGTCCAATAAACCCGACAGCGGCGCCTTTTTGAACAGCAAAATCTATCGAGTTAAGTGCCTGGAAAGTCTCATATTCTGGTTTTATTAATTGCTTGCACCACCCCCCAATACCTACTGTCTCCCTGGCCAAAAAATAATTTTTGTTGACTGACGTTACGCTAATCAAACTGTCCATAAGGGGCCTATAGTTTCTTAGTCAAGTATGGTGGCATACACTGCAGATACCATTGCGTATCAAGGAGTGGTTGGGGATATATTGTTACTCTGAGGGGTGACATCTTTAAACATTCCGTTTGCAATCTCATAAAAACGAGTTCCAATATTTTCAATAAATCTAATATCATGAGAAACAACTATCGCTGCTGGATTAAGACGCTGTATTTCGCTTTCCAGCATTTCTTGAGAGCTTATATCCAAATGATTGGTCGGCTCATCTAAAATCAAAAAGTTCGGATTACTTAAGCGCAGTGTCAACATGGCAAGGCGTGCGCGCTCACCGTAGCTAAGCTGCCCAATTTTCTTTTGAGACTCCTGGTAAGAAAAGCCTGAAGAGGCGAGCCTATTAATAGCTTTCTGTTGGTCGAGCTCAAAATTCTCAGTAACAAACTCTAAAATTTTAGCCTCCAGCGGTAATGAAGAAAATTCTTGATCAAGAACACCTATTTTTACAGAAGGGCCAAGTTTGATACTGAGGTTTGTGTTGGAAAAAATTGTTTTGAGCAAAGTACTTTTACCACAACCATTCGCTCCAGAAATAACCAATCGATCACCTCTGTTTACTATCAATGAATTGATAGTAAACAATAAGGCACCCTCAGCTGAATGCAACTTCAACCCGTCGATGTGTATAAGTTTTTTAGCGTTGAATTCTTCAACTTCCAAGGTGATTTCTTTTTTAAGTGACATGTGCTTCTCTGGCACCGCAGCCTCGAGACTTTTAATTCGCCTCTCCATTTGCTTAGCCTTTTGCAACGCCCTATCACTATAGTTATTCACCCCTAACTGACGTTGGAACTGCGCGCTTTTTTTCAATCTGTGAATTTCATTCATGGCTTCAATTCGGGAGTTTGAAGCGGCCTGTTTTTGTTCTAGAAGTAACTTTCTAGCCTGTGTAAATGAGACACTAAAATGAGAAAAGCATCTATCATGGAGAAACAACGTACTTTGGGTTACCGAGTCTAAAAAATCCCGATTGTGACTGATCACCGCAAATGCAGGGATGACATGACTGTCTCTAAGTAGACGAATGATGTTTGCGATATGAGTCTGGTCCAAATGATTTGTGGGTTCGTCTAGTAACAGTAAATCAGGCTCTAGAAGAACCGCCCTGGCAATCATCAGCACTTTTTTCCAGCCACCGCTCAGCTGACTGACAAGCAGAGGCCGAAAGGGCATTGGAAAGTTGAACAACTCAAAGATATATTCCGCTTTCCATTTATCAGTAACAGGGTCAGATAAGCAGTTCTCCAAAATTTCAAAGGCCGTTGATTCATTCCACTGATCGGGAAAGCCCTGCTCTACATACTGACAACGCAGACCTCTTGAGTGGGTAATATTGCCTTCATGATCATCCAACTGCTTTGCAATACAGCGAAGCAATGAGCTTTTTCCTGATCCGTTATCGCCAACAATACCTAAGCTATCGCCACTATTGATGGACAAATTAAGATTCGAAAAAAGCGATTTTCCATTAAAGGACAACGATAGGTTTTCTAGCTTAACCAGTGACATAACTAATTTACTTCCCACTCTCGCACGAGGCTTTTACGTTTATACGATTTTTGCTCGGGCATTATTTCAAGCTCCTGATGCAACAGTGTAATAGAGTAACCAAACAAGTGAGATAACCGATCTCTTAAATGTTGCAATATTTCCGCCATACTTTTATAGGGCATACCAACATAGCACGTGATCAACTCAATTGTTTCCGCGTCTTTTTGTATTAAACGGAACTTTTCTAATGTCTTGTCTGGTGTAATTAAGATATCGTCTACAGCAGCAAGAATAGACGCACTTGGGACAAGTTTATGTTCGCGAGTACGGAAAGCATCATCTCGTCTACCGTTAATCTCATCGAGTGATGTACAGGCGCTGCCACATTCGCAACTTCCTTGAAGCACGGTTTTTCTGGCGATATCACCATGATCAAATCTTATCAACGGCATTAACTCATTATTGAGATCCGTACAAATGACAGTACCAAAATCTTGCTCATCGGCATTTACAATCTCGAGGTACACACCATCTTCAATGACATGGTAATGACCATGGGCGCATTGTATTGCAATGAGCCCAATTTCTTCAGAGCTGTATTCGTCGAATATAGGAATGCCTAAAGCCTTCGAATAATACGACCGTTCAAGCTGCGTGCTGGATTCAGAGTTGGTTAAAATCGCCTCAACGCCACTCAGTTTTAATTCTGTCTTATGCTGAAGTATTAGTGGGAGATAACTGGGTAATATTATGAGCAGTCTGGGGCGCAAAAAAAGCAGATGTTCGCCCAGCGGTGTGTCCGGGAGTAAATCGGGTAATTGAAAGGTTCTATAATCTCCTTGAAGTGACGAAAACGCCAACCCTGAGTGATGAAGTACATAAATCCAGTCGTTTTTTTGCAAGGGGGTTTTCAAGCATGAATTATAAAAACGCATCACCTGAACATGGTCCAGAATGATATCGTCGTCATCGCTGTAAACTGTAAACGGCTTTCCGCTTGAACCGGATGTACGTGATGTATGAGCTTGCTCAAGACGCTCCGGAGCGTTCACTCTGTGGTTTGCGTCAAAACTGTTGAGAAGGGTTTTGTTTATTATGGGGAGTTGCTCAAAGTCCGAGAAGCTTGAGATACCTCCAACTTCGTAACCTGCAGCCCCATAAAGCTCACGGTAAAAAGGAACGTTTCTGTACGCATTATCGATTAGTTTTTTTATTTTCAACAACTGGAATTTTTTTATTTCCATTTCTGACTTGCATAAAAACCCGCTCATCAACTCCGATTTTTTTGACCAAAACTCCAAGGCTTTGCCTTGCAATTTATAACTATCTGTTCGAGGCCTTAACGCTTGTGCTGCCAGTTGCTTTATCAGTGCTATGTTGCCGTCTTCTAGTTGTGAACTATAGATTTTTCCCAAGATTTCAAAATTACTCATTGAAAAGCCTATCTGTATTTAGATTGCGATGATCTATTGTTTGCGACAGTTGACCATATTGAACCAATCGACTGTCGAAACACTTAAAAAGCTCTCGCCTCTGTTTTTAGATGTATCGGAGGATCAGCGCCATCATTAGAGTTAACGTATTCTTTGTAGCTAGCGCGATGTTTCTGGCATGGTATTTTTTCTCAACTTTCCATACGAAAAATTCGAGGAGACATAACTGATCGCTGTAAGGACTCAGAGTCAATAAAGACTGGCCGGTAGCGACTGCTCTCCAGATTTTCTTTCATTTCACTTACTGACAATTTATGAGTGTTAGCGTGCCCGACCAACCACACCCAATCTTGTTCATCGACCTCAAAATAGGTAACATGCTCAAAAACCTCGTTCATTCGCTTCCAGGATTTTTTAAGCGTTTCACATCGCCATAAACATGAGTTTCCTGCTTGCGTAATAAAAGCCCCGGTTGGCGTTAACAAATGTCTTATTTGTGTCCAAAATTCAACCTCATATAGCGCTTGTGTATTAATACCTTCATCGGGTATATCCATTACCACCAGATCGTAGGTGTTGCCTGCATTGATTTCTGACTGAATAAAGCGGTATCCGTCATCAATGATGATCCGGATCGATTCCGTACCCGCGAGATAAAGCTCGACATCTTCCGGCGTATACCCGTAAGGAAGATACTTACTGCAGGCTTTCAGGCAGTCCTCATCGATATCAACATGGATGATCTGTTCGACGCCGGCTTGTTGCAGAATATCAATAGCAACCCCTTCAGAGGAACCTATGACCAGCGCTTTTTTCGGCAATGTCGCCATGCTGAGTAATGCGGGCATTACTTGCCCTTCGTGGTAAGCCAGTTGGCTCAACTCCGAGCTTTGTCTCTCGTTATCACAGAACAGAGTAGCGCCATGGGCAGTATTAACAATTTTCAATGTTTGGAATGCTGTTTTCTGTTCGAAAATGGTTTCATAAATTTCCCATACACGAGATACTCCCTTTGAAATCGGCTCGATATGTAACATAGGTTCGATATTGCTGTTCATGTTATATACTCTCCTCATCTGGCGATGACTCCATGGTGTTCGATAATTTATTTCAACCACGAAACTTATTTAGGACGACTGCGCATTCAGGTGTCTTGGAATAACTCTTATATTGAATTCTTTCGCATTCAGGAATTCACAAATGTATCGAAACGCGCGATCAGGATCACATTGCTCACCGCAGGTGAAGATGTCGAGAAATAGAGACCCGCGCTCAGGATAGGAGTGAAATGAGGCATGGGACTCTTCAAGGAGCAATAGAACGGTTACGCCTTGAGGAATAAACTTCTTTCTGATTTGCCCACAAACGGTTGCTCCCGATTGTTTCACAGCAGTATTGAGTATCTCGGTTAGACGCTCTATATCATCCAGTTGGGAGGGTTCTAGATTGTGTAACTCACCGAGTAAATGTTTTCCAATGATAGTGTCAGCTTTTTTCATCTATAACCTCTAGAAAGATTGATGGCGAAAGCAAATTTACGGACAGCAGGTATATAAATAAAGTCAAAAAAAGATAAAAAATATTTCAGCCATATTTTGATACTAAGAACTCCTGCTCTCTGATTAAACTCGGGGTGAATGTACTCAGTGCAGCGACGATAGCGTGCTAGTTATAATGCTGATTAATTGTAGACTCTCAAGTGCCCGCAAAAAACGAGATGCGTTGTTACCGTAAGTGAACGTTATGATAAGCAGCCCAGATATCACTAATAATCGGGAGCAGGTGCATGCACCTTGTCTTTTAGAAATGAGCGCACCTATGTACACGACTCATGGCTTTATCTCCTCAAGCGCAAACTCACGGACCAACGCCGCTGCCCGAGCAAATATTTTATTGACGGCGTTCTGTTCTTGGGCCGCCAAGTGCGAGGTGACAATCAAACTCTGGGGGGGTAGAGAAAGTAGGCCATGTGGATCATCATGTTGCCCTTTATTATCTACCCATTCATTGTAATAGCCATCAATAAAACAGAACGCCGCTTTGTTGCTCTGGAGATAGTCTTTAAGTGCCGCCGGACAAATTATTTTCGAACTGGACATATTGAAAATCGATAGCGTTGGCGACGCGTTCTTTAGCACAGCCCCGTTAATAAGGTGCCTGGTTTCAGGGCATCCAGTCACATGAATGCATAGCACATCAGCCGTTTTAACAATATCCTTCAGAGAACTGTATCGTAAACCCAGTGACGCCTCCAGATCGACTTTCCGGCTTCTAGACCAGTAATGCATGCTTCTACACCCTCGCATGTGAAGATTGCGAGCCATTTCACTACCAATGGCGCCCATTCCAACAAAACCTATATTCAGGTTCGACAATGAAGGCCTAGGTGTTTGAATCCAGCGGGTACCCTCTTTGACACACTCGACACTTTCAAATACTTTTGCTAAACAGCCAGTGATCATGGCCAGCGTAAACTCTGTCACTGCCTGACAATTCATGTTTGGCGTATTGGCTAATCGAATGCCTTTTTTTGTCGCATGCTCTATGTCCACGAAGCTGGCGATACCGGTTCCCATCACTATTAAGTTCTCTAGCCGAGCGGCGGCGTCAATCAGGCCAGCAGATAAAAACTCCGGTCCCCCCAGAATATAGTCTTGCACGCCAGGTAAGATGTCTAGAATTTGCTGCTCATCAACTGGACATCGAATATGAACGAGTTCGAAGCCGCTTGGAAATTCGTTTTCCCCAATATCAAAATCCCCTGTAACCAGAACCTTTCTCATTCTAGAATCTCCGCTAAACACTCTTTTTTTGAAGCCTTGAACGCCTCAAGATCTGTTAACGCTTGTTTTAAACGCGAAATCGAAAAACCGAATTGCGCATCCGGTTTCATGAGAGCAATCCTGATACGGTTATGCCCAGAGACATGATGGCTGTTCCAGTAAAAGTATCTACCTGGCAAGACAGCCACATCATACTTGGCAAGATAATCAGTCAGTTCGAGATCAGAAAGACCCGTTCTCTCGATGTTGAGCCAGATGACCGTCATTGTGGAGTCTGGCGCCACCGTCTCAATTGTGACCAAGGAGTTTGCGAGCTCTGACTGTGCGATCTCAATATTTTTAATGACGATTGAATGCATGTAAGAAAGCCCACCATTTTTCAGGGTCGCATCAATAAATGCGATGATCACTCTCAATGAAAAATTTGAGCAACACAGGTACACTTCCTCATAAATATTCCGGATATCACGAGCCAAATCTGCACTATATGAAAGTAGGCTGGCCTTGGTATCCAACGTCGGCCATTGCTTGCCCGTATCTTCCAGAATGACAAATGACAAGCCTTTATCATTAAGAATTGCGTACTCGTCTATGCTAGTCTGGTGGCAGAACCGGAAAGAGGTGTCGAGTATCAAGACCACATCGCGCCGATAGCACATATCAATAATATTCGACATCACGACAGCATCAATAACAAACCCCGTTGGATTATTGGGATTAACCATGAACAAGGCGTCGAGCTGCTTATCCTGGACAAACTCTTCCAGTAAAACCAGATCGGTAAATACAACTTCAGGAATGGCCTCGAGCGCTACTTCCCTACGCCGCAACAATTGAGCAAGGTTATCAAATGTCGGTTCAACGAGCCCGACCTTGTAGTTCATTGACCGCGCCCACGCACCGACGATATCTATGCTATTGGACGCGGTGGGACAAACCGAAAAATATTCGTGTCTCCTCAAACCGTCCAGGGCAAAGTATTCTGCAAATTTATTTTTGAAAAGCTTCTCCATTTCCGGGATGGGAATTTCGACTGCGGAATCCCACAACTCAGGTAACTCCAACAATACAGAATTAAAATGCGTCTTCGCCGAAATATAACTATGGCCATCCGCAAGATTGTATTGGGCAGACAAGCCAAAGACTTCAAGCTCGGTCAAATTATTATTCTTGTGATCAGGTAGAGTTTTCATTTAAGATTATAGCTCCGCTCGGCGGCTTATATTTGGGATATGCAACGCTCTTCTTATCAAATCATTATTCGACGGATTGAACACAAACATATAAGGATTAGATATACATAAAAAGAGATTACTGAAAAAAATATTTTCAATTGCTGAACGAATTGTTGAACGCATTCACTCCAAACATTACCCATGGGTTTTTTCCATGCCGTTTGAATTGCTTGAAATCATCGAGGGAAAAAATGCCGTTAAAACAGTCGGTGTGACTCAGGGACGTTAAGATTTCATTATAGTTTTTCGTAGGAGCGTCAGGAAACGCCAGTTTACGGCGCTGCGCTATTTCAGGAGGTAGCACGCTGGTAAAGGCTTGTCTCAAAGGCGCTTTTTCAACCCCGTCAATTATTTTTTCTTTTGCCGATAAACTTATGGCAAGACTTGTGACGCTTCTGTCCAAGAAGGGAAGGCGTACTTCGACGGATGAAGCCATGGACAGTCGATCTTCATGGCAGAGCATAGCTCGGAGGTGATTTTTTATTGAAAATTGTGTAAGTACTTCTAATGGATCTTCATCCGTCGTGTCAGGTAGGTGCTCCTCAATGAGCGTTTTTATTTCTGAATGGGTAAGGATCAGACCCAGTCCCGACTTAATGGCTTTCTCGAAATAATATTCCTGCCATTGATGATTAAGTATCGCGTCGCATTGAGTAGGAAAATCGTAGTGCTGGTTGTAGCCACACCAAAACTCATCTGCCGCCTGACCGTTTAGTGCAACACGCAGCCCCTTTTCTGACACCGTTTTGTAGAGTAAATACTGAGAGATATAAACCTGATCTAAAAGGGGCTCTTCCAAAGAGTAGGTAACTTTAGACAGCAGATTTTTCCCATCATCTTGAGAGACGCAAACTGGCTGTAATGTTGTATTTTTTAGGGTGCTTACCAGTTTTTTTGCACTGGAAAAATCCTCGCTCTCAGTTCCTTGATAATAGGCTGTGAACGCTTTGATGTTGACAGTCTGTTTATCAAGCAGGGTTGTGATTATACTGCTGTCCAATCCACCCGATAAAATCACAGCAGACGGAAATCTAACAGGGATCTGGCTTTTAACCGCGCAAGACAATGCGTTTACAAGGCCCTCGTCGGTATAACAGACCTGAGCAGTGGAATTTATTTTTAAATATTCGACTACTTTCCCGTTCGAATCTACGGCATAAATCATACCGGGCTCAGAATGATGGACATTTTCAAAGTAAGTTTCATCGCGAGGAGCATAAAAACCGAAGATAAAATCTTGCCACACGCGTTTGATATTCGTGTTCAAACAGACACCGGGGATGTGCGAGAGTGCTTTGGACTCCGAACTGACGGCTACCATTCCGCTACTCGTCTGCGTCCAGACCAGTTGCTTTTCTCCATACGGGTCGCGCCCAAATAACAGAATATTCTGTTTGCTGTCGAAAATTACGAATGCATAGCAACCTGTTATTTTACTCAGATAGCTCAGACCAAAATGATATATTGCCTTGATTAGCACTTCACTATCAGAAGTGGTCGCCAGGGTCGCACCCCTTAAAATTAAATCCCGCCTTATCTCTGCTATATTATATACTTCCCCATTATAGGTCATCCTCAAATGCTCAAACTTAATAGGTTGTTGGCTTTTTTGAGGCGTATCAGCAATCGCTAACAGTGTGTGCCCAAGGGCGATTTTTTTATCGTCCGAAATGTAGCTACTATTAAAGTCCGGTCCTCGATGATTTAGCTCTGCAATTGCTTTTTCGATGTAATCGAGTTGTATGTCGGCAGCTGGAGAGTACACAGCGAATATTCCACACATTAGTGTTTTCTCTTTTTAGGGTTTCTCTAGGAGTTGTGCGTATGTAGAATCGTGTTGTGCTCGTCTAGAGACAAGAGTGAAACGAAGCGTCGTTATTCTTCGAATAAAATCAAGATCTCACGACATATCCTGCTGCCTTGCAATATTGTGATTACGTCTAAATATATTGACCGGGTCATATTTCTTCTTTGTCGTGAATAACTTACCTTCATCACTTACAAAAACCAACTTACTATTTCTTTCTTCGCCAGATGTATAGTTCGAATATGAAGAATATCCCCTCCCATATATTATGGAGTCTGCTGCTTCTTTAACCCACCCTATGTACATAGAGTCGTCACTTAAAGACGTCCATCGGGCAGAAAATAGAATGCCATACTCTTTATCCACCAGCGGAAATGCCGACTCTCCGGGTCGTTGCTGCCTCCGAGACGGGTTAAAATGCTCGATAGTTATACTGCAACTTGAACCTGGCATCTTCGCCCCCCATGCCAATAGCAAATGCGATATATCTGCCCCCATGACTTCAGGACATACTGACTTCCAGTACCCTCTCATCGGCGGTAAAAATCGTTCGTCAGACCAAGACTGCCATGACACATAATCATCCGTCATAAACGCATGCTTTATATTTGGACCCAAATGCTCCTCTAACTTTTTTATTTCCAGGAGATCGGCTGAACCACTTAGACAAAAATCAATGGAAAGTCTACGCCCTCCCTTGACTCCCGACTGCTGTAGCACGGGAGCAACAACCAAATTTGGCGGACAATGTTTATCTAGATAAACAATTAGCTTATTAAAAACATCTTTGATATTGCTATCAAACACCTCTATTGTTCCGCAATAGACAGAGGGCAGCCTCGATAAGCTATACCGGAATTCAAGCACTACACCAAAATTCCCTCCCCCACCCCGGAGTGCCCACAACAAATCTTCATGGCCCGGATCTTCAGCTCTGACGATAGCCCCCGTAGCCAAAAGTACATCCGCACCCACTAAGCTTTCACAAGTAAATCCGAGCGTGCCCAGAAGCCATCCAATCCCTCCCCCTAAGGTCAATCCAGCAATTCCTGTATCACTCACCGTGCCGGTAGGTATTACAAATCCTCTATTGCAAAGTGCATGATCCACATCACTTAAACGAGCACCTGGAAATACACTTGCAATACCTTTTGCCTCATCAACCACGACATCTCTGTAAGGTGAAAAATCAAGAAGTATTCCTCCTTGTGTAGTACCAAACCCTGCAATATGATGTCCGCCGCCCCTGATCGCGAGTTCAATATTATTGAATCCCACAAAACTAACAAGCTCTCTCAACGCCGAACGGTTCATGGTTCGAACGATCATCAGTGGATAGAGGTCATGCATTCGATTATAGACCTGCCTCACCTCTTCATAGGCACAGTCGCCAGGAAATAGAATACTGACATCCTTGTACTTGCTCAAAAGAGATTTTCCAAAGTCACAGTTATTCATCGATACGAGGCCACGCACTAAACTTCCAAAACCCGCATGAACTACTCATCATGTAACTCCTATGCAACCAAATTATGCCTACCCCTTGAATCCTAGTAATCCGATACATCGATGTAAAGCTCATCGAGCCCTGTACTGTCCATCTAAATATTTCCAGCCATACTGCCACCATCCAATAGTGACGTCATTACTTCCTTGTAGCTGTAGGATTTCCGCCCTAGGCCAATCATCCATACCCCGCATCAAGCTATTTATTATTTCATCACTTTTCGCGCACAAACAATTTTGCCTTTATGCATAACATAGAGCGTTAGATTACTTTCAAACTATTTCTCCACACCCCCACCCCATCAGCATTTCAAAATCGTCACATTGAAACAACTGAACACAGTTATGTAGCCGAGCACGATACCAATGGCACTTTTTGACAGAGCATCTTTAGCGCAAGATAACTACTTTGTTTCAAAAGAGTTTCGTATAGAACATGGCGGGCGCTCCATAGGAACGGACGGGGTCAACGCGAAAAAGTGGAACGCCTCAAGGAGCAGATGCTCTATAACTGAATACAGCTTCCTGTCGTGCGATCCGCTCTTGGTGCGCGACCTTTCTCACTGCCTATGAGGTTTCCCATGACCGTTACCGTCAATACCGAATCCAGCGAAGGCTTTCGTCACAGCATCCAGATCGACGACCATCAACTTTTCACCGACCTGCCCAAGGCCCAGGGCGGCGAGAGTTCCGCGCCAGAGCCCCACGATTACTTCGACGCCGCGCTGGGTGCCTGTAAAGCCCTGACCCTCAAGTTCTACGCGCAAAAGAAAGGCATCCCGCTGACCGGGGTCACCGTCGAAGTCAAACATGACAACAGCCAGGAACAGAAAGGCAAATACGCCCTGCAGGTCAAACTTACCCTCAAGGGAGTGCTCACCGACGCTCAGCGCGAAGAACTGCATCGTGTGGCTGATCGCTGCCCGGTGCACAAGCTGATGACTACCAGCGAAGTCACCATCGAGACCCTGTTATCGGAAGGCGCTTTCAGCCAGTAGCGGCAGGTGCCGTCGCAGCGGGTTATGCTCTGTCGTATAACCCGCTGAGCCTGGAACGCACCATGAACACACTGATCGTGATCCGCCCGCGTACCGAGGATGTCGAAGGACAACCGATCCTGCGCCCGCTGCCTTCGGCCAAGTGCCGCAGCGTCGGCCCTTTCGTGTTTTTCGACCACATGCTCAAAACCCGCTATCCGGCAGGCAAAGGCATGAACATCCGTCAGCATCCGCATATCGGCCTGTCCACGCTGACCTACCTGTTCGAAGGGGAAATCCAGCACAAGGACAGCCTCGGCTCGGATCAGCGGGTGAAACAGGGTGACGTCAGCTGGATGACTGCCGGCAGCGCCATCGCCCATGTCGAACGCACCCCCGAATCACTCAAGGCCAGCGGCTTCAGCATGCACGGCTTGCAAATCTGGCTGGCCTCCCCGAAAGAACACGAACAAGGTCCGGGCCATTATAGCCATTACCCGGCCGACAGCCTGCCGACCAGCGACAACCTCGGAGTGAAGATCCGGATGATTGCCGGTACAGGCTTTTGCCTGGAATCACCGGTACCGGTGCTCTCCCCTACGCTGTACGCCGAACTGCACCTGCAAACGGCGACAACCTTGTTGATCCCCAACGAACATGAAGAGCGCGCGCTGTATGTGCTCGACGGTGACGCACAATTGAACGGCGAGCCTGTTGAAAAACACTCACTGGTGGTTTTACCGGTCGGAGAAGTCATGACCCTGTTCGCGGAAAGCGATTGTCATGCGGTGCTGTTTGGCGGCGCCCCAATGGACGGGCCCCGCCGGATCAACTGGAACTTCGTTGCCAGTGACCCGGCCCTGATCGACCAGGCCCGCGCACGCTGGGCGGCCGGGGATTGGCCGACGGTGCCGGGTGAGAGTGAGCGGATTGAGCTGCCCGTGGGGCGGAGCAAACCGACTCCGCTCTGACGATGATGATGAAGATGAAGATGAAGATCGTTCCCACGCTCTGCGTGGGAATGCCGCCATGGACGCTCCGCGTCCGCTTCTGAAGCTGTGACGCAGAGCGTCACGGGATGCATTCCCACGCGGAGCGTGGGAACGATCAGCGGTTGCCAGGTCAGCCCTTGAACACTTCATCCAGCAAGTTGTGCATCGATACAAATGCCCGCTTCGCGGTCTTGGCGTCGTACATCATCTTGCCCGGCACATTGGCATGAGGATCAGTGAAGGAATGCACTGCGCCACCGTAGCTGAGCAGTTGCCAGTCGACGCCGGCTGCATTCATCTCATCTTCGAAAGCTGGCAGTTGCTCTTTGGCCACCAATGGATCGCAGGCGCCGTGAAGCACCAGCACCGAACCTTTGATGTTCTTGGCATCCGCCGGATTCGGCGTATCCAGCGTGCCGTGGAACGACACCGCCGCTTTCAACGGCGCGCCTGTGCGGGCCAGTTCCAGCGAGCAGCAACCACCGAAACAGAAACCGAACGCCGCCAATTTCGAGGCATCAACTGCTGCTTCGCCCTGATATTGCAGAGCCTCGAACGCCGCCTGCATACGCTTGCGCAGCAAGGCCCGGTCATTCTTCAACGGCATCATCGCCGCGCCCGCCTCGTCTGCATTTTTTGGACGAACTGACTGACCATAAAGGTCAGCAATCAACACCACATAACCTTTGGCGGCCACAGACTCGGCAATCTTTTCGGCCCCCGTGCTGACGCCCATCCAGTTCGGCGCCATCAACAGGCCCGGGCGTACGCCGTCATGGCTGGTATCGAACACCAGACGGCTTTCATAGGTTTGGCCATCGACCTGATAGACCACGGAACGAATAGTGACTTGGCTCATTTCAGACTCCCGACAGGAACACCCCCAGAATAAAAAAACCCGCTGCGAAGCGGGTTTTTTTTACAACTTTGTTAAACCGACAGCTCAACCAGCAGCTTGTTTAACCGG
Organism: Pseudomonas sp. GW821-FHT04C07; assembly: GCF_059420325.1. Classification (NCBI taxonomy): domain Bacteria; kingdom Pseudomonadati; phylum Pseudomonadota; class Gammaproteobacteria; order Pseudomonadales; family Pseudomonadaceae; genus Pseudomonas; species Pseudomonas sp. GW821-FHT04C07. The sequence goes on from NZ_JBWKTM010000010.1 coordinate 45,267, forward strand.
CGCACATAGGCGGCCGGGTCTTTCAAGCTGTCACCGGCTGCCAGGGCGGCCTGATCGAAGAGGATGTGCGACAGATCGCCGAAACGCTCTTCGCTCTGCTCGTTGTCGAGCTTGCCGATCAACGGGTGAGTCGGGTTGAATTCGAAGATTGGCTTGGAGTCCGGGACTTTCTGGCCGCTGGCTTCGAGAATCTGACGCATCTGCATGCCCAGGTCCTGCTCACCAATGGCCAGGATCGCCGGGGAATCGGTCAGACGATGGGAAACCCGTACTTCGCTGACAGCTTCGCCCAAAGCGGTTTTGATGCGATCGACCAGACCTTCTTTGGTCTTGGCGACTTCTTCGGCAGCCTTCTTGTCCTCCTCCGAGTCCAGGTTGCCCAGGTCCAGATCACCGCGCGCCACGTCGACAAAGCTCTTGCCGTCGAAATCGCTGAGGTAGCTCATCAGCCACTCATCGATACGGTCGGTGAGCAGCAACACTTCGATGCCTTTCTTGCGGAAGACCTCCAGGTGCGGGCTGTTCTTGACGGCTTCGTACTTCTCACCCGTCAGGTAGTAAATCTTGTCCTGACCTTCCTTGGCGCGAGCCAGGTATTCGGTCAGGGCAACCACTTGCTCGCCGCCTTCTTCTTGAGTCGACGCGAAACGCAACAGACCGGCGATTTTCTCTTTGTTGGCGAAGTCTTCAGCCGGGCCTTCTTTCATGACCTGACCGAAGTTCTTCCAGAAGCCTTTGTATTGCTCGGGCTCGTTCTTCGCCAGTTTGTCCAGCATGTCGAGAACGCGCTTGGTCAGCGCCGACTTCATGGAGTCGATGATCGGGTCTTTCTGCAGGATTTCCCGCGACACGTTCAGCGACAGATCGTTGGAGTCGACCACGCCTTTGATGAAGCGCAGGTACAGCGGCAGGAACGACTCAGCCTGATCCATGACGAATACGCGCTGCACATACAGCTTCAGGCCACGTGGCGCCTCACGCTGATACAGGTCGAACGGAGCACGGCCCGGCACATAAAGCAGTGAGCTGTATTCCAGCTTGCCTTCAACCTTGTTGTGGCTCCAGCTCAGCGGGTTCTCGAAATCGTGGGCAACGTGCTTGTAAAACTCCTGGTATTCCGCCTCCGTAACTTCAGTGCGAGGGCGAGTCCACAGAGCACTGGCGCGGTTGACGGTTTCCCATTCAAGCGCTGGCCGCTCTGCACCATCTAGAGTTTCGCCTTCAGCAGCAGCCTGCTCTTTAGGCAGCTCGATCGGCAAGGCAATGTGGTCGGAGTACTTCTTGACGATGTTGCGCAGACGCCAGCCATCAGCGAATTCGTTTTCACCGGATTTCAGGTGCAACACGATGCGGGTACCGCGGTCGGCTTTCTCGAGGGTAGCGACTTCGAATTCGCCTTCGCCCCTGGACGACCAATGCACGCCTTCGCTGGCAGCGAGGCCGGCACGACGGCTGAACACATCGACTTTATCGGCAACGATGAAGGCGGAGTAGAAACCGACGCCGAACTGACCGATCAGGTGCGAGTCTTTCTTCTGATCGCCCGAGAGGTGTTTCATGAAATCGGCAGTGCCCGACTTGGCGATGGTCCCCAGGTGGGTGATCACATCTTCGCGGCTCATACCGATACCGTTGTCTTCGAGGGTGACGGTTTTCGCGTCCTTGTCGAAGCTCACACGGATTTTCAGTTCGGCGCCGCCTTCCAGCAAGTCAGGCCTGGACAGCGCTTCGAAACGTAATTTGTCGACCGCGTCAGAGGCGTTCGAGATCAATTCGCGAAGGAAAATTTCCTTGTTGGAATACAACGAATGGATCATGAGGTGCAGCAGTTGCTTCACCTCGGTCTGGAAGCCCAGGGTTTCCTTTTGAGTTTCCACGCTCATGGTCATCAAACTCCAATTGGATGGCATTGGCCGCGCCCCGGAGGGTTGGCGGCGGGATGTCATCAAAGTTGGGGGCTAAGACGGAGATTTCAAGGGCGCGGGCGCGACAGAGGAAACAACCAACGTCGCGCCCTGACTTTCTTCAATCTTGAAATGCGCCCGCGCCGTAGCGATAGGCTCTGCCTCAGCGCTTTGCCAGGCGGTGATCGCCACGTTGGCCACCCGTCGCCCCTGACGGCAGACCTGGCATTTGGCATAGGTATCGCGAAACTGCCCGGCGCGCAGATAGTCGAGGGAGAAGTCGATAATCTTCGGTACTCCGGGAGACCCGGTGAAGACCAGTAAATGCAACGTCGCGGCCAACTCCATGAAACCGGCAATCACCCCTCCATGAATGGCTGGCAATAACGGGTTACCAATATTGTCTTTGTTGGCCGGCAGGCAAAACAGCAACTCATCGCCCAGGCGCGAGCACTCGACACCGATCAACCTGGCGTAGGGGATCAGCTCCAGCAGCGCGGCGTAATCACCTTGCGCATGAGCCTGCTGCAATTGTGCCTTGAAATTGTCCGTCATACCGCACCGCCACTGATTGCACCGCCAAAGCCTTTTGTTCCTTTGATGCCCTTGCCCATGCGCATAAAGGTCCCCACCACATGGGCAATTGGATGTTCAGGGTCATGCTGATAGGCAAAACCTCGAGCGAATATCACGTCGGTCGTCACTCGATAGCACTGGGCAAAACCATAGACATCCTTATGCGGCTCGGCCGGATGCATATAGTCGATGCGCAGGTCCAGGGTCGGACAGACCTCGAACTCCTGCAACACGCATAAGGTAGCCATGCCACAGGCTGTATCCATCAACGACGTCAATGCCCCGCCGTGAATCACGCCGGTTTGCGGGTTTCCGACAATTTGCGGACTGTAGGGCAATATCAACGTAATGCCGTCCGTCGAGGCGCTGTGAATGCTAAGCCCCAGCACCTGGCAATGACGCAGGGCCGACAGAAAGCGCGTCGCGCGCTCAAAAATGGGGTTTTGCGCCATTCGAATAACTCTCTTGTTAGTGTCGAAACGTTGCAATTAATGAACCACGTAAAAGTTCCATAACAAGGGCGCTTAATATATCTGTGCATTTCAAGGAACTTAATCCGTGGAGATGTGCTCGAAAGGCCAGAAGATATCTTCACTAAGGAGAAACACCCCATGCGTAAGACTTTAGCTATTGCCTTGATGTTGACCGCGACCCTCGGTCTCGCTGCCTGCGGTAAAAAAACCGAGGACAAAGCTCAAGCAACCATCCAACCTGCTGAACAAGCCCAGCAGAAAATGAGCGAAGCTCAGGATAAAGTGAACGAGGCGGCGAAAGAAAACGCCGATGCTGCCAAAAATCAGGCTGATTCCAACAAAGCAGCTACCGACGCGGCCGCTCCAGCAGCGACGCCTAAGACCTACTAATCCGGTTTTAGCGCTTCAAACGTAAAGCCCGCCTGGTGCGGGCTTTACTTTGTCCAAAAAAACTCAAACCAATACAGTGCGAAAGGTCGGACTAAGCATCAATAACAACGAACACACTAACCCGACAAACCAGACCAGACTGCGCTGCCAGGCCTGATCCGCCCAATAGCACAATAAGTAAATGACTCGCGCGATCACAAAGATGATCGCCAACCAGTCGATCAGCCATCCCGCCATCTGCGTGACATGCGCCATCAACACCCCCACCGAAAACAATATGAAGGCTTCAAAACTGTTCTGATGTGCCGCCACTGCGCGTGCACCAAAGCCCGTGAGCTGTGCCTGTTGAGTGCGAGGCAAATGGTTGTTGTAACCGCCCTGCTCTTTCATTGCCCTGGCTACTGGCATACGCGCCACGAAAATCAGCAGCGCACTGATAAACACACACCAGAACGGGATACTCATCAGCTCATCTCCTTGCTCACCTCAGGCAATGGCACCTCTGTAGGGGTATAGACCATGACGTCCAATACGTCGGAATGAAATTCCCGGCGATACAACACCAGCACCACACCGGCACTCATCAACATGAACAGCCAGGGACTGACGAACCAGGCCAGCATGGTCATCCCGAAATAATAAGAACGCAGCCCGAAGTTGAACTGGTTGGCCGCCATGGAAATCACCCGCGCCGCACGCATGGCAAAGGCTTTGCGCTCCAGTTCGGACACATGTCGCTCGCCAATCATCGGCGCCGAGCCGATCAGGATCGCCGCGAAGTTGTACTGACGCATGCACCAGCTGAACGTAAAGAAGGCATAGACAAATACCATCGCCAGGCACAACAGCTTGATCTCCGACATCCCCTGAGAAGCCTGCTGCACCATCGGAATATCCGCCAGCAGCGACAGCGCTCGCTCGGAAGCGCCGAGCACGGTGAGAATGCCGGCCAGGATGATCAATGTGCTGGAGGCAAAGAACGAGGCGTTGCGCTCCAGATTGCCGATCACACTGGCGTCGGCGATGCGGTTGTCGCGCAATAGCATGCGGCGCATCCAGTCTTCCCGGTACAGGTGCAGCACGCTGGCCAGACACGCCGTATCACGGCCCTTCCAGGTCGCGTAACGGGTGTAGCCGCCCCAGCAGATGACGAACCAGAGCGCGGCGAGGATGTGAATCAAATTGGCTTGAACGAACGACATGCAGGTCCTTGTGAGGTATCGGTAGAAACGAAAACGGCAGGAGCGAGCTTGCTCCGGGCGGCGATCCGACGATAGCGGACTTGTCATCAATATCACTATTGATATGTTATGCCCTCATCGCGAGCAAGCCCGCTTGCACACTGCTTCGACGTTAGCTCAAGGAAAAAGACACCGCCCCTCGCCCATAAAAAATGCCCCGTATCGATTGATACAGGGCATTTCCATTTTTTTCAGCGCGCTGCTCAAAGCCCGCTTGTGGCGGGCGCTGGAAACTTAAGCCAAAGCTTCGCTGCGTTTACCCAACAGACGGTCGAAGACCACTGCGGCCACCAGGGTGATCACCGAAGGCACCAGCCACGCCAGACCTTGCTCGCTCAATGGCAGGTGCGACAGCTGGGTTGGCATCCAGTCAGCCAGGCCTGCGCCTTTCAAGGCGTCGATCATGCCGAACAGGAACGACACCAGCATCACCGGGCCAACGATGCGCCCCTGCTCTTGCCAGAAGTCCTTGCAGAAGCTCAGAGCGACCAAGGCAATGCACGGCGGGTAGATCGCCGTCAGCACCGGAATGGAGAACTGGATCAGCTTGGTCAGGCCCAGGTTAGACACCAGCAACGAGAACGCCGCCAGGATAATCACCAGGGCCTTGTAGGACAGTGGCAGCACCCGGCTGAAGTATTCGGCGCAGGCGCAGGTCAGACCAACCGCCGTTACCAGGCACGCCAGGGAGATCAACACCGCGAGGAAGCCGCTGCCCAGGGAGCCGAAGGTGTGCTGCACATAAGCATGCAATACCGCCGCGCCATTGGTTGCGCCAGCGGCGACTTCGTGGCTGCCAGAGCCCAGACGGAACAGGCTGATATACACCAGCGCCAGACCCACACCGGCAATCAGGCCGGCAATGATCGCGTAACGGGTGATCAAGCGTGGCGACTCCACGCCACGGGAGCGAATGGCGTTCACGATGACGATACCGAACACCAGAGCGCCCAAGGTGTCCATGGTCAGGTAACCATTGATGAAGCCTTGAGAGAACGGCGCGGCAACATACTCAGGGGTTGCAGTACCGATGTCACCAGCCGGCAAGGCAAAAGCAGCTATGCCCAGCACGGCCAATGCGATGATCTTCAACGGTGCCAGGAAACGCCCCACGGTATCCAGCAGACGGCCTGGATACAGCGAAATGAAGAACACCAACAGGAAATACACCGAGCTGTAGAGGAACAACCCCAGCGGGCTCTCACCAGTCAGCGGCGCCAGACCCACTTCGAAGGACACGGTTGCGGTGCGCGGCGTGGCGAACAATGGACCGACTGCCAGGTAGCACGCGGCGGCCAACAGACCACCGGCGACTTTACCAATCGGGCTGCTCAAAGCATCCATCGCACCACCGACCTTTGCCAGTGCGACGACGGTGATCACCGGCAAACCGACTGCGGTGATCAGAAAACCCAGCGCTGCCATCCAGACATGAGGCCCGGACTGCAAACCGACGATTGGTGGGAAGATGATATTGCCAGCCCCTACGAACAGGGCAAACGTCATAAAACCAAGTGCCAGGATGTCCTGGCCTTTCAACACTTTCATTAAGGAAATACCACACTACTGAATCGGAATTTAGAGAGGGATTTCCCTATGGATGAGGGAAATGCTGTCGGTCCGTATGAGACTGACCCGTTTGGCGTGCAGCTTCCTTGTGGGACGCAGACGCAAAAATGGCTGCTAGCCTAACGAATTTGCACGACAAACGCACTGTTAGGGGGCGAACTATCCGATCTGCGACATTTTCATGTCGCGTTTTTGCATGTGACTGGTTTGTGCCTGCAAGTAGATCGTTCCCAAGCTCTGCGTGGGAATGCATCCCGTGACGCTCTGCGTCACATTCAAAGGCGGAAGGAGCGTCCCCGGCGTCCCCACGCGGGAGCGTGGGAACGATCAGACATGCCTGGCGCACAACGACAAAGGCCACCCGAAGGTGGCCTTTGTCTGGTGGAGCGTCAGCTAAGCGCGAGGCTTACTTGACAGCCCAGCCAGTCAGCTCGGCCAGGGCCTTGCCGATGTCTGCCAGCGAACGCACGGTTTTAACGCCTGCGTCTTGCAGAGCAGCGAATTTCTCGTCTGCAGTGCCTTTGCCGCCAGAGATGATTGCGCCAGCATGGCCCATGCGCTTGCCCGCAGGAGCAGTCACACCAGCGATGTAGGAAACAACCGGCTTGGTCACGTGTGCCTTGATGTAGGCAGCCGCTTCTTCTTCAGCCGAACCGCCGATCTCACCGATCATGACGATCGCTTCGGTCTTCGGGTCTTCCTGGAACAGCTTCAGGATGTCGATGAAGTTGGAGCCCGGGATCGGGTCACCACCGATGCCGACGCAAGTCGACTGACCGAAACCGGCGTCAGTAGTCTGCTTCACAGCTTCGTAAGTCAGGGTGCCGGAACGCGAAACGATACCGACCTTGCCTGGCAAGTGAATGTGACCTGGCATGATGCCGATCTTGCATTCGCCTGGAGTGATCACGCCTGGGCAGTTAGGACCGATCAGGATCACACCCAGTTCGTCGCACTTGACCTTGGCATCAAGCATGTCGAGGGTCGGGATGCCTTCGGTGATGCAAACGATCAGCTTGATGCCGCCGAACGCTGCTTCAAGGATGGAATCCTTGCAGAAAGGAGCTGGAACGTAGATCACGCTGGCGGTGGCGCCAGTGGCTGCTACAGCGTCTTTCACAGTGTTGAAGACAGGCAGGTCCAGGTGAGTGGTGCCGCCTTTGCCTGGAGTTACGCCGCCAACCATCTTGGTGCCGTACTCGATGGCTTGCTGGGTGTGGAAACTACCTTGCGAACCGGTAATACCCTGGCAGATAACTTTGGTGTCTTTATTGATCAGGACGCTCATTACTTGCCCTCCGCAGCTTTAACAACTTGTTGAGCAGCGTCGGTCAGGCTGGTAGCAGCGATGATGTTCAAACCGCTTTCTGCCAATACTTTAGCGCCCAGCTCAGCGTTGTTGCCTTCAAGGCGAACAACAACCGGGATTTTCACGCCGACTTCTTTCACTGCGCCGATGATGCCTTCGGCAATCATGTCGCAACGAACGATGCCGCCGAAGATGTTGACCAATACTGCAGCGACGTTAGTGTCGGACAGGATGATCTTGAACGCTTCGGTAACGCGTTCTTTGGTAGCACCGCCGCCCACGTCGAGGAAGTTGGCTGGTTTGCCGCCATGCAGGTTGACGATGTCCATGGTGCCCATGGCCAGGCCAGCACCGTTGACCATGCAACCGATGTTACCTTCCAGTGCTACGTAGTTCAGTTCGAACTTGGCAGCGTGCGCTTCGCGCGGATCGTCTTGCGACGGATCGTGGAAAGTCTTCAGCTTAGGCTGACGGTACATTGCGTTGGCGTCGATGTTGATCTTGGCATCGAGGCAGTGCAGGTCGCCGTCAGCCTTGATTACCAGCGGGTTCACTTCCAGCAGAGCCAGGTCGTGATCCTTGAACAGCTTGGCCAGACCAACGAAGATCTTGGCGAACTGAGCAACTTGCTTACCTTCCAGACCCAGCTGGAATGCCAGCTCGCGACCCTGGAATGGCTGAGCGCCAACCAGTGGATCGATAGTGGCCTTGAGAATTTTCTCAGGGGTGTCGTGAGCGATTTTCTCGATGTCCACGCCACCTTCGGTGGAAGCCATGAACACGATGCGACGGCTCGAACGGTCAACGACAGCGCCCAGGTACAGCTCTTTAGCGATATCAGTGCACGATTCAACCAGGATCTTGGTGACTGGCTGACCGTTGGCATCAGTCTGGTAAGTCACCAGACGCTTGCCCAACCACTGTTGAGCGAATGCTTTGGCGTCTTCTTTGCTGCGAACCAGCTTGACGCCGCCCGCTTTACCGCGACCACCAGCGTGAACCTGGGCTTTGACAACCCACTCGGTGCCGCCGATTTTGTCGCAAGCTTCTGCTGCCGCTTCCGGAGTGTCTACTGCGAAACCCTGGGATACTGGCAGGCCGTATTCAGCGAACAGCTGCTTACCCTGATACTCATGAAGATTCATGCTTATTACCGTCTTCGTTAGGTACTGCGCATTCGGTGCTGCACTCGTTCAAGTGCCGCACCACCTGTGACTGCTGCTTGCACAGTCTCGACAAACCCCAACCCCGAACGACACTAATGCCGTGCGGGGCCGGTATTGCTGAAACTACGCAAGACTGCGTCCGACCCAAATTCCGCGGTGAGTCTTGCGCACAAGGCTCACGACGGGCATTGCGCCGTGGTTTCTTATTGTCTTAACGCTTTTTGCGGTTGGCGATGTGAATGGCGCCGCCATTCACTGCCAGCGCTGCTTCGTGCAACGCTTCGGACAGGGTCGGATGGGAGAAAACCATCATGCCCAGGTCCTCGGCACTGGTGCCGAATTCCATGCCGATTGCGCCTTGCTGAACCAGCTCTGCAGCGCTCGGGCCAATCACGTGGACGCCCAATACGCGGTCAGTCTTGGCATCAGCGATGACTTTTACAAAACCGCCGGTATCGTTGGCTGCCATGGCACGACCACTGGCGGCGAACGGGAAGGTGCCGACGTTAACTTCAACGCCTTCAGCTTTCAAGGCCTGCTCGGTTTTACCGACCCACGCGATTTCCGGGTGAGTATAGATAACCGAAGGGATCAGGTCATAGTTCATCTGGGCTTTGTGGCCCTTGATGCGCTCGACAACCATGATGCCTTCTTCCGAAGCCTTGTGCGCCAACATCATGCCGCGAACCACGTCACCGATCGCGTAAACGCCCGGAACGCTGGTAGCGCACTGGTCGTCAACGAAGATGAAGCCACGCTCGTCGATGGTCACGCCGCAATCGGCAGCCAGCAGATCGGTGGTCACTGGACGGCGACCAACGGCTACGATCAGCTTGTCGAAAGTGATGGTCTGTTCGCCGTTGGCGTCGGTGTAAGTCACTACGACTTCTTCGCCGTTGACTTTGGAACCGGTGACGCGAGCGCCCAGCTTGATATCCAGACCTTGTTTGGTCAGGGTTTTCAGAGCTTCTTTGGCAACGGCGGTGTCAGCAGCCATCAGGAACGTGTCCAGGGCTTCCAGGACAGTCACTTGAGCGCCCAGACGGGACCATACCGAACCCAGTTCCAGACCGATCACGCCAGCGCCGATCACGCCCAGACGCTTTGGAACCGATTGGAATTCCAGAGCACCAGTCGAATCGACGATGACTTTCTGGTCAACCGGAGCCGGTGGAATGTCGATCGGACGCGAGCCCGACGCGAGGATCACGTTTTCGGCTTCGATGATTTCGACAGTGCCGTCAGGCTTGGTCAGTTCGACTTTCTTGCCGGCCAGCAGTTTGCCGTGGCCTTGCAGGGAAGTCACACCGTTAGCCTTGAACAGGGTGGCAACACCGGAGGTCAGGCCTTTGACGATGTTGGCCTTGCGGCCGACCATTGCTGGCACGTCCATGGTCACGCCAGCGTGATTGATGCCGTGGATAGCAAAACCATCCTGGGCTTCGTGGAATTTCCAGGAGCTGTCGAGCAGCGCCTTGGAAGGGATGCAGCCGACGTTCAGGCAAGTACCGCCAAGGGCCAGTTTGCCCTCCTGGTCGGTATATTTCTCGATGCAGGCAGTCTTGAGGCCAAGTTGCGCAGCTTTAATGGCTGCTACGTAGCCGCCAGGGCCTGCGCCAATCACTACCACGTCGAATTTCTGAGTCATGTGTCATTCCTTCTCGAATCAAACCGGACGGCCCCTTGCAGGAACCGTCGTGGGACGAAGCTAGGCATTTCAGATGGACCCGCCATCACTGGTGGGCCCAAGCAACGAAATCAGATATCCAGCAGCAGACGAGCCGGATCTTCCAGCAGGTTTTTGATGGTAACCAGGAAAGTCACAGCTTCTTTACCATCGATCAAACGGTGATCGTAGGACAGAGCCAGATACATCATAGGACGGATGACGACCTGACCGTTGATTGCCATCGGGCGCTGCAGGATGTTGTGCATGCCCAGGATAGCCGCTTGCGGCGGGTTGACGATCGGAGTCGACATCATGGAGCCGAAAGTACCACCGTTGGTGATCGTGAACGTACCACCGGTCATCTCGTCCATGGACAGCTTGCCGTCGCGGGCTTTCTTGCCGAAGGTGGCGATGCCGCCTTCGATTTCAGCCAGGCTCATCAGTTCGGCGTTACGCAGAACCGGTACCACCAGACCACGGTCGCTGGATACGGCAACACCGACGTCGGCATAGCCGTGGTAAACGATGTCTGCACCGTCGATCGAGGCGTTGACAGCCGGGAAGCGTTTCAGCGCTTCGGTGGCCGCTTTCACGAAGAACGACATGAAGCCCAGGCGTACGCCGTTGTGGGACTTCTCAAACAGGTCCTTGTACTTCGAACGCAGCGCCATGACTTCGGTCATGTCGACTTCGTTGAACGTAGTCAGCATCGCCATGTTCGACTGGGCTTCTACCAGACGCTTGGCCACGGTGGCCCGCACGCGGGTCATCGGTACGCGCTTCTCGATGCGGTCGCCAGCAGCGAACACAGGAGCAGCGGCAGCCGGAGCAGCGGCCTTGGCAGGTGCGACAGCAGGAGCAGCTTTCTTCGCAGCTACAGCAGCGACCACGTCTTCCTTGGTCACGCGACCGCCTTTACCGGTACCGGCAACACTGGCGATGTTGATGGCGTTTTCTTCTGCCAGCTTGCGGGCAGCTGGAGCTGCGACAGGATCATCTTCGCCAAATGCAGCCGGAGCAGCAGCTTGAGCGGCGGCAGGTGCAGCAGCGGCAGCCGGAGCTGCAGCAGCGCCACCTTCACCGATGGAGCCCAGAACTTCGTCGGACAGAACGGTGTCGCCTTCGTTCTTGACGATAGCGCCCAGCACGCCGTCAGCAGTGGCCAGTACTTCCAGTACGACTTTGTCGGTTTCAATGTCGACGATCAGTTCGTCACGTTTGACGGCGTCGCCCGGTTTTTTGTGCCAGGTGGCAACGGTGCCATCGGCAACCGATTCCGGGAAAGTGGGGGCTTTGATCTCGATAGCCATTATCTGTGGTTCCTTAAATTCGGTTTCAGGTGCGCGAAGGCGTTAAACAGTAAAGGCGTCTTGCAGCAGTTTTTCCTGCTGCTCAGCGTGCATCGATGCGTAACCACAAGCAGGTGCAGCAGAAGCATCGCGGCCCGCGTACTCAAGTACGAGAGACTTGTTGTGATTGCCAACGATGCGACGCATGTGGTGTTGACTGCAGTACCAGGCACCCTGGTTCATCGGCTCTTCCTGACACCAAACGATGTGTTTGAGGTTGGTGTAAGGAGCCAGGACTTCGTTCAAGTCGTCCTCAGGGAATGGGTACAGCTGCTCGATACGCACGACGGCGATGTCGTCACGACCTTCGGCACGGCGTTTTTCCAGCAGGTCGTAGTAGACCTTGCCGCTACACAGAACAATGCGCTCGACCTTTTTCGGGTCTTGAACATCGATTTCCGGGATAACGGTCTGGAACGAACCTTCGGCCAGATCCTCCAGAGTCGAGATGGCCAGCTTGTGACGCAGCAGCGACTTCGGAGTCAGGACTACCAGTGGTTTACGCAGCGGGCGAATCACCTGACGGCGCAGCAAGTGGTAGATCTGAGCTGGCGTCGTCGGCAAGCACACCTGAATGTTGTGCTCGGCGCACAGCTGCAGGTAACGCTCCAGACGAGCCGAGGAGTGCTCCGGCCCCTGACCTTCATAACCGTGCGGCAGCAGCATGGTCAGACCGCATAGACGGCCCCACTTGTGCTCGCCACTGGTGATGAACTGGTCGATAACCACTTGGGCACCGTTGGCGAAGTCGCCGAACTGGGCTTCCCAGATAACCAGGGCATTTGGAGTGGTGGTCGAGTAACCGTACTCGAACGCCAGCACCGCTTCTTCGGACAGGAACGAGTCGTACAGGTCAAAACGTGGCTGACCTTCGTACAGGTTCTGCAGTGGAATGTAGCTGCCAGCGTCTTTCTGGTTGTGCAAGACAGCGTGACGGTGCGAGAACGTACCGCGCCCGATGTCCTGACCCGTCATGCGAATCGGGTGACCTTCGAACGCCAGGGTCGCGTACGCCATGGTTTCGGCGTAACCCCAGTTGATCGGCAGGCCGCCGGCTTGCATCTTCTGACGGTCTTCGTAGATCTTGGCAACCTGGCGCTGCACCACAAAGCCTTCCGGAATTTCCAGCAGCTTGGCGGACAGTTCCTGCAAGGTTTTCAGGTCGAAGCGAGTGTCGTGACGCGCGGTCCAGGCGTGGCCCAGGTACGGACGCCAGTCCACGAACAGCTCTTTGTTCGGCTCTTTGACCAGGCTTTTCACTACGTGCAGACCGTTGTCCAGCGCGTTGCGGTATTCGTCGATTTTCGCCTGAACACGCTCTGCGTCCAGCACACCGCTCTGGGTCAGACGATCGGCATACAGCTCACGGGTAGTGCGCTGCTTGGCGATCTGCTGATACATCAGAGGCTGGGTGCCGCTTGGCTCGTCGGCCTCGTTGTGGCCGCGACGACGGTAGCAGAACATGTCGATCACCACGTCGCGCTTGAACTGCATGCGGTAGTCGATGGCCAGCTGGGTCACGAACAATACGGCTTCCGGATCATCACCATTCACATGGAGGATCGGTGCCTGGATCATTTTCGCAACGTCGGTAGCGTACTCGGTGGAGCGGGCATCCAGCGGATTGCTGATGGTGAAACCGACCTGGTTGTTGATCACCAGATGGACCGTGCCGCCAGTCTTGAAGCCGCGGGTCTGCGACATCTGGAAGGTTTCCATGACCACACCCTGACCTGCGATTGCAGCGTCACCGTGGATGGAAATCGGCAGAACCTTTTCACCGGTAGGGTCGTTACGACGATCCTGACGGGCACGAACCGAACCCTCGACCACCGGAGACACGATTTCCAGGTGGGACGGGTTGAACGCCATCGCCAGGTGAACTTCACCGCCGGTGGTCATGACGTTGGACGAGAAGCCCTGGTGATACTTAACGTCACCGGAACCCAGCTCGACCTTCTTCTTGCCTTCGAACTCGTCGAACAGCTCGCGCGGGTTCTTGCCGAAGGTGTTGACCAGCACGTTCAGACGACCACGGTGGGCCATGCCGATAACGATTTCCTTGGTGCCGTAGGAACCGGAACGCTGGATCAGCTCGTCGAGCAGAGGAATCAGGCTCTCGCCACCTTCCAGACCGAAACGCTTGGTGCCCGGGTATTTCGTGCCCAGGTATTTTTCCAGACCTTCGGCTGCAGTGACACGCTCAAGCAAGTGGCTCTTGATGTCGGCGGAATACGTTGGACGGCCACGCACGCTTTCCAGACGCTGCTGGAACCAGTGACGCTGCTCGGTATCGACGATGTGCGTAAACTCGGCGCCAATGGTGCGGCAATATGTCTGCTGCAACGCTTCGTGAATTTCGCGTAGGCTCGCTTCCTCTTTGCCGATGAACAGGTCGCCGGCACGGAAGGTCGTATCAAGATCGGCATTGGTCAAGCCGTAATGATTGATCGACAGGTCTGCAGGTGCAGGACGCTGCCACAGCCCCAGCGGGTCAAGCTGGGCTGCCTGGTGGCCACGCATACGGTAGGCCTGGATCAATCGCAGCACTTCAACTTGCTTCTTCTCGTGCTCACTGCTCACGCTGCCGGCGGAAACCGGTTGAGCGCGGCGCTGGTTCTTTGCCAGCAAGACGAAATGATCGCGGATTGTCGAGTGCGAAACATCGATGGCAGTGCTGCCGTCGGTAGGCAACTTCTGAAAGTAGGTGCGCCACTCTTCTGGCACAGCGTTAGGGTCGTGCAGGTAGAGCTCGTAGAGCTCTTCCACATAGGCAGCGTTACTACCGGATAGGTAGGCGCTGTTCCACATGCGCTGCATCACGCTTTCTTGCATGCTTGGTCACCCTCGGTTAGGGGAACACCACCGGCGAAGACACCGAGCAAACTTGAAAAAGTCCGAGTGCAGCGACCAAAACAAGCCACTTAGGATCACGCTGATAGTCCGGGTACCAGCCCGGATGCCCCTGCTTGTCTCATTTCTTCAAAATAAGAGCCACAGCTTTTTGAGCTGCCGCTCAGGTTAAAACTACGGCGCCGGTTGAAGCCTGCGCCGCAGCATTTACGGGTACAGCGGTCCTACGGTTACAACAACTGAATCAAATGCCGCTTTGCAGCAGCATGTTACGCACGTGTCCGATGGCCTTAGTCGGGTTCAGGCCTTTCGGACAAACGCTGACGCAGTTCATGATCCCGCGGCAGCGGAATACGCTGAACGGGTCATCCAGCGAAGCCAGACGCTCGGAAGTCCGGGTGTCACGGCTGTCTGCCAGGAAGCGATAAGCTTGCAGCAGCGCAGCTGGACCCAGGAACTTGTCCGGGTTCCACCAGAAGGACGGGCAAGAGGTCGAGCAGCAAGCGCACAGAATGCACTCGTACAGACCATCGAGCTTTTCACGCTCTTCTGGAGACTGCAGACGCTCGATGGCCGGAGCCGGCGTGTCGTTCTGCAGGAATGGCTTAACTTTTTCGTACTGCTTGTAGAAGATGCTCATATCGACGACCAGGTCACGGATAACCGGCAAACCTGGCAGCGGACGAACGATCAACTTGTTGCCTTTTACAACAGCAGACAGCGGCGTGACGCAGGCCAGACCGTTTTTGCCGTTGATGTTCATGCCGTCGGAGCCGCAGACACCTTCACGGCAAGAGCGACGATAGGAGAAACCTTCGTCCTGCTCTTTGATCAGGGCCAGCACGTCCAGCACCATCAGGTCTTTACCGTTGGTATTGACCTGGAATTCCTGCATGAACGGCGCGGCGTCCTGATCAGGGTTGTAACGATAAACACTGACATTCAACATATCGGCCACCCTTAATAAGTCCGAATCATTGGTTCAAAGGTCGGGACTGTTTTTGGCGAGAAGTTCACGGCACGCTTGGCAACGCGCTTCTCACCAGGGAAGTACAGGGTGTGGCACAGCCAGTTGACGTCGTCGCGATCTTCGAAGTCTTCACGGGCGTGAGCACCGCGGGACTCTTTACGGGTTTCTGCTGCAATCGCCGTAGCTTCGGCCACTTCAAGCAGGTTTTGCAGCTCGAGCGCTTCGATACGCGCAGTGTTGAACGCCTGGCTCTTGTCGTTGATCTTGACGTTGGCGATACGGCCACGCAGATCAGCCAGCTGAGCAATACCCTTCTGCATGTATTCACCGGTACGGAATACACCGAAGTAGTTCTGCATGCAGCTTTGCAGCTCTTTACGCAGGGTCGCGACATCTTCGCCTTCGGTACGCGAGTTCAGGCCATCGAGACGCGCCAGAGCAGCGTCGATGTCAGACTGGCGGGCGCGAGTGTAGTCAACGCCTTCTTTCAGGGTTTGTTCCAGGAAGAGACCGGCCGCACGACCGAACACCACCAGATCGAGTAGCGAGTTACCGCCCAGACGGTTCGCACCGTGAACCGAAACGCACGCCACTTCACCGACCGCGAACAGGCCAGGGATGATGGTATCGACGCCGCTGGCGTCCTGAGTGATCGCCTGGCCATGAATGTTGGTGGCAACGCCGCCCATCATGTAGTGGCAGGTTGGAACCACTGGAACCGGAGCAACAACCGGATCAACGTGGGCGAAAGTCTTGGACAGTTCGCAGATGCCTGGCAGACGGCTGTGCAGTACTTCTTCACCAAGGTGATCGAGTTTGAGCAGTACGTGGTCGCCGTCCGGACCACAACCGTTGCCGGCGATGATCTCTTTAACCATGGAGCGGGCTACAACGTCACGACCAGCAAGGTCTTTGGCGTTCGGAGCATAACGCTCCATGAAACGCTCACCGTGCTTGTTGATCAGGTAACCGCCTTCACCGCGGCAGCCTTCAGTAACCAGTACACCGGCGCCGGCGATGCCGGTTGGGTGGAACTGCCACATTTCGATGTCTTGTACCGGCACGCCAGCACGCAGAGCCATGCCGACGCCGTCACCGGTGTTGATCAGGGCGTTGGTGGTGGACGAGTAGATACGACCGGCACCGCCAGTCGCCAATACGGTGGCGTTAGCGCGAATGTAGGAGGTTTCACCGGTTTCGATGCAGATCGCGATGATGCCGACGAAGGCGCCATCCTGGTTTTTCACCAGATCCACTGCATAGTATTCGTTGAGGAATACGGTACCCGCTTTCAGGTTTGCCTGATAAAGAGTGTGCAGCAGTGCGTGACCGGTACGGTCGGCAGCAGCACAGGTACGGGCAGCCTGACCGCCCTTGCCGAAGTCTTTCGACTGACCGCCGAACGGACGCTGATAGATGCGGCCCTGCTCGGTACGGGAGAACGGCAAGCCCATGTGCTCGAGCTCGAAGACCGCTTCCGGACCTACGGAACACATGTATTCGATAGCGTCCTGGTCACCGATGTAGTCGGAACCCTTGACGGTATCGTACATGTGCCAGCGCCAGTCATCGTTCGGATCGGCCGAAGCGATGGCGCAGGTAATGCCACCCTGAGCGGATACGGTGTGCGAACGAGTCGGGAAAACCTTGGTGATAACGGCAGTCTTGTGACCACCTTGTGCCAGCTGCAGCGCAGCGCGCATGCCAGCACCGCCGCCGCCAATGATAATGGCGTCGAACGAAAGCGTATTAACTGTGTTAGCCATGAATCAGATACCCCAAAGAATCTGCACGCCCCAGACGAAGTAAGCGAACATCGCAACGCCGCATACTGCCTGGAAGAGGAAACGTATTGCAGTCGCCGACTTGCCGAACGCCATTGGCGTCAGGTAATCGGTAGCGATGGTCCACATGCCAACCCAGGCGTGAGCGCCCAGAGCGACCAGAGCCAACAGACTGAAGATACGCATCCAGTTGTTTGCGAACAGTTCATGCCATTGGGCGTAGCCAAGGCCTGGGTGCGCAATGATGTATCCGATCAGGAAAATGAAGTAAGCCGCGAGAACAACCGCAGACACACGTTGTGCCATCCAGTCATAGAGGCCCGAACGCGAAAGGTTCGTGACATTAGTTACCATATCCAAACTCCTGCCAGAACGATTACCACCACGGAAACGGCGATAACGATTTTCGAGCCTCGTTGGCCGCCTTCCAGCGTCTCACCGATGCCCATATCCATGATCAAGTGGCGCACACCGGCTACCAGGTGATACAGCAAGGCGGACAGGATGCCCCAAATCACTAGCTTGGCTAGCGGACTGGTCAGACACGCTTTCACCTGTCCGAAGCCTTCTTCTGAACTCAGCGACTTGTCCAATGCATAAAGCATGATGGCAAGGCTGACAAAGAGGATGACACCGGATATACGGTGAAGAATGGACGTGTAAGCAGTGACTGGGAGTTTGATGGTCCTTAGGTCTAGGTTTACAGGTCGTTGGCTATTCACGGCTTTTTTTCACACTGAAGAGCCCCTAACAATCAGGGCAAAGTTGTTGGGGAGTGCACTGGTCAGGTACCCACCACCCAGGGAGTGCGACCCCCATTAAAGCAGGCCCAAAAGCCCCTGGAGGTCGGAGGCCGAGTATAGACAGTTAGGTCACTAATGACAACGCAATCACCTTCCCCTAATAGCTCATTGCACAAGTGGAATAAAAGGCGTAAATGGCGGGGAATTTCGAGGAAAAAGTCCGGTTAAAGCCTTCTGGGGCAAGACTTTAGGCAAATTGACATTCAAATTTATCTCACTATAGTGGTGCGGGCCCTGCGTGGGGGGTCTGTCTGATGATTTCAAGCATAAATAGGAGGCCACATGGCTGACAAAAAAGCGCAGTTGATCATCGAGGGCGCAGCCCCCGTCGAGCTGCCCATTTTAACCGGCACCGTTGGTCCCGATGTTATCGATGTTCGGGGCCTGACGGCCACGGGCCGTTTCACCTTTGACCCAGGCTTCATGTCGACTGCCTCTTGCGAGTCGAAGATCACCTATATCGACGGCGACAACGGCATCCTGCTACACCGCGGCTACCCGATCGAACAGCTGGCCGAGAAGTCGGACTACCTGGAGACCTGCTATCTGCTGCTCAACGGCGAACTGCCGACCGCAGAGCAGAAGGCCCAGTTCGTCAGCACCGTGAAAAACCACACCATGGTCCACGAGCAGCTGAAGAGCTTCTTCAACGGCTTCCGTCGTGACGCCCACCCGATGGCCGTCATGTGCGGCGTAGTCGGCGCCCTCTCGGCCTTCTACCACGACTCCCTGGACATCAATAACCCGCAGCATCGCGAAATCTCCGCGATCCGCCTGGTTGCCAAGATGCCAACCATGGCAGCGATGGTTTACAA
The DNA here is from genome assembly GCF_059420325.1 of Pseudomonas sp. GW821-FHT04C07. NCBI lineage: Bacteria > Pseudomonadati > Pseudomonadota > Gammaproteobacteria > Pseudomonadales > Pseudomonadaceae > Pseudomonas > Pseudomonas sp. GW821-FHT04C07. The sequence goes on from NZ_JBWKTM010000010.1 coordinate 64,138, forward strand.
GTACTCCATGGGCCAGCCCATGATGTACCCGCGCAACGACCTGACGTACGCGGAAAACTTCCTGCACATGATGTTCAACACCCCGTGCGAGATCAAACCGATCAGCCCGGTACTCGCCAAGGCCATGGACCGGATCTTCATCCTCCATGCCGACCACGAGCAGAACGCATCGACTTCTACCGTACGCCTGGCGGGCTCTTCGGGTGCCAACCCGTTTGCCTGTATCGCCGCCGGTATCGCTGCACTCTGGGGCCCGGCTCACGGCGGCGCCAACGAAGCAGTGTTGAGCATGCTCGACGAAATTGGCGATGTATCGAACATCGACAAGTACATCGCCAAGGCCAAAGACAAGAACGATCCGTTCAAGTTGATGGGCTTCGGTCACCGGGTTTACAAAAACCGCGACCCACGCGCAACCGTGATGAAGCAGACCTGCGACGAAGTACTGAAAGAGCTGGGCATCACCAACGATCCACAACTCGAACTGGCCATGCGCCTGGAAGAGATCGCCCTGACCGATCCGTACTTCATCGAGCGCTCGCTGTACCCGAACGTCGACTTCTACTCGGGGATCATCCTCAAGGCGATCGGCATTCCAACCAGCATGTTCACCGTGATCTTCGCCCTGGCGCGGACCGTTGGCTGGATCTCCCATTGGAAAGAAATGCTCTCCAGCCCGTACAAGATCGGTCGCCCGCGCCAGCTGTACACCGGCTACGAGTCGCGTGACATCCCCAATCTGGAAGACCGCAAATAAGACCTGTCTTGCGATAACGTCCTGGATTCATCGAGTACGGCCTCTTTAATAGAGGCCGTATTTGTTTGTGTGATGCCCTGCCCCGCCCTCCTGGCATTGCCGCGACCGCCCTACCGCTATCGCGAGCAACCCCACAGTAAATCGATATCCCCCCAACCAAACCACAGGCCGGCTGTCAGGCCGCCATCGCGAGCAAGCTCGGCTCCTACAGAAGTCTTATGCACAACCAACAAAAAATGCCCCGATCTCTCGACCGGGGCATTTCTATTTAACGCAGCTTATATATAGAAGCTCATACATGTCTGTACGTTAGTGCGACACCGCCCCACTCGCGCCCAAACCGGTCTGCGAGCGTACGAATTGCGGGAAGAACAGCGCCCGCTCATTGTCAGCCGCAGCGGACTTGTCAGTGATGGAGAAGAACCAGATCCCGACAAAGGCAATGGCCATCGAGAACAGCGCCGGGTACTCATACGGGAAGATCGCCTTCTCGTGCCCCATGATCTGCACCCAAATGGTTGGACCAAGGACCATCAGACCAACGGCACTGATCAGCCCCATCCAGCCACCGACCATCGCACCGCGAGTGGTCAGCTTCTTCCAGTACATGGAAAGCAGCAGCACCGGGAAGTTGCAACTGGCAGCGATCGAGAACGCCAGACCCACCATGAACGCGATGTTCTGGCTTTCGAACAGAATACCCAGAACGATCGCCAACACGCCCAAGGCGATGGTGGTGATCTTCGAAACACGGATCTCATCCTTCTCGTTAGCCTTGCCCTTCTTGATCACACTGGCGTACAGGTCGTGAGACACCGCCGTGGCCCCGGCCAGGGTCAGACCGGCAACCACCGCCAGAATGGTGGCAAATGCCACCGCCGAAATGAAGCCGAGGAAGATACTGCCGCCCACCGCATTGGCCAGGTGCACCGCCGCCATGTTGTTACCGCCCAACAGCGCCCCCGCAGCGTCCTTGAAGGCCGGGTTAGTGCTGACCAACAAGATCGCGCCAAAGCCGATAATGAACGTCAGAATGTAGAAATAGCCGATGAAGCCTGTGGCGTACAACACACTTTTACGGGCTTCTTTGGCGTCACTCACGGTGAAGAAGCGCATCAGAATATGCGGCAGACCTGCAGTACCGAACATCAGCGCCAGACCGAGGGAGAATGCCGAAACCGGATCCTTCACCAGCCCGCCGGGACTCATGATCGCCTCACCTTTAGGGTGAACCTTGACCGCTTCGGAGAACAGCGTGTTGAAGTCGAAGTTGACGTGCTTCATCACCATCAGTGCCATGAACGACGCACCGGACAACAACAGCACGGCCTTGATGATCTGCACCCAGGTGGTCGCCAGCATGCCGCCGAACAACACATAGAGGCACATCAGGATCCCCACCATAATCACTGCGACATGGTAATCGAGCCCGAACAGCAGCTGAATCAGCTTGCCGGCGCCGACCATTTGCGCAATCAGGTAGAACGCCACCACCACCAGCGAACCGCAGGCTGACAAGGTGCGAATCTGAGTTTGCCCAAGGCGGTAGGACGCCACGTCGGCAAAGGTGTATTTACCCAGGTTACGCAGACGCTCGGCGATCAGGAACAGAATGATCGGCCAGCCCACCAGGAAGCCGATCGAATAAATCAGACCATCGTAGCCAGAGGCGAACACCAGCGCGGAAATCCCCAGGAAGGACGCCGCCGACATGTAGTCACCGGCAATCGCCAGACCGTTCTGCAAACCGGTGATCTTGCCACCCGCCGCGTAGTAGTCGGCTGCCGACTTGCTGCGCTTGGATGCCCAATAAGTGATGCACAGCGTCGCACCGACGAAGACCACGAACATCAGGATCGCCGAAACGTTGAGCGGTTGTTTGTGTACTTCGCCGGTGAGCGCCTCGGCAGCCCAAACTGCCGGTGCGAAGGCTGCAATGCCTAAAGCTGCCAATAGACGCCGGATCATTGCTGAGCCTCCTTGAGAATCGCATTGTTCAGGTCGTCGAATTCGCCGTTGGCGCGTCGAACGTAGATTGCAGTGAGGACAAAGGCCGAAACAATCAGCCCGACACCAATCGGTATCCCCCAGGTAATCGATGACCCAGGGCTGATTTTCGCCCCCAGTAAATGCGGCCCGTAGGCAATCAAAAGGATGAAGCCCGAGTAAAGCCCAAGCATGATCGCCGAGAGAATCCAGGCGAACCGCTCTCTTTTGCTGACCAGCTCCTTGAAACGCGGGCTGTTTTGAATCGAGAGGTAAATGCTGTCGTTCATTGTTTTTATCCTCGCAGCACAGATTTAGTTAGAACGTATTCCACTCTATGCCGCTGCGGAACGGGTTCCAGACGACCTTAGTATTAGAACGATATTAGCGCTGCCGCCAATGACTCCCCCCCAAAACAAAAACAGGGGCCTCTTGCGAGCCCCTGTCTGACCTGTATCCGTAGCAGTTACCGAAGGCTACGCTCGGCTCGCTCCGCGCCCGGACGCAGGCTATGCCAGCTGCTACGGAGCCCGTCCTTATTTGCCGTTGGTCAAGGTGTTGTAGCTGGTCATCAGGTTGCGGTAGTCAGGGATGTGGTTGGAGAACAAGGTGGCCAGCCCTTCCACATCGTTGCGCCAGTCGCGGTGCAGCTCGCAGGCCAGGCCGAACCAGGTCATCAACTGTGCGCCGGATGCCGACATGCGATCCCAGGCCGACTGGCGGGTGAGTTCATTGAAGGTGCCGGAAGCATCGGTAACCACAAACACCTCGAAGCCTTCAGCCAGTGCCGAAAGCGCCGGGAATGCCACGCAGACTTCGGTGACTACGCCGGCGATGATCAGTTGTTTTTTGCCGGTGGCCTTGATCGCCTTGACGAAGTCTTCATTGTCCCAGGCGTTGATTTGCCCTGGGCGGGCAATGTATGGCGCCTCCGGGAACAGCGCTTTCAATTCCGGCACCAGCGGACCGTTGGGGCCGGTCTCGAAACTGGTGGTGAGGATCGTCGGCAGCTTGAAGTACTTGGCCAGATCGGCCAGGGCCAGCACGTTGTTCTTGAACCGGTCCGGTTCGATATCGCGAACCAGCGACAGCAGGCCAGCCTGATGATCGACCAACAGAACGGCGGCGTTGTTTTTATCCAGACGTTTGTAAGAGGTAGTCATTGCAGTAGTCCTCGCTTCTTATCGATGCCGAATAGAAGTCAGCGTCGGGTACTCGGTTAGCGCTGGGAATCCAGCACTTCGTGTTCGTTTGCCACTTGCTGAGCCTTGAGGTAGCTTTCGATCAGCAATTGATAATGCGGCATGGCCTGGGCGTAGACGGCAGCCCACTGCTCGGCGTCGGGGCGGTTCCACGAACCTTGCAGCTCAGAAAGCGCAGCCATGATGTCGATCGGCACCACTCCAGCCTGAGACAAACGTGCAATTGTCAGATCAGTGGCAAGTCTGGAGTGGTTGCCCGAGGCATCAACCACTGCGAATACCTTGTAGCCTTCATGCACGGCGGCGATTGATGGAAAGGCCAGGCAGACGCTGGTCAGCGTGCCTGCGATCACCAGGGTTTTCTTGCCGGTGGCTTTCACTGCCGCGTGAAATTCCGGGTTGTCCCAGGCGTTGATTTCGCCTTTGCGGGCGACGTATTGAGCGTGCGGTGCCTCTTGGTGAATCTCCGGGATCAACGGCCCGTTCGGCCCTTGGGGCACCGAAGCTGTGGTGATCACCGGCATTTTCAACAAGGTCGCGGCTTTAGCCAGGGCGATGGCGTTGGCGCGCAGTTGCGGGACGTCTATATCCTTGACGATCTGGAACAGCCCGCTCTGGTGGTCGATCAACAGCAGCGCACTGTCGGCGGGGTCGATGGTCGGTTTCAGGCCATTGAAGTTGGCCGCATTGGTCATGTTCATGAGCGTTTCCTCTTTATTTTTGGCGACAGCCATCCCTGGCCAGTGAACCGACCTACGTGTCCTGTGTAGAGCGGAGTTGTGTATCAGCCGTGCATCTGGCCGAATTGGCCGGACTGGAAGTCGGCAAAGGCCTGATGGATTTGTGCCTCGGTGTTCATCACGAACGGTCCGTGGCCGACGATGGGTTCATCGATCGGCTCGCCACTGAGCAGCAGCACCACGGCATCGTGATTAGCCTCCAGGCTGATCTGATCACCGTTGCGTTCGAACAAGACCAACTGCCCTTCCTGAACCCGCTCCTGACCGTTGACCTGAACCGTGCCGCGCAGCACCACCAACGCCGTATTGCGACCTTCGTGCAGGTCCAGCGTCAGCGCTTTACCGGCATTCAAGCGAATGTCCCAGACATCGATCGGGGTGAAGGTCCGTGCCGGCCCTTTGTGACCGTCGAATTCACCGGCGATCAGCCTCAGGCTGCCGGCCTGGTCCTTGAGCGCCAGGTTCGGAATATCGCCATCGAGAATGGTCTGGTAGCCGGCGTCAGCCATCTTGTCCCGGGCAGGCAGGTTGACCCACAACTGGACCATTTCCAGAGTGCCGCCACTGCGGGCGAAATCTTCAGAATGGAATTCTTCATGCAGGATCCCCGAAGCTGCGGTCATCCACTGCACGTCGCCAGGACCGATCTTGCCGCCGCTGCCGGTGGAGTCACGGTGTTCCAGCTCGCCCTTGTAGACGATGGTCACGGTTTCGAAACCGCGATGCGGGTGTTGACCCACGCCACGGCGCTGTGTGGTCGGCGCGAATTCAGCGGGGCCGGCGTGATCGAGCAGCAAGAACGGGCTGACGTGTTTGCCCAGGCTGTCATAGGAAAACAATGTGCGAACCGGGAAACCGTCGCCCACCCAATGCGCTCTTGGGCTGGTGTAGATACCGATGATTTTTTTCATGGTGTGCCTCCGAAAGTGGGTGAGTGAAACCATGGACACACCTTAAATCCGACACCTTTGCTACGCTAGACTGCAAAAATCACCCATAGCGTTCTATTTGGAGAACGATAGTGGAAGACCTGAACACCCTTTACTACTTCACTCAAGTCGTGGAACACGGTGGCTTCGCCGCTGCCGGGCGAGCCTTGTACATGCCCAAGTCAAAACTCAGCCGACGTATTTCGCAGCTGGAAGAACGCCTCGGCGTGCGGCTGATTCACCGCACCAGCCGGCACTGTTCGTTGACCGAGATCGGCCAGGAGTACTACCAGCGTTGCCTGGCCATGCGGGTGGAGGCTGAAAGTGCGGCGGAGGTCATCGAACGCAACCGCTCCGAACCTCAAGGACTGGTGCGTATCAGTTGCCCAACGGCGCTGCTCAATTCATGGGTGGGGCCGATGCTGACCCGTTACATGCTCAAGTACCCGCGGGTGGAACTGTTTATCGAAAGCACCAACCGTCGAGTCGACTTGATCCACGAAGGGTTCGATATCGCCCTGCGGGTGCGATTTCCGCCACTGGAAAGCAGCGATCTGGTGATGAAAGTGTTGGGCAACAGCACTCAATGCCTGGTGGGCAGCCCGAGCTTTCTGACGCACCTGTCGTCCCCCTCCTCCCCCGCCGACCTCAGCGGCCTGCCGAGCCTGCATTGGGGGACGGCGCAGCGCGAATATCACTGGGAACTGTTCGGCCCGAATGCCGCCAGCGCCGTGATCGGCCATCATCCGCGGATGGTCACTGACGACCTCATCGCCCTGCGCCACGCGGTGCTGGCCGGCATCGGCATTGCCCACCTACCCAGCGTGGTGGTGCGCGAAGATCTCGCCGCTGGCAGGCTTATCCAGCTGGTGCCGGGCTGGACGCCAAAATCCGGCATCGTCCACGTCATATTCCCCTCGCGCCGTGGATTGCTGCCATCGGTGCGGACCTTGATCGATTTCCTCGGTGAAGAGTTCAGTCAGAGCGACATTGCCTGATTCCAAAGGCTCGGGGGTAAGGATCGGCTACCCGAACTCATTCGTGACTTGCGGTAAACATTGCTTTGCCATTTCGGCGGTTTTTCCATGCGATGCAGACCGGGATACTCGTGGCCATTCCCACTGCAACCATTGGAGTCATGCATGTCTATTCCCGCGTTCGGTCTCGGTACTTTTCGTCTACAGGGCCAAGTGGTCATCGATTCGGTGAGCAGCGCTCTTGAGTTGGGCTACCGGGTAATCGACACCGCGCAGATCTACGAGAACGAAGCTGAAGTCGGCCAGGCCATCGCCGCCAGCGGTATCCCTCGCGAAGAGCTGTTCATTACCAGCAAGATCTGGGTTGCCAACTTCGCCAAAGACACGCTGATCGAGAGCCTCAAGGAAAGCCTGCGCAAACTGCAGACCGACTACCTGGACCTGACCCTGATTCATTGGCCATCCCCTGAAGACCAGGTGCCGGTCGCCGAATTCATGGGTGCGCTACTGGAGGCCAGACAGCAAGGCCTGACCCGGCAGATCGGCATTTCCAACTTTACCGTCGACCTGATGAAACAGGCCATCGCCGCCGTCGGTGCGGAGAATATAGCCACCAACCAGATCGAACTTCACCCCTACCTGCAAAACCGCACAGTCGTCGGGTTTGCTCAAAGCCAGGGCATCCAGATCACGTCATACATGACCCTGGCCTACGGTGAAGTCCTGAAAGATCCATTGATTCAGCACATTGCCGATCGGCATCAGGCCACCCCAGCGCAAGTCACGCTCGCATGGGCCATGCAGTCCGGATACGCCGTGATTCCGTCCTCCACCAAGCGCGCCAATCTGCAAAGCAACCTGAAGGCCCGTACCTTGACCTTGAGTGCTGCCGACATGGAGCTGATCAGCACCCTTGAACGAGATTACCGCCTGACCAGCCCCAAAGGCATCGCGCCAATTTGGGATTGAGCCACTGACGCGCGTGCTGTGGTCAGTGCTGCGCCAGGAAGTGAGCCAGGCGCTCCATGGCGTGTTGCAAAGCCGCGACCGCGTGCGTCAGCGACGCGGCGTCGCGTTCGCCTATGGCCCTTTCCAGATGTTCGCAACACAGGATCAAGCGGTGCGCATTGACGACCCGAGCGCCGCCCTTGATCCGGTGTGCCAGATCCCTTAGGCCATCACGGTCGCGGTTGGCGTAAAAATCCCGCAGCCGGGCCAGGTCCTTTTCATTGCTGGAGGCCAGTTCACTCAGCAAATCGTTGATCAACATCCGGTCTGCACCGACCCATTGCTCCAGACTGCTCAGGTCAATTTCAGCAGATGTTTGCCCCGTGGCCTGTTCAAGCGGTATCGACGTCGCGCCTGAAGTCCTGGATGCCAGTCGAGCACTCAGGTCTTGCAGGCTGATGGGTTTGAACAGGCAGTCATCCATCCCCGCCTCCATACAACGAACCTTCTCCTCGCGCTGGGCATTAGCGGTAAAACCAAGGATCAAACAGGCTTCAAGACCGTTGGCCTTCTCTTCATCGCGAATGGCGCCGGTCAGTTCGTAGCCGTTCATGGCCGGCATATTGCAATCGGTGATGACCACATCGAATGGATGATTTCGCCACAGTTCAAGGCCCTGCTCACCGTCCTCGGCCTCCTGCGTACAATGACCCAGATAGCTCAACTGCCGGGCCAGCAACAGACGATTGGCCGGATAGTCGTCGACCACCAGAATATTCAGCGGCTCAGTGGGCAACTGCTCGACCGTGGCGGCTGGTGTCGGTTGAGCCAGCGCCTGCAAAGCCAGCACCTCCAGCGTGACCTCAATCTGCGTCCCTTCGCCCAGAACACTGCTCAGCTGCAATTGGCCACCCATCATTTCACATAGCGAACGGCTGATGACCAACCCCAGGCCCGATCCGCTACGCGCTGATTGGGCGGGGTTGTCAGCCTGAGTGAACGGGCTGAACAAGCGTTGCTGATCATGAAGGCTGATACCGATGCCGGTATCCTCGACCCGTATTCGAATGGCCAAATGCTCTTGGTGAGTTCCAGGTTCGACCTGCACGTTCAAGCGCACTTCACCCCGGTGGGTGAACTTGATGGCGTTGCTCAGTACATTGGAAATAATCTGTTTGAAGCGCAACGGGTCGATCAGCACTTCACGGTCACTCTTGAGGTCCAGATCCAGGACCAATCGCAGGTGCTTGTCCCGTGCCAGCCCTTCGAAGACTCTTGCTACAGACACAACCAGTGTGCGCAGATTGACCCGTTCCCGGGTCAACGAAAGATGCCCTGACTCAATCCGCGCGATGTCTAGAATGTCGCCGATCAAGTCCAGCAAATCACGCGCCGCGGCGGAAGCCACCTCAATCGAAGAACGGTCAGTGACGCCCTTCTCGGCACTTTTCATCGCCAATTCGAGCATGCCGATCAGCGCGTTCATCGGCGTACGGATTTCATGACTCATGGTCGCCAGAAACGTGGTCTTGGCCCGATTGGCATCGTCCGCGACGTCCTTGGCTTCCTGCAGCTGAAGCAGCAGTTGCTGACGCTTGCGGATCAGGCTGCGCTGATAGGCAATCCAGCCCAACGCAAGCAACAGCAAGCCTGCAGCGAACGCAAACCCCTGAATGATCGCCGCACGATTGCGCAACCAGTAACTGTCTTGCACTGTTGCCTCATTGCGCCAACGATTGGTCAGCTCATCCATTTCTACCGGCGGGATGCTCAACAAGGCTTTATTCAGAATCGAATACAACTCGAGGGCGTCGTGGCTGGTGGCAAAGGTAACGCGCGCCGGTTCCGTGCCCACAGTACTGGTGATATGCAAACGATCGCGGTATCGCCGGGAAATCATGTAACGCGCACTGATCAGTGAGCTCAGCGCGGCATCGGCCTGTCCATTGGCTACCATTTCCATTGCCTGAGCCTGGTTTTCCACATCAATGAAACGGATGCCGGGAGCCGCCGCACGCACAAATTCTCGCAGCCCGTTGCCTTGAACCAGCGCCAGGCTCTTGTCGACCATGTCGTCCAGCGTGCCGGGACTTGTGGGGTCCGTACTTGTGACTAACACAAACGGGTTGACCAGATACGGTCGTGTGAATAGCAAATCGGCCTCGCGCTCTGTGCTGGGCGTAATAACCGCCAGAAGATCGGCCGTGCCATCTTTGACTTTCTCGATTTGCTTGTTCAACGAGCTGCCTCGCAGCACGTCGAATTTCAGCCCGGTGCGCAGGCTGATCCTGGCCAGAACCTGAGCACTGAGCCCACGGAATTCGCCTTTTTCATCAAAAAATGAAAGAGGTACGAAGTCATCGATGATCGCTACTTTCAGCCGCGGATTTTTTTCCAGCCAGCGTTGTTCGCTGGCGCTGAAGTGCAATCCTTGCTGGCCGGTCAGGCTCGTGCTGTCGGCGCTCCAGCGACGCAGGATGGCCATGCGCTCGTCGGTCGGAATCGCCGCCAGGGCCGCGTCGATAATACGCCGCAAGCGCTGGTTGTCGCGGCCCATGGCGAAGGCAAAAGGACTCATCTCCAGTTGGGAGAAGTCCGCCAGCTGGACATTGTTCAGGTAATTATTGTTGATCAGGTAATTGGCGCTGATGGAGTCACCGAGGTACACATCGGCCTGACCAAACGCCACGGCACCAATGGCACTCAGGGTCGAGGGGTAAAGTTGCAGGCTGGCATCAGGGTAGTAGGTGCGAACCACCCAGGGCGGCAGGTAGTGATTGAGCATGGCCAGGCGCTTGCCTGCCAGGTCGGCGGGCAAGTCACTGCTGTCGCCAGTGCGGGTGACCAGGGTCGGCAAGTCGTCGGCGTAAGCTCGGGACATGCTCAACTGCGGGTCGACTGCTTCAAAGCCGTTGGCCGTACCTAACAAGTCCAGCTCCCCGCGTTTCAGCGCGGCAATGACGGCCTCACGAGATTCATAGCGCTGCACTTCGATCTTGATGTGCAGCAACTGGGCGAGCAGATCCGCGTAGTCCGCGGTAATCCCTTCAAAGTCGTGGTTATTGAGGGTCAGGTCGAATGGCGCATAGTCCGGCGACGAGGCGCCGAGCTGCAATACGCCCTTCTCCTTTAGCCAGCGCCAGTCCGCCTCATCCAGCTCGACGCGGTAATCCTGAACCGTCGAGCGCCCCAGCAGATGCAAGGCTTGCATCTGGGCACTGGCGCCCGACGAAAGAAACAGCACCTCGAAATACACCAAGGCTACCAGCCCTTTGCGCAGGAGCGTCTTCATTCAGATCACATGATTACGCTTGGCCAAATCCCTCAAATGAACTGCCGACGTCACATTGAGTTTTTCGATCAAGCGGGTTTTGTACGTGCTGACGGTTTTGTGGCTCAAGAGCATCGACACGGCGATTTCTTTGTTACTTAAACCACGGGCGAGTGCTTGAAAAATCGTCAACTCACGGTCCGACAATTTTTCGATCAATTGCATTTCCGTGCACTGGAGATGGTCCGGGTTCACCGAGCTGGAAGGTAAACGAGGGAAGTAGGTATAACCGGACATCACTGCACCGATCGCTTTGCTCAACTCCTCCAGATCATTGGTTTTTGATATGTAGCCCAACGCGCCGCTTCTCATACAGCGGGCGGAATAGAAAACCGGCTCATGGGAGGTGTACACCAACATCCGGCATGGCGACTCCAGGTCCTTGAGCCGGTTCAAGACTTCCAGACCATCGAGTCCGGGCATGGCGATATCCAGCACGACGAGGTCCGGTTTATGTTCGCGGGCCATTTGCACGGCCTCAACGCCATTGCAGGCCTCCAGAATCGCCTGGAACTTTTCCTTCTGAAGCACCATCTTGACCGCGGCTCGAATGACCGGATGATCATCCACAACCAGTGCTTTACTCATGAAAACTCCTATAAAGCATCCCACCGTCAGGCTTCTGCGGTTCAACCGCGAGGGACTGACAGGCTGCGCAGCGCCGCTGCGCCTGCGCTAATACTCTTGCACGCCGGGGTGAGCTCAACTACCTGTAAGAAATGACAGTTCAGACGAACGGTAACGTTCAAACCTGCACGTTCAAGTGCGAAATGACGGACGCCAGGTGGCTTGTTGCTAAAGATTGTAGGCGTCAACCTTGCCATTCGCCGATTCAAAACGAGCGATAACAAATCAGGGACTGACGTCCAAAACCATCGGGGAGCAACGTGAGAAGTGAAGGCTTGAACAGGCTCGCGCCCCTGAGCCTTTAACCCGCTTTGTTCTGATAAACATCGTGCAGCCATGGCAGCACAGGTACCTTGGCTTCATGGGGGTGGAGATCGACTATTTCCATCAATTGCCTGACCCACTCAAAGTCCGGCATTCGCGCCTGGATTACCTGCACCCTCCGAGGTTGGCCAACCTTGCTCGCAGTGATGTGTAGCTGCTGGCCATCGTAGACAATCCCACGATGTATCTGCTGATTGTCCCCACAGAACGTCAGCAAATCGAGGTCGACTCCGGCCGTCAATGATGCGCTGATCATCACCAGATCGAACGGCTCGCCAGCGTACTCCACCAGGGTTAACAGCTCTTCTACGCAATGCACCGGAGCGATGCGGAAATACCCCAGCTGATTCAAAATCCGCTCGATTTTCATTCGATGGAAATGCTGCTCATCGGCGATCAGGATTCGTAACGTTTTATTCAACATTTTGGCAACCATGACAAATACGTTCCAGCCGACTTGCGTCAGCCAACTTCCGTGAGGGCAGCAGGCTATGCGAGACACGGCCAGTTTTATGTAGGACTTATCTCAAAGAAACCTGCCATTTCCCTACGGATACGCCTTTGTCCCAAGGTGTTGCTGCGAGGCGGATGAAACTGAATGATGGCAGACGTAACTACTCCGTCGTACTCGGACTCCAGAACGCTTGCACCACCAATGTCGAAGTGGAAATACGCGCCACCAATTCATCCAGCTCATCACCATCGACCGAGGTGGTGGCCAGCGTGGCCTCGATCTCCACCTCGTGGGCGCCGAACGCGTGCACATCGACATCGCTCGCCGGGTAATTGCAGCGTTCCAGCTCGGTTTCGAGCAACGACAGCACGGCCTTTTGCTGCGATCGGCGAGCGATAACGTAGACGATATTGGTGACCTCGGCCGAGACCACGTCCAGTGGCTGGCGGTTGATGTTGTTGACTATCGGCCGCAGCAAGGTGTTCGCCGCGAGGACGAACAGCGTGCCGAGCAGCGCTTCAAGGAGCAGATCGGCACCGGCGCAAGCACCGACTGCGGCCGAGGCCCAGAGGGTCGCTGCGGTGTTCAGGCCACGGACGTTGCCCTCCTCTCGCATGATCACCCCGGCACCGAGAAAGCCGATGCCGGAAACCACATACGCGACCACCCGCACGGCCCCTTCGGCGCCACCGAGACGGTTGGCCATGTCGACGAAAATCGCCGCACCCACCGCCACCAGTACGTTGGTCCGCAGCCCTGCTGTGCGCTGGCGGTACTGGCGTTCAAAACCTATCAGTCCACCGAGGATGAACGCCGCACTGAGGCTGACCAGGGTGTCGACCAGAGAGTCCAGGTTGATATTGTTGATCGCTTGCATGAATGCCTTCCTTGATTCTCGTGGCGAGAGGCTTTCGATCGTTCCCACGCGCAGCAAAGGAATGCAGCCCGTGACGCTGCGCGTCACAATTCAGAGCAGACGCAGAGCGTCCAGTGAGGCATTCCCACGCGGGAGCGTGGGAACGATCATCGGTTTATTGCCAGCCGAACCGGCGGATGTAGAAGCCTTTCACCGCCTGGGTCAGTGCCATGTACGCCAGCAGAATCACCGGCAGGAACACGAAGTACAGCGACGGCAACGCCTGCAGTTTGAAGTAGTGCGCCAACGGCCCCATCGGCAGGAAGATCCCAACCGTCATGATGATCCCGGTCATCACCAGCAACGGCGTGGCTGCGCGGCTTTGCAGGAATGGAATCTTCGGTGTACGGATCATGTGCACGATCAGTGTCTGGGTCAGCAATCCGACCACGAACCAGCCCGACTGGAACAAGGTTTGGTGATCCGGCGTATTGGCATCAAAGACATACCACATCAAGGCGAAGGTCAGCAGATCAAAGATCGAACTGATGGGCCCGAAGAACAGCATGAAACGCCCGACATCGCCCGGCTGCCAGCGTTGTGGTTTTTTCAGCATTTGCTCATCGACGTTATCGAACGGGATGGCGATCTGCGAGATGTCATACAGCAGGTTCTGCACCAGCAGGTGCATCGGCAACATCGGCAGGAACGGAATGAACGCGCTGGCCACCAGCACCGAGAACACGTTGCCGAAATTCGAGCTGGCAGTCATTTTGATGTACTTGAGCATATTGGCGAAGGTCCGACGGCCTTCCAGCACGCCCTCCTCCAGTACCATCAGGCTCTTTTCCAGAAGGATGATGTCGGCCGCTTCCTTGGCGATGTCCACCGCGCTGTCCACCGAAATACCAATGTCGGCGGTGCGTAGCGCCGGCGCATCGTTGATCCCGTCGCCCATGAAACCGACCACATGCCCGTTACCTTTGAGCAGTCGAACGATGCGCTCCTTGTGGGAAGGTGTCAGCTTGGCGAAGACGTTGGTGGTCTCCACCGCGACGGCCAATTGGGCATCGCTCATGCGTTCGATGTCATTGCCCATCAACAGGCCTTGTTGCTCCAGCCCGACTTCACGGCAGATCTTCGCGGTCACCCGTTCGTTGTCGCCGGTCAGCACTTTCACTGCCACGCCGTGGGCTGCCAACGCTTTGAGCGCGGGCGCGGTGCTTTCCTTCGGTGGATCGAGAAACGCTACGTAGCCGATCAGCGTCAGTTCCTGCTCATCCGCCAGGCTATAGATATCGCGCCCGGTTTGCATGGCTCGCGCGGCAACTGCCACCACCCGCAGGCCTTCTTCATTGAGCTCGGCGGTGACCTGACGAATCCGCGCCAGCAACTCATCGGTCAAGGCTTCCTCGGCCTCGCCATGGCGCACACGTTTGCACACCGCCAGCACCTCCTCCACCGCGCCTTTGCAGATCAGCAAATGCGCTTGATCCTGCTCCGCCACCACCACCGACATGCGCCGCCGGGTGAAGTCGAAAGGAATCTCGTCGACCTTCCGGAACGCGGTGCCGACTTTCAGCTCACGGTAGACTTCAACGTGCTCAAGCACCGCCACATCCAGCAGGTTTTTCAGGCCGGTCTGGTAGTAGCTGTTGAGGTAAGCCATTTCCAGCACGTCCTCGGACTCTTTGCCCCAGACGTCGACATGTCGCGCCAAAAAGATCTTGTCCTGGGTCAGGGTGCCGGTCTTGTCGGTGCACAGCACGTCCATGGCGCCGAAGTTCTGGATCGCATCAAGGTGTTTGACGATGACTTTTTTGCGCGACAGAAACACCGCCCCTTTGGCCAGGGTTGAGGTGACGATCATCGGCAGCATTTCCGGGGTCAGGCCCACGGCGATAGACAGCGCGAACAGCAGCGCTTCCATCCAGTCACCTTTAGTGAAACCGTTGATGAACAGCACCAGCGGCGCCATCACGAACATGAAGCGAATCAGCAGCCAGCTGACCTTGTTGACCCCCGTCTGAAACGACGTCGGCGCACGATCAGTGGCACCGACCCGCTGGGCCAGGGCTCCGAAATAAGTGCTGTTGCCGGTGGTCAAAATCACCGCCGTTGCCGCGCCGGAGACCACGTTGGTGCCCATGAACAGGATGTTCGTAAGTTCCAGCGGGTTGCGGGTCTCGCCGTCTTGCTGACGGGGGAACTTCTCTACCGGCATCGATTCGCCGGTCATCGCTGCCTGGCTGACGAACAGGTCCTTGGCGCCGAGCACACGGCAATCAGCGGGGATCATGTCGCCGGCCGAGAGCACGATCAGATCGCCAGGCACCAGTTGTTTGATCGGCAACTCGATGCGCTGCGCGCCTTTGACCGCCACCGAAGCGCCATGGAACCTGCCGAACAACGGCGCAGCTTCAGCGCTGAAATCGCGACGCATCACCGTCGCGGTGTTGCTCACCATCGCCTTGAGGGCATCGGCGGCCTTGTTGGACTTGGCTTCCTGCCAGAAGCGCAGCAGTGTGGAGAGCACGACCATAGAGAAAATGACCGTGGCGGCTTTCATGTCATCGGTCAGCCAGGAGATGACCGCAAGCAACGTCAGCAGCAGGTTGAAGGGGTTTTTGTAGCAGTGCCACAGGTGGGTCCACCATGGCAGGGGTTGCTCGTGCTCGACCTCGTTGAGGCCATATTGCTCACGCAGCGCATTGGCCTCGATATCGCTCAAGCCATCGCTGTGGCTGCCAAGTTTTTCCAGCAATACAGGCGCTTCACTGTTGGCCGCAGCGACCAGGGTTTGCGCCAGAGTCGGCGGTACCTCACGGTTGACGGTGACGTCAGTGAAACTTTCCAACAGCGCCAGTCGGCGGAAGTGCCGGGCAAAGTGCCGGGTCCGCAGGAAGCCGGCAAAGATTTCTTTCAACAGGGTGAGCTTCATGGTGTTACTCCCGCACCGCCTGCGCCTCACCCTCTTTCAGGTGACTACGCAGGCAGCCTTAAATCGGAACAATCAGTCATAATTTTTGTGGTCTCGAGGAAGGGCTTTACGCCCGCAATAATCGCAGTCGTACCGGCAGCGCAGGTCGATGTTGCCGGCGATGAGTCAGAATATTGATGATGCCCATGGCTGTTCCCCCCTAACGGTCAGAGCCAGGAAACTACGAGCAGGTATGGCCGACCCGAGGCCTTGCCCGAGTAACAGGCAAAGCGGGTTTGGCCCGCCGGTCAAAAATGACAGGCGCGTCCGTAGCACAGCGATGCGGCTCAAGGCCGGGCATCACGCACTGTTCAGTGTCGATGAGAGAGACGTCGAGATGCAGGCCAGGACTGGCCGCGATCGGAATGCCGTTTCTCGCTTTTCGGCGAGACAACGGCACAGGAGACTGCGCGTTATCTTGCCGAGAATATGCCGGTTACCGAAACCGGCCGACTACTGTCACTCGAACAAGTACCCACTGTGGGTCTCCGCTATTGATGAAAACGCGCGAAGCTTACGCGCCGTTTTCCGGTGAGTAAACCTTCTATACATTTGCGCCTGGTGAATCAGAAAATTCTTCAGGAAGGGTTCAGGTTGGGGGCGAATACGGGTAACCGACTGGCATCAAGGCATGCCGCCGGTGATGAACCTGCAGGTGACTCTTGATCACCCGCAGCACTTTGGCCTCATGCTCATGGATGAAGAAGTGCCCACCCGCCAGCATGTCTATCGAAAAGCTGCCGTGGGTCTCCTTGCTCCAGCCAATCAACTGCTCGGTGCTGGCCCTGTCGGAGGTGCCGCCGAGGACATGCACCGGGCATTTGAGCAGAGGCCGGGCCAGCGGATGGAAACTGCCGCATAACAGAAAGTCCGCGCGCAGGACCGGTAACGCCAGGCTCATCAGTTCTTCATTGGCCAGCACTTCTTCACGGGTCCCTTCAAGGGTGCGCAACTGCTCGATCAGCTGCGCGTCCGTTCTGGGCACGGCCAGTTCCCGATCGTACTCCGCGCGCAGGGTCGGCGCCGCGGTGCCAGAGGCAAACAACGCCACCGGTTCCGAACACCCCAGCGAGCGAAACGCATGGGCCATCTCGTACGCCAGCAAGGCGCCCAGGCTATGGCCGAACAACGCATAGGGCGCCGTCAGGGACGGCTTGCACTCGCTGGCCAGTTGCAGCACCAGCGCACGCATATCGGTCTGTAATGCTTCGTCAAAACGTGCGCCACGGCCCGGCAATTCCACCGGTTGCAAATGCAGCCACTCAGGCAGTTTGCGCCGCCAGCGGCTGTAGACCATGGCACTGGCCCCGGAATACGGCAGGCACAACAGTGTCAGTTTGGTCACCGCGCTTACCTCAATGGGTTGTCTGTAAAGAGAACGGACGAAGGCACGCGTAAATTAGCGATCCTGAATGACTCAACTGCTCAAACATCGGTAACTCTCTACCGCCACACCCAATACCACCACACCCGCTACCTGCGACTCACCGGAAGTCGATACCTGAAAATCGAAAAAACCCGGCACTGGGCCGGGCTTGAACACGCCAACCAATCAAAACTCAGTCGTGTTTGAAGTTGTGCTTGTGTTTGTGCCTCTTGCCACCGGAATGACTCTTGCCACCGTCGTTGGACAAGTTGCTACCCACTGCGCCACCCGCTGCGCCACCGAGGCCGGCACCGATGGTGGATCCGGTCGACCCGCCCACCTTGTTACCTATGATCGAACCACCCGCCGAGCCGAGACCGCCACCAATGGCGGCGTTAGTCTTGCTGCCCTTGCGAGCGCCTACCGCACTCCCCGCTGCGCCGCCAACACCCGCACCAATCGCCGCACCGGTGCTGCCCCCCATTTGCCGGCCAACCATATTCCCTAACGCACCACCAAGACCACCACCAACGGCGGCCGTACCATCGCCCGCCGCCATCGCACCTTGGGCGAGCAAAAGCCCAATAACCAGAGTAGGCAGTGTTAAACGCATGATGTGAACCTCAAGAATGCTGACTATTGGGAAAATGAATATTTTGGATAATGACATGTCCAGCCTCTGGGTCTACCAGACCTGACTAGTTGTGAAGGTTGGACATTTCGTTTAAGGAAAGAGTTTTCACACAGGCAAAAAAAACCTGTTCGCACCCCGCTTGATCACTCGCTCGCAGGTCCCGCTGACGGGTACCAAACGTTGACCACTACTGAGGTTTTTCGCCATTGCCAATGCGCTTGGCAACATCTATCGCCAGGTCCATCGCGCCCTCCATGTCCAGATTATGGATCTCAGGCCTGTAGCCCTCCACGATTGGTTTCCCGTCCGGCGTGTAAGCGGCAACGAGCAACTGCAGGGAGCCGTCCTTCAGGATCTGCGCCTTCACCTCAATCTTGCATCCATTCGAAAGCGTTTCCACGTAATCCACATGGCGCTCAGTCATAACCGCATCCTTCTGAAGTTTAAATCTCAGTAAGGCATACGCCATCCAGTCACGCCACTCCTGACGACGTATCCCCATGCTTACCGGAACAAAGGGGTAGATCTACTTAATCTACCTCCTTTTCCCAGTCCTGAATCACAGACACACCCCCACTACCTCAGACCTTCTTGGCATAGTTACTTGCACCAAACCAATCCACCACCACCACAGTCTCGTCCCCGACCACCCAAGCGTCGTGACCTCTAGGCAGTGACGTGATGTCTCCCGGCCCTGCAATGATCTCAGTACCGTCATCCATGCGAATGGCAAGCTTACCGGCGACGTGATACTGGAAGTGCGGGGCCTGGCAACTAGGTGTCTGTGCCAAAGGTTGAATGTCATTCGACCAGCGCCACCCAGGTTTGAATGTGAAGCGTCCAACCTCTGAATTGCCAATCTTGAGGATTTCCGCTTTTCCGTGTGGAAACTCGCGGGTTTCATCGGGTTCCGAGAAGGATTTGTGCTCGGTTATTTGCTCATGAGCGAACATGATATGGGCCCTCAATTGAGTGGCTGGAAAGCCTGCAGGCAGCGCAAAAGCGTCTAACCGCCAACAAGCCATCGGCATCGCCCCCCATTGATGCGCCTGATAATTCTAGTCCTTAAATCGTGGGAAGCTGACGATCGAAATCATTGAAATCCCGTTGATCGGGCCCTCGATACTTTTCCAGACATGCCGGGAAAAATGGCGTTGCATTTCATCGCCACAATATTGACGTCGGCACGCGATAAGCGCGCAATACTTCTTCACCGATTGCCGCCAGGGAAAATCAAAATGGCAAACATCACAGTGTTAGCGGGGGATTTCCTGCAGGGTGATGGAGAATATCGAAATGGCACTTTCACCCTCAGAACCCCCCTCAATCGATGGCCTGGAATCACCCTCCCCCTTTCGGCGCTGAAAACGCTGGAGGTTGCCAATGAGGAATCTATAAAGAAAGTCAAAGACGCCATAGGTCTCGGTATAGCAGGCGCAATGTTGCTCGGTCCCATAGGGGCTATCGCCGGTTTTATGTTGGCGGGCAAAGAGACCGAGGTGACTTTTATAGCGACACTCAAGGACGGTCGAAAGCTGCTGGCTGCTGTTGACAGTACGACCTATCAAGAGATTTCACGGCGAGTTCATGCATAGCGTCTTCCTTTGAAAGCACACCGCACCACTGAGGTGGTGCGGCGTACCTCGCGCCCATTTGAACTTCTGCATTGCGCCAAGGGGTTACTGGCTTGGCAGGGGAACTTCTCGCGGCGCTGGTACCAGTTCGGGTATGGCTGGCAGCGTCACGGGTTTGGCGAGACTTCCTTCAATTTGTCCAGACAGGTAAAAGACCCCCGCCATCACCCCGGAGGTAGGGTTCTCAACAAGCTTAAGCCACGCCTGGTCAAAGGCGACGCTCAGGCTTTTGCGAACCTGCGCTTCAAGGTCCGGCCGTTCGCTCTCCTGGGTGATGGCGTGGACACCTGCCACTCCCATGGAAATCAGCGAGCCTACTACCCGGCCGGCTACCACAGCAATAGCGCCTGCAGCACCCCTGCCGGCGAGCTCAGCCTCCAGTTTTGCGCTGGTCTGTTTCGCCACTGACGTAATACCTGCGTCCGATGCCCCCGCTGCCACCCCTCCGGGGGCATTATGGATCCGATTGATCAGGGCTGCATAAGCCGGCTGCCTGGCGAGCGGATTGGCGTGGACAATCTGATAGAGCGAAGCGCTGTGGTCGGGTGGGGGCGCCAGCACGATCGCTGGAATGTCTTTGAGCCGCCGGTCGAATTGATCCGCAGAAACACCATAGCGCTGCGCTATTTCCTGAAGTGCTTTGCCCAGGACCTGGACGTAGAGTTGCGTTGCCTGCATCAGAATCGTATCGGGATCGATCTCCACGGCGGCAGGGGCCAGCACGCGATCGTGGTACTGCTCCTGCAAATAGGCAGTCAATCGTTTTGCCGAAGGATCCGTCTCGCCCTTTGCGTTCAGCGTGTACCAGGTCACCTTCATGGATAGCCATTCCTGGGTCCAGTAGCTGGTATACCACGGAATGAAGTCCGACTCGGTGCGCTGGTAGACGAGGTCCCTCCAGTGCTCCATGGAGCCGCGAGCGTAAGTTTTGGCTTGCTCTGTCGCGGCTTGCGATGCGGCGACGATGTCCCGATCGACTTGCTGCCAGATACTCTCCGTGATCGGAACCGGCGCAGTCACTTCAGGGACGCGATAGGGTGTGGCGCAACTCACCAACGCAACCATCAAGACGACGATCAGGGATCGCAAATTCAAGATCGCAGCCCCCCAAAACAGACTCGACAACGGTAGCCCATCCGCCATCGCAGATGTTTCAACCAAGCCCTTCACGCTGCTCATACCGGTTTATTTGCTCTGCAATCCTCAACGGGCGCTCTCTTCCCTCCCAACAAGCTGCAGATGGTGCCTTTGCAGCCTTTCCAGCCCCCCCATCCGAACGGAACATTCAGCGCGTCCGCCTACGGTGCATTAAGTATAGGTGGCGAAAAAGGGATCAAAAAAATCCGGCGAGAAGGTACGGTTTCGGCTCACACCCAGGCCAGTCATCCGCTGACGAATGAGGACGGTCCGGACGTCATTGGCATCCTTGAACATGCCCTGAATCCCTGGCGCTGGTCCCAAACCGCCTTTTTTCAGACGACAGAAACCACGAAGCCCCTGACTTTCTCCAGGAAAGTCAGGGGCTTCGCGTGTTTCTAATATGGCGGTGAAGGAGTCCGCCACTTTAGTGTTTCTAGAAGTCCATAGTCGGTTAATTACCTCAATAAAAATTCTATAAAAACATACAGTTGACGAAGATATTTTCTTTTGTGATCCAAGCGTAACTACGGGAAGCCAGGGTCCAAGGTATGGGCTGGAGTATGGGCTGGCATTCATTTAGATTGAGTCGTCAGCCTTTCATAGGAGGTGATCGATGGCATCTCTAACGACAAAAGCGGTAGAAAAAATAGTCAGATCGGGGTTACCCGGAATGACCAACGATGGTGACGGCCTCTACTTAAAGCTCGGCCGTACCGGTGGCGCCAGTTGGATCTTTCGCTACAAGCTCGCTGGCAAGAGCCGAGACATGGGACTGGGTAGGCACCCCGAAGTAAGTCTTGCGGTAGCCCGCGAAAAAGCAGCAGAAGCCAGAAAGCTGAGTAAGTCCGGCGTTGATCCGCTTACCTGTCGGGATGAGGAGTTGGAGCGGCAATGGCTGGAAAAAGAAGCTGAACGTTTAGCTCAGGATGCAGCCAGGGCCAGCAAACCCAGAGCATCAACGCCAAAACCGATCGTGCCATCAGTGTATCCCGACTTATAATCCAACATGAAACCTTGCGCCCACTCTTCGGTTTTCGAAGGGGCAGCGGTGCCATCACGGTTGTCGTTATTGAAGTAGTAGTTTTTCACTCCCAAGGTAGCTTTACTATCACGTAGGAAGTCAGCATACGCTTGGGTACTCAGAGCAATACTGCTCAGCGCAAAAATTATAGAAACTTTTTTTCTTATTCACCTATAGCGCTCCGGTTTTTTTATTTTAATCAACACAATCAATACAAAAGACAGCCAATCCGCAACAATACAAACAGATAACTGTCAGACAGCTTTTATCTATATAAAAACATGCAGCACGAAAATTCAAACACTTAAATCTCTACTACCACTTTTCCAGCCATTATTTAACCGATTCCAAAGCATCGCCTATCAACGCTGATAACGCCAATCACATTAAACATACAGCCCCTGACTAAACGGATCACTCAGCAATAATCATTACTACTTCTACGAGCATGCTTTAGACAGGGGAAATGTTGTTCGGTCAATATGTTTTGCTAGTCGGCGGTTTGAGCCAAATCAGCCACTGACCTATTACGTTGTCGATACAAGACCATCGTTGCCGAGAACCCGCACAACGCTGCGAACATCAACCAATATGCTGGAGACGCCTTGTCACCGGTTGCCTGCACCAGAAAGGTCGACATCGCCGGGGTAAACCCACCAAAAATTGCGGTCGCCAGGCTGAAGGCCAAAGAAAAACCCACCACCCGCACATTCTGTGGCATGACTTCAGTCAACGCCGCGACCATTGCACCGTTGTACACGCCGAAGAAGAATGAGAAGTACAGCAAGACCACCAACAACCGCTCAAAACTGGCGGCCTCAGCAAGCCAATGCATGGCCGGATACGCTGTAAAAATGCACAGCAGCGAGATCGCCAACAGCAGTGGACGACGGCCGATTCGATCTGAAATCGCACCGCCGATGGGCAACCAAATGAAATTGGTGAGGCCCACAAACAACGTCACCACCAGGCTATCAGTGGTGCTCAAGTGCAGCACCGTTCTTCCGAACGTCGGGGTGTATACGGTGATCAGGTAGAAGGTAGTCGTGGTCATCGATGCCAACAGTCCACCCGCCAGCACTGTGCGCCAGTTTTCCCTCATGGAGCGGAACACTTCAGCAGTACTTGGATGATGCGCACGAGCCTTGAACGCTTCGGTTTCCTGCAACGAACGACGAATGATGAAAATGAACGGGATGATCACGCAGCCGATGAAGAACGGAATGCGCCAGCCCCACGCAGCTATCTCGGTTGCATTCAGATAGGCGTTGATCCCATAGCCCAACGCCGCCGCAAGGATGATCGCGATCTGTTGGCTGGCCGACTGCCAACTGGTGTAGAAACCAGTACGGCCCGGCGTTGCGATCTCGGCCAGATAAACCGACACACCGCCCAGTTCTGCGCCAGCCGAGAAGCCCTGAAGCAATCGACCCAACAACACCAGAATCGGTGCCGCGACTCCAATGCTGGCATACCCCGGTACCAATGCGATCAGAACCGTGCCGCATGCCATGATCGACAGAGTCACAATCAAACCCTTGCGACGACCCACCTTGTCGATGTAAGCGCCAAGCACGATGGCGCCCAATGGACGCATCAGAAAACCCGAACCGAATACGGCGAAGGTCATCATCAGCGAGGCGAACTCACTGCTTGCAGGGAAGAACGTCTGGGATATGTAGGTTGCGTAGAACCCGAACAGAAAGAAGTCGAACTGTTCGAGAAAGTTGCCGCTGGTAACCCTTATGATGGCGCCGAATTTTGACGTCCGGGATCGGGTGTTTTCCGTTTTTATTTTGGTCATGGTTACAGTGATACTCGATATTGTTATTGGAATAGAGGTTGTGACGGTCAGTCACTGCCGGCGTTGATCGGGCTGGGTAGACGTTTTTCGATGGAGTACTTGAGTAGCGCGGCGCTACGGAAGATACCGTGGGCGAATTTGCTGTAGGGCATGGTTAGAAAGAACGCCATAACCAGTCCCAGGTGGATTGCCAGCAGCAGGCCCAAGGCGCTGGTCTCGCGCAAAGCGAGCAATGCCAGGCCGCTGGAACTGACCAGCAACAGCAGCGCGATGAATCCGCGATCCATGGGTTTCTGGTTCTCATCTCCCTGTTCCGGGTTGCGACGCAGATTCATCCATAGCAATCCGGCCGGGCCCACCAACAGGCCGGTACCGCCGAGGATTCCGAGCATCACCGGCAGACTGAAAATTGGGTATGGGGCAGACCAGTCAAGCAGGAGGTGATAGAGCGTGGCCACAGCCGTGGCGGCGAAGCACAGCATGAAGCCGTAGAAGGTGAAGTGGTGGAAGCGACGGCGCCATAAAGTGAATTTGTCATCGTCGTTGTTGCAGCCTTCTGCGTGGCCGCCGTCCAGATACTTGAGCTGTGCGACGTTGGCTGTGGCTTCCAGGGCGGCAGAGGTTTTCAGTGGTAGCGGCGCGTCGGCAGGTGAGACGTTACGCCAGAAGCTTCGTACTCCGATTGTCAGGGCCAGTGCCGCAAAGCCGAACACTGCGCCAAACATTAGGGCCAGTGTGTTGTGCGGGAAAATACCGTAGAAATTGCCACCCGGTATGGCCGTGAACAGATTACCCATCACCACCAGGGTCAAGCACAGAAACAACGCCAACCCGCCACCTGAAGCCAGAGCCAGGGTTAGGCCGTTACGTTGGTAAAGCTTGCCCAACGGCTGCGGCCAAACGTACTCGGCATAAGTGTTCAGACGCACCTTGGCCATTGCTTTAGGCACATTGACTGCAAACTCATGGGGCGCTGCGTACTGGCACGCCGAAAGGCAAGCGCCGCAGTTGTGGCATAGGTTCGCCAGGTAATGGATGTCCGCCTGCGTGAACTCCAGACGCCGGGTCATGGCCGGAAACACCGCACAGAAACCTTCGCAATAGCGACAGGCATTGCAGATGGTCATCTGCCGCTCAACTTCACTTTCCTCCAGATTAAGGACTGGGATCAGTTGGCTGGACGCTTGGGGATCAAACAGTTGCATGACGAGATTCCGATATCACAGTAGAAGGGCCGAAACCCACCGAGGCCGCCGCCTTAACGCCAGCGATACGCCCGAAAGCGGTGCCTATGGCCATGCCGATGCCGGCGGTGTATCCCTTGCCCAGCACGTTGCCCGCCATCATTTCTCCGGCGACAAACAGATTCGGACTGGCTTTACCTTTGAAGTACACAGCAGCAGTTTCGTCGGTGGCCAAGCCCAGGTAGGTGAAGGTCACACCAGGTTTAAGCGGATAGCCATAAAACGGCGGTTTGACCAAAGGCCGTGCCCAGTGTGTCTTGGCAGGTGTCAGGTCATTCGTGTGGCAGTCGTCCAGGGCGGTGTGGTCGAAAGTTCCGACCTGACAGGCACGGTTGTAGTTTTCGATGGTTTGCATGAACTGCGCTTCTGGCAATTCCAGAAGACGCGCGAGCTCTTGCAGTGAGTTGGCCTTGGTACCGGGAAAAACCGGCGGCATGAAGCGGCCGATCGCCTGCTGGTCGATGATCGAATACGCCTGCTGGTTGGGTTGACCAGCCACCAGCCGACCCCAGATTGCATAGCGCTTGGGCCAGAAATCTTCGCCTTCGTCGTAGAAGCGCTCGCCGTCGCGGTTGACCACCACGCCCAACGACACGCAGTCGATGCGGGTGCAGATCCCACCGTCGTAAAGCGGCGCCCGGGCGTCGATGGCGACCATGTGCGCCTGTGTCGGATCGCCTATGATGTCAGCGCCGAGATCCTGCATGCGGCGCAGCAACACCCCGGTATTGAAACGCGTGCCACGGATCAGAAAGTTATCCGACGGCCATTCGCCACGTTCGTTTTGGCCCCAGGCCTCGCGCAGCCATTCGCGGTTGGATTCGAAGCCACCTGCTGCCAGCACGCAGGAGCGGGCTTCAACACGTTCGGCAGGCAAATGCTGTCCATCGACCTCGCGCTCGCCTATGTGTGCGGCGACGAATTTTCCATCTTTCAGCTCGATATCGGTTACTTGAGCGTTGTAGCGAATCTTGACGCCTAGGCGTTCAGCGCTACGAAAGTACGCATTGACCAGTGCCTTGCCTCCGCCCATAAAGAACGCATTGGTGCGCGCTACATGCAACGCGCCGGACAGCGGCGGTTGGAAATGCACGCCGTGGGATCGCATCCAGTCGCGACACGAGGAAGAGGCGCGAATGGCAATGCGTGCCAATTTTTCATTGGTGATGCCGCCGGTAACTTTGAGCAAGTCCTGCCAATATTCTTCTTCCGGATACGCGTCGACCAGCACATCCTGCGGCGCATCATGCATACAGCGCAGGTTGCGCGTGTGTTGTGAATTACCACCGCGCCAGACCTTTGGCGAGCCTTCCAGCAACATCACGCTGGCACCGGCTTCCCGCGCCATCAGCGCCGCGCACAAGGCCGCGTTACCGCCACCTATAACCAAAACATCGACCATCGTTTCTCCTCAATTCGCAAGCAGACGGGAACGAGTTGCTGCTGGCAAGTGGGCGAACAGTAGTGCGACGTCCAAGGGGGCGAAAGGCGGGTTTTTACATGGGGGCTTTAGTTTTGCTAAAGAGGGGAGAAGTGAATCCTCTTCGGGCAGCGGCCCCTTTGATCGCAACGGTATGCGAGGCGAACAACTATTGAGTGGGCGGCATTGCCTGTAAGGCATACGTTCGGTGATATTGTTCTAAGTCTCAAATTTCCTCAATCAAACGCGCTCCGGGCCACTGCCGATCATTGACCAAGTGCCGCACTACATCGGTTATCACGACCCGCGTCGCCAGAGCAGCGGGGGATAGTTCGTCGTCAGCAAGAGTCGCCAGCAAATTCCTACGCCCAACGTGCGCATCAGCGATCTGTACCAGCGACAGTCCCGATGCCCCTTCTAATGCTGCGGCGGCACCTGGTTGAATCGTAGCGGCGTGTCCGGCCCGTACCGCGTTCATCAGCACGACTAGTCCGTCTACCTCCATGATGATGTTAGGCGTCACGCCCGAGCGTTCAAATGCGGTCATCAGAGTCGCACGCAGCCCATGTTGGGAGCTGGGCATCACCAGAGGCAGTTGACCAATATCTGCCAGTTGCACGCTGTCGCCGCGCGGTGCGCCTGGCAGTTCTCGGGAGGTAATCACGAATAGTTTTTCGTCCAGCAACGGCGTCACGCTCCAGCGCTTGCCTCCTTCGAGTTGAAACAGGATTGCCAGATCGATCTGCCGCGCATTGAGCTGCGCCGCGAGGTGCCCGGACAGCATCTCCACCAGGTGCAGCTGGATGTCCGGGTAACGCTCGCGCATTGCATTGATCAACGGCAGCGCTAGAACCGTGGCAGTGGTGGGTGGCAGACCGACACTGACGTATCCACTCATGCGCCCGCGATGTGCTGCCAGGATCGCGTTCTCCGCCTGGCGTAAGGTCAACTGGGCGTGGTGCAGGAAGGCGAACCCGGCGCTGGTCGGAGTCACGCCAGTGCTGGTACGGTTTAGCAGGCGAGTCGACAGTTCACTCTCAAGCTTGCCGATCTGTTGGCTTAGCGCTGAGACGCCGACGTCCAGCTCCAATGCAGCACGGCCAAGGCTGCCATGCTCGACGATCTTCACGAAATAGCGCAGTTGCTTGAGTTCCAAGGGGAAGCGACTCCGGACGAAGGATAAACAAGTAGTCTACCTTTTGCCTGAACTTCGTGTCGGCCATTGGCTGGGTGATTACCAATAGGTCGGCTTTTTCCTTTGTCTTTTATTCGTTTAAGGCTGGGAGGTGTTTAGTATCCTGAGCCGCCTGTGCTGGGTATCTACCTATTTATGTTAGGGCAGTCTTGCCCCAGCAGATGGGCGATTCCGCATCAGCGCCTACACTCTGACTCATTATCTCCCTTCGCATCCCCCCAATCCGGGTGACTCAGCACACTGGCCGCCCGCAATGTCCCCCTGCCCCACCGCCCGTTGATCTTGTCCAGCACCGCCCTAATCCTGCTCGCTTCGTTCGGCTGGGACATTGCGAACAGATCATCGGTGTACTCACCCGGTTGGCAAAGATTGAGTAGCAGAACCTTGGTGTTGGCACCGACTCCGAATTGACCTACGTGCCGACGCAAGACTGACCCAACTCCAATCGGCAGAAATCCAGCACAGGAAATGGTTCACGAGGAATCAGACTGGGTCAGTGGCATCTCGGTAACTGGGTCAATTCGGCGTCGGCGCCAACAGACAATCGCTGGCAAGCGTTCGTGCGTTGATGTCGGTCAAATGATGATCCCGATTACAACGAGGCGAGTCAGATCGATCGATGGACCGCTGCTGGGCTGCACCGCTTAGAAACTGTCGAAAAATCAGCCTTTGGTCGTAAAGCACTGAGCCGTCCAGGGTATGGGCCAAAGTATGGGCTGGATTTTTTTTCAGAAACGCAGAAACGAAAAAGCCCCGAATAATCAGGGCTTTAACGTTTAAATGTGGCGGTGAAGGAGAGATTCGAACTCTCGATACAATTTCTTGTATACACACTTTCCAGGCGTGCTCCTTAAGCCACTCGGACACTTCACCGTATCTCTTCAAACATGTTCTGTCTGTCGAGGCGCGCTAATGTAGTCGAAAGCTTTTCCGATGGCAAATATTTTTTTCAGAATTTTCATGCGCTTAGGCATTTATGTCGCTCGGCGCGATTGGACCTTGTGTTCGGCCATGGCAAACCGGCCAATCTCTGGCCTGGCCTTCACCTCTATATAGAGAGCAATACGCCGCCGGCGTGGCCGGCTACGCTTGCCGGGCGGACAAAGGCTGACTCATCAGTCAGTCACGGCGCTTTACCTGACCTACCGCGGTGGGTAACGTCTGCCCCACTTCATTACAAGGAATAGCGTCATGAGTGAGTTGATTTCTTACCACCTCGAAGACGGTATCGCGACCCTGACCTTGAGCAATGGCAAGGTCAATGCCATTTCCCCGGACGTGATAGCTGCTTTCAATGCTGCGCTGGACCAGGCAGAGAAGGATCGTGCGGTAGTGATCATTACCGGTCAGCCAGGGATTCTGTCGGGCGGTTATGACTTGAAGGTGATGACAGCCGGCCCTAAGGAAGCGGTCAGCCTGGTGACGTCGGGGTCGACCCTGGCTCGTCGCCTGTTGTCTCACCCCTTCCCGGTCATTGTCGCCTGCCCCGGGCACGCGGTGGCCAAGGGTGCCTTTATCCTGTTGTCGGCCGATTACCGGATCGGTGTCGAGGGTCCGTTCAGCATTGGCCTGAACGAAGTTCAGATCGGCATGACCATGCACCACGCCGGTATCGAGCTGGCCCGTGATCGCTTGCGCAAGTCGGCATTCCATCGTTCGGTGATCAACGGCGAGATGTTTGACCCGCAAGGCGCGGTGGATGCGGGCTTCCTCGACAAGGTCGTGGCACCGCAAGAGTTGCAAGCCGCTGCGCTGGCAGCCGCGCGTCAATTGAAGAAGATCAACATGACCGCCCACAAGAACACCAAGCTGAAAGTGCGCAAGGCACTGCTGGAGACGCTGGATAACGCGATCATCCAGGACCAGGAACATTTGGGCTAACGCTCGAGCGCATCAATGAGAAAGCCCGGCCTCTATAGCCGGGCTTTTTCTTGTACCCGCCGTTTAAAGTCCCTCGGCCGCTCTAAACCGCATCTGACGCTATAAGTCGGAAACATGCGCTTAAACATCGGCCATCTCCCACGTCTATACAGGCAATTGCCGAAAACAGTGCACATCCGTACACTGCGCCACCTTTTGTCCCGGCGGGCCTGTAAATGCTGTATTTGTTTCGTATGTTATTGATGAGCCTGCACTTTATCAGCGCTGGCGTGCTCGGGGTATTGCTCGGGCTGTGCCGACCGTTCAATCCGGATAACAGTCGTTTGTGCGCCCGTCTCTACGCCTGGCCGGCCATGTGTATTTTGCGCCTGCGGGTAAAGGCCGAGGTCGGTCCACTGATGGACAACCCCCCAGGTTGCGTGATCATCGCCAATCACCAGTCCAACTATGATTTGTTCGTGCTCGGCAACATAGTGCCGCGGCGCACAGTGTGCATCGGCAAGAAGAGCCTGAAATGGGTACCGTTATTCGGGCAGTTGTTCTGGCTCGCGGGGAATGTGCTGATCGACCGTGGCAACGCCCACAAGGCCCGTCAATCAATGCTGACCACCACCCACACGTTGCGGCACAAGGACACCTCGATCTGGGTGTTTCCGGAAGGCACGCGCAACCTCGGCGAAGAGTTGCTGCCATTCAAGAAAGGCGCATTTCAAATGGCCATTGCCGCCGGGGTGCCGATCGTCCCGGTGTGTGTCAGCAGCTATATCAAGCAAATGCGCCTGAACCGTTGGCGCAGCGGCAAAATCCTGATTCGCTCGCTGCCGGCGATTCCCACCGCCGGGTTGAGCCTGGACGATATGCCGATGTTGATCGCCCAGTGCCGCGAGCAGATGCGCGCGTGCATCGAGTCGATGGATCAGCAGCTACAACCGGCCTGATGCCAAGCTCGCCTCGTGCGGGCTTTTTTTTGCTTGCGAACTACCGCGTTGTTGCTGACTCTGATCAGGTAGAGCACGCTAAGTTGCACCATGCCTGCCACTGCCATTTGATAATAAAAAGCGGACAACCATTATGGGTAGAGTCGTTGCTGCTGCCGTTTACAGCGCTGGTAAGAGAATCACCAACATCACCCTCGATGAAGGCAGTGTCTGGGCCGCAAAACCTGACCATTTCGTCTGGATCGGCCTGGAAGAGCCCACCCCTCAAGAGCTGGCCAGCCTGCAAAAACAGTTCAACCTGCACGAACTGGCCATTGAAGACGCCCTGGAAAAACACAGCCGACCGAAGCTGGAAACCTTCGGTGACGCGCTGTTTATCGTGATTTACTCGCCAATTCGCCACGAGGGCAAACTGGAGTTTATCGAGACTCTCATTTTCGCCGGCAAGGGTTACATTATCACCGCCCGCTACGGCCATTCGGCGTCCTACGCCCATGTGCGTCAACGTTGCGAGGCGCGACCGCTGTTGCTCGGTCATGGCGAAGACTTTGTGCTCTACGCCCTGCTCGATTTCGTCATCGAAAACTATCAGCCGGTCAGCGAGGCGATTCATGCCGAAATCAATGAGCTGGAACGCAACGTGCTGAGCAGTTCACTGAATGAACGCGATATCCAGAATCTGCATGGCTTGCGCCAGGATTTGCTGCGCTTGCGCCGATACGCGGCGCCGATGGTAGAGATCAGCGAAGAACTGCAGAAGCTGACGTTTCCGTTTATCGACAAAAGTATGCGCCCGTACTTCCGCGACGTGCAGATTCATGTGACACGGCAGATGGAAGACCTGGCAACGTTGCGCGATATCGCCAGCCAGACCATCGAGATCGGTGTGTTGCTGGAGGCGTCGCGGCAAAGCGTGGTGCAACGCAAGTTCGCAGCCTGGGCGGCGATTCTGGCGCTCCCGACGGCTATAGCCGGGATTTATGGGATGAACTTCCAGAACATGCCTGAGCTGAGCTGGCACTACGGTTATTTTTCGGTGATGGGGTTTATTGCGGTGGGTTGTGTCGCGTTGTGGGCGAGCTTCAAGCGGTCGGGGTGGCTGTAAGCGCTCTTTTGTAGCCGCTGCCGCACGCTGCGATCGACCGAGGATCGGGCGTGCTTTTCGAACCGCAAAAGCCCCTACGGGACTTATCGCAGCCTGCGGCAGCGGCTACAGGGGCTTAAGCGGATTCAGCCTTCGGCTTATGGGCAACGAATCGCATCATCCACTCCGCCACAGTGGCGCCGTGGTGTTCATGGGCCAGGCTGGCTACGCCTTTCTGGTAGACCTGCTCGCCAAGGTGCTGCTGACGGATCTCCAGCAACGCGCGCGAATAGTCGTGGATGAACTCAGGGTGGCCCTGGAAACACAGAACCTGATCGTTGATGTGATAGGCGGCGAACGGGCAAAAATCGCTGGAGGCGATCACCGTGGCGTTTTCCGGCAGCGCGGTGACCTGATCCTGATGACTGATCAACAAGGTCAGCTCTTCGACCACCGGACTCATCCACGGCGCTTTGGCGGCCAATGTGTAGCTGTGGGTACCGACACCCCAGCCCTGGGTCGCGCGCTCGCTCTTGCCGCCCAGCAGCAACGCCAGCAGCTGATGGCCGAAGCAGATGCCCAGCAGCTTGTCGCCACGCTCGTAGCGCGCCAACAGGTAAGTCTTGAGGGTTTGAATCCACGGATCAGTGCCAAAGGAATCGGCCTTGCTGCCAGTGACCAGATAGGCATCGAAACTCAAATCATCGCTGGGGTAGTCGCCTTGCATCACGTTGTAGACGGTGAACTCGGCAGCGATCGGTTGCTGTGAGAACAGGCGCTGGAACATCTGCCCATAACCCTGATATTGATCGACCAGTTCTGGACGCAAGATGTCGGTTTCCAGAATGCAGATGCGTAACGACATAAAAAGTACCTGACACGATTAGGCGATAGTGCGCACGTTTGAGCCTGCCTTGAAATGCCGTTGCAAGGCAAGCCCGGAACGTACCGCCGGGCAGTCGGGAACCTTCGGTCAGAACAGCTTCCCTTGAGCCGCTTTCTCCAACAGCAATGCCGGCGGTGCGAAACGTTTGCCATATTGCTCGGCCAGGTACCGGGCGCGGGCAATGAAGTCCTTCAGGCCGTATTGGTTGATGAACTGCAACGCGCCACCGGTCCAGGCCGCGAAGCCTATGCCGAAGATCGAACCGATGTTGGCGTCGGCCGTCGAGTGCAGCACGCCCTCCTCCACACAGCGCACGGTTTCGATTGCCTGCACGAACAGCAAGCGATCTCGTACGTCTTGTGCTGATATCTGAGCGTCGGCTTTTTCGAAGCGCTTTTTCAACTCCGGCCACAGGTGCTTTGGCCCCCCGGCCGGATAGTCGTAGAACCCCCCACCCGCCGCTTTGCCCGGGCGTTTGTAGTCATCGAGCAGTAGATCGATCACGGCAAAGGCCGGATGCTGCGTCAGCGGTTTCCCTTCGGCTTGCAGATCCTTGGCGGTTTGCTGACGGATATGGCTCATCAGGCTCAGGGATACTTCGTCGGAAATCGCCAACGGACCAATAGGCATCCCGGCCTTGCGCGCTTCGGTTTCGATCATCGGTGCCGAAATGCCTTCGCCAAGCATGGCGATGCCTTCGTTGGTGAAGGTGCCGAACACCCGCGAAGTAAAGAACCCACGGCTGTCGTTCACCACAATCGGGGTTTTCTTGATTTGCAGTACGAAATCAAAACCACGAGCCAGGGTTTCATCACTGGTGTTGCCCCCTTTGATGATTTCCACCAGCGGCATTTTTTCTACCGGGCTGAAGAAGTGCAGACCAATAAACTTTTCCTGCTGCGGCACGGCAGCGGCGAGGCCGCTGATGGGTAAGGTAGACGTGTTGGACGCAATGACCGCATCGGCACCGACCACGCGCTGCGCAGCGGACGTAACCCTGGCTTTCAACTCACGATCTTCGAACACCGCTTCGATGATCAGGTCGCAACCGGCCAGGTCAGCATCCTGCTCGGTGGTTTTGATTCGCGCCAGGGTGATTTCCCGCTGCTCGGCAGTCAGTTGCCCGCGAGCGAGTTTTTTGTCGAGCAACGCCGCCGAGTGCGCTTTGCCCTTTTCGGCGGCAGCGAGGTTGATGTCCTTGAGTACCACCTCGATACCGGCCACGGCGCTGACGTAGGCAATCCCGGCGCCCATCATGCCCGCGCCGAGGACACCGACCTTGTGTGTCACATAGGGTGCGAATCCTTGTGGCCGGGAGCTACCGGCATTGATCTGGTTGAGTTGGAACCAGAAAGTACCAATCATGTTTTTCGCCACCTGGCCGGTGGTCAGCTCGGTGAAGTAGCGGGTTTCGATCAATTGCGCAGTGTCGAAATCGACCTGGGCGCCCTCCACCGCCGCACAGAGGATTTTCTCTGGAGCCGGCAGGCAGCCATAGGTTTTGCTGCGCAGGATCGACGGCGCAATGGCCAGCATCTGCGCCACTTCTGGATGGGACGGTGTACCACCGGGAATCTGGTAACCACTCATGTCCCAGCGCTGCTTGACCGCCGGGTTGGCGACGATCCACGCCCGGGCCTTGGCCAACAGCTCATTGCGGTCAGCTGCCAGCTGATCAATCAAT
This sequence comes from Pseudomonas sp. GW821-FHT04C07, assembly GCF_059420325.1. NCBI lineage: Bacteria > Pseudomonadati > Pseudomonadota > Gammaproteobacteria > Pseudomonadales > Pseudomonadaceae > Pseudomonas > Pseudomonas sp. GW821-FHT04C07. Next base: position 98,180 of record NZ_JBWKTM010000010.1, read on the forward strand.
CCGGCCTGCAGTGCTTGTTGCGGTGTGACTTTTTTGCCTTCAAGCAGGTACGGCAAGGCTTTTTCCAGCCCCAGCATGCGCACCATGCGCACCACACCGCCGCCGCCCGGTAGCAGGCCGAGAGTCACTTCCGGCAAACCGATCTGCAGCGACTTGCTGTCCAGCGCCACCCGATGATGGCACGCCAGGCAAATCTCCCAACCACCGCCCAGTGCCGCGCCGTTGATCGCGGCAACCACCGGTTTACCCAAGGTCTCCAGCGTGCGCAGTTGACCTTTGAGCGACAGCACCATGTCGTAGAAGGCTTTGGCTTCGGGCTTGCCCACCTTGATCAGTTCATTGAGGTCGCCACCGGCAAAGAAGGTTTTCTTCGCGGAGGTGATGATCACCCCGGCGATCGACTCTCCGTCGGCTACCAGCTGTGCAACGCTGGCGGCCATGGCATCTCGGTAGACTGCGTTCATGGTGTTGGCTGTCTGGCCCGGCAGGTCGATAGTCAGGACGACGATCTGGTCCTGACCTTTTTCGTAACGGATAGCATCAGTCATGAAAGTGCTTCCTTGATGTCAGGGCTCAGAGGCGTTCGATGATGGTGGCAATACCCATGCCGCCGCCGACACAGAGGGTCGCCAGGCCGTAGCGCAGGCGCCGCACTTCCAGTTCATCGAGCAAGGTGCCGAGGATCGCGCAACCGGTCGCGCCAAGCGGGTGGCCCATGGCGATGGAGCCGCCATTGACATTGACCTTGTCCGGGTCGATGGCCATGTCCTTGATGAATTTCAGCACGACCGAAGCAAAGGCCTCGTTGACCTCGAACAGGTCGATGTCTTCGACCCGCAACCCGGCCCTGGCCAGCGCTTTGCGGGTGGCCGGGGCGGGACCGGTAAGCATGATGGTCGGATCGGTACTGATGACCGCCGTGGCGACCACACGCGCGCGCGGCTGCAAACCCAGCTCGCGACCTTTGGATTCAGAGCCAATCAGCATCAGTGCGGCACCGTCGACAATCCCCGAGCTGTTGCCTGGGGTGTGGACATGGTTGATGCGCTCCACATGGCTGTAGACCCGCAACGCCGTAGCGTCGAAGCCCATTTGCCCGATCATTTCAAAACTGGGTTTGAGATTGCCCAGGCCTTCCAGCGTGGAGCCGGCGCGGATGAACTCATCGTGATCGAGCAGGATAATGCCGTTTTGATCCTGCACCGGTATCAACGACTTCTTGAAGGAACCGTCCGCCCTCGCCCGTGCGGCTTTTTGCTGGGAGTGCAGCGCGAAGGTGTCGACATCCTGGCGGCTGAAGCCTTCAAGCGTGGCGATCAGGTCCGCGCCGATGCCCTGGGGCGCGAAATGGCTGTGCATGTTGGTTTGCGGGTCAAGTGCCCAGGCACCGCCGTCGCTGCCCATCGGTACACGCGACATGGACTCGACGCCACCCACCACCACGAGATCCTCGAACCCGGAGCGCACTTTCATGGCGCCGAGATTGACCGCTTCCAGCCCCGAAGCGCAGAAACGGTTGATTTGCAGGCCGGCCACGCTCACCTCCCAATCGGCAACGAAGGCGGCAGTCTTGGCAATATCGGCGCCCTGATCACCGACCGGCGTCACGCAGCCGAGCACAATGTCATCCACCTGGCTGGTATCGAGTTCCGTGCGCTGTTGCAGAGCACTCAGCAACCCGGCCAGCAGGTTCACTGGCTTGACGCTGTGCAAGGCGCCATCGGCCTTGCCTTTGCCACGGGGCGTGCGTAACGCATCGAAAATCAAAGCTTCAGTCATGACGTCCTCGAACCGCAGTACAGGTGAGTAATTGCTGAGTTCTCACATTAGGGTCTGTTGATGTTTGGTGGCGAATCGTCACCAAACATCAACAGACCCTACGCGCAGCAGCGATGGATTCAATGACCGAAGCGCTCACTGACCTTGACGGTCACGCTCAGACGAACGGTAGCGAGCTAATTGAAAACGAGGATTGAGCAACGGAACTGTCTAGCCAAAGGGCGGCCAAGCAACTGGCAATAAACCTCATGCCTTTTTTAAAGCGTTTAGCCAATGGTTGATACGAAATGGATCTAAACCAAGTGCAATGCGGCCCCTAAGGTAAACCGTAGGAGGTGGTCGTCGGGCTTTGCCGAGACCCTCCTCAGAAAGGAAGTACAACGCTTTGCCGTCATGGAGATATGCAGGCAAGCATTTGACGCTCAGGACATAACAAAAAAGGCAGTCAGCCATGTTCAAACAATCGAAAGTACGTCAGGCCGGGCTCATTCTATTCGCCACCACACTGATCCTCATCTTGCCGAACCTCACCAGAGTGATCGGCTAAAGGTGTGGCCGTTTTACAGCGCCGCATTACAATTGTGCCCCGGTTCACTACCGGGGCAGGCGCTTGTGTGCCAACCTTTGGGCAAGATCCGGAAGCTCAAGTGCGCCGTGGTCGATCACGTCTCCCCACCCCAGGACATCCTGCCGGGCGACGAAATTTCTGACGACATTACGGCGATCAATTGAAACCTTTCATTTTGCTTTGGGCCTTGCTGCTCAGCACGCCCCTGTACGCCGCACAACTGGTCCTGGACCTGGGTGCGGGTAGTCGAACCTGGCAAACCGAGGAATTGCTCAAGCACCCTCAAACCCGGACGATCAGAGTTTCTGACGATGTTTCCTACAAGCGAGAGATGAGCTATCGCGCCGTGCCTCTGTCGGCATTGCTGACTGGCATTAACGCTGACGACCATCTGCAAGCAGTAGCGCTTGACGGTTTTGCCGCCGAGCTGGCCGCCGCGCCGTTGCTCAATCGCGACGGTGCTCAGGCCTGGCTCGCGGTGGAAGACCCACAGAAACCCTGGCCGCCATTGGCCGAGGGCAAGCCAAGTGCCGGGCCGTTCTATCTGGTCTGGCTCAACCCGCAAGCCGGCCAGATCAGCCCTGAACAATGGCCCTTCCAGGTTGCCAGTATCAAAAAACTGGCCGCCGTTTCCGAGCGTTTCCCGGCCCTGCGCCCTGATCCGAAGCTGGTGCCCGGTGATCCGGTGAATCAGGGTTTTGCGTTGTTCCAGAAGAACTGTCTGGCCTGCCATCGTCTGAACGGCGCGGGTGACGCGCAGTTTGGTCCTGACCTGAATATCCCGTTCAACCCTACCGAATACTTCGGTGCCGACTTTCTCAAACGCTATATCCGCGATCCGCAAAGCCTGCGCCATTGGCCACAGGCGAAAATGCCCGGCTTCTCCGCAACCGTGCTACCGGATACGGAGCTGGACTTGTTGGTGGGGTATTTGAAGCATATGGCCGGACGTAAGCAGCAGCCATAATGGTTTGAGTCTTGTGTTGCCTGTTCCGGCCTCATCGCGAGCAAGCTCGCTCCTACAAGATAACGCGATGTAGGAGCGAGCTTGCTCGCGATGCGGTATCCCCTTTTATTGCTGCTGAACCGAAATAGTCGGCGTCGGTGAGACGAAGACTTTGGCGTGCATCTGCTCGCAACCACCGCCGCGGCGCATGCCACGTACCGGGCAGGCGTCCAGGTAGTCGAGGCCGACCGCCAGTTTCAAATGACGCTCGGGCCTGGCCAGTTGATTGGTCACATCAAAACTGTACCAGGCATCGTCGAGCCAGGCTTCGGCCCAGGCGTGGCTGGCCAGGTGTTCACTGTTCTCGCTGTACAGATAGCCCGACACATAGCGCGCAGGAATGCCCAGGCTACGCGTGCAGGCGAGAAACGCATGGGTATGGTCCTGACAGACCCCGGCACGTCCGGCGAAGGCCTCCGCGGCGCTGGTTTCGATTTCAGTGGAGCCTGGTGTATAGGTCATGTGCTGGTTAAGGCCGTGCATCAAGTCGATCAACCCGCTGCGATCACGGCGTGTGCGGCATTGCTTTTGGGCAAAGGCACGCAAGGCCTCATCCGCCTCGGTCAAGCGCGTGAAACGCAGGAATGGCAGCGCCGACTGGCTCTCATGTTCGGCTTCACGCTTTTCATCGATGTCCACTTGCCCACGGGCGCCGATGATGATCGCTTCATGCGGCTCGTCCATGGTCAACACATGCAGGATATTGCCGAACGGGTCCAATTGGGCACGCACCGGCCGCGGCAGCTCGAGCTGCCAACTGAGGACGTGCTGACGCTCGCTGTCGTGGGGGGTCAGACGTAAATACTGGATGCTCGCCCGCACCTGATCTTCGTAGTGATAGGTGGTCTCGTGGCTAATGGAAAGTCTCATGCAGCCTCCAGGTAGGAACTGTGAATAGCGTTGCCCAACTGGCGCACCAGCGGGATGAATTCGGTAAGCCAGGTGTGCAGGCCTTCGTCGAGGATTTCGTTGATGCCGGTGTAACGCAGACTCGCGTCTATCTCCGCCGCCAGGCGTTGCGCCGGTCGACCGTTGGTGCCCGGCAGGCTGGCGAGTATCTGGTCGATCTCCTCGGTACAGGCACGCAGGGAACGCGGTACATCGGCCCGCAACAGCAACAGCTCGGCAACGTGACGCGCACCGGGCGCGTCGCGGTAGATCTCGGTATAGGCCTCGAACGAGGACAGCGCGCGCAGCAAAGCGCTCCACTGGTAGTAAGCGTGGGCGGTGCCGTCGCTGACCGCTTCGGCCTGATCGCCGGCCATTTCGTAACGAGCATCCAGCAAGCGCAGGGTGTTATCGGCCCGTTCGATAAACGTACCGAGGCGGATAAAACGAAATGCATCGTTACGCATGATGGTGCCGTAGGAAGCACCGCGAAACAGATGGGAACGCTCCTTGATCCACTCGCAAAAACGGCTCATGCCGTAGCGGCTAAGGCCTTGTTCGGCGATACCGCGAATCTCAAGCCAAGTGGCATTGATGTTTTCCCACATGTCGGCGGTGATTCGCCCACGCACCGCATGAGCACTGGCCCGTGCGGCACCCAGGCAGCTGTAGATGCTCGCAGGGTTGGCCGCGTCCAGCGCGAAAAAGTGCAGCAGCCGTTCAGCATGCAACGCACCGTGACGCTCCAGATAGTCATCCAGCGTACCGGTGATCATCAGCGGCATCGCCAGCTCATGCAAACCGTCACCACGGCCGTCCTGCGGCATCAACGACAGCGAATAACTGACATCGAGCATCCGTGCAAGGTTTTCCGCCCGCTCCAGGTAACGCGACATCCAATACAAATCCGAGGCAGTTCTACTTAACATGGCAGGCTTCCTTCAATCCTCGACCACCCAGGTGTCCTTGGTACCGCCACCCTGGGACGAATTCACCACCAGGGATCCTTCGCGCAGTGCGACGCGGGTCAGGCCGCCGGGCACTACCCGGGTTTCCCGACCAGACAGGACAAACGGGCGCAGGTCGATATGGCGCGGGGCGATGCCGTTTTCGACAAACGTCGGGCAGGTCGACAGGCACAGGGTCGGTTGGGCGATGTAGGCGTGAGGCTTGGCTTTGATCCGCGCGCGGAACGACTCGATTTCCGCCGCCGTCGCCGCGGGCCCCACCAGCATTCCATAACCGCCGGAACCTTGAGTTTCCTTGACTACCAGTTCGGGAAGGTTCGCCAGCACGTGGGACAGCTCCTCGGGTTTGCGGCATTGCCAGGTGGGCACGTTCTTGAGGATCGGCTCCTCGTCCAGATAGAAACGGATCATGTCGGTGACAAACGGATAGACCGATTTATCGTCCGCCACACCGGTGCCAATGGCATTCGCCAGCACTACATTGCCAGAGCGATAAGAGGACAACAGACCGGGCACGCCGAGCATCGAGTCGGGATTGAACGCCAAGGGGTCGAGGAATGCGTCATCGAGACGACGATAGATCACATCAACGGCCTTCGGCCCGTCGGTAGTGCGCATGAACACACGGTCATCACGCACGAACAGATCAGCCCCCTCGACCAGTTCGACGCCCATCTCCCGAGCCAGAAACGCGTGTTCGAAGAACGCGCTGTTAAAGCGTCCGGGAGTCAATACCACGACGCTGGGGTTCTCCAGCGGGCTGGAGCTTTTCAGGGTGTCGAGCAACAGGTTGGGGTAATGATCGATCGGCGCAATGCGCTGGGCAGCGAACAACTCGGGGAACAACCGCATCATCATCTTGCGGTCTTCGAGCATGTAGCTGACACCGCTGGGCGTGCGCAGGTTGTCTTCGAGCACGTAATAGGTGCCGTCGCCGTCACGCACCAGGTCGACGCCAGAAATATGCGAATAGATATCGCGGTGCAGATACAGCCCTTGCATGGCCAACTGATACTGCTCGTTGGCCAGCACTTGCTCGGCCGGGATGATGCCGGCCTTGATGATGCGCTGCTCGTGATAGAGGTCGGCGAGGAACATGTTCAACGCCTTGACCCGCTGGATGCAGCCACGTTCGACGATCCGCCATTCACTGGCGGGAATACTTCGGGGAATAGTGTCAAAGGGAATCAGGCGCTCTGTCCCCTGCTCATCACCATAGAGTGTGAAAGTAATACCGGCGCGATGAAATAGCAGATCGGCCTCGCGTCGCCGTTGTGCCAAAAGCTCGTCAGGCGTTTCGGCTAACCAACGGGCGAACTCCCGATAATGCGGACGGACCTGGCCGCCGGCATCATACATCTCATCAAAATAGGTGCGGATCATGCCGTACTCCTTGTCACCCGGACACCAAGGCTTCGCAAGGCCCGTGCCAGCGGCATAAACGCTTTAATATCAATCAGTTGGATAATAGCCCGGCAGGTGTCGCACCATTCCCGTGCAGCAAACGCCCCAACTCGATCGCCCCCGCTTCATTGCGAAGCAATGCCTATAGCTATCACCAGCATAGTCAGACTTGATTTCGCTGCACGCCTGAACCTCTGGATAATCCGCGATCTTTTGATCTTCCAACAGCCACAAACGAAATCGGCCGACCCTGAGGTCAGCCGATGCTGAGTGTTGATGCTGTTCATAGGTGTTATGCGAGTAACCCTCGTACCTCCTGCTTCACGCCCCAACCTTCGATAATCCCGCCCAGAGGCTCGACCACCGCCTCGAAATCCTGCTCGAAGTCACCGATGCCGCCGTAGGTGGCATACATCACCTTGCTTAGCTCCAGATGCCAGGCCCCGTCATCACGCACGCTGATCTGAGCATTCAATGACTCACCGCGAAAATGTTCTGCCGCCCTGCGCGCCCGCTCCTCATCCGGGAAAATGGCGTAGAACTCGATGGGATGGAATCGTGAAAAATCAAAACCGCCCTCTTTCATGCGGCGCAGCACGCTGCTGCTGATGTCTTCTTGATAGGCTGTGCTCATGAAACGTCCTCCTCAAACTGATGGATAGACTTTCCGTACTCCCTGCGCTCGCAACCACAATGGTGAAAGCGATACGACAATAAGATTGCCGCCGGGAAACAAGCATGTAGCTGACAAGAGACCAGACCTTAGCGATTCATTCGCTGATCTCGATTGCAGAGTAGCGCGAAGCCAGCCCCTGTGCCAGAGCCTCAAGAAGCCGGGGTGATATCGAGGATTTGAATGCTGTACTGATCTTTCAGGCTTTTGACCGTGGGGTCATCGATACGGCCTTCCAGATCATTGAGATCGAGCTCGGCCGGGACTGGCAGCAACTTTGCAAGTATCAAGTGCGCAGCCTGCTCCATGGTGGGTTCTTGCTCGCAGTCAAACTGCTCGACGGTTTGAACACCATGATCATCAACGAAAGTGACTTCCCACTTTTGCATTGGTGCCTCCTCGATAAAACCCATGGATGGGCTTACATCATCTCGACCTTGAGCAGTGAGCATCGTTCCACCCACAGCACTCAGAGACTTTGCATAAAGAAGGCCGCCAACAGGCGTAATGCTGGTCAGTTAAGGCAGTTGTAGGAGCGAGCTTGCTCCGGGCGGCGTTCCGACGATGGACTTAAGTGCGCCGCGTTTAGCCAGTAAACACGCGTTATCGTTAACGACCATCGCGAGCAAGCTCGCTCCTACAGTGGACCACATTCGCTTAACTGAACGGCATTACGCCAACAGGCGACCTTCTTTCAAAGAGCAACCGGTTCAATACCTTATGGTTTTTCAGCGCGCTGTTTCAGCGCCTTCAAAGTGTTGAACGGGGCGTCAACGACGAACTTGTTGGCCAGCCACGACGGCACACTGCCGCCCGGTTCGGTGTGAACCTGGTAGGTCACTTCGATCTGATCTGCGCCTTTGGGTACGAACTTCCAGAAGCCTTGGACCTGAGCGACCCGCACGAAACCCTTTTCTTCAGGAATATACGTTGGCACACCTTCCAGTTTGCGGGTCAGGCTGCCATCGGCGCCTTCGACTGTGGTGACGTGCAGTACCGAATCGCGTGGGGTAACCGGCCAGGGCGGACTGAACTGAGTGTAGGTCCAGCTCTGATCGCCTTCGTGCTTGAGCAGTTTCTGCGATTTGCACTCATGAATCCAGGCGCACGCCCCTGAGACATCCTCTTGCAAGGCACGCAGTTTGGCGATGGAGGTCTTCATGATCGTCACGCCGCGATAGGCCTTGTATTGGGAGCCGGCGACTTCACTCAGGGAAATCTTGATCCCGTTTTCATCCTTGGCAGTCTGCCAATCTTCGGCCTGAGCCGTTGCGGCCAGCAGAACAGTCAAACCACACAGCACAGCCATTCGATGCAGCGAACCCATTGTCTTATTCCTTATTGTTGAAGTTCCGTACATTGAAAACACTAAGCCGCCGTCATTTGCTCCCACCAACCCAACAATTTGATAGCTTCTTCACGGCTGCTGCCGCACACCTCGACATCCGCCTGAAAAGCCGCGCAGACCGTCGGCCGCTCGGGCATCCCGAAGATGGCGCACAGGTGCTCGGCAGTAAGGTGCACGCAACGTTCTCCCGCGGCTTTGCCATTGGGCATGCCGGGGATCGGTGAACTGATGGAAGGGGCAATGCAACAGGCGCCACAGCCTTCACGGCAATTCATGACGAACAAACTCCTCGTGACGGCCAAAGTGTTTAATGACGAGCAATAGAGTACCCGCTAAAACAGCCGTTTGAAATTAGCCAGACCGTGGTTTTTTCACTCAAACAGCCGTGACTGACCAGTCTCCGACAAAGCGTCAAGACCGTGGGTCACAGCAAGGTGTTTGTACTTACTGTTTGAACTGGAAATCCAGCGCGGCACCTTCGACCTCGCGACGCTCTTCATTACGTAGCTGCAACCCCATTTCATTGTTGAGCAAGCGACCGTTGAGCTGAAACGGACTGTCCGACTTTGGTTTTGCGCCAAACAACTTTGGCAGTAATGGCTGGCGCTTGGTCTGCAGCAGTGCACCCGGGGGCTGCAAATCCCTGACCATATCCTGCGGCAGGCTCAAGTCCAGATTGACCGCAGGCAACGGGGTTTGCACTACTTCACTTGCCGGCTTTGACCTGGAAGCGATGGGCGCACGCTTTTTGACAGGCGCGTGTTTTTTTACCGATGCAGGCTTCTGCGATTTCGCCGTGGAAGCAGCCACAACCGGCTTGTCCTGGCTGGAAGCCGCCATCACCGTCACGTTATTGAAGACACTCAATAAGCAGACTAACAACCAACCAACAGGAAAAATCGCTTTCATAGGCACTACAGCACTAACGGCAGAGGTGGCATATGCTCGCTTGTTGAACGGTCCATGACAAGCTCCCGATAAGCCGACCACTCGACGGGACCTGGCCCCTGTCAGAAACCGCCCGCCGCCTCCTGACAAAGCTGACTTGCGAGCATGCCCAAGGTCATCAGCGTTCGCTCGGCCTCGCGGTTCCACGGAATGCCGCAGTTCAATCGAATGCAGTGATTGAACTGCTCGGTGTTACTGAAAATCAGCCCCGGCGCGATGCTGATGCCCTGTTGCAAGGCGCGCACATGCAGTTCTTGGGTATTGACCCGGCCAGGCAGGCTGACCCAGAGGATGAAGCCGCCGGTGGGTCGGGTCATCTGCGTGCCTTCCGGGAAATACTGCTGCACCGCCAGCTGGAAAGCACTGAGGTTCTTGCGGTACTCCTGACGGATATAGCGCAGATGGCGATCATAACCGCCGTTCTCCAGATAAGACGCGATCCCCATTTGCGTGACGCTGCACGCAGAATGGGTGCTGAAAGTCTGCAAACGCTGGATTTCCTGTTGGTACTTACCGGCGATCATCCAGCCGATCCGTACACCGGGTGACAAGGTCTTGGAAAAGCTCGAGCAGTAGATCACCCGATCCAGCCGGTCGTAGGCCTTCAGTGCCTTGGTACGGCCCTGCTCGAACATCAGTTCGCCGTAAATATCATCCTCGACAACCTGGATATCGAAATCCGATGCCAGACGCAGCAACTGCTTCTGCCGCTCCTCAGGCATGGTGCCGCCCAACGGGTTGCTCAGGCGCGTGGTCAGGACCAGGGCCTTGATCGACCACTGGTTCGCCGCCAATTGCAGCGCTTCAAGGCTCATGCCAATGGCAGGGTCGCTCGGGATCTCGATGACTTTCAGGCCCAGCAGATCGGCCAGTTGCAGCAGTCCGTAATAGGTCGGCGACTCAGCCGCGATCAGATCGCCTGGTCGGGTCAACACCCGCAACGACATCTGCAAGGCGTCGACGCAACCGTGGGTGATCACCACTTCCGATGGATCGACCACCACACCGGCATCACGCATACGAATCGCCACTTGTCGGCGTAACGGTTCAAAACCCGGACTAAACATGTAACTGAAGGCCCGCGGGCTATGAAAGCGCGTGACCTTGGCCAATTGCTGATGCAGAGCACGCACCGGCAGATAGTCGACACTCGGAACGGCGGCCCCCAGCGGAAACACGCCTTCGCGCCGCGACTCGACCAACACCTGCTGAATGATGCTGCTGCGAGTGACCAGACCTGGCCGCTCAACCCGGGCGATATCCGGGGTTGGCGCTGTCAGGGCCGGCGTCTGGTGCACGTAATAACCGGACTGCGGCCTGGCACGAATCAGCCCCTGGTCTTCGAGATTGGCGTAAGCCTGAAGCACCGTCGCATGGCTGACGTTGAGCTGCGAGCTCATCTTGCGTACCGAGGGCACGCGCTCGCCCGGCTGATAGACACCACGACGGATATCCTCAGCCAATTGCTGAGCGATACGTTGATAGAGCAAGAGATTGGTCATGACGCAGCACTCGATTTCACGGGCATTTTATTTTTGTGCAGAACAATACCGGAACAGTTTAGAAGTGTACGGGGACAGTTGCCACAATAGTTGACCGTACAGTGCAGTGTCAGCAAAAACTGTACTGTATTACCAGCCAATTCGCAGGTACAAAAAAGCCCGGCACCTCAGGTTACCGGGCTTTCGGTGGCGAGGGCCTTAGCGGGAAGCGCCGAGCTGGCCTTTCTCGTCGGAGAACACAATTTCCACGCGGCGATTCTGCGCACGTCCGCGCTCGGAGGCGTTGGCCTCCACCGGATACTCATCGCCGTAGCCTTCGACCTGGATACGCTTGTCCTCGATACCCAGATCAATCAACACGTCGGCAACTGCTTGAGCACGATCACGAGACAAACTGAGATTGTCCTGCTTGCCGCCGGTGCTGTCGGTATAGCCTTCAATCCGCACTACGCGCTTGGGATTGAGCTGGAGGAACTGAACGATTTTCAGCACCGTGCGATTGGCCGAGTTTTTCAAGTCCGCTTCGCCGGTATCGAACAACACATCCCCCAAGGTCATGACCAGACCGCGGTCGGTCTGAGTCGTCGCCAGGCTGATGATCTGCTCTTCCAGCCATTTGCCCTGCTGCTGCACGCTGAGCAGCTTGGCCTCACGCAAGGCCAATTGCAGGCGCTGACGCTCCAGCTCAAGTTTCGCCGTGCGCTCCTGGTTCAGTATCTGTTCACTGTGTTCTCGGGCAATTTCACTGTAGCGCTGGCTCAGGTAGGCGTAATGCGCTACATCCTTACCGCTGCCCCAGTAGCTCGACAGACGATCGGCGCGAGCCAGAGACTCACCGGCGCGAATCACGTCCTTGGGCGCGACGCGCAGCACATTCGAGTCTTCCTTGACCTTCTGGAAGTCGGCGCTGGCCTGGCGCAAAGCGGCGTCACTGTGCTGGCCGGCACAACCGTACAGGCTCGCGCAACCGGCCAATAGCAGACCACCGAATACTCTGGTCTTCAGGCTCATTGGGCATCTCCCAGTTGCTTGCGCAGGCGAGTGATACGGGTGTTGAGCACTTTCAGTTGTTCCTGGCTTTTCTGGGTCAGGACCCGTGCTTCAGCCAGACGGGCGTCCAGCTCAGCCTGTTCAGCTTGCATGCGCGCGTCCTTGAACGATTGGTGAACCATGTCAGCCTGAGCCTGGGTGAACTTGCCTTCAGCGAGTTTCAGCTCAGCGACGTCTTCAGTTGTCGCGCCCACGGCTTTGGCTTGTTCCAGGGCTTGCCCGGTCAAGCGCATCTGTTCATTCGGCGCCGGATCGGCTGCGCAACCGGCCAGAGCCAGAACGGCCAGGACAGCGAAAAGAGGTCGAATAGTCACTAGAAAATCCCAGGGTGCGTTCTTAATAAAGGGCGGATCGCGTTGATGCTGTGGTCGTGCCAGGCAAGGCGCGGGACGCAGGAGATGCTTTTCGCCTCTTCAAGTCCTGCAACGCAACATGGCTCGACCACAGCTTCAACCCGAAGGGCCTGGCCCCAATGCTCATTGTTCCTGTCTCACCCCGATTTTGGCGGGGCGATGGCGCGACCGTCATTTATTGAGGACGCACCCTAAAGTTTTGGGCTGACGGGTTGCTGTAACTGTGCCTTCCAGCGCTCTAGATTGCGCTGCAGCACGGCTTCCGTCAGGCCGGACGCGGGCAATTCTGTCATCTTTTTGGCCAACTGTCCGCGTAACCATGGGTCGTTGCAGGCAGAGTTATGGGAAACCGCGAGGAACAGGCCCGGTTTATCAATCGGTTGTGGATGGGCCGCCAGATCATTGGCCATCCCCAGAGTCTGGGCCGTCGCCATTCCTGCATAGCGTCCGGCAAGTACGTATTGCACCTCGCCTAAAAGCAGCTTCTGAAAGGCCTCGGTCAGGTTGGGCAGGCGCACAAGGCTCAACTGCACCTTGGCGAACGCTTCAAACGGCTGGGTCAAACGGGCCTTTTCCGACACAGCGCCAGGATGACCGTGCAAGTCTTTCGCCTCGTTGTAGACCAGCACCGAATCCTTGCGAGTCCAGACCAGATAGTCGTTCTCCACCAACGGTGGATGAATGTAATCCAGCGTTTCCAGTTCATTCACCGTCAACGGTGCATCGGCGAGGATGTCCATACGTCCGCTGCGTACTTCATCCAGGGCTTGCGAGCGCAGGCCTGCGTACAGCAACTCGACCTTGAGCCCCAGCTCTCCCGCGATCTGTTGTAACAGATCGGCGCTGGCACCGATCAAGTGTGTCGGGTCTTGCGGGTCGCGCCACAGATACGGCGGTGCATCCGGGCTGCCGGTCACCACCAGGCGTTCGCATTTGCCTGCTGCGACCGACAGCACAGGCAAAACCGAAAGGCCCACCAGCAATGACAGGCCACTCCAGCGACGCAGATCCATGGCGAATTTCTCCCACTCAAATCAAAGACAATAAAAAGCCCGGCCAAAAGACCGGGCTCCTTATAAGTCAAGCCGCTGGATTAGACCAGCTTCTCAAACTCGGGTATGGCTTCGAACAAGTCCGCGACCAGGCCGTAATCGGCCACCTGGAAGATCGGCGCTTCTTCGTCCTTGTTGATCGCAACGATCACCTTGGAGTCTTTCATGCCGGCCAGGTGCTGGATCGCGCCGGAGATACCGACGGCGATGTACAGCTGTGGTGCAACGATCTTGCCGGTCTGACCGACCTGCATGTCGTTCGGTACGAAACCTGCGTCGACCGCAGCGCGGGAAGCGCCAACAGCAGCGCCCAGCTTGTCGGCCAGGGCGTACAGGTGCTTGAAGTTGTCGCCGTTCTGCATGCCGCGACCGCCGGAAACGACGATCTTGGCAGCGGTCAGTTCCGGACGATCGGACTTGGCCAGTTCTTCGCCAACGAAGCTGGAAGTGCCAGCGTCGTGAGCAGCCGCAACCGCTTCAACGGCAGCCGAACCACCTTCAGCGGCAACCGGGTCGAAACCGGTAGCACGCACGGTGATGACTTTTACCGACGCGTTGGACTGAACGGTAGCGATGGCGTTGCCGGCATAGATTGGGCGCTTGAAGGTGTCAGCGCTTTCAACCGAGATGATCTCGGAGATCTGGTCAACGTCCAGCTGAGCGGCAACGCGCGGCAGGATGTTTTTGCCGTTGGAGGTGGCGGCAGCCAGGATGTGGCTGTAGCCCTTGCCCAACTCCGCTACCAGCGGTGCAACGTTTTCTGGCAGTTGGTGTGCGTAGGCAGCGTTGTCGGCGACCAGCACTTTGGCCACGCCAGCGATTTTGGCGGCAGCTTCAGCTACAGCGCCAACGCCCTGACCGGCAACCAGAACGTGGATGTCACCACCGATTTTGGCGGCAGCCGCCACGGTGTTCAGCGTGGCCGGGGCCACTACTTTGTTGTCGTGTTCGGCGATTACCAAGATAGTCATGATTAGATTACCTTCGCTTCGTTTTTCAGTTTCTCGACCAGTTCAGCCACCGACTTGACCTTGATGCCTGCGCTGCGTGCAGCCGGCGCTTCGACTTTCAGGGTTTTGTTGGTGGAGGCGGTGGAAACGCCCAAAGCGTCAGGAGTCAGCACTTCAAGTGGCTTCTTCTTGGCTTTCATGATGTTTGGCAGGGACGCATAGCGCGGCTCGTTCAAACGCAGGTCGGTGGTGACAATGGCCGGCAGTTTCAGCGAAACGGTCTGTGCACCGCCGTCGATTTCACGGGTCACGGCAACGTTGTCGCCAGTGACTTCGACTTTCGAGGCGAAGGTGCCCTGACCGTAACCGCTCAGTGCAGCGAGCATCTGGCCAGTCTGGTTGTTGTCGCTGTCGATGGCTTGTTTGCCAAGGATCACCAGCTGAGGCTGTTCCTTGTCGACAACAGCCTTGAGCAGCTTGGCAACGGCCAGGGAAGTCAGGTCTTCGGCGGATTCGACGAGGATGGCGCGGTCGGCACCCAGAGCCAGCGCGGTGCGCAGTTGCTCTTGAGCGGTGGACGGGCCGATGGAGACGACGACGATTTCAGTCGCAACACCTTTCTCTTTCAGGCGTACGGCTTCTTCCACTGCGATTTCGCAGAAAGGGTTCATCGACATCTTGACGTTAGCGAGATCGACGCCGGAGTTGTCCGCTTTGACGCGAACCTTGACGTTATAGTCGACCACTCGTTTGACAGCTACAAGAACCTTCATGGATTCCTCGTTACTCTCCGGTGAAAAGAAAGTCGCCTAGGCGAACCTGGCGGTTGATGCTCATCGGGCACAAGGGCACCTCTAAAAACGCCGGCATTTGTAATGGTGACCCAGCTCACGAAGCGTGATGACCGTTCGTCAGTGGTGACTAACGAGTCATTCTGTGTCGCGACGTGTAAACTTCGCGCCAAACCTGCGCTGCGCGTCACCTTGTACTGCCTTCGCCCTGTCTTTAGAGGTGCTCTTGAAACCAACAGTCAGCCTACGGCGAGCGCAAAACCGCCCGTATCTTGACCGGAACACCTATTCCGGTCAATACGCCAAAATGGCCAGTCATAAGCCGCGCTTCTTTGATTTCTCTGGGCTGGAGCAAATTCAAACAAACGTTTGTATTGGACGCTAAGAGTGGTGTAGATATAATGCGCCGCCTAGAGAGAAGGGTGGCTCATCGATTGTCCTCTCCCAGCGTTGTGCAGGGATTCATGGATGCGACACCAAACCTCCAATTAGAAAAAAAACTGTTGAGCCTTGAGTAGGAGATAACCTGTGGAACGCGAATACATGGAATTCGACGTGGTCATCGTCGGTGCCGGCCCCGCTGGTCTTTCCGCCGCCTGCCGATTGAAGCAGAAGGCCACCGAAGCCGGTAAGGAAATTAGCGTCTGCGTGGTCGAAAAAGGCTCCGAAGTCGGCGCTCACATTCTGTCTGGCGCGGTGTTCGAACCTCGGGCGCTGAACGAACTGTTCCCGGACTGGAAAGAACTCGGCGCACCGCTGAACACTCCGGTCACTCGCGATGACATCTTCGTTCTGAAGAACGCCGATGGCGCGATCAAGATTCCAGACCTCTTTGTGCCCAAGACCATGCACAACGAAGGCAACTACATCATCTCCCTGGGCAACCTGTGCCGCTGGTTGGCCCAGCAGGCCGAGAACCTGGGCGTAGAGATCTACCCAGGCTTCGCCGCTCAGGAAGCACTGTTCGACGAAAACGGCGTGGTTCGCGGGATCATCACCGGCGACCTCGGCGTTGACCGTGAAGGCAATCCGAAAGAAGGCCTGTACACCCCCGGCATGGAACTGCGTGGCAAGTACACGCTGTTCGCCGAAGGCTGCCGTGGCCATATCGGCAAGCAACTGATCAAGCGCTTCAACCTCGACACCGATGCCGACGCCCAGCACTACGGCATCGGCCTGAAAGAAATCTGGGAAATCGATCCGGCCAAGCATCAGCCAGGCCTGGTGGTGCACACTGCCGGTTGGCCGCTGGACATCATGGGCACCGAAAACACCGGTGGCTCGTTCCTCTATCACCTGGAAAACAACCAGGTTGTAGTCGGCCTGATCGTCGACCTGTCCTACAGCAACACTTACCTGTCGCCGTTCGACGAGTTCCAGCGCCTCAAGCATCACCCGGTGCTCAAGCAGTACCTGGAAGGTGGCAAGCGCATCAGCTACGGCGCCCGCGCCATCTGCAAAGGCGGCCTGAACTCGCTGCCGAAGATGGTCTTCAAGGGCGGCGCACTGATCGGTTGCGACCTCGGCACCCTGAACTTCGCCAAGATCAAAGGCAGTCACACCGCGATGAAGTCCGGCATGCTCGCCGCTGACGCCGTGGCCGACGCCCTGTTCGCAGGTTCCGAAGGCGCTGATGAACTGAACAGCTACGTTGAATCGTTCAAAGCCAGCTGGCTCTACGAAGAACTGTTCGCCAGCCGCAACTTCGGCCCGGCGATCCACAAGTACGGCGCTATCGTCGGCGGTGGTTTCAACTGGCTCGACCAGAACATCTTCGGCGGCAAACTGCCGTTCACCTTGCACGACACCAAGCCGGACTACGCTTGCCTCAAGCTCGCGGCCGACAGCAAGAAGATCGACTACCCGAAACCGGATGGCAAAATCAGCTTCGACAAACTCAGCTCGGTGTTCATCTCTGGTACTAACCATGAAGAAGAGCAGCCGTGCCATCTGAAGCTGGCCGACCTGAGCATTCCGATCAACAAAAACCTGCCGCTGTACGACGAACCGGCGCAGCGCTACTGCCCGGCCGGCGTCTATGAAGTGATCACCAAGGAAGACGGTGAGAAGCGCTTCCAGATCAACGCCCAGAACTGCGTGCACTGCAAGACCTGTGACATCAAGGACCCTGCGCAGAACATCACCTGGGTTGCGCCGGAAGGCGCGGGTGGGCCGACTTACCCGAATATGTAAGTCAAATGGCCAAACATCAAGGCTCCCGAAATGGGGGCCTTTTTGTTGCCTGGAGAAAACACACCGCCCCTTGTAGCAGCTGGCGAAGCCTGCGTTCGGCCGCGAAGCGGTCGTGAAACTTCAAAACGCGATTACCCTGATAAATTGAGCCGTCTGGCTTGCAACCGCTTCGTCCGAACGCAGCCCGCACCGAACGCAGGCTTCGCCAGCTGCTACGGAGACCTCGCGGCGCCTGAAATCTAAGCCACCCGCTCATCCCCCGGATTACGCTCAAAGTAGCGCTTGTACTCGCGACTGAATTGCGACGTGCTCTGATAACCCACCCGATGCGCAACCTGCGCCACTCCCAGCCCTTCCGACAGCAACAACTGCTGCGCCTTGAGCAAACGCAAGCGCTTCAAATACTGCACCGGCGACAACAAGGTGCTGCGCTTGAAATGCTCATGAAAGGTCGACGTACTCATGTTCGCGCAACTGGCCAGCGTCTCGACGTTCAGCGGCTCGGTGAAGTGCGCATGCAAATGACTCAAGGACGCCGCAATCCGGGCAAATTGTCCCTGTTGCTCGACCAACGCCCGCAGCACATCAGCCTGCGGACCGCGTAACGCCACGAACAACAACTCACGCAACCGCGCCTGCCCCATGACCTGACACTCCAGCGGATCGTGCAGGCAGTGCAACAAGCGCTCGACACAGCCACGCATGCCGTCATCGAGTACCGCCGAGGTCATGGATTCGGGGGTTTGCGCAGGCGTATTGCGCCCATGCACCAACCCCATAGCCAACCCCATAGCCAACACCAGTTCGCCCAAAAGCGCGCGGTCGATGGCAATCGAAACCCCGAGCAATGGCGCATCAGCCATGGCAAACGTTTCGCATTCGAAAGGCACCGGCAGTGCCTGAATCAGGTAATGCCCGGCACCGTATTCCAGCGTACGCGCGCCCAGATAGGCGACTTTGCTGCCTTGGGCAATGATCATCAGGCTCGGCTCATAGATCTGCGGGCCACGCGCCACATCGCAACTGGCTCTGAGTACATGCACGCCGGGCAAGCGTGTCGGCACGAAACCATCACGGGTCGCCAACGGCTGAATCAGCGCAACCAACGCGGCATTGGCATCGAGATGACGGGTCAACAACATGGCAAAAACTTCACGAAAAAAGGGATGAAAGCATCATCGCAGGTCTGAGCGCCAATGCGACCTATCCACCGAGGATGCCGGAGGAATAGGCATAAGACGCGGAGGAATCGTCATGGCCGGTGAGGCGGACGGCGCGGAAAATCCCCCACCTCCCCCGTCACTGCTTTTGCGAGGTTCACCATGTATACCGCCATCGGTTACGCCGCCCAGTCAGCCACCACTCCCCTAGCCCCGATGACCTTCGAACGTCGCAGCCCGCGTGCCGACGACGTAGCGATCGAGATTCTCTACTGCGGCGTCTGCCACTCCGACATCCACCAGGCCCGCAACGAATGGGGCATCGCCGTTTACCCACTGATGCCCGGCCACGAAATTGTCGGCAAAGTCACCGCCATCGGCGCCAATGTCACCGCCCACAAGGTGGGTGATCTGGTCGGTGTCGGCTGCATGGTCGACTCGTGCCGCCACTGCGAAGCCTGCCATGCCGACCTCGAGCAATATTGCCTCGAAGGTCCGACCCTGACCTACGCGACCCCGGACCGGGTCGACGGCAGCAACACCATGGGCGGTTACTCCGACAGCATCGTAGTCAGCGAGCACTTCGTCGTACGTATCCCCGAGACACTCGACCCGGCCAGCGCTGCGCCGATTCTCTGCGCGGGCATCACCACCTACTCACCGCTCAAACACTACGGCGTGAAAGCCGGCGACAAAGTGGGGATTCTCGGCATGGGCGGCCTCGGTCACATGGGCATCAAGTTTGCCAAAGCCATGGGCGCTGAAGTGACGTTGTTCACCCGCTCAGCGAGCAAGGCCGAAGAAGGTCGTCGCCAGGGTGCGGACCACGTAATCGTCTCCACCGACGCCGAACAGATGAAGGCCGCAGCCGGACAGTTCAACTTTTTGCTCGACACCATTCCGGTGCAGCACGATCTCAACCCCTACCTCGATACGCTGCGCTTCGACGGCGTGCACATCCTCGTCGGCCTGATCGAGCCGATCGATCCGCCCATCCACGCCGCCAAACTGGTACTGGGTCGTCGAGTGCTGGCCGGCTCGTTGATTGGTGGTATCGCAGAAACCCAGGAAGTGCTGGATTTCTGCGCCGAGCACAACATCACCTGCGACATCGAAATGCTCGACATCCGCCAGATCAACGAGGCTTACAGCCGCATGATCGCCGGTGACGTGAAGTACCGCTTCGTCATCGACATGGCGACCTTGAAGGTCTGATCAGACGTTAGCGGCTTATACCTTACCCCCTAACTCTACCGATAGCCGAGCCGCGCCCCCTTTGATCAGGGGAATCAGCTCGGCCATTTTTTTTCCAGCGGCATGTATGGCACCGTGCTGGCGGTGCTTTGGCTGGGCACGAAGACCTCATCGGCGAAACGGCCCGCTCAAACAACCCACAGGGACGCTGGTCGAGCCGGCCTTCTACGCCGAGCGCAGAGGGGACTATCGTTCACTGCCTTTGATACAGCCGTTTTTTTGAGGGTGCACCAAACGCCTAGACCCAACCACCATCGACGATGAAGTTTTGCGCCGAACACATGGAAGACGCCTCGGAGGCCAGGAAAAGCGCCATGTTTGCTATATGGAAAGGTTCCACGTTACCCGGCAGGCATTGGCTGCGGCTAATCAACTCCCTGGCGGCATCGTCAACCCAGAACGCGAGCTGCTTTTCTGTCATCACCCATCCTGGAACCAGGGTGTTGACCCTGATACGCCATGGCCCCAACTCCCGTGCCAACGCCCTGGTCATGCCGTGGGTTGCCGCTTTACTGGCCGCGTAGACCGGGTATCCACTGGAGGCCATCATCCAGCCAATGGAGCCCAGATTGATGATCGCGCCCTCCCCGGCGGCCTTCATCATGGGGACCACCGCCCGGGCGGCAAAAAAAGCATGCTTCAAATTGACGGAAATCAGTTTGTCGAAAGTCTCCGAGTCAACTTCATCCAAGGTGTGCCTGACATCATTGGCGGCATTGTTCACCAGGACATTCACAGGCCCCAGGGTCTGCGCAAAGCGTCCAATCGCCTCCTTATAAGCGCTCTCGTCAGTGATATCACAGTGAGCGAACTCGACCCTATGGCCCTCAGCCAACAATTGGGCCGCCAACTGCTCACCTTGGCTTTTGGCCATGTCCACGAACGCAACCTTTGCTCCCTGCCGGGCAAAAGCGCAAACCATGGCCTCACCGATCCCCGAGGCACCGCCGGAAATCAATACGGTTTTATCTTTGAGGTCGGTGTACACGGCCGGCACGCCGGCGCCCGTTTCATTAGTCATATGACGGTTACTCCACAGTAGGCACTTCGATTCAAGCAGCGGGACTCATGGTGCGCTCGGGCACTCATGGATCATTTTCGCCAGCCACCAAATTAGTCTTACTTTATATTGCAAAATCAGTCTTTAAGACTATAAATTTACTGCATTTTCGACAAAATATCGCTAATTAGTAGAACTATTAAACTCAAAACAACAAAAGGACGTTCAACCATGCCGCAATCCCGACACCTGCTTTCCGGCCTCGGCCTTTCCCTGATGATGGCCAGCCTCGGCGTCCAGGCCGGTGGCCTGTCCAGCGAACACAAGGCTTTTGGCAAGACCCATGATGGAACCGCCATCGAGCAATATGTGTTGCGCAACAGCCATGGCATGCAAGCCACGGTCATTACCTACGGCGGCGTCTTGCAATCGTTGAAAGTGCCGGACAAGAACGGCAAGTTCGAAGACGTGGTACTGGGCTTTGACGATGTCCAGGGTTATCAGAGCGGCAAGGCATTCTTCGGCGCGACCATCGGACGCTACGGCAATCGCCTGGCCCAGGGTGCCTTCGAACTGGACGGCAAGCGTTACCAGATGCCGCTCAACGATGGCCCCAACTCGCTGCACGGTGGTGCGCTGGGTTTCGACAAGCGCGTCTGGAAAGCACAACCGGTCAACAGCAAGGATTCGGTCGGTGTGACCTTGAGCTACCTGTCGCCAGACGGTGAGATGGGCTTTCCCGGCAACCTGAAGGTCGAGATCACCTACAGCCTCAACGACCATAACGAGCTGCGCATCGAGTACAAGGCCTCCACCGACAAACCCACGGTGCTGAACCTCACCAACCACAGTTACTTCAATCTCGCCGGGGCCGGTAACGGTGACGTGCTCAAACAGCTCGCCACCTTGCACGCCAGCCATTACACACCGGTCAACGGCACCTTGATTCCAACCGGTGAACTGGCCCCGGTAGCCGGCACACCGATGGACTTTCGGCAACCGACCGCCATCGGCCAGCGCATCAAGGATGATCATCCGCAACTCAAATTCGCCGAGCCGAAACAAGGTGGTTTTGACTTCAACTGGGTCCTGGATGCCAAGGGTGATGTCAGCCAACTCGCCGCCGATGTGCGCGACCCGCAATCCGGCCGTCGCTTACAGCTCTACACCAGCGAACCCGGGGTGCAGTTCTACACCAGCAACTTCCTCGACGGTTCGGTCAAGGGCAAGGCTGGCAAGGCCTACGGACACTGGAGCGCATTCACCCTGGAAACCCAGCACTACCCCGACTCGCCGAACCAGCCGGGCTTCCCTAGCACACGGCTGGATCCAGGCCAGACGTATGCCCAGAACACCGTCCTGAAGTTCTCGGCCGACTGAACCTGAACCTGAACGCCCCTGAACCTGTAGGAGATGTCGAGCCTTGGCGAGGCTGCGATAGCGGCAGTACAGTCAACGTTGATGTTGCCTGACCCACCGCTATCGCAGCCTCGCCAAGGCTCGACAGCTCCTACATACCCCCCCTAGTCCCCAGTGAACACATGGAACGCATAGAACATCCCACATTGAACAACCGCGATCAGCGTTGTTTCATGCGGTCGATCACCACGGCCAACAGCAGAATGGAACCCCGAATCACGTACTGGTAAAACGTGTCGATGTTTTTCAGGTTCATGGCATTCTCGATGATCGCCAGAATCAACACCCCGGCAATCACGTGCCGAATCATGCCGATCCCGCCGCTCAACGACACCCCACCCAGCACGCAGGCGGAAATCACCGTCAATTCGAAACCCTGGCCGATCATCGGCTGGCCGGAGGTCATGCGCGAAGCCAGGATCACCCCGGCCAAGGCACCGATGACCCCGTGCACGGCGAAGATGATGATCTTGGTCCGGTCGACGTTGACCCCGGCCAGCAGCGCCGCTTCCTGGTTGCCGCCAATGGCCATGGTGTTGCGCCCATAGGTGGTGTAATTGAGCAGCCAACCAAAAAACAGGAAACAGCCGATGGTGATCAGGATTGGCACTGGCACGCCGAACAACTGGCCATTGCCATAGATGAAGAACTGATCCTGGGACACGCCGACTGCCTTGCCGTTGGCAAAGATATAGGCCAGGCCACGCACGATTTGCATGGTCGCCAACGTTGTGATCAGCGCGTTGATCCGCAGCTTGGCAATCACGATCCCGTTGATCAGCCCGACAAGCAGCCCCAGCAGCAGCGCCGCGCCGATACCGAGCAACACGCTGTCGGTGTCGCGCATCACCACCGCGGCAACGACCCCGGCACAGGCAATCACCGAGCCCACCGACAAGTCGAAATGTCCGGACGCCAGGCAATACAACATGGTGCACGCGGCGATGCCCGTGGTGGAAATCGCCAACCCCAGGCCGCGCATGTTCAGGGGCGAGAGGAAGTTGTCGATGAGCAGGGTGCAGAGCACAAAGATCCCCAGTGCCGCCAACAGCATCGCCCAATTATCGAGCAGGGCGCGCACATCCAGGGGTTTGTGCGTCGTCGGCAACGCGTTGTTTTGGGTTGTCATAGTCACCTCTCAGTTCACCTGGCCGTCAGCGCGTTGGCGCGGCAAGGCCAGTTGCAGCAAGTTGGATTCATTGGCCTGTTCGCGGTTTTTCTCGCCGCGCATCACGCCTTCGCAAAGCACCAGGACGCGGTCGGAGACGCCCATCACTTCCATCAGGTCGCTGGACACTACGATCACCGCAATCCCGCTGGCGGCCAGGTTATGGATAATCTGGTAAATCTCGGCTTTCGCGCCGATATCGATACCGCGCGTCGGCTCGTCGAGCAGCAGCACCTTCATCGGCATCGACAGCCAGCGACCCAGAATGGCCTTCTGCTGATTGCCCCCCGACAGGTACATGATTTTCTGCGCCGCATGGGGCGTTTTCACTTTCAACGCCTTGATCTGCTTGTCGGCGTTGCTCTTCTCCCAACTGTCGCGCAACAGCCAGCCAAACCGGGAATGAGCGCCGCGTGCGCTGATGTTGATGTTCTCGGCAACGCTCGCAAGCGGCACGATGCCCTCTTTCTTGCGGTCCTCGGGACACAGCAGGACACCGGCGGCAATGGCATCGCGCGGCGAGCGCAGCTTCAGTTCCTCACCGCACAGCCGCAGGCTTCCAGCCGTACTGCGCTCAAGACCGCCAAGCAGGCGCAGCAGCTCGGTGCGCCCGGCACCGACCAGCCCGAACAGGCCGAGAATCTCGCCTTTATACGCCTCGAAACTCACCGCGGAGCGCAAGCCAGGCCCCAACAGGCCATCGACCTTGAGCGCCACCTCGCCCCGTTGACGAGGTCGGTAGTCGTAGATGTCCTGAATGTCGCGACCGACCATGCAGGTGACCAACTGATCGTGGGTCAGCTCGCTCATGTCCTCGAACGTGCGCACGTAACGACCGTCCTTGAACACGGTCACCGCATCGCAGATACGGAACACTTCCTCCATGCGATGGGAAACGTACAGCACCACTTTGCCCTCTGCCCGCAGGCGCCCGATGATCGCCATCAAGCGCTCGATTTCCCGGGTCGACAGGCTGCTGGTGGGTTCGTCGAAGGCAATCACATGGGCGCCACGGGACAACGCCTTGGCGATCTCCACCAACTGCCGTTGCCCCAGGGACAGACGGCCGAGCTTTTCCAGCGGATCGATTTCATCGGCCAGGCCCTTGAGACAGGCCAGTGCCTGCTCGCGCAAAGCACGGCGGTTGATCACACCGAAACGGGTCGGCAAATGCCCGAGAAACAGATTTTCCGCCACGGTCATTTCCGGCACCAGGTGCAACTCCTGGTGGATGACAGCCACTCCGCAGGCAATGCTGTCGGCGGCGCACTTGAAGACCATCGTCTGCTCGCCGATCTGCAGGCTTCCGCTGCTGGGGCTGTAGGCACCGCCGAGGACTTTGAGCAAGGTCGACTTGCCTGCACCGTTTTCGCCCATCAGGGCATGCACCCGCCCCGGGTGGGCAGTAAAGCTGATAGAGTCCAGCGCCTTGACCCCGGGAAAGGTTTTGCCAATACCGTTGAAGCACAGACTGCCGCCGGCACTGTGCTGTTGTTTGTTCAATTGCGCATGCATAACCACCTCATCACACCGATCAGGCAGCCTTGTCACCAAGGCCGCCGAGGAAAACAACCGACCTCAGTTCCACAGACCGATCTTTTCCAGTTCCTGCTTGAAGTTGTCACGCGTGATCAGTGTCACCTTGTCCATCGCGGTGTATTTCGCGGGTTCCTTGCCGGTGGTGACCCACTCGAACATCATGCTCGCGGTGTTGTAACCCTCAAGGTGCGGACTGGGCAGCATCGAGCCGAAGAAGCCACTGTTGGGCTTCTTCAATTCGCCGATGGCGTCGGTGCCATTGATACCGATACCAATGACATTGGCTGCGGCAAAACCGGCGCTTTCGGTGGCGCGCACGGCGCCCAGTACGCTGTTGTCGTTCATGCCGCCGACGATCAGTTTTTTCGCCGTACCCGGCAGCTTCACCAGTGCCGAGTTGGTGGCGTCCATGCTGCCCGGCACGTCGAGGGTCTTGAGCGGTGCAAACAGGATGTGGTCTTTCGGCAGGCCGGCGTCTTCAAGGGATTTGACTGACCCATCGATACGTTTCTTGCCGGTATCGAGTTCGTTGTAGGTAGTGATCACCGCGTAGGTGTCTTTCCAGTCCCAACCGCGCTTCTTCGCTTCGCCAGCCATGGCGGCGCCCTGCTGCTGGCCCACTTCGAAGGCGGCCATGCCGAGGTAGGGCACGTCCTCCATGAACTTGCCGCCGGCATCGACGAAGCGGTCATCCACCGCAATCACTTTCAAATCATTGGCCTTGGCCCTGGCCACGATCGCAGGGCCCAGGGACACATCCGGCGCGCAAATCACGAAGCCCTTGGCGCCGTTGGCGGCGAGGCTGTCGATGGCCGAGAGGGTTTTCTCGCCATCCGGCACGGCGATCTTGATCACGGTAAAGCCCTTGTCCTTACCGGCCTTTTCAGCGAAAGCCCATTCGGTCTGGAACCAGGGCTCCTCCGCTTGCTTGACCAGAAACCCGATCTTCGCGGGCTCGGCGGCGGCCAGCAACAGGCTGCTCATGCTGACGGCCGATGCCGCCAGGGCGATACTGCACAGGGAACGGATTACACGATGACGACGATTCATAAGGTGACTCCTTGTTGTTGTTGTGAGTGCGAGCTGTGAACCAGTGCAGCCTGATGTTTGAAATTTATCCTGCAAATCGGTGACAGATTTTCCCGGCGATATCGACCTCAATGGCCAGCACCGCCCCGTCCAGCGGATGATTGAGCGGGCTTGCGGCGCTGGTGATGTACAAGGTTCGCAGATCCTTGCCACCGAACACGCAACTGGTGGGTCGGCTGACGGGGAGCTCGATCACGCGGTCGACCTCGCCGTCGGGCGCCAACCTGAGCAGGCAACCGCCGTCCCAGCGGGCATTCCAGAGATAGCCTTCGGCGTCCATGGCCGAACCGTCCGGGACACCGCGCGGGTGCGGCCCGAACCACTTCCGGGGCGGATCGAGTTGGCCGTCGATACCGATCGAATACCGATACAGCGTGCCGTCCAGGCTGTCGCCAAAATACACCTGCGTGGCGTCCTCGCTCCAAAGCAAGGTATTGGGAATACCCAGGCCACGCAGTAGCGGCGTGACTCGCGCATCGGCGTCGATACGGAACAAGCCACCGGAACGCCGCAGGACCGGCAGGTCTTCGCCCTGCTCCCCGATGTTGTTCTGCATGGTGCCCAGCCAGAGCCTGCCCCCGGCATCGCAACGGGCCTCGTTGGGACGATTGCCCGGTTGCGAATCGGCGACGCAGAGCAAGGACAGGCGCGGCGCCGCTTGTGTGGAGCTCAGGTCAAGGCGATACACGCCGCTGCTCAGGGTCACCAACGCATCGCCGCTTTCGCAGGGAATGAACGCCGACACAGGCTCCGGCAGTTGCCAGACCTGCAGATTTTCGCCACTCAGGCGTAATGCCTGTTGGCCGGCAATATCGACCCAATACAGGGCCCGGCCGGGCGCGTCCCAGAACGGACCCTCGCCCAGTTGCGCACGGTGTTCGGTCACTGCGGTCCACACCATGAAGCCTCCTGGATAGTTACTGTTTTTCGGGCGCTGACGAGCTTGCGCGCGTTACAGCCGGTCACGCGATGGCTGTCCATCCACCAGACGTTGAATGCGCAACGGGTTGGCATTTTTCAATGCGTCCGGGAGCAAACTGTCGGGGTAGTTTTGAAAGCACACCGGGCGCAGGAAACGGTCGATGGCCAGGGTCCCCACTGACGTGCCACGGGCATCCGAGGTCGCCGGAAAAGGCCCGCCGTGCACCATCGAGTCACAGACCTCGACACCGGTCGGATAACCGTTGAGCAAGATGCGACCGACCTTCTGCTCCAGTAACGGCGTCAGCTCGCTGAACTGCGCGAAGTCCGCGGTTTCGCCAATGATCGTCGCCGTCAGTTGGCCGTGCAGCCCGTGCAATGCGGCGCTGAGTTGCGCCTGATCGGCCACTTCAACGAACACGGTGGTCGGACCGAACACTTCTTCCTGCAGCACTTCATCACCATTGACCAGCAAACTCGCATCAGCCTTGAACAACTGTGGCTGCGCCTGATTACCCGCTTGTGGATGGCCGGCCAGGTGCTCGATGCCAGGGTGCGCAAGGAGCCTTTGCAAGCCTTTGCCATAACTGCTCAACGTGCCGGTGTTGAGCATGGTCTGGGCGGGCTGGTCGCCGATAAGTTGCGCGACCTGCCGAGTGAACGCAGTGAACTGCGGTGAACCGATGCCGATCACCAGGCCCGGGTTGGTACAGAACTGACCGCAGCCTTGCACCACCGAGGCGGTCAGGTCACGGGCGATGGTATCTGCCCGCGCTTGCAGCGCCTGGGGTAACACGATCACCGGGTTGATGCTCGACATCTCGGCGAACACCGGGATCGGTTGCGGGCGTGCCGCCGCCATGTCGCACAGCGCTCGACCGCCCTTGAGCGAGCCGGTGAAACCGACCGCCTGGATTGCCGGATGCTTGACCAACGCCTCACCGACCCCGGCGCCATAGATCATGTTGAATACGCCGGCGGGCATTCCGTTTGCCTCGGCCGCCCGGATGATCGCATCGGCGACCCGTTCGGCGGTCGCCATGTGCCCGCTGTGCGCCTTGAAGACCACGGGACAACCGGCCGCCAGCGCCGCAGCCGTGTCGCCGCCGGCAGTGGAAAACGCCAGCGGAAAATTGCTCGCGCCAAACACCGCCACCGGCCCCAGGCCAATGCGGTACTGACGCAGATCCGGGCGCGGTAACGGTTGGCGATCAGGCAACGCCCGATCGATGCGCGCCCCGTAGAAATCGCCACGATGCAGCACGTCGGCGAACAGCCGCATCTGGCCACTGGTACGCTTGCGCTCGCCCTGGATGCGTGCAACGGGCAACGCGGTTTCACGGCAAACCAGGGCGATGAACTCATCGTCCAGCGCATCCAGTTCATCGGCCACTGACGCCAGGAAATACGCGCGACGCTGCGCACTCAAGGCTCGATAGGCCGGGTAGGCCGTCGCGGCAGCATTGGCGGCGGCATCGACCTCCTGCGCCGTCGCCTGGTGGAAAGCATGGGGCAATGCTTCGCCAGTCTGCGCGTCGAAGCTCTGCAGGGTCACGGTGCCGGTCGCACTGCGCCGGCCGCCGATGTAGTTGTGACCAAGAATCTGAGTCATGCCTGTCTCCTTAAAGTGTGCCTACTTGACCGGGGGCCAGCTCCGCGTCGCCGCTGGCGATACCGTTGATCAAGGGCGCGCCGAACTCCGCCTGACTGATTTCGAACACATCGCCCGGCTGCGTACGGATACCGTCTGCGAAAGACAGGGTCGCGGTGCCGAAGAAGTGAATGTGTACATCCCCCGGCCGCAGGAACTGACGGTATTTAAAGTGGTGGTATTCAAGGTTTTCCAGGCTGTGGCACATATTGGCTTCGCCACTGAGGAACTCGTTCTGCCATACGACCTTGCCATTACGCAAAATGCGACTGCTGCCAGCCAGGTGCTGGGGCAGTTCACCGACCCGCAGTTCAGGACCATAACTGCAATTGCGTAATTTGGAGTGGGCCAGGTACAGGTAATTCCTGCGCTCCATCACGTGATCGGAGAACTCGTTGCCCACGGCAAACCCCAGGCGATAAGGCTTGCCGTCGTGGCCGATGACATACAGGCCGCCGATTTCCGGCTCTTCGCCGGCGTCTTCGGCGAATGGCGGCAGCGCGAATGCCTGACCCGGACGCACGACAGTGCTGCCGTCGCCCTTGTAGAACCATTCCGGTTGCACACCGACCTGACCGGCAGCGGGTTTACCGCCTTCCACGCCCCACTTGAAGATCCGCATGGTGTCGGTCATCGCGCTGTCGTCACCGGCCTGCTGATGCATCTTGTCCCGTGCCGCCGCGCTGCCCAGATGGGTCAGGCCGGTGCCGCTGACCAGCATATGCGCCGGGTCCGGGTGATCCAGTGGCACCAGTATCCTGAGCTCGGCCAGCAATTGCGCATAATCGTGACTCCCCCCCAGGCCGAGGCGCTGGACCTGCTGCCGCAGATCGACGCCCGTCTCGATGGCGGCCAGCGCCAGCTCGCGCACCGTGCGCGCGGATTGCACTTCACGGACCAGACCGTCCTCGACCACGCCGACCCGGCGCTCGCCGTTACTCAATTCGAACTGAACTAAACGCATGAACCTTCTCCTGATCGCGGGCTCAGGAAAAGCTTTGGTTTCAGCGTGATGCGACGAATCGGTCGCAGCTCCTGACCCATGGGATCGATCTCCAATTGTTGTTTTTATGGAAGCTCGGGGACGCCTCTCGCGGAAAACCGCCAGGGTCATACCTCAGTTGCAAACGACTATATAGTATTACTATTTACTCAGCAAGACTTCCAAACATGGGAATTTACGCTTATGTTAGCGCCAGAAAAGAACAATATAGTCTTACTATAAGAGATCTAGCCATGTCTGATAAAAAACCCGACCTGCGCTCCGCCCAGTGGTTTGGTACCGCCGACAAGAACGGCTTCATGTACCGCAGCTGGATGAAGAACCAGGGCATTGCCGACCATCAGTTCCATGGCAAGCCCATCATCGGGATCTGCAACACCTGGTCGGAGCTGACCCCGTGCAACGCGCACTTCCGCCAGATTGCCGAGCATGTCAAACGCGGGGTGATCGAGGCCGGCGGCTTTCCCGTGGAGTTCCCGGTGTTCTCCAACGGTGAGTCGAACCTGCGCCCCACCGCCATGCTCACCCGCAACCTGGCGAGCATGGACGTCGAGGAAGCCATTCGCGGCAACCCGATCGACGGTGTGGTGCTGCTGACCGGCTGCGACAAGACCACGCCGGCGCTGTTGATGGGCGCCGCCAGTTGCGACGTCCCCGCCATCGTCGTCACCGGCGGGCCGATGCTCAACGGTAAGCACAAGGGCCAGGACATCGGCTCGGGTACCGTGGTGTGGCAACTCAGCGAACAGGTCAAGGCCGGCACCATCAGCATCGACGACTTCCTGGCGGCCGAGGGCGGCATGTCTCGCTCGGCGGGGACCTGCAACACCATGGGCACCGCCTCCACGATGGCCTGCATGGCCGAGGCACTGGGCACCTCCCTGCCCCACAACGCGGCGATTCCGGCGGTGGATGCGCGCCGTTATGTCCTGGCGCACATGTCCGGGATGCGCGCGGTGGAGATGGTTCGCGAAGACCTGAAACTGTCGAAGATCCTCACCAAGGAAGCCTTCGAAAATGCCATTCGCGTCAACGCTGCCATCGGCGGCTCGACCAACGCGGTGATTCACTTGAAAGCCATCGCCGGACGCATCGGCGTCGAGCTTGAACTGGATGACTGGACCCGCATCGGTCGCGGCATGCCGACCATTGTCGACCTGCAACCGTCCGGGCGTTTCCTGATGGAAGAGTTCTACTATGCCGGCGGCCTGCCGGCCGTGCTGCGCCGCCTTGGCGAAGCCAACCTGATTCCTCATCCCGACGCCTTGACCGTCAATGGCAAGTCGATCGGCGACAACACCAGAGAGGCACCGATCTACGGCCAGGACGAAGTGATCCGCCCCCTCTCCAACCCAATCCGTGCGGACGGCGGCATCTGCGTGCTGCGTGGCAACCTGGCCCCTCTCGGCGCCGTGCTCAAGCCTTCCGCCGCCAGCGCCGAACTGATGCAGCATCGCGGCCGTGCGGTGGTGTTCGAGAACTTCGACATGTACAAGGCGCGGATCAACGACCCGGAGCTGGACGTCGATGCCGACTCGATCCTGGTGATGAAAAACTGCGGTCCCAAGGGTTATCCCGGCATGGCGGAAGTAGGCAACATGGGCTTGCCGGCCAAATTGCTGGCCCAAGGCGTCACCGACATGGTGCGGATTTCCGACGCACGCATGAGCGGCACGGCGTACGGCACCGTAGTCTTGCACGTCGCCCCGGAAGCAGCTGCCGGCGGACCTTTGGCCGCCGTGAAAGAAGGCGACTGGATCGAACTCGATTGTGCCAATGGGCGTCTGCACCTGGACATCCCGGACGCCGAGCTGGCGGCGCGCATGGCCGACCTGCACGCGCCACAGAAACTGATCGCGGGCGGCTATCGCCAGCTGTACATCGACCACGTGCTACAGGCGGACCAGGGCTGCGACTTCGACTTTCTGGTGGGTTGCCGCGGCGCGGAGGTGCCGCGTCATTCACACTGATAGTGAATCGGTTCAGGCGTACAGGAGCGCCTGATAGAGATGGCAGCGATGTTATGATGCCGTGTATTTCGTCAGAGCAGCGCCCCTGTCATGGATCAGCAGTCCCCCAAGCCACGCAAGAGCATGCATGCCCAGATCGTCCAGGAACTGGGCATGCACATTGTCTCCGGACGCCTCAAGCCGGAAGAACGATTGCCCCAGGAGGCAACGCTGTGCGAGACCTATCAGGTCAGTCGGTCGGTGCTGCGCGAAGCCACCCGGGTGCTGAGCGCCAAGGGGCTGGTGTACTCCAAGCCACGGGTCGGCGCACTAGTGCGCCCACGCTCGAAATGGCACTTGCTGGATCCCGACGTGCTGTCCTGGCTGATGCAGTCCACACCTCACAGCGAGTTCTTCAACACCTTGTCGGGCGTACGCCGAATCCTTGAGCCGGAAATCGCCGCAATGGCCGCCACTACGGCGACCGATGCCGACATCGCGATCATCGAAAAAGCCTACCAGGCCATGGAAACGGCAAAGACCCACGAGAACCTCTTGCAGGCGGACCTGGATTTTCACCATGCGATCGCCGACGCGACCCGCAACGACTTGCTCGCCTACATGTGCAACATGCTTTCGCTGCCGCTGCGCGAGTCAATCAGTATCACCAACCGGCGCCCCGACATTCAAAGGCTCAGCCTGCCCCGGCACAAGGCGATACTGACTGCCATCAAGAATCGTGACGCCCTCGGTGCCCGGCATGCCTCGCTGGTGCAACTTGACGACACCCGCGTCGCTCTGGATACCGTGATGAATGTCCTTACCCCGCTGTAACGCAGGCCCGGCTCAGGCCTTGGCCCCCAACTCGGCGGAAAGCCGGGCGGCGACCTGCTTGATCAACGGAATCAGCTCGGCCATTTTCTCCAGCGGCATATAGGGTACGGTACTGGCAATACTGATCCCGGCGACGATTCGCCGGCTGGCATCGCGTACCGGCGCCGCGACACAGCGGATCGACGGTTCATTGTCTTCCAGGTCAAAGGCGTAGCCGCCCGCCACATACTCCAGCATGCGCTGCTGGAATTGCTCCCAGGATGGCTCCGGGCGCTGCGGCCATAACTGGTTTTGCCCGCCCGCCGGCAAGCTGGTCCGATACAGGCGCTGCCACTCCTGCGGCGAGTCATCAAGCATGAGCGCCTTGCCGATCCCGGTGCGCGCCAAGGGCATGCGATGACCGACCCGCGAACGCATTTCCGGACCATTGCGCCCGGGATTCTTGTGCAGGTACAGCACGTCGTCGTCTTCACGAATCGCCAGGTGAATGGTATCGCCGGTCAACGCCGACAACTCGTCCAGATACGGCCCGGCCAGGGTCACCAGCGGCAGCGCTTCGCGCGCCTGGAAACCCAGCTCGATCAGCTTGGGCCCCAGCAGGTAACCGATTTGCGGCACGACCCGCAGATAGCGCTCCTCCACCAGGCAACTGGCCAGACGATGGGTGGTGCTGCGGGTGGTCCCGATCAGCCGGGCAATTTCCTTGAGGTCGCGAGCACCACTGGCCACGGCCTGAACCACCCCCAGGCCGCGTAGCAGCGTCTGGGTACCTGTCGGCGCGGCGTCCTTGGCGTTTTTTGCGACGTCTTCCTGCATATCTGGCCTTCAACAATCAGCGAGGGAACCGGCGGCATTATGGTCGCCCGGTCTTGCGCTTGCCAGGGTCTGTACGAGAACTCGCCGAGCGGCGATCAGGCAAGGCAAAAACAGGCGAGGAAGCGGAGTTTACGGGTTGTAAATGAGCATTACTCGCTTCGCTCGCCCTTCGGGCCGTCCTTCGGACGTTCTCACTTCGTTCGTCCGAGCCTGTTTTAACGCAGCATGATCGTCGCGCAGGCAGTTATCGTACAGAGCCTAGAGCTCGATTCGCGCAACCTTGCCTACCAGCAACACATAGGACAGGGCGCCGATCAACGCCAGCGCGGCGATGTAGGTGATCGCCGGGGCGAAGGAGTCGCCGCTGGCGAGAAAGCCGATCACGATCGGCGTGGCGATCGCCGCCAGATTGCCGATGCAGTTGAACACCCCGCCCGTCAGCCCCAACAAGCGTGCCGGTGCCAAGGTCGAGACCAGCGACCAGCTGATCGAAGCCAGCCCGTTGCCGAAAAACGCCAGCGCCAGGAAGGCGATCACCCACGGCGTCGATTCGACAAAGTTGGCACCGATGATCGAGGTGGAAATCAGCAACCCGCCAATGATCGGCAACTTGCGGGCGAAACCGATCGTCGCGCCGCGGCGGATCAGCCAGTCGGAGAAGAACCCCGAGCAGAGCACGCCAATGAACGCCGCGAGAAACGGCAGCGACGCCAGCAGGCCGGACTTGATGAAGTCCATGCCGCGATATTTCACCAGATAGGTCGGAAACCAGGTCAGGAAAAACCACAACGTCGAATTGAGACAGAACTGTCCGAGGTAGATGCCCCACAACTTGCGTTGGCTCAACACAGTGCCCAGGTCCGTCCAGTTGAACGGTGCCTTGCGCCGGGCCGTCTCGGCCTGGATATCGACCAGCCCGCCGCCCTCACGGATGAGCTCGACTTCCGCCAGATTGGCCCCCTTGAAATCCCGTGGCTCGCGATACACCGCGTACCACACGGCCGCCCAGAGAATCCCCACCGCACCAGTGCTGACGAATACCATGTGCCAGCCGTATTGATGTTGCAGCCAGGCCAATACGGGCGTCAGAAAGGCCAGCCCGACGAACTGCCCGGAGGTGTAGAAGCCGATAGCGGTCGCGCGCTCACGCTCGGGAAACCAGGTGGTCACCACCCGGCTGTTGATCGGATAGGCAGGTGCTTCCAGCGCGCCCACGGCCATGCGCAAAACGAACAGCGCGATGAAGCTGGCGGCGAAACCGAGCATCACCGTGGCCACCGACCACAGTAGCAGCGCAACGCTGTAGAGGATGCGCGGCGGCACCCGGTCCACCAGCCAGCCACCGGGGATCTGCATGGCGGCGTAGGTCCAGCCGAACGCGGAGAAGATCAGCCCGACATGGATCGGATCGATACCCAGTTCGCTGGTCAGCGCCGGAGCTGCAATCGACAGGTTACTGCGGTCCAGGTAGTTGATCACCACGGTGATGAACAGCAGGACCATGATGAAAAGACGCTTGCGGCTCGGCGTCACCAACGACGCCTGCCCGGTGAAAATCTCAGGATGCATGGGGTGCCTCTTCTTATGATTATTGAGGGCGATACAAAGACTTGTGCTGATACCTTGTGGGAGCGAGCTTGCTCGCGATTGGGCCGACGCGGTATGCCTGAACATCCTCGCTGCACATGCCGCCGTCTTCGCGAGCAAGCTCGCTCCCACAGGGGAACTGTGTTGGGTCAGACCACTATTACCACTCGGCAAAACTGCCATCGGCATGGCGCCAGATCGGGTTGCGCCAGCGGTGGCCAATGGCGGCGCGTTCGATGACGTACTCCTCGTTGATCTCGATGCCCAGGCCTGGACCGTTCGGGATTTTCACGAAACCTTTGTCGTAGTCGAACACCCGCGCATCCTTGACGTAATCCAGCAGGTCGTTGCTTTCGTTGTAATGAATACCCAGGCTCTGCTCCTGGATAAACGCGTTGTAGCAAACCGCGTCCAGTTGCAGGCACGCCGCTAGCGCAATCGGACCCAGCGGGCAATGCAGCGCCAACGCCACGTCATAGGCTTCGGCCATGTTGGCGATTTTGCGGGTTTCGGTGATGCCGCCGGCATGGGAAGCATCCGGCTGGATGATGTCGACATAGCCCTCGCTGAGCACCCGTTTGAAATCCCAACGGGAAAACAAACGCTCGCCCAGCGCAATTGGCGTGCTGGTCAGCGGCGCCAACTCTTTCAATGCTTCATAGTTTTCACTGAGTACTGGCTCTTCGATGAACATCAGCTTGTAGGCGTCGAGTTCCTTCATCAGCACCTTGGCCATCGGTTTGTGGACCCGGCCATGGAAGTCCACGCCAATCCCCACATTCGGTCCCACCGCATCACGCACGGCGGCGACGTTGGCCAGCGCCAGGTCGACTTTCTCGAAGGTATCGACGAATTGCAGCTCTTCGGTGCCGTTCATTTTCACCGCGGTGAAACCACGCTCGACGGCGTCCCTGGCAGCCCTCGCAGTGTCGGCCGGGCGGTCGCCGCCGATCCATGAATAGACGCGAATCTTGTCACGAACCTGTCCCCCCAGCAGATCACTGACCGAGACCCCAAGCGCCTTGCCTTTGATGTCCCACAGCGCCTGATCGATCCCGGCCAGGGCGCTCATGTGCACCGCGCCGCCACGGTAAAAACCGCCGCGATAGAGCACGGTCCAGATGTCTTCGATGTTGCGCGGGTCCTTGCCGATCAGATAGTCCGACAGCTCATCAACGGCCGCCGCGACGGTATGGGCCCGGCCTTCGACCACGGGTTCGCCCCAGCCGGTCACGCCTTCGTCGGTTTCGATTTTGAGGAACAACCAGCGCGGTGGAACGATAAAGGTCGTCAGTTTGGTGATTTTCATCGTCAGCTCTCTTGTTATCAGCTCTATGTAGGAGCAGCCGGTCGACGCTCGATTGCTCGCGATGCAGACGGCGCGGTCTGCCTGTTTCACCGCAGTGATGCCATCGCGAGCAAGCTCGGCTCCTACAGGGATTGTCTTAACGCAACGCGTTCCATGCCTGCACATAAGCCTTGGCGCGGACCGCTACTTCGTCAGGTGTCAGCCCCGGTTTGAACAGCCCGGAACCCAGGCCGAAACCGCTGACGCCCGCCTCGACAAACACCTGCATGTTGTCCGGCGTAATCCCGCCTACCGGAATCAGCAACGTCCCTGCCGGCAGCACCGCCAACCACGCCTTGACCACCGCCGGGCCCATTTGCTCTGCCGGGAACATCTTCAAGACATCGGCGCCTTCGGCCAGTGCGGCGAAGGCTTCGGTTGGCGTGGCGACACCGGGCGACAAGTACAGCCCCGCTGCCTTGGCCGCACGCAAAACCTTAGGATCGCTGTGAGGCATGACGATCACCTGCCCGCCCGCAGCCTTCACTTGCTCGACCTGTTCGGGGGTCAACACCGTACCGGCACCGATCAGGCAATCGGCGGGCAAGATGCTGCGCAGAATGCGGATACTTTCGTACGGCTCAGGGGAGTTGAGTGGCACTTCAATGACGCGAAAACCTGCCTGATACAACACCTCGCCGATGGCCGCCGCCTCTTGCGGGCGCAGGCCGCGAAGGATCGCGATCAGACCGTTTTTCGCCAGTGCTTGCTTGAGCATGTCAGACCTCTTGGTAGTTGAACGCAGACGGTTCAGCCGAGCAGCCCGGCCGCTTCGGCCAAGTGCCATAAACCGCGTTCGGTGGCGTGTTCGGCCAGGCTCACCTGAGCAAAACCGCAGGTATCGAGCGCCCGGCTGTAACGGGCACAGAGCTGGGAGTTGCCGATAAGGATGATTGAGGGCTGTTCATCGCTGTGACGTCGACGACGCTGTACGCCGACAAGGGCCGAGAGCTCATGGCCGATCAACAGACCCGACAGATAGTCGGCTTGCTCGGTGGAACTGAGCTCGCCCGTCAGGCCAAGACAACGCGCACTGAACAAGGTCGAAAGAGGTCCGATCTCGCCGTCAGCGGACAGCGCCACCTGCACACCACGATCAAATGCCTCGCCATCAAAGGGCGCACCGCGCTGTTGGGTACGCCCCAGAATGCTGTGTTCACTGAGCACAGCGAACAGCTCGCCGGTCATGAACGTGTCGAAGTGCACGATGCAGCTGCCGGCCACTTCCACCCACTTTGAATGGCTACCCGGCAAGCCGATCAACAAATTGCCTCCCGCGCCGACAGGCAGACTCTGCAGCACGCCGAGGACCTGGGTCTCTTCGCCGCGCATCACATTCGGCAACCGCGAACGCTCGATCACCCCGGGCACGATATGCACATCGACGCCGCGCAGGCTGTGCAGGGTTTTCAAGGAGGTGCCGAGATTGGCGACATTCGCCGGAGTGTCGCAGTAAGCGGCCTCACCCCAACCCTGGGCACTGCCGACCATGCCACAGGCGATCACTGGAAGATCGGGCTGTGCATCGAGCCAGTCACCGCAGGCGTCATCGAAGGCCAGTTCGAAACCATCGGCGCACATCTGGCCAGCAATCATCCGCGGCGCACCGGGCAACTGCATGATCCCCGACGACAGCGAACGCTGTTCGAGCACCTGGCCGCCGGCAGCGAGTTTGTAAGCCCGAAGTGAGGTTGTCCCCCAATCGAGCGCGATCAATTGCGCCTGCATCGCTTCACCTGAAATTTGTTATTGAGCAGTGAGTGCGTAGAGCTGATGCAGGCGACTATAAACCTGAGAAGACTAATATCTCAATATATAAATTTGCATCCCACATATAGGGAATATTACAGGGTTTGAGGATTGCGCCCATTCACCCCTGGGCAAACTCTCTCAACGCTTCCCCTTCCATGCGATAACGCACCCACTCATCCTGCGGCTGGGCACCGATCGATTTGTAAAATTGAATCGCCGGCTCGTTCCAGTCCAGTACGCTCCATTCGAACCGTCCGCAGTCGTTGGCGCAGGCGATTTGTGCGAGGTGACGCAGGAGTTTTTTTCCCGCTCCGCCGCCACGCTGTTCAGGGTTGATGTAAAGGTCTTCGAGGTAGAGGCAATTGCTCCCCAGCCAGGTCGAGTAGCTGAAGAAGAACACCGCGAAGCCAATCGGCAGCCCGTCCCGCAGACAGATCAGGCCATGGGCGGTGGCGCCTTCGTTGAACAGGCTGCGTTCGATGTCGGCGACGCTGGCGATGACTTCGTGCCTGGCGCGCTCGTAATCCGCCAGTTCGGTGATGAACGCGAGGATTTGCGGGGCATCGCTCGGCACGGCTGGGCGGATTTCGATGGTCATGGACTTTCCTTGTACGGATGTGAAAAAGCCATACTAAGTCGGCGCTGAGCGCTCGTCACATTTCAAATGAAAACCTGGTTTATGGTCATCGGATCAACTGTGGCGAGGGAGCAAGCCACTCCCTCGCCACAGGTCCTGCGCCCGACGTTTAATCGTCTTACTCCTAACGAGATTTTCGAATGATCGCTGCTTTCGCTCCACTGCAAAGTCTTGCTGCAACACTCCTGCCCCACGCGCTTGAGCCGTCCGAGGATGGCGCCCACGATCTGTCGCACCTGCATCGGGTCTGGAACAACGCTCGTGTCATCCATAAAGAGGAAAGTGGCGATCTCGAAGTGCTGCTGGCAGCGGTGCTTTTGCATGATTGTGTCGCAGTGGAGAAGGATTCGCCGTTGAGATCACAGGCCTCGCGTCTGGCGGCACAGAAAGCCTCGCAGGTGTTGGCTGACTTGAGTTGGCCGGAAGATAAAGTCGCCGCGGTCGCCCACGCCATCGAGACCCACAGTTTCTCGGCGGGCATTACGCCAACGACGCTGGAAGCAAGAATCCTGCAGGACGCCGACCGTCTCGATTCCCTTGGAATGCTCGGCGTGGCGCGGACGTTTTATGTCTCCGGGCGAATGGGCAGCGCGTTTTACCACCCATTGGACCCCAAAGCAGAGTCCCGCGATTACGACGACAAGCGCTTCACGCTCGATCACTTCCAGACCAAGCTGCTGCACCTGGCTGCGGGCTTCCAGACCCGGACTGGCAGCCGGCTGGCGCAGATTCGTCATGAACGATTGAAGCGATTCATGGAGGAGTTTATGGAGGAGATCGGTTTGTGCTGACGGCATCAATCAGTCCTTTACTCCGTTATTGACTAACCCTGAAGTCTGCAAGAACGCAACTAACGTCTGCGCCTCGCATGTTAGAAATGCGATTCATGATTCCAGCTGGCAAGAGACGCCTTCATGCAGACCGGTACTCATCAGGACACCATCGTTTCAGGGAAGCTATTCGGCCTGTTTTGCGTTGCCAGTTATCTGCTTTCACTGTCCTATGGTTCGACCTTCCTACTGTCACTGCTGATCAGTTCACGCGGCGGCAACGAGCATGACGCTGGCAGCGTGATCTCGATCGCGATGCTCAGCACCTTTGTGGCAGTGATCCTCTCCGGGCATTTGTCAGACCTGTTGGGCGCTGCACGCTCAATTGCGCTGTTCGGCTGCTTGCTGGTAGTGGCCAGCCTGGGTTTCGCGCTGACGCCTGGGTTCGGGAATGCCTTATTGTTTTTTGGGCTGATGCTTGGCCTCGGCTGGGGCGTGTTTTACACCCTGGGGCCAATCATCGTGGCGATGCTGGTCGAGCCCACTCAGCGCGCCAGGTACTTCGCGCTGCTGTCAGGCAGCATGATGACCGGCATTGGTTCCGGTCCGTTGTTGGGCCGTGCGGCCAGCGTGCTGGGCTATCCCGTCACCACCGCTTTTTACATCGCCGCGCTGGCAAGCCTGATGGGGGTGGTGATGTTCTGGCGATTGGGAGTAGCGCTTAAGCACCGCCCCAATCTGCTGGGAACCGCTGCCGTGTCGAAGATTTCCTGGTCGGCGGCAGCCCAAGTGCTTTCTTCCAAAGCGGTATTTTCGATCATCATGGTCGGCCTGGGCGGATGCGTGTTTGGTGGCCTGTCGAGCTTCCAGACCAGCTATGCCGCCTCCCGTTCACTGGATTATTCACTGTTCTTTTTAGGCTTCATGAGTGCGGCGATCAGCAGCCGCCTGCTGATCGCCAGCATCGTGGTCAAACGCGACGCCTATGAGGCGTCCTGCCTGCTCTGCGGGCTGACAGTGGTGTCGATCGTGATGTTCCGGTTCCTGGTCGACGACGGCTTCAGCTATGTACTGGCGGCGGTCATTCTCGGTGTCGGTTACGGGCTAACCTATTCGGTGATCAACGGCCTCGCCGCCAATGAAGCCCCCGCCGGTACGACCTCGCAATCCCTGTTGCTGTTCAGCCTTGCCTACTTCATAGGTGTGTTCGGCTTTCCACTGTTGGCCGGCAAGATCATAGTCGAACAAGGCATGTCCGCCCTGTTGCTCATGATATTGGCAGTTGCGGTGATGAGTTGGCTGATTACCGTGGGGCGGCTGATCTGGCGCTGGATGAACGTCGAAAAGGCACTGCAGAACGCCTAGACCACTCGTCTAAATTCAGCCACCCATCGAAATCGGGAGCAGACTGGTACGGGTAACGACTCTAGAAGTGGAGGCGACGCCATGAACATGTCAAAACTGCCTGCCGTTGTCCTTGCCGGGTTGCTGTCTTCAGCAGCCTTCGCCGGTTCAACCGCCCCGACCAACCCAGTCTACCGGGCGACATCCCCCGCCACCGCGACCGACCCACGAATTGATCGCAACGATACCCATAGCCCGGACATCATGAACTCCAGCGTCCCGGACAACGCCAGATTGGGTACCAGCTCTAAAACCACCACCGGTGGCTCGGGCTCTGACCGTGACGGCAGCGCCCGCAAGTAAATCGAAGGCTGCGAAACCTTTCCAGACTGACCCTGTGCACCAGGGTCAGAAGGAGCTGCCGGAGGTTCGGGCCGCGCTCGGACGATCCTGCCCCTACGATCTGGCGATAAACGCATCGACCTCGGCAGTGCCCGGCGAGGTGGCTGGCCCCCAACGCGTGACCGCCAGCGCTGCAGCGGCATTGGCGCGACGGGCCGCTTGAGCCGGTGGCAAACCGACGGCCAGCGCAGCGACAAACACCCCGGCATGAGCATCACCGGCACCGTTGCTGTCCACGGCCACGACCCTCCCGACTACCGATATCAATACCCGCACAATGGGGGTGAATCACTTCAAATCGCTTCTGCGGGTTCTGCGCGCCATGACAATTCCTCGCAGGATTGAGGGGCGCGCGGGGAGCACGGTGGCGAACGGATTCACTCTCTAATACGTGGTCACAGCTTGCTGTGCCTGTAACGACTCCAACTCGGCCAATGCTTCACGCAACGTCCCCCCGGCTCACGCCAAACTCTTCAGCCAACTGATGCTCCCCCGGCAGCAGTAAGCCGTCCTCCATGAGGCCGCTTTCGATACGCCGAATCAGCTCGTCAACCACTCGTTTTTTCTTGTCAAATCGAACATGTCTAATCATGTACAAATCAATAAACGAAACGAGTCGGCAGTGGCAGCGGATTATTTCAGAGGGATATCCACGGCCGTGCAATCCTGTAGGAGCCGAGCTTGCTCGCGATGGACTCAAGGGCGGCGCGTTTATTCAGAAAACACGCGTTATCGTTAACGTTCATCGCGAGCAAGCTCGGCTCCTACCCCGCGAGACGACCTTACAGTCGATTCAAGGCTCAAGTCCGATAGTAAAGAACTCACCGCCACTCCAGACCCCCAACCAGCGCTGCCCGTCGATTTCCCGTGTCACCGCCAGTTCCACCAGTTGGTAAAACACATTGCGATGGATCAAGGCTTCGAAATTGCTCCGCACATGCACATAGGGTGCAGGCTCTTGAGTGTCGGGATCGATCACCACTCGCAACGCATGCTCAGGACCGGCTTCGGCCTGCTCTTCGACATTCGTGGTGAAACGCAGCAGCTGAGCTTCGCCCTCGCCTTCAACCTCAAGGCTGACGGCGACAAAAGGCGCATCGTCGACCTTGATGCCAACCTTTTCCACCGGGGTAATCAGGAAGTAATCGTCACCATCGCGACGCATGATGGTGGAGAACAGTTTAACCATCGGTTTACGCCCGATGGGCGTGCCAAGGTAATACCAGGTTCCGTCGCGGGCGATCCGCATGTCGATATCGCCGCAAAAGTCGGGGTTCCACAAGTGGACCGGTGGCAAGCCTTTGGATTTGGGAATTTGTCCCAACAGATCATTAGCTTTTTGCGGACCACTCATGTTGTTTTCCTCGTGTATTGCTTAGTCGCTCAAGCCCAACAGGCTACGAGCGTATTGCTCGAGCGGCGGACCCAGCAAATCTTCTGGCTTGTTGTCGTGGAACGTCAGTAAACCACCACGACTGTGAATACGTGCAGTATCGATCAAATACCGGGTGTTGGTCTCGATCAACATGAGCTGAATCACGCCACTGTCGATCCCCATTCGATCCACGGCTTGCTGATCGATCCATTCATCCGAGTTGCCGATCCGGTCGTCAGCCTTGGCGAAACGGGTGTAGAGCAGATAATGCGCACCGGCCGCGCGGGCTTCGGTCATCGCTTCCTCCAGCCCCTCAGGGGATTGCGCGCGACGGACCATGGGGAAGTATTCGACAAACCCGTTGAAGGCTTCTTCGGCGACCACATTTGGCCGCGGATAGGGACTGCCGGGCGGTGCAAAGGCGCCTTGGGCGATATAAATAAAGGAGTCTGGCTGTATGCGGAACGAGTTCGAGCGATGGGTATCACTGTGATCGAGCAAGCCCGCATCGCTCATGTGATAGCGAGCGCCCTCACCCAGATCGCTGACATTCATGCAGCCACCAAGCGCCAAAAAGGCCAGCAGCAAAACCAGGCTACGCATCCTACCCTCCAGATGCCGGTGACGGAAAACCGGCGAATCCTGGCAGGATGCAGCTTCCGCGCCAGCTCAAAGGGGATTGGGAATGGTGGAGGGATTTGAGAGTGTCAGAAATTTCTTCATCGCTTGCCACTCCGTCATCGCGAGCAAGCCCGCTCCCACATTAGATCTCCATCGGTCACACTTTTGTAGTCTGACGCAGATCAAGTGTGGGAGCGGGCTTGCTCGCGATGAGGCCATGGTAAACACCGAAGATTCCACAGCAAACCCAAATTTCGGCGAACTCTTTTATCCGCCGATGATTTTCATGATGGTCGCGCCACCGGAAAAGGCCACTTCCTGCTTGTCGCCCAAGGCTTTCACCAATAGGCGTTGCAAGGCTGGCAAAGCCTCGTGGCGAGGCTTGTCCAGCAGGTCGCCGACATAATGGCGATTGCTCGACGAGAGGCAGCCATGCAGCCAGCCGGTGGACGACAAGCGCAGACGTGAACAGGTCCGACAGAACGGCACACTTTCATTGGCAATCACGCCAAAGAAACCCTGGCCCGGAATTTCATAGCGCACCGCCGTGGCATCCACTGGCGCATCAGCCTGGAGGTATTCGTAGCGCTCGCCGATCAGGCTCAACAGCTGTTGCAGGCTGACGAATTGCTGCAAAAAGGCATTCGAATCACTGGCCAAATGACCCATGCGCATCAGTTCGATAAAACGCAGTTCATAACCGCGTTCAAGGCAATAATCGAGCAGCGGCATCACCTGATCCAGGTTCTGCCCGAGCAACGGTACCATGTTGACCTTGATCTTGATGCCTGCGGCTTTCGCCTGATCCATACCGTTAAGCACGGTCGCCAGATCGCCGCCGCGTGCAATGCTGCGAAAGGCACCAGGGTCAAGGGTATCCAGGGAAACGTTGATTCGGCGAATTCCGGCATCCACCAGCGACGGCAGTTTGCGCGCCAAGAGCTGGCCGTTGGTAGTCAGGCTGATATCCGCCAGCCCCATCTGCCCCACCGCGCCCATGAAGGTTTCCAGCTTGGGGCTGACCAAGGGTTCGCCGCCGGTAATACGCAGGCGCTCGATGCCGGCCGCTTCAATAAGATAAGCAACGCCACGGGCCATGGCTTCGGCCGACAATTCATCCTGCGCAGCGACCAGTCGCTTGCCGTTCGGCACGCAGTAGGTACACGCATAGTTGCAGGCTGAAGTCAGGCTGATCCGCAAATTGCGAAAATGCCTGCCTTGACGGTCAACGATCATGGATCACTCCGGCGGTAGAAGATTCGGACTTGCTGAAACTTGACTCACAAATCAAGTTTTAGCAAGTCCCTAGCCTGAGTATATTCCTGAGGTACTGCACCCTGTAGCGAAACATGGTGCAATAAAGCAACTGAATGGCTCAGCTGCCAGGAGTGTCGGTATCGCGCTTGCGCTTGTTGCCCATACGCACGCCGATATCCATCAGGAACTGGAAGAAACCTTCCTGATCTTCCAGCACATTGCTCCAGAACGGCGAGTGATACAGCGCCACAGCGCCGTGCACCAGCGCCCAGGATGCGCAATAGTGGAAGTAAGGCGGTACGTCTTCGAGCTTGCCTTCACTGATCCGGCCCTTGATCAACAAGGTCAGTCGTTCGAAGTTGGACGCGCGAATCTTGTGCAGCTCCTCGACCATCTCCGGCACCTGATTGCCCTTGACCACCTTTTCTTCCAGGCGGTCGAACAGCCGGTAACGCTGCGGATCGCGCATGCGGAATTCGAAGTAGGCCCGGGACAGGGCTTCCTTATCCTTGTCGACATCGGCAGAGTGC
The DNA here is from genome assembly GCF_059420325.1 of Pseudomonas sp. GW821-FHT04C07. Taxonomy (NCBI): domain Bacteria; kingdom Pseudomonadati; phylum Pseudomonadota; class Gammaproteobacteria; order Pseudomonadales; family Pseudomonadaceae; genus Pseudomonas; species Pseudomonas sp. GW821-FHT04C07. Next base: position 143,079 of record NZ_JBWKTM010000010.1, read on the forward strand.
AGCAGCTCGTTCAGGTCACGCTCGTAGTCGAGCATCAGGCGCAGATAGATCTCTGCCTTGGACTTGAAGTGCTTGTAGATGGTCCCTTTGCCGATACCCACGGCATCAGCGATCATCTCGACGGTGACGCTGTCTTCACCTTGTTCGAGGAACAGCTTTAGCGCGGTATCGAGAATTTCTTGCTCGCGGCGACGAAACTCACGGACCTTACGAGGTTCTTTCTGCATAAGAAAAGGTCTGTAGGGGTCAAAATCGAAGCCGCGTATTATGCCTAACTTGCGCCAAATTGCACGGATCATCCGACCATGTCTACGTTTCTTGATGAATTTGTACAGGCTCCGGGCCTGCGTTATTTGAATCATGCTGCCGTCGCCCCCTGGCCAAATCGAGCTGCCGTGGCAGTCGCGCGTTTCGCTCAGGAGAACGTTTTACTGGGCGCACGGGACTATTCGGACTGGATGACCCTCGAACAACGCTTGCGCGAACGCTTGATGCGCCTGCTTAACGCACCGTCAACGGATGACGTAGCGCTGGTCAAAAATACTTCAGAAGCACTGTCTTTTGTCGCCTTCGGCCTGCAATGGCAAAGTGGCGATCAGATTGTCATTAGTGACGAAGAATTCCCTTCCAACCGTATCGTCTGGGAAGCCCTGGCACCGCAAGGTGTGGAAGTGCTGCAGGTCAGCCTCAAGGGCGCTGACCCCGAAGGTGCCCTGCTGGCCGCCTGCGGCCCGCGCACCCGCCTGATGTCAGTGAGTGCCGTGCAGTTCGCCAGTGGCCTGCGCCTGGACCTGCAGCGCCTTGGCACCGGCTGCAAACAACAGAACGTGCTGTTCTGCATTGATGCCATCCAGCAACTGGGTGCCCTGCCCTTTGATGTCCAGGCGTACCAATGCGACTTCGCCATGGCAGACGGTCATAAATGGCTCCTGGGGCCTGAAGGCCTGGGCGTGTTCTATTGCCGCAGCGAACTGCGCGAGCAGCTTGAACTCCATGAGTTCGGCTGGCACATGCTCGAACACATGGGTGACTACAACCGTAGCGACTGGGAGCCTGCGAAAAGCGCGCGTCGCTTCGAGTGCGGCAGCCCGAACATGCTCGGTGCCATGGCGCTGGAAGCCAGTTTGTCGCTGCTCGAAGAAGTCGGTATGGAAGAGGTCGCTGCGCTTATTGCCGAACGCATGCAATGGCTACAGGACGGCTTGAGCACAATGGCTGGCGTGCAACTGCATAGCCCGCCGAATCCCGTCCGGCGTGGAGGGATTTTCTCGTTCAGTATCGATGGCATCGATAATCAGCGGGTCTACGAGCAACTCAAGCAGCAACAGGTTGTGTGCATCCCTCGCGGCCCTGGCATTCGCTTTTCCCCACATTTCTACACAGAAAAACGCGTGATCGACGAAACTTTGGCGATTTTGGCAACAATTGCCAAGTAATGAGAACTCAACTGAAGCGCGCGTATTCCAAATCTGTTTAAAAAATAGAGGGGTCAGACTGGACTCAACGCAATAGTGATCAATACTTCAACTGTCGGCGCGACATCTCCCCCAAGTGGCACGCCGATGAAGGTACCAACGGACTGCGTACCTTTGTTTTACTCCTAATGGTCTTAACCCGGATTCCCCCCCCAGAACCCGGGTTTTTTTTGCCTGCGATTTGTGTAGGAGCAGCCGGTCGACGCTCGATTGCTCGCGATGGACGTTAACAATAACGCGTGTTTTCTGAATAAACGCGTCGCTCTTGAGTCCATCGCGAGCAAGCTCGCTCCTACAGGGGGGCTCACGCAGGACCGATGACATGCGCCAACGGAAATAACCGCTTGAAGTTCTCGGTGGTCTGCTCGGCAAAACGCTCGTACGGCTCACCACGCAACATCGCCAGATACTGCGCAACATCTCGTACGTATTGCGGCAGATTCGGCTTGCCCCGATGCGGAATCGGCGCCAGATACGGTGAGTCGGTTTCCACCAGCAAACGGTCGGCCGGCACCTGCCTGGCGACATCACGCAACGCATCGGCATTGCGGAAAGTGACGATGCCGGACAGGGAAATATAGAACCCCAGATCCAGTGCCGCCTTGGCCATTTCCCAATCTTCGGTAAAGCAGTGCAGCACGCCAGCCTGGGGCAGCGCCGCCTCACGCAATAGCTCCAGGGTGTCGGCTCGTGCGCCACGGGTGTGGACGATCACGGGCTTGCCGGTCTGCTGAGCGGCTTGCAGATGCAAGCGAAAGGACGCTTGCTGCAACTCGGCCGCTTCCGGCTCGTAGTGATAATCCAGACCGGTTTCACCAATGGCCACAACCCGCGGGTGGTTGAGCTCGCGTAACAGCCAATCCAATGCAGGTGCCGCGCCCGGCTGCACGTCGAGCGGATGGACGCCGACCGAGCAGTCGACATCGGCATAGCGCTCGGCGAGCGCTTTGACGTCAGCTGCGTTTTCGACGCTCACGCCAATACAGAGAAAGTGACCGACGCCGCATTGACGAGCCGCTTCGAGGGCCGCGTCAAGAGAGCCGGCATGTTCGGCAAGGTCGAGGCGATCAAGGTGGCAATGGGAATCTACGAGCATAAGGCTGCAACTACATCGTATGAGTGGGACGGTCGGACTTCAGGGCTCCGGCCGGACGGGTTTCGATTCTGTTTCGAGCGGTGTTGTCACTATCACTGAACTGCATGCCGACACCCGCCGCCGACTACTTGACTCCAGGCCCGTGCGATCAATTCCGGGCAGGCAAATCTGCCCACTGCACCAGTAACGCCTCAAGCAGCAATACGCGATTGAGGTTGGCCTTGCTCAGCACCTTCTGGCGCTGGGCCAGAATCCAGTCCTGAATATTCAGGACCTTTTCCTGAGAAGACTTTTGCGCCAGATATTGCACTACTTTGCGCATATCGGGCAAACCCAGTCCCTCCTCGTCCTGAGTGAGCTGGTAACGCAGGATCAGGCTAGACCAGTCGCAGAACCAGTCGAACAGCAACAGTAGCGAAATGGCGTTCCAGCCCTCAGCCAACTGAGTTGGTGATTGCTGTTGCTTGAGCAGTTTTTTCACGCCCTCTACCACCAGAGCGCGCTGCTCACGTACACCCTGCGCCTGCAAGGTGACGGCGGCCAATGGCGAACCAGCGGCCAGTGTCAGCAGCTCAATGCGTTCCTCTTCAGTGCAGTCAGGCAAAGCCTTGGCCAGCCACTCCAGACTCATCGCCTGGCTCGGCAACGGACAGGCCTGCTGCACACAGCGACTCTTGACGGTCGGCAACAAACGGCTTGGCTGGTGACTGACCAACAACAACACGGTATCGCCGGAAGGCTCTTCGAGGCTTTTCAGCAAGGCGTTGGCGGCGTTGTTGTTCATCGACTCGACCGGCTCGATCAGTACCACTTTGCGCCCGCCCAACTGCGCGGTCTGCACCACGAAGCTGACCAGTTCACGAACCTGGTCGACCTTGATCGCCTTGTCCGCCTCTTCTGGCTCCAGCACGTAGTTATCCGGATGGCTGCCAGCCTTGAGCAGCATGCAGGATTTGCATTCCCCGCAAGCGTCCAGCCCTTGCGGCTTCTGACAGAGCAAACGAGCCATCAAGCGTTCAGCCAGCGCTCGCTTGCCGATACCCGCCGGGCCGTGCAGCAAGTAGGCATGGGCATGCTGTGCACGGCCCGCCAGTTGCTGCCAGAGGCTGTCCTGCCACGCGAAGGCCTCAGCCACGGTAAAGCCCCAGCAATTGCGGCAACAGGGCGTCCAGTGACCGCTGAACCTGCGCCAGCGGCTGGGCGGCATCCACCAGGTGATAACGCGCCGGATCAGCCTCGGCACGTTTCAGATAAGCACTGCGGACCGCGTCGAAGAACACCCGACCTTCAAGCTCGAAACGGTCCAGCCGCCCCCGAGCACTGGCGCGAGCCAGACCGACCTCGACCGGCAAATCGAACACCAGCGTCAGGTCCGGACGCAGATCACCCTGAACGAAAGTTTCCAGGGTTGCGATGCGCTCCACAGACAAACCGCGGCCACCGCCCTGGTAGGCGTAAGTAGAGTCGGTAAAGCGATCACACAACACCACCACACCCCTGGCCAGCGCCGGGCGAATCACCTCGGCCAGATGCTGGGCACGCGCGGCGAAAACCAGCAGCAGCTCGGTGTCGGCGTTCATCACTTCATCGCCGGGTGTGAGCAATACTTCACGAATCCGCTCGGCCAATGGTGTACCGCCCGGTTCGCGGGTCAGCAACACCTCGATACCTTCGGCGCGCAGACGCTCAGCCAGGTACTCGCGATTAGTGCTTTTGCCGGCGCCTTCCGGGCCTTCCAGGGTAATAAACAGGCCAGTCACAGGCAGTCCTTAATCAGAGTCATTGCGGGCTTTGCGGCTCGGTCACGCCGGGTGCGGGGACCGGGGTCGGTTGTTCGGGAGTCAACACGGGAGCAGCCTGCGGAGTGCTGCTATCAGCAGGCACCACAGGCGCCGGGCTCGAAGCCTCTGGCACCTCCTGATTCGTTATCGGCGCAGGACTGGATCGATAATCAGCGCGCCGCTTGAGCTGGAACTCGCGCACTGCATTATTGTGCGCATCCAGGTCGTCGGAGAACACATGACTGCCATCACCACGAGCCACAAAATACAAACTGTTACCCGGCACCGGATTCAACGCTGCATGGATCGCTTCGCGCCCAACCATCGCAATCGGAGTCGGTGGCAACCCCGGGATCATGTAAGTGTTGTAAGGCGTCGCCTCACGCAAATGCGCACGGGTCAATTTACCGTTGTAGCGCTCGCCCAAACCGTAGATCACCGTAGGATCGGTTTGCAGCAACATGCCAATCTGCATGCGCCGCACGAAGACACCGGCAATCTGCCCACGCTCCTGCGGTACACCGGTTTCCTTCTCCACCAGCGAAGCCATGATCAGCGCTTGATAGGGCTCAGTGTACGGTGCGTCAGCCGCGCGCTTGCTCCATTCTTTGGCGAGAACATCATCCAGACGCTCGTAGGCTTTTTCCATCAGTTCCGCATCGGTCATGCCACGGACAAAACGGTAGGTATCCGGAAAGAACCGTCCTTCGGGAAACACGCCTGCATGACCGAGCTTGTTCATCACTTCGCTATCGCTCAAGCCGGTGAAGGTCTGTTCAAGTTTTTCCTGCTTGGCCAAGGCTGCGCGTACCTGACGAAAATTCCAGCCTTCGACCAGGGTCAGGCTGTACTGCACCACTTCGCCACGCTGCCACAGGCCGATCAGACCCTGGGCGCTCATGCCCGGCGTCATGCGGTACTCGCCACCATGCAGCGGTTGTCCGTCGAGATTCAGCCGCCAGTACAGCCGCAGCCAAAAGGAGTCCTGCAGGACGCCGTCGGCCTGCAGGCGATTGAAGGTTCCGCTCGGTGTCGAACCGGGCGGTACATCAAGCAATTGTTCGTGTGCCAGGTTGAGCGGCTGCTCCAGCGCCGAGTTCAGCTTCCAGGCCGAAGCACCCAGCACCAGTCCCGCCAGAACCAGTCCGGCTTCCAGCAGCAGCAAGAATTTACGTCTCACAAATCAAGCATCCAGTAGCGCGCGGGCAATGCCTTGCAGTTTACGGGTGAGTGGCCCAACCGGCCAGCTCAACGCTGCATAAGCGCGTACCGGCCAAACGCCGTACACGCTATTGCAGACGAAGACTTCGTCGGCCTGTTGCAGCTGGTCGAGACTGATCTCGGTAATCTCTGTGGGAATACCCAGCGACCTGGCTTGAAACAATAATTCAGCTCGCATCACGCCAGCGACGCCGCAGCGACTCAAGTCAGCCGTCAGCAGTCTGTTATCGCGCACCAGAAACAGGTTGCTGAACACCCCTTCGATCACGCGTCCGGAAACGTCCAGCATCAAACCTTCGGCATGCTCGGCATCATGCCACTCGGAGCGGGCGATGACCTGCTCCAGACGATTCAGGTGCTTGAGCCCGGCGAGCAAGGGCTGCTCGCCAAGTCGCGTAGCGCAGGGAAAAAGGCGAATACCCTGCTGACCATAGGCAGGCGGGTATGCCGCAGGCGGATTGCCTTGCAGAATCCGTCGAGCTTGAGCAGCCGGATCGGCAGCGTAGCCGCGCAGACTGTCGCCACGGGTGAGGATCAACTTGAGCACACCCTCGCCCAAGGCTGCGGCATAAGCCAACAGCTCGCTGCGGATCAATGAGTGATCCGCAGCGATGGCCAGACGCGAACAGCCCTCGGCCAGACGCTGCAAATGCCGATCCAGCAGCAATGGCTGGCCGGCCTTGACGGCGATCGTCTCGAACAGACCATCACCGTAGGCCAGGCCACGATCTTTGAGCGACAGAGCGTCAGCCGGCTGACCGTCGACCCAGCCCTGCATCAACCGGCGAACCGGCGGAACACCAGGGAACCGTTGGTACCGCCAAACCCGAACGAGTTGGACAGCACGACATCGATATCCATGTCACGTGCGGTATGCGGCACGAAATCAAGGTCGCAGCCTTCATCCGGCTCATCCAGGTTGATGGTCGGCGGCGCGACCTGCCCGTTGATCGCCAGCACACTGAAGATCGCCTCGACAGCACCAGCAGCACCCAGCAGGTGCCCGGTCATGGACTTGGTCGAACTGACGGCCAGCTTGTAGGCGTGCTCACCGAAGACAGTCTTGATCGCCTGGACTTCCGCCAGGTCACCGGCTGAAGTCGATGTGCCATGGGCATTGATGTACTGCACTTGATCAATGTTCAGCCTGGCATCACGCATAGCGTTTGTAATGCAGCGCGCCGCGCCCGCGCCATCGGCTGGCGGCGACGTCATGTGATAAGCGTCGCCGCTCATGCCAAAGCCGATCAACTCGGCATAAATGGTCGCACCACGAGCCTTGGCGTGTTCCAGCTCCTCGAGCACCAGGGCACCGGCACCGTCGGAAAGCACGAAGCCGTCACGGCCCTTGTCCCATGGACGGCTGGCGCGGGTCGGCTCGTCGTTGCGAGTCGACAACGCACGGGCAGCACCGAAGCCGCCCATACCGAGACCGCAGGCGGCCATCTCGGCACCGCCGGCAATCATCACATCGGCTTCGCCGTAAGCAATGTTGCGCGCCGCCATGCCGATGCAGTGCGTACCGGTGGTACAGGCTGTCGAAATGGCGTAATTAGGCCCTTGGGTACCCAGATGGATAGACAGGAAACCGGAAATCATATTGATGATCGAGCCAGGCACGAAGAACGGAGAAATCCGTCGCGGGCCTTGCTCATGCAACGTGCGGCTGGTTTCTTCGATATTGGTCAGACCGCCAATACCCGAACCGATGGCCACACCGATACGCTCACGGTTGGCGTCGGTCACTTCCAGACCGGAGTTACGTACCGCCTGAAACCCGGCAGCCAGACCGTACTGAATGAACAGGTCAAGTTTGCGAGCTTCTTTTACCGACAGGTATTCCTCGACATTGAAGCCCTTTACCGAGCCGCCAAAACGGGTGGAATAGGCAGAAAGGTCGGTGTGTTCGATCAGACCAATGCCACTACGGCCAGCCAGAATGCCCTGCCAGCTGCTCGGTACATCCGTGCCCAGTGGCGACAACATACCCATACCGGTGACTACGACGCGTCTACGCGACACAGCACTCTCCTTCTTCTAATGACGACACTTTGTATCAGGTCTAAAGAAAAAACCGCACGCCATGATGGCAGTGCGGTTTTTCCATGACAGCAAGCGACGACTACAAACTATTAAGCCTGATGGCTGGTAACGTAGTCGATAGCAGCTTGAACGGTAGTGATCTTCTCGGCTTCTTCGTCAGGAATTTCGGTCTCGAATTCCTCTTCCAGAGCCATCACCAGCTCAACGGTGTCAAGGGAGTCGGCACCCAGGTCTTCTACGAAGGAAGCAGTGTTCACAACTTCTTCTTCTTTAACGCCCAGTTGCTCAGCAACGATTTTCTTGACGCGCTCTTCGATGGTGCTCATACCTTGTTTTCACTCCTAATGGACAAATTCAGGCAGCTGGCCAGTGGGTAAGTGTATAGAAAGGCTTTTCAGCTTTTCAACTGAAAGCTTCACTCCTCAAACCCAGCCAGCCATCTGCCTATAAATAGATTGCAGCTTTATAACGGATTTTAGACAGCTCGTATGACATTTTTTTGAAGCAAACCGTCACATTTAACTCATGTACATCCCGCCGTTCACCGGGATTGTAGCCCCAGTAACGTAAGCCGCACCGTCCGAAGCCAGAAAAGCGACCACTTGCGCAATCTCTTGAGCTTGCCCCAGACGGCCCAGCGGAATTTGCGTCAGCAAAGCTTCACGCTGTGCCTCAGGCAATTCGCGGGTCATATCGGTATCGATGAACCCGGGAGCCACCGAGTTTACCGTAATCGACCGCGAGCCGACTTCACGCGCCAGAGCACGACTGAAGCCTTCCAGTCCTGCCTTGGCCGCTGCGTAGTTTACTTGGCCTGCGTTGCCCATGGCACCCACAACCGAGCCGATACTGATAATTCGCCCCCAACGCGCCTTGGTCATGCCGCGCAGAACACCCTTGGACAGGCGGAACAGACTGTTCAGGTTGGTATCGACGACATCATGCCATTCGTCATCTTTCATGCGCATCATCAGATTATCGCGGGTAATACCGGCGTTATTGACCAGAATCGCCGGCGCACCGAACTGCTCCTGAATGCTCGCCAGTACTGCAGCCACGGACTCGTCGCTGGTGACATTGAGTTCCAGACCTGTGCCTTGAATACCGTTTTCTTTCAGGGTCGCAGCAATACGCTCGGCGCCCGAAGCGGAAGTTGCAGTGCCGATGACTACGGCACCCAGACGACCCAATTCAAGAGCAATAGCTTGACCAATACCGCGGCTGGCACCGGTAACCAGTGCAACTTTACCTTGCAGACTCATGCAGGCTTCTCCTAATTCAAGCCAGCGCTGCACGAGCGGCAGCGAAAGCATCTGGGGTATTCAGATTAGAGGTCGATACGCCTTCGGCGCAGCGCTTGTTCAGGCCGGCCAACACTTTGCCAGGACCGCATTCGACCAGCTGGGTGGCGCCATTGGCAGCCAGGCACTGGACAGACTCGACCCAACGTACCGGCTTGTAGAGCTGCTCAAGCAGATCACGCTTGAGTGTCTCAAGATCCGCCGCAATACTGGCGCTGACGTTCTGCACCAACGGGATTTGCGGAGCCTGCCAGTTGATCGCAGCGATCGACTCAGCGAAACGCTCGGCAGCCGGACGCATCAATTCGCAGTGGGATGGCACGCTGACCGGCAACGGCATCGCTCGCTTGGCACCACGCGCCTTGCAACCCTCGATGGCGCGCTCGACAGCTGCCCTGGCACCTGCGATCACAACCTGACCCGGCGAGTTGAAGTTGACCGCGCTGACCACTTCACCCTGCGCCGCTTGCGCACAGGCCGCCAGCACATCGGCATCGTCCAGACCGAGAATCGCGGCCATGCCGCCCTGCCCGGCCGGTACGGCCTCTTGCATCAACTGACCGCGACGCTCCACCAGCTTCACAGCATCGCCCAGGCTCAGGCTGCCAGCCGCGACCAGCGCGCTGTATTCGCCCAGGCTATGACCTGCGACATAGGCCGGGCGCGCACCACCTTCAGCCAGCCACAGGCGCCACAACGCGACGGACGCAGTGAGAATGGCCGGTTGGGTTTTATCGGTTTGATTGAGCTGTTCTTCCGGCCCTTGCTGGGTCAGTGCCCACAGGTCATAGCCCAGAGCATCGGAAGCTTCTTTGAATGTTTCAAGGACCAACGGGTATTGCGCGCCCAACTCGGCCAGCATGCCGAGGGACTGCGAACCCTGTCCTGGAAAGACGAATGCGAGGGATGCAGACATGTAACAAGCCCCTAATGATCTTGTCGTCGGAGAATTGACGTCCCCTATAAAGGACACAAAAAACTGACAGTTGGATGACTGATTGAACTAAGCGGTCACATTTAAGCATTCTCGAGCGAAAACGCCTAAAGCAACAGATCCTCGAGACGACCGTGCAAGCGCTCCGGCAGGTTTTCCTGGATCTCGATCACGGCCCGCTGAATCGCACTTTGGAACCCCTGCACCCCCGCCGAGCCATGGCTTTTCACAACGATGCCCTGCAAACCGAGAAAGCTCGCACCATTGTGCCGCGCAGGCGCCAGATCAGCCTGCAAGCGTCGCATCAACGGTAGCGCCAACGCACCGACCATTCGCGATACCACGCTCTGCCTGAACAACGCTTCAATTCGCGCCGCAATCATGGTCGCCAGGCCTTCGCTGGACTTGAGCAGGATATTGCCGACGAAACCGTCGCAGACCACGACATCCGCCTCACCACGGTACAACCCATCCCCCTCTACGAAGCCGATGTAGTTCATGCCGCGGGCATTTTGAAGCAGACTCGCCGCCAGCTTGACCTGCTGATTACCCTTGATGTCTTCGGTACCGATATTCAGCAATGCCACCCGCGGACGGACAATACCCAGCGTTTCAGCCGCAACCGACCCCATCACCGCAAATTGCAGAAGATGCTCGGCACTGCAATCGACGTTAGCCCCCAGATCGAGCAACTGGCAATAACCGCGCTGGGTCGGAATGGCTGCAACCATCGCCGGACGATCAATACCCGGCAGGGTTTTCAGCACATAGCGCGATAACGCCATAAGCGCACCCGTATTGCCAGCACTGACGCACGCCTGAACCTTGCCATCTCGCAACAACTCAAGCGCCACACGCATCGAGGAGTCCGGCTTGCCGCGCAGGGCTTGCGATGGCTTTTCATCCATGGCGATCACTTGCGTGGCCGACACGATATTCAAGCGCGCGCGATCCACAGCCGACTGGCTGGCAATCAGTTCTTCTAAAAGGGGGAGTTGACCGACAAGGGTCAGGTGCAGCGAGGGCGTAGCAGACAGACAAGCAAGGCTGGCCTGAACAATGCTGCGGGGACCGAAGTCCCCGCCCATTGCGTCAATCGCGATGACTTGAGCGGACAAGGATTACTCGTCAGCGCCCTTGTCGATCACTTTACGACCACGGTATACGCCTTCTGGCGATACGTGGTGACGCAGGTGAACTTCACCGGTGGTTTTTTCTACAGACAGGGTGCTAGCCTCGAGAGCATCGTGGGAACGACGCATGTCACGGGCAGAGCGGGATTTTTTGTTCTGCTGAACAGCCATAATTGATTAACTCCTAAACGTTTGGGTCACGCTTTAACTGCGCCAATACACTGAACGGGTTGGACCGCGTTACCTCGTCCTCGCTCGGTTCGGGCTCATCGAGACCCGCCGGCTGCTGGCATTCTTCCGGATGATGAGCAGGCACAATGGGCAAGGCGAGCAAAAGCTCCTCCTCGATCAGTGACTGCAGATCCAAAGGATCTTCGCCCAGTTCCAGCACGTCATAACCTTTCGGCAACGACTGGGTATTCGCACCCTCTTTCACCACAGCATAACTGCATTCGCTGTGGATCGGCAGGGTGACCAGCTCAAGACAACGCTGGCAAACCATTTTGACTTCGACATCGATAAAACTGTGGATAACCACAGATTTACGCTCATCTCGCTCAAAAACGAATTTAGCCTGCACCGTACCGACAGTATCGGAAAGCGGGTCGCAGAGTCTCTCCAAATCGGCCAGCAGCAGTTCACCTTGAAGGGTGGTGCCACGATCAGCCAATTTGCGCGGGTCAACGTGAGGTGGAATCGGGTCATTCAACATAGGCGCAGCATTATAGGGATGCCCCCGGCCATGTCAAAGGAAATTCAACCCTGTCCGCCACTTGGAAGCCTCGCTAGAATCCACGACTATCATCAGGAGAACCGCATGCTGCCTTTATTACTTGCTTCAAGCTCGGCCTATCGTCGTGAATTGCTGGCCCGCTTGCAACTGGCATTTACCTGCAGCTCACCGAATATCGACGAAAGCCACCGCCCGGGCGAGCCCGCCATCGACCTGGTCAAACGTCTGGCCAAAGAGAAAGCCCAGGCTCTGAGCAGCAGCCATCCCGCCCACCTGATCATCGGCTCCGACCAGGTCGCCGTGCTGGACGGCCAGATCATCGGCAAGCCACACACCTTCGAAAAAGCCCGGGAACAACTATTGGCCGCCAGCGGTGCCAGCGTGACCTTTCTGACCGGCCTGGCACTGCTCAACAGCCAGACTGGCCACTGCCAGGTCGACTGCATACCCCTCACCGTTCACATGCGCACACTCGATCAAGCACGTATCGAGCGCTACCTGCTCGCCGAACGGCCCTACGACTGCGCAGGCAGCTTCAAAGCCGAAGGATTGGGCGTGAGCCTGTTTCGGAGCACCGAAGGCAGTGACGCCACCAGCCTGATCGGCCTGCCGCTGATCCGCCTGGTCGATATGCTGCTGGCCGAGGGCGTGCAAATCCCTTGAATTGGCGCCCTACCCCACAGCCACTGGCGAAGCCTGCGTTCGACCGCGAAGCACTCACCAATCCAGATAACACGAAGCTAACCACCTGCGCTCAACTATAAAAAAACCGGCCACGTGAGCCGGTTTTTATGCTGCGCGTTAATCAGCGCAATGTCGGCCCCTGAAAACCCATCCACATTGCCAAGTGCTCGGCAACGCTGGCTCCGAGCTTTTTCGAGAAGCGATCGAATGTCGACTCCTGAATCGTGAAGTCAACCAGCTCTTTCTCACCAATCACATCCCGCGCCACTGAGCTCGCACTCCCCAGCCCATCGATCAAGCCCAACTCCAGCGCCTGCTCACCCGACCACACCAGGCCAGAGAACAGCTCAGGATGCTCCTTGTCCTTGAGCCGGTCGCCACGCCCCTGCTTGACGCTGGCGATGAACTGGCGATGGGTCGTGTCCAGCACACCCTGCCAGAATTGGGTTTCCTCAGGCTTTTGCGGCTGGAACGGATCGAGGAACGACTTGTGCTCGCCAGAGGTATACGTCCGACGCTCGACACCAAGCTTCTCCATCGCCCCTACAAAACCATAACCCGCCGCCGTCACACCGATGGAGCCAACCAGACTGGCCTTGTCGGCGTAGATCTGATCCGCAGCACTGGCGATGTAATACGCGCCAGAAGCCCCCAGGTCCGAGATCACCGCATAGACCTTGATCTCAGGATGCAGGCCGCGCAAACGACGAATCTCGTCATAGACATAACCCGACTGCACTGGACTGCCACCCGGACTATTGATCCGCAGCACCACGCCCTTGACCTTCGAATCGTCAAAAGCAGCCCGCAAGCCACCGACAATATTGTCAGCACTGGCGGGCTCCTTGTCGGCAATCATGCCGCTCACATCAATCAGAGCCGTGTAGCCAGAGCCACGCGTTGCGCTTTTTTCCACGTCCATCAGCGGTGTAAACAACGCCATCGCCGCAAACAGATAAACGAAGGTCAGCAGCTTGAAGAAAATCCCCCAGCGCCGCGAGCGCCGTTGCTCTTGCACGCCGGCCAAAAGGGTCTTTTCAAGCAGCTTCCAGCTTTTCTCGTCACTGCCTTCGGCACTCGCCTCGCTTGGCGCCTTCCACTCATCCTTCATACCATTTACCCCAGCAAAAACTTAATTGGCCCGCCGGCTCAGCCAGGCGTGCAGCTCAGAAAAATGATCAATGGCCAGACGTGGCTCGAACACACGCAGGGCATCCATCGATTGAGCACCATAGCTGACCGCAACCGAATCCATACCGGCATTGCGCGCCATCAACAGATCGAACGAAGAGTCGCCCACCATCAACGCCTGCTCGGGACCGACTTCGCAATGGGCGAGAATCTGCTCCAGCATCAACGGATGTGGCTTGCTCGCAGTTTCGTCGGCAGCACGAGTGATATCGAAATAATCCTCCCACCCATGAGACTTCAGCACTCGATCCAAACCTCGACGGGCTTTGCCAGTGGCCACAGCCAGGCGATATCCCTCGCAACGAAAAGCTTCGAGAGACTCGACCACACCGGCAAAGAGTGGCGAAGGCTCGGCCTCGAGCGCAATGTAGTGATCCGCGTAGCGCTGACGGAACGCAACCAGGTCAGCGTCGCCGATTTCCGGGTACAAGGTGCGGATCGCCTCCGGCAAACCCAGACCGATGATGCCTTTGACGGCAAAATCGTCTCGCGGCGGCAAATCCGCTCGCGCAGCCGCTACCTGCATTGCCTCGACAATTCGACCAATGGAGTCGGCCAAGGTGCCATCCCAATCAAAGATCAGTAGCTTGTAATCAGCTAGCACTCAGACGCTCCACGGTCCTGGCCCACATTTCGTCCACCGGCGCCTGCAGTTTGAGTTCGCCGCCATCAGGCAACGGCACGGTCAGCATGTAGGCGTGGAGGAAAAGGCGCTTGCCGCCCATCTCGCGAATCTCTTTACTGAAGTCCTCATCGCCGTATTTGCTGTCACCGGCAATGCAGTGCCCGGCATGCAAGGTGTGCACGCGAATCTGGTGGGTCCTGCCAGTGACAGGCTTGGCTTCGATCATCGTGGCGAATTCACCGAAACGGCGCAGCACCTTGAAGACCGTGAGAGCCTCCTTGCCCTCCTCATTGACTTCAACCATGCGCTCGCCGGAGCGCAGGTTGCTCTTGAGCAACGGCGCACGAACCTGCTTGATCGATGTCGCCCAGTTACCGCGGACCAGCGCCATGTAGCGCTTATCGACGCCATCACCACGCAAAGCGGTGTGCAGGTGGCGCAACATGCTGCGTTTTTTCGCGATCATCAGCAGGCCGGAAGTGTCCCGATCCAGGCGATGGACCAACTCCAGCTCTTTAGCATCGGGCCGCAACTGACGGAAGGCTTCGATAACCCCGAAGTTCAGACCGCTACCGCCGTGGACCGCAATGCCGGCCGGCTTGTTGATCACAATCAGCGCCTTGTCTTCAAAGACAATCGACGCTTCAAGGCGCTGCAACAAACCCTGAGCCACAGGTACCGGCTCGTCGCGCTCAGGCACACGTACAGGTGGCACACGGACAATATCGCCCGCCTGCAGCTTGTATTCGGGCTTGATCCGCCCCTTGTTCACGCGCACTTCGCCTTTACGCAAAATGCGGTAAATCAAGGTTTTAGGCACGCCTTTAAGCCGAGCGAGCAGGAAATTATCGATTCGTTGGCCGGCATATTCCGGCGAGACCTCAAGCAGCTGGACGCTGGGGGTCAGGGGGGCAGTAGTCGTCATGCCGGGAATGATAACAATTTTTATGGATTTGAAGCACTTAATGATTGCTGCTATAGTCGCGAACGCCGCCAAAAGCGGCCTGGGCAGCGGACCAACGGTCGAAGACCGACCCTGACCAACGCAATTCATCAGGACGCAAGGCCGTCCTACGGGGCTTTCGCTACAATTATGGAAGGTTCGCGATTGTAACAAGCGCAGGTGACATGAGGCCTGAAGCGAGCGCAAGAAGCAGAGTGATTACTCGTCTTTTGCGCCGATATTCACGGCCAGTTCACAAAGTGCAGTCGATCTCGAATGAGCCTGAGCGAAGGCTTCGGAAACACCGCCTAAATTAGCCATGATGCGTGACCTCCCCTTTCGGAGCTCACGGTAAATGCCAACCCGCTGCGGATTCTGCGCGCGGCAGCACCCGAATTATCAGGGATACGTGTAGGGTGGAGATGCACAACCGTCGGACTGTGTAGCACTAGGCTTATATTTAGACGCTTCATCTCGTCCACCGTCGCCGGTTGATTCCTCCTCCTGACTGAGTGCTTAAGTAGCCACAGCAAGCAGGACGCGTACGTCGCGACTCCGGCCCAATTGGTCGAACCTCGCTAGACACTGGAGTGTCCAACCACTCCTGACGCACCTGACACCGACCGTGAGAAGTCGTGTGTGCCGAACGCCGTTTCCGGCAGCCCGGAAACCGACGGTACTACATGAAAAGAATGCTGATTAACGCAACTCAACCCGAAGAGTTGCGTGTTGCACTGGTAGATGGCCAGCGCCTCTACGACCTGGATATCGAATCCGGTGCACGCGAGCAGAAAAAGGCCAACATCTATAAAGGCCGGATTACTCGCATCGAACCAAGCCTTGAGGCTGCCTTTGTCGATTTCGGCTCTGAGCGCCACGGCTTCCTGCCACTCAAAGAAATCTCCCGCGAATACTTCAAGAAAGCCCCCGAAGGCCGCGTCAACATCAAGGACGTCCTGAGCGAAGGCCAGGAAGTCATCGTCCAGGTCGAAAAAGAAGAACGTGGCAACAAGGGCGCAGCCCTGACCACCTTCATCAGCCTGGCCGGTCGTTATCTGGTTCTGATGCCGAACAACCCGCGTGCCGGCGGTATCTCCCGTCGTATCGAAGGTGAAGAGCGCAACGAACTGCGTGAAGCCCTGAACGGTCTGGTTGCTCCAGCCGATATGGGTCTGATCGTGCGCACTGCCGGCCTTGGCCGCAGCAGCGAAGAAATGCAGTGGGACCTCGATTACCTGCTGCAACTCTGGACCGCCATCAAAGAAGCCTCGCTGGATCGCTCCGCACCATTCCTGATCTATCAGGAAAGCAACGTGATCATCCGCGCCATCCGCGACTACCTGCGCCAGGACATCGGCGAAGTGCTGATCGACAGCATCGAAGCCCAGGACGAAGCCCTGACCTTCATCCGTCAGGTGATGCCGCAGTACGCCAGCAAGATCAAGCTGTACGAAGACAGCGTACCGCTGTTTAACCGTTTCCAGATCGAAAGCCAGATCGAGACCGCCTTCCAGCGCGTCGTTGAACTGCCTTCCGGCGGCTCCATCGTTATCGATCCGACCGAAGCCCTGGTGTCCATCGACATCAACTCGGCGCGCGCCACCAAAGGCAGCGACATCGAAGAAACCGCTCTGCAGACCAACCTTGAAGCTGCCGAAGAGATCGCCCGTCAGTTGCGCCTGCGTGACATCGGCGGCCTGATTGTCATCGACTTCATCGACATGACCCCAGCCAAGAACCAGCGCGCCGTGGAAGAAAAAGTCCGCGAATGCCTGGAAGCCGACCGCGCTCGCGTACAGGTCGGTCGTATCTCGCGCTTCGGCCTGCTGGAAATGTCCCGTCAGCGCCTGCGTCCATCCCTGGGTGAAAGCAGCGGTATCGTCTGCCCACGCTGCAGCGGCACCGGCATCATCCGTGATGTTGAATCGCTGTCGCTGGCGATCCTGCGCCTGATCGAAGAAGAAGCCCTGAAAGACCGCACCGCCGAAGTTCGTGCCCAAGTGCCGATCCCGGTCGCTGCGTTCCTGCTCAACGAAAAACGCAACTCGATCACCAAGATCGAACTGCGCACCCGTGCACGCATCGTCATTCTGCCGAACGATCACCTCGAAACGCCTCACTTCGAAGTTCAGCGTCTGCGCGATGACAGCCCGGAAGCTCACGTCGGTCAGTCCAGCTACGAAATCGCCGCTGCCGCTGCCGAAGTAGAAGAAGTTCAGCCGGTCGCCGCTACCCGCACCCTGGTTCGCCAGGAAGCCGCGGTGAAAACCGCTCCGGCACGCGCCAATGCTCCAGTTCCGGTTGAAGCCCCCGCCGCACCTGTTGCTGCGCCAGTCCACGTCGCCGAACCAAGCCTGTTCAAAGGTCTGGTGAAGTCGCTGGTCAGTCTCTTCGCTACCAAAGAAGAACCTGCCGCTCCGGTCGTGGTTGAAAAGCCAGTCACCGAACGCCAGCCGCGCAACGAAGAGCGCCGCACCGGTCGTCAGCAGAGCCGCAGCCGTAACGGTCGTCGCGACGAAGAGCGCAAGCCGCGCGAAGAACGTGCACCTCGTGAAGAACGTGCACCTCGTGAAGAGCGCGCGCCTCGTGAAGAACGTGCACCCCGCGAAGTCCGTGAAGAAGTAGCGGCCGTAGCAGCTCGTGAAGAACGTGCACCACGCGCTCCGCGTGAAGATCGTGCCCCACGTGCTCCGCGTGAAGATCGCAAACCGCGCGAAGCTCGTGAAGATCGCCCGGTTCGTGAGCTGCGCGAGCCGCTGGATGCAGCTCCAGCCGCAGTTGCCGAAGAGCGCCCTGCCCGCGCCCCACGCGAAGAGCGTCAACCGCGCCCACCGCGTGAAGAACGTCAACCACGTGTCGAGCAGGCTGCTGTCGCCGTTAGCGAAGAAGAACTGCTGCCGAACGAAGAACAACTGCAGGATGACGGTCAGGAGAGCGCCGAAGGCGATCGTCCACGCCGCCGCTCCCGTGGCCAGCGTCGTCGCAGCAACCGTCGTGAGCGTCAACGTGATGCCAACGGCAATGTGATCGAAGGCTCGGAAGAGACCGAAGAAAGCAGCGAAGAACCAAGCGGCGCCGCTCTGGCTGCCGGTCTGGCCGTTACCGCGGCTGTTGCCAGCACTGTGATCAGCGCCCCAGCTGAAGCTCAGGCTCATCAGCAAGCAGAACGTGCTACTGCCGTCACGCTGGAAACTGCTTCGGTTGAAGCGCCAGTGGTTGAAGCGACCACTGCTATTGAAACGCCTGCCGCTCCTGCCGTTGAAGTTGCTCCGGTTCGTGAAGCACTCGTTGCCGAGCAAGCCGTTGTAGCTGAACAGCCAGTCGTCGCCGCAGAACCTGCGTTCGAAGCTCCGGTTGCTGAAAAAGCCTTTGAGCCGACTTATGACGCTCCAACCCCGTTCGACCGCATCGCTGAATCGGTTGTCGTTGAAGCTCCAGCTCCAACTCCAGCTCCAGTCGCTGAAGTGGTAAGCGCCGAGCCAGTGGTTGCGGCTCCGGTTGAAGCGCCAGTGGTTGCCGCAGTGGCGGAGCCGGTGGTCGAAGCCGCACCGGCAAGCGCCCTGACCGCAAGTGGTCGTGCGCCGAACGATCCACGTGAAGTGCGTCGTCGCAAGCGTGAAGCCGAGAGTCTGCAGAAAGAAGCCGAACTGGCTGCAGCTGCTGCACCTGTAGAAGCTGTGATTGCTGCCGAGCCTGCTCCGGTTGTCGCTGAAGTGGCCAAGCAAGCAGCTGTTGAACCTGCCCCGACCATCGACGAAAACCTGCATTCCGTCGAAGAAGTGGTAGAGCAAAAACCCAAAGCCCTGGAAGAAGAGCACGAGCCTAAACCCCTCGCCTGATTCCAACGGCTGTTAAAAAGCCCCGCCTGCTAACGCAGGCGGGGCTTTTTTATGTTTCAGTGATGCGGTGTTTCAGGCATTCCGTGTATTCGTTCATCGCGGGCAAGCCCGGCTCCTGCAGGAGACCGCGCGCCCCTGTAGGAGCCGGGCTTGCCCGCGAAGGCAGTTTAATCACCAACGGAGATTCGGAGTTTAAGTAAAAACCAACGCCGCCGGCACATCCACATCCCACAACACACCAGGATCGTCCACCGGCACTTCCAGCACCCTGGCCGAGGCAAACAAGGGTTTCGCCCCACGATCACCGGACAGACTCATCAAGGCGGCGCCAAACGAGCGCCCAAACCCCACCGGATGACCATATTCAGCGCCATGCACCGGAACACTGATGGCTTCGTCCTGAACCCCCTCCACCACTCGCTGGATACTCGACGACAAGATAAATGGCATATCCCCCAACACCACCAGCCAGCCACCCGAATCGGGACTGGCCGCAACGCCTGCCGCGATGCTGTCACCCATGCCAGCAGCGTCCAGCAGCAACACCTGGCAGCCATAAGCCTGCGCCAGCCGATTCACTTCAGGTCGATTAGCTGTCGTCACCAGCAGCCGCTCACCCAGGCCAGGAGGCAGGCTCAACAACACCTGCTCAATGACCGGTCGAACGACACCGTCACGACCTTCGCACAATGCCAGCAACTTATCCTGTTCAGCACCGGCAACTTGCCGGTAGCGATTGCCCGGCCCTGCGGCAAGCACGATGGCGCATATCGGGGCCTTCAAACCACAGCCTCGCCCAAGGACTTCTTCTGCGGCAGATCAACGCCGTTTTTGATCGCAACAATCTCCGACATCAGCGACAAAGCAATCTCCGCAGGTGTGTGACTGCCAATATGCAAACCAATCGGACCATGCAAGCGGTCTATAGCGTGTTCGGTCAGCCCAAGCACAGCGAGGTTTTCCCGACGCTTCTGGCTATTGACCCGCGACCCCAGCGCACCGACATAAAACGCTTGAGAATTGAGTGCCGTGAGCAGTGCCATATCGTCCAGACGCGGATCATGGGTCAAGGCGACAATCGCCGTGCGCTCGTCGGTTTCGATGCTCAGCACAGCGTCATCCGGCATGCCCGGCACGAAGCGGCCGTGCTGCTCTTCCCAGCCATAGACAAACTCTTTGCGTGGATCACAGATCAGCACCTCGAAATCCAGCAGCCGCGCCATCTCCGCGACATAACGGGACAGCTGACCAGCGCCGATCAACAGCAGCCGCCAACGCGGACCGTAGATTGCGCGCAACGTCTTGCCGTCAAAGCTCAACACATCGCTCTTGCCTGCCGCGTGGAGAACGACCTCGCCGGTGAGCAGATTCAACTCCCGCGCGACAATCTCATGAGCCTCGCAACGCGCCAACAACTCAGCCACCCAGGCCGGATCACCGACTCGCTCTTCGGTCAGCCGCAAAGTGCCACCGCACGGCAAACCAAAACGCGCGGCCTCCTCGCGGCTGACGCCGTAGGTCACCAACTGGACTGACGGCCCATCCGCTGGCAAACGGCCATCGTGCAAGCGGGCAATCAGGTCGTCCTCGATACAGCCACCGGAGACAGAACCGATTACCACGCCGTCTTCACGCAAGGCCAGCATCGCGCCGGGGGGCCGGGGCGCACTGCCCCAGGTCTGGACCACACTGTAGAGCACCACTCTCTGCCCGGCGCGACGCCATAGCAGCACGCTGCGTAAAACATTCAGGTCGACACTGTCCATCAGGCTTTGGCCTGCTGCCAGCCTTGCAACTGGTAGCGAACCGGCAGACTGCGAATACGCTTTCCTGTCGCGGCAAAGATCGCATTGCACAGTGCCGGAGCGATTGGCGGCACGCCCGGCTCACCGACGCCGCCCAATGGCACGTTACCCACAGGCGTAACCAGATGCACGGCGACTTCCTTCGGTGCAAGGTCCATGCGCGCCACCTCGTACATGTGGAAATTGTCCTGCTGGACCTTGCCGTCCTTGAAACTGATCTCCCCCAGCACGGCGTTGCCCAGGCCCATCACACAAGCGCCTTCAAACTGTGAGCGAATCCGCTCAGGGTTGATCTGCGGACCACAATCCACCGCGATATCAGCCTTGTGCACGATCAGCGAGCCGTCGTTTTTGACTTCGACCTCAATCACCGCCGCCACGTAGGTAACAAAACTGTAATGCACCGCCAGACCCAAACCACGTCCTTTGGGCAATTGACGGCCCCAACCGGCAGCCTTGGCCGCGGTTTCCAGGACGCCGCGCAAACGCGCGGTATCGATCGGATAATGCTCGGGGGATTCGCCATAATTCCACTCTTCGCTCAAGGTGCGCGGATCAATCTGGCGATCCGGGCCAAGCAGCTTGAGTTGGTATTTCAGCGGATCCTGCCCGGCCAGATGCGCCAGTTCGTCGACAAAGCTCTGAATGGCAAAGCCATGGGGAATGTTCGACACCGAACGATACCAGCCAACCCGGGTATGGGCGGCCGCTTCAGGGTTTTCCAGGCGCACATTGGGAATGGCATAGGCCATGTTGGTAAAGCCCATGCCCAGTTCGAACGCGCCTTCGTGGTTCATGCCCGGAGCGAACAGCGCGGTGATGCTCGGTGCCACAGTGCGGTGTAGCCAGCCGGACGGCATGCCGTCCTTGTTCAGGCCGGCCTTGAGGTACTCGGCCGATGCGGTGTGGAAGTAGGAACAGTGAATGTCGTCCTCCCGGGTCCATTGCACCCGCACCGCTTTGCCCGGAAAAGCCTTGGCCAGGATCGCCGCTTCGAGGATGAAGTCGGGTTTGGATTTGCGACCGAAGCCGCCGCCAAGCAGCGTGACGTTGACCGTGACTTTTTCGAAGGGAATGCCCAGGCGCTCAGCGATGCGCTCGCGCGTCACTTGCGGTGCCTGACTCGGCGCCCAGGCCTCGCAGCGGCCGGCGTTGAAGCGAGCGATGGCGACCATCGGTTCCATCGGTGATTGCGCCAGATGCGGCAAGTAGTAAGCCGCTTCCAGGCTGCTGTCAGCGCTATCCATAGCCTCGTCGATGTTGCCGATGTTCCTCACCACTTTGCCCGGTTTCAAGGCTGCGGCTTCCAACTCCTTACGATAGGCAATCGAGTCGTAACCGGCATTGACGCCATCATCCCACTCGATCTTCAGCGCCTCGCGGCCCTTTATTGCAGCCCACGTGTTGCTGGCTATCACCGCAACACCGCCCAACGGCTGAAACTCCGATGGCAGCGGACGGCTTTCGATTTGCATGACCTTGATCACGCCCGGGACTTTCATCGCCGCACTGCCATCGAAGGATTTGACCTTGCCGCCATAGACAGCTGGCCGTGCCACGGTGGCAAACAACATGCCTTCGAAATGCACGTCGGCGCCATAAACGGCACGACCGTTGACAATGTCCACACCGTCTATGGCGCGCGTGGCCTCTTTACCGATGTAGCGAAATTCCGAAGGCTGCTTGAGGCGCAGACTGTCACGCGTCGGCACCGCCAGCGCACTGGCAGCAGCCGCCAGTGCGCCGTAACTCAGTTCTCGACCACTGGGTTGGTGAATCACTTTATGCAATTGCGCACGGCACTCGGCCACCGGTACTTTCCATTGATCGGCCGCTGCTTGTTCAAGCATGGTCCGGGCGGCGGCACCGCAGCGGCGCATCGGCTCGTACCAATGACGCATGCTGCGTGACCCGTCGGTGTCCTGGTTGCCGAAGCGCACTTCATCACCCGGCGCCTGATGGACCTTCACCAACGTCCAATCAGCGTCCAGTTCGTCAGCGACCACCATGCTGAGGCTGGTGCGCACGCCCTGGCCCATTTCCGAGCGGTTGCAAACCACCGTCACACTGCCATCGGCGGCAATGCTGACGTAGACCTTGGGATCATCGATCCAGCCATTGGGCATGCCGTCGGCGCCGAACTTCTTCTCTTCGGCAAACGCGTCCTGCCAACCCCAACTGGCTGCCAGCACCAGCGCGCTCGCGGCACCGACACCTTTGAGAAAGCCACGACGGCTGAGGTTGCTCAGGGCAAAGTCATTCGGCAACTGGCTCATGCCTTGGCCTCCCGCAAATGAGTGGCTGCCTGACGGATGGCGGTTTTGATCCGGTTATACGTGCCACAGCGGCAAATATTACCGACCATCGCCTCCTCGATCTGTTCGTCGCTGGGATTGGGATTGACCTTGAGCAAGGCCGTGGCAGACATGATTTGCCCACCCTGGCAGAACCCGCATTGCGCGACCGCCGTCTCCAGCCAGGCTTGCTGAACCACTTGCCCGACCGGGTCGCTGTGGAGGTTGTCGATGGTGCTGATGTGCTGGCCGGTCACCGAGCCGATTGGCGTAATGCAACTGCGTGCCGGTGAGCCATCGATATGGATGGTGCAGGCACCGCACAGGCCCATGCCGCAGCCGAACTTAGTGCCGCTGTAACCCGCCACATCGCGAATAGCCCAGAGCAGCGGCATATCCTCAGTGACATCCAACTGGTGATCCTTACCATTGAGTTTCAGGGTAATCATGGGCGCGCCCGCATATATTCTTGGTTATGGGGTCGAGCAATCTGCCGCGTGATGCAGCGTACTGGTGCATGCAGATCAACTCAGGCTAATCGGCTCTCTGATGAAAACAGCCGGGTTTTCATCGGGTCTTACCTGGAAGCAAAGAGATGGAACAAAGAGATACATCGTTAGGAGGCTAAGTTAAACCAGCATTAACAAAAAAGCCCTGCATACACGAAAGGTATGCAGGGCTCTGGATTCAGATTTCAAGCGAATCTCAATACTGATTGGGCTCCATTTCCAGATGAACCTTGAAGCGTTCGGCAATGTCTTTCTGGATTCGTTGCGCAAGGTGCAAAAGCTCCAGCCCGGTCGCCGCGCCGTAATTGACCAGCACCAGGGCCTGAAGCCGATGAACACCGGCATCAGCCTCTCGAAAACCCTTCCAGCCAGCTCGCTCGATCAACCAGCCAGCCGCCAGTTTCATTTGCCCGTCAGCTTGTGGATAAGCCACCAGATCGGGGTATTCGCTTTTAAGCTCAGCGACCAAAGCCGCTGCCACCAACGGGTTCTTGAAAAAGCTGCCGGCATTACCGAGCACCGCCGGATCAGGAAGCTTCTCGCCGCGAATACTGCAAATGGCCTGACTGACATCGCTGGCAGTCGGATGGCTGATGCCCTGTTCAGTCAAGCGCTGGCGAACCGGGCCGTATTCGAGGTGCAGATGCTCGACGCGACTCAAGGCGAAGCGCAC
This sequence comes from Pseudomonas sp. GW821-FHT04C07, assembly GCF_059420325.1. Classification (NCBI taxonomy): domain Bacteria; kingdom Pseudomonadati; phylum Pseudomonadota; class Gammaproteobacteria; order Pseudomonadales; family Pseudomonadaceae; genus Pseudomonas; species Pseudomonas sp. GW821-FHT04C07. The sequence continues at coordinate 167,359 of NZ_JBWKTM010000010.1, forward strand.
CCGCAGAATCAACCAACGCCCGGCCTCCTGCTTGAACAGGCTGTCGCGGTAGGCGAATTTGCACTCCTGCCGGCTGAAATCCCGCAGCTCGCCAGTCTGACGGTCCAGCGCGGTCAACCCGGCAAACACGTCCTTGATCTCGACACCGTAGGCACCGATGTTCTGCATCGGCGCGGCACCGACCGTACCGGGGATGAGACTGAGGTTCTCCAGACCGGAGAAACCCTGCTCCAGGGTCCATTGCACGAACGGGTGCCAGGTTTCACCCGCCTCAGCCTCAACGACAACCGTGCTGCCGTCGTCGCTCAACAGGCGAATACCTCGCGTGGCCATGCGCAGCACCAGCGCCTGAATATCTGCGGTGAGCAACAGATTGCTGCCGCCGCCGATCACCAGCAGAGGCAATGCGTGTTTAGCCGCATAAGCCAACCCTTGGCGGACATCGGCGTCGCTATGAGCCTCGGCGAACACCTGCGCACGGACATCGACACCAAAGGTGTTGAACGGTTTGAGAGAAACCTGCGTTTGCAGTTGCAAGGTCATAACCGCCCCTTCAATTCGATCACCAGCAAATCACTGGCACGCTCGATCAAGTCCAGCACCTGCTCGAAACCCTGATCACTGTCGTAATAGGGATCCGGCACTTCATCCACCGGGGATTCATAGCGACGCAGGAACAGGTCCAGCTCAGCCCTGCTGCTGGCCGGCTGCATGGCTTTGAGGTTGCGCAGATTGCTCTGGTCCATCGCCAGAATCAGGTCATAGGTGGCGAAGTCGGCACGGCTCACTTGTTGGGCACGCTGGGCGGACAAATCGTAGCCACGCAACTTCGCGGCCGCTTGGCTGCGTTTGTCCGGCGCCTTGCCGACATGCCAGTCGGCGGTGCCGGCGGAGGCAACTTCCACCTGATCCGCCAGCCCGGCCTCACGCAACTTGCGGCGCAGCACGCCTTCGGCCGTGGGCGAGCGACAAATATTGCCCAGGCAGACAAACAGAACCCGCATCAAGCCTCCAGCAGGCGCCGAACGCGCTCAAGGTCTTGCGCGGTATCGACACCCGCCGGCGGTGCTTCCAGAGCATCGTCAACGTGAATCCGCACGCCATGCCAGAGTGCGCGCAACTGCTCCAGGCACTCAGTGTTTTCCAGCCAGCACGGGCCCCAACTGACGAAGTCATGGAGGAAACCGGCACGGTAGGCGTAGATCCCGATATGTCGACGGTAAGGCACGCCGGCCGGCAATTGCTCCTGGCTCCTGGCGAAGTCATCCCGTGCCCAAGGCAAAGTGGCGCGGCTGAAGGTCAGCGCCAGGCCATTGAGGTCGCTGACGACTTTGACCACATTGGTATTGAACAGGGTTTCAACGTCTTCTATCGGTTCGGCCAGCGTCGACATACGCGCTTCGGGATGGGCTGCCAGATTGGCTGCAACCTGATCGATCACCGTTGGCGGAATCATGGGTTCATCACCCTGCACGTTGACCACGATGGCGTCCGCGGCCAGACCCAGCTTCGTGGCCACCTCAGCCAGACGATCGGTACCGGAGTTATGATCCTCGCGGGTCAACACCACTTCGGCACCGAATGCCTTGCAGGCTTCGACGATGCGCGCATCATCGGTGGCCACCACCACCCGCTGGGCGCTGCTCTTGCAGGCCTGTTCCCAGACGTGCTGGATCATCGGCTTGCCGGCGATCATTTGCAGCGGCTTACCGGGCAGACGTGTGGAGGCGTAACGGGACGGAATGACGACGGTGAAGACTGTGGTCATTTATCCAGTCGCTCGTCAGCGCTGAGGGTACGGGCTTCACTTTCGAGCATTACTGGAATGCCATCACGAATCGGATAGGCCAGACCGGCGCCTTTGCTGATCAGCTCGGTTTTATCGGCACTGAGCTTTAGCGGACCTTTGCAGACCGGGCAGGCAAGGATGTCGAGCAATTTGGTGTCCATGAGAATTCCCTGGATAAAAGCGTTTAAGGCAAAAGACGAGCAGGCAACAAGCGCATCAACTGCGTATCGAACCAGACCACGAAGGCCGGTGACGGCACCGCATCGACCGCCAGGTACCACCAGTCATCTGCCGCGAAAGCGCGGCACTTCACCGCATCCTTCTCGGTCATGACCAGCGGCAATGACGGCATAAAATTCAAAGCCTGCGCGCTGTACTCTGCGTGGTCAGCAAAAGCATGCGGGACTGGCCGCCAGTGTAGCGTTTCAAGAGTGCTGAAGAAACGTTGTGGATTGCCGATACCGGCTACTGCGTGCACGGCCTGCCCTGCCGGGAAGTGGTCGAGCGGGCGTCGCTCGCCGCTCGACAGATTGACCAGTGTGGTGGGTTCAAGTCTGAATCCGAAGCCATCGTCGCGATCCGCCGTAGCACCGTTGTAGAGCAGCGCATCGACGCTCTGCAGGCGCTCGATCGGCTCGCGCAACGGCCCGGCGGGCAGGCAACGACCGTTACCCAAACCGCGGGCCGCATCAATCAGCACCAGTTCAAGGTCCCGGGCCATGCGGTAGTGCTGCATGCCGTCGTCAGAGAGAATCAGATCCAGAGGCTCAGCGGCCAGTAACGCCTGCACCGCGCGGCTGCGATCGGGGTCGATCATCAGCGGCACACCGCTGCGCTGAACGATCAATAGCGGCTCGTCTCCGGCGACATCAGCACTTTGTCCGGCCTCGACTCGCCACGGCAGCTGCGGTGGTTTGGCGCCATAACCGCGGCTGACCACGCCCACCCGCAGACCGCTGCGCTGGCAATGCTTGATCAACCAAAGAATCAGCGGCGTCTTGCCGGTGCCGCCCACCGTGATATTGCCGACCACGACCAACGGCACCGGGGGTTGGTAGATCTCACCCTCTCCGGCCAGAAAGCGTTCACGCTTGCGCAGCACCACACGTCGATACAGCCACTCCAACGGCTGCAGCACCTTCAGCGCGGGATGGCCGTTATACCAGGCGGCAAGCAAACGATCGGAAAGTGCCATCAGTGAGCCGGTGCCGCCTCGACGGTGGTCATGCGCAGATGGCTGAAACCGAGCTTGCCGGCAGCATCCATGGCGGTGATCACGGCTTGGTGTTGGGTTTTGCCATCAGCGCTGATCGACAAAGGCAGGTGGGTATCGCCTGCGGACTCTTTCTGCAGCGCCTCCATCAGGCTGGCCAGATCGTTCTTGGGCAGCAATTGGTTATTCACCGTGAACACACCGTCGGCGCTGATGGCGATATCCAGCTGCTTGGCTTGCTGGTCCTCGGCCGGCGAACCGCTGACAGCTTCCGGCAGCTCAACGCGCAATTGGGTTTCACGGGTAAAAGTGGTGGTCACAACGAAAAACAGCAACAGGATAAACACCACGTCGATCAGCGACGCGAGGTTGATATCGATTGTTTCCCGCTGTTTGCGGCGGAATTTCACGCTCTGCCCTCGACCAGATCAATATCACGGTCGCCCTGCACGACCTCGACCAGTTTGATCGCTTCCTGCTCCATGCCCACCACCAGCTCATCGACCCGGCGTTGCAGGAATCGGTGGAAGAACACCGATGGAATACCGACCATCAGGCCTGCTGCCGTGGTGATCAATGCTTTGGAGATACCACCGGCCAATACCGCGGCGTTGGTGGTCATGCCCGAGCCCATGAATGCGCTGAAAATATCGATCATGCCCAATACCGTACCCAGCAGCCCCAACAATGGCGCCATAGCGGCGATGGTGCCCAGTGCGTTGAGGTAGCGTTCAAGTTCATGAATCACCCGCGCGGCGGCTTCTTCGATGCACTCTTTCATGATCTCGCGGCCATGTTTTGAATTGGCCAGGCCCGCAGCCATGATCTCGCCCAATGGGGAGTTGGCGCGCAGTTCCTTGAGCTTTTCTTTATTGAGTTGCTTGTCCTTGATCCAGACCCAGACCTGCCCGAGCAAATTATCCGGGGTGACGCGGCTGGCTCGCAGGGTCCACAAACGCTCGGCAATGATGGCCAGCGCAGCGATGGAACTCAGAATGATCGGCAACATCATCCAGCCGCCGGATTTGACCAATTCCCACACAGTGACAGTCCCCTCGAAAAAGTGCGCCACTCTAACATAGGGCCTCGACGCACCGAAGACCGTGATGTTGCCTGTCGTCCGGCTTTAATAACTCGCGGTTATTTACTCCCGTCCGGATCACGCCAGAAGCGTCGTTGCTGGCCTATTGCCTCAGGCGGCTTGAAGCTTCCCAACTGAACGCGCAAGGCTCCTTGTTCGGCACTGTCATAAGCAATCATGCCCAGTTTGCGGTAACGCGCCATTACTTGCGGGTGAGGATGACCGAACGAGTTTCCGCGCCCGCGCGAGATCAGCACCGCCGAGGGCGAAAGAGCATTGAGAAATGCCACGGAGGACGAACTGCGACTGCCATGGTGCGGCGCCTGTAGCCAGTCAGTAACAACGGCCAAAGGACTGTCCAGCAGTGCGCGCTCGGCCTGGGCGTCGATATCGCCGGTCAGTAGCAGGCGTTCGCCGTTGGCTTCGACCTGCACTACGCAGGATTTCTGATTACTGTCGGTCGCGGATGACCATTGCCAGAGTTCGAAACTCACCCCGTCCCATTCCCACCTCTTGCCACTCTCACACGACTGCGCTTGCAGCTCGGCAGGCAACGCATCAGGGTCGCCACTCACCACGCGCGCCACCGGCAGCCCTCGCAGAACCGAACGAGCGCCACCGGCATGATCGGCATCGGCGTGACTGAGCAGCATCAGGTCCAGTCCTCGCACGCCCAGCTTGCGCAATGAAGGCAGCACCACCCGTTCTCCGAGATCGAAATCACCGAAACGAGGCCCGGCGTCATACAACAGAGTGTGATGACGAGTGCGCACGATAATTGCCAACCCCTGCCCGACATCCAGTTGCCAGATTTCGGCCTCGCCTTGGGGGACCGTTCTGAGCGGCGCAAAAACCACCAACAACAGCATCGGCCAACCCAACAGCCGCAACGGCAGTCCTTTGGGCAATAACAGTAGAAAAGCACCGATAACGCTTATCCCCCAGACCCAGAGAGGAATCGCTGCGGGCACCCATGCAGGCGCATACCCCGCCACCAGCGCCAGCCCCTGAAACAGCCAGTCGATCAAGCCGCCCGCCAGCCACAGCAACCCTTCACCGAGATACGGCAGCGGCAAGAGCAAGGTACCCAACAAGGCCGCAGGCAAAACCACCAGGCTGACCCAAGGCACGGCGAACAAATTGGCCAGTGGCCCACTGATGCTGATGGGCAAACCAAGAATCAGCAACACCGGACACAAACCAATAGCAATCAGCCACTGGGCACGGGTCCAGGTTTGCCACCCACTCCAGGCGCCCAAGCGCCCGCTGAACGTAAAAATCAACACCGCCACTGCCGCAAACGACAGCCAGAATCCCGGCTGCAAACTCGCCAGCGGCTCAAGCAACAGGACCACATTCAGCGCCAGCAACAACGGCCACCAGGCCCCCAGATGTCGAAAGCGCAGCCGCCAGAGCAGGACCAGCCCGATCATCACGCACGCTCTGCGTACCGGCACTTCGAACCCCGCCAGCAAGCCGTAACCCAGCGCCGCGCCGAAGGCCATCGCGCAGGCCCACGGTAGCCAAGGCAAACGTGTTGGCCACAATCCATACCGCGCCAGCCCGGCGATCAGCATATAAATCGACCCGGCCAGCAGACCAATGTGCTGCCCGGAAATCACCAGCAAATGCACCGTGCCGGTGTCTTGCAAGATCCGCCAATCGGTGGATGTCAGCCCGGCGCCATCACCCAGCACCAAGGCTGCCAACGCACCGGCCCGGCCTTGGGCATCGACGCTCAAGAGTCGCTGCCGGATGTCGTCGCGCCACGCCCACTGGGCACTTGCGAGCAACTGCCCGTCCTTGACCGTGCCTGTGGCGCCGATTCGTTGCGCCAGCAACCAGGCGTCGTAATCGAAAGCATGGGGATTGAGCAAACCGCCCGGGCGTTTGAGCTTGACCGCCAGTCGCCAGCGTTCGCCGCTGTGGACCGGCGGCCCGCCGTACCAGGCCAGCCGCATCAACTTCGGCAATGGGGTCCGCCGCGATTGCCCACCCTCAAGCTCGAAGCGCACCACACCATCGGCGTTTTGCGGCAAGCCCACCACGCGCCCTTCGAGCCAGCGAGTTTGCCCGTCGAGACTGAGCGCCAGGCGATCATTCAAAGCCCAGTGCGCGCCCGCACACGCCCAACTGAAGCCGAACAGAAAAAATGCCAGTGGATAAGTCCGAAACGGCAAAAGCATCAATCCTGGCACGGGCAATAGCAGCAATAGCCAGATCGGCGGCAGCGCCGGCAAGAAACGCAGGGTCAACAGACCCAACGCGAGCGCAAACATCCCTGTGCGCATAAGTCCGTCCATGAGAATCCTTTCTCTCGGAATAGCCGAGCCGCACGGGCGCAGCTTTATTAATTGTCACAAAGTCTGAATTTTCCATCCGTAGAATCCGGGCATACTTGCCGCTTGAACCGACCGAGATGCCCTATGCCCCGGCGCCTATTCAAACGTTACATGCCAGACCCGACCAGCATCCGGGAACACAAATCCTTACGCTTTCTTGGCACGCTGCTGCACGACCCGAATCTTTGGCACCTCAATCGCCACTCGGTAGCACGCGCGATGGCGGTGGGATTTTTCGCCGCGTTTCTGCCCATTCCATTGCAGATGCTGGTGGCGGCGATTCTGGCGATAACCGTGCGCGGCAATATGCCGATTGCCGTCAGCCTGGTCTGGTTGACCAACCCGATTACCATGCCCGCGGTATTTTTCTGCACCTACCAGACCGGCGCCTGGCTAATGAACGTGCCGGCCCGAAGCCTGCCGGACGAGCTGTCCTGGGAGTGGATCAGCGGCGAGTTGTCGACGCTATGGCAGCCTTTCCTGCTGGGCTCAGTGGTCACTGGGCTGGTCTTCGGCGCCCTCGCCTATTGCCTGACCATGCTCTACTGGCGCTGGTGGGTCAGCCGGCAATGGACGCGGCGCAAGAAAAGCCGACTGTAAAAATGCAAAAACGGCACCCTTGGGTGCCGTTTCTGTTGTGGAAGGTTGATCAGGGTATGCTGCCTGGCAACAATCGTGGCGAGGCTTTCGCAGGTTACTGGCGCATACCGCGACCGCTGACCAGCAGCCGTGCGCAACCGATATACAACACCACCGTCGCGACCAGCATAAAGGCGATGGCCACGCTGATCTTGATATCCGACACTCCAAGGATGCCATAGCGGAAGGCGTTGACCATATGCAGCACCGGGTTGACCAGCGACACGGTCTGCCAGAACGGCGGCAACAATGTGATCGAGTAGAACACCCCGCCCAGATAGGTCAGCGGCGTCAACACGAACGTCGGGATAATCGAGATATCATCGAAGTTGCGTGCAAACACAGCGTTTATGAAGCCCAATAGCGAGAAAATCGTCGCCGTCAGCACCACCACCAGAATGGTCACGCCCAAGTGATGCACCTGCAGATCGGTGAAGAACAACGACAGCAGCGTCACGATCACCCCGACCATCAGCCCGCGCAACACACCACCCAAGGTGTAGCCAATCAGAATGGTGTGCGGCGAAACCGGCGAAACCATCAGTTCTTCGATGGAGCGCTGGAACTTGCTGCCAAAGAAACTCGATACCACGTTACCGTAGGAGTTGGTAATCACCGACATCATGATCAGCCCGGGCACGATGTATTCCATATAGGTGAAACCACCCATATCACCAATCTGCCGACCAATCAGGTTGCCAAAGATCACGAAGTACAAAACCATAGTGATCGCTGGCGGCAGCAGGGTTTGCGGCCAGATCCGGGTAAAGCGCCGGACTTCACGATAGACGATGGTATTGAGCGCAACGAGGTTGGGCTGCAGCTCTGAACTCATACCGCCACCTTCGCCAGATTTTTCTCCACCAGGGACACGAACAACTCCTCAAGGCGATTGGTTTTATTGCGCAGGCTCAGCACTTCGATGTTTTGCGCGGCCAGTTGACCGAACAGCGCAGTGATGCCAACTGATTTATCAACCTGGACTTCCAGGGTGTGACTGTCGACCAGGCGGTTCGGATAGCCGATCAGCTGCGGCGCGACCTTCATGTCGCTTTTCAGATCGAGCAGGAAGGTCTCGACATGCAATTGGCTGAGCAACTGCCGCATGCTGGTGTTCTCGACAATGGTGCCATGGTCGATGATGCCGATATTGCGGCACAGCTGCTCAGCCTCTTCCAGGTAATGAGTGGTGAGGATGATGGTGATGCCTTTCTGATTCAGCTCGGTGAGGAAGGTCCACATCGAGCGACGCAGCTCGATATCCACCCCGGCAGTTGGTTCGTCGAGGATCAGCAGGCGAGGTTCATGCACCAGCGCGCGGGCGATCATCAATCGACGCTTCATGCCGCCGGACAAGGAGCGCGACGGTACATCACGCTTGTCCCACAGGCCTAGCTGGGTCAGGTATTGCTCGGCCCGCTCCTTGGCAATTTTCGGCGGGATGCCGTAGTAGCCAGCCTGAGTCACCACAATGTCGAAGGTCTTTTCGAACTGGTTGAAGTTGAACTCTTGCGGCACCACGCCAATGCAACGCTTGAGCGTGGCGGGCTCACGATCGAGATCATGCCCAAAGATATTCACCGTGCCGCTAGTCTTGTTCACCAGGGTGGAGAGAATGCCGATGGTGGTGGATTTGCCAGCGCCGTTGGGGCCGAGCAAGGCGAAAAAATCACCTTCGGCGACATCCAGATCGATACCACTCAGGGCCTGGAAACCGTTGCCGTAGGTTTTGGTTAGCTGCCGGATGGACAGAGCGGAACTCATATCGGATTTACGCACCAAGAAGGGAAGAAAGTTACAAATAAGGGCGGACCGCACAGAATGCAACGGCGGCGAACCAGGCCAATGGTGCTTGTCGACGCCGCACAAGTACAGTCATGTGTATTGATAATCGGTATTAAGTCAACGCAGTCATGACGGCTTTCTGATAAGCCGGGCGCTGCTTCAGGCGTTCATACCAGGCCTCCAGGTGGCGCATCTGCGGGCGCTCGATGGGCATTTCAAACCAGGCGTAAATAAAGCTGCCCAGCGGAATATCGCCCATGCCGATTTCATCACCGGACAAATATGGATGCTCGGCCAGCGCCTGATCGACCATCGAAAGCAACTCGGCACAGGTCTTCTGTGCCGCGTTGATCTTGACCCAATCCTGTTGATCCGCCGGGGTGCGCAATACGCCCCAGAACAGATGACGGAACGGTTCGGCCAAGGTCGAGGTGGTCCAGTCCATCCATTTTTCAGCAGCGGCCCGCGCCCGCACATCCACCGGATACCAGGCCGAATCGGCGGCATGCCTGGCGCACAGATAACGCACGATGGTGTTGGACTCCCAGAGCACGAAGCCGTCGTCTTCGATTACCGGAATTCGGCCATTGGGGTTCATGGCCCGGTATCCAGGTGTATCGACCACACCAAAGGCACCGCCCGCGTCCAGCGCTTCGTAGGTCAGACCGAGCTCTTCGGCGCACCAGAGTGCCTTTCTGACATTCGACGAATTTTTCCGACCCCAGATCTTCAGCATGACTGCCCCTTGATGGATGAATGCCGGGGCAGTCTACGCCGGATCAGGCGCGACTCAAATCGGTCTGCATATCACCCGGCCGGGCTGGCAACTGATCGCAGAACAAATGCGGATAACATTTTTCCAGATGCTCGAAGAAGAAAACTTCAGGCACATCCGTGAACTGCCCATGGTCCACCAGGTACTCCATCGACTGTTGCCCCTGACGATTGAACGGGTGGAACACGCTGTCATTGACTCCGTCGAACTCAAGCGGTGCCACATCGAACAACTCACAGAGTTGCTGATTGAACGCCGGGGTGGCCTTGACCCAACGGCCCTGCAAATACAGCTCGGTGTAACCGTGCATGGCAAACACATCGCTTCTGAGCAGCGCAAGCAAGCGTGGCGTCGACAGATGATTACGCACATCGGCCAGACCGATCCGTGCAGCAATTGCGCAATGCCGGGCGCATCCGGCGAGCAAGGTCGCCTTGGGCACGCAGTAGCTTTCACCGGTCGCCAGCGCATAACTGCCGCGCAAGGTCTGCGGGTCACGGCTGAAGGTATAAGGGTTGTAGCGCACGGCATCGCGCACGGCGTAATAGAGATTGATCGCCTGTTCGAGCGGGTCACGACTCTCGCCGCGATGCGTTTCGGCGAACTCCACCACCGATGGATGGTCACTATCGATGAAGCGGCCGGGACTCAGATACTCGTGCATGAGAACAATCTCCTGGGGAAGCCACGAGTCTAGCGATAGCCCTGGTACAGAGATAACGACGTTTCGGCCAAATATCAGAGCTTGCCGCTCTGTTAACGCAGGAACTCAACAGTCCGCTATCGAGACAACTTACGAAGTTCACCCGATGTTTCCTACAGATTCAAACACATCGCTCTTAGCACCCTGTTTCGTGGATGCCGTCTAAGCTCTCAGGATGGTTTTGCCCCTGTTTCACGGAGGATTGAATATGCTGCTGTTGTGGATACTGGTTCTGGTGGTCGGGATCGCCTATCTGGCACATCTCCGCACCACGCCCTTGCCCGCCTTGGGCATGATCGCTGTCTACCTGCTGGCGATGGGCGCCTTCAGCCGTGCACCAGGCTGGCTGTTACTGATTTTCTGGGTGATATTTGCGGCGGTGGCCGCGCCCTTGTTGTTGCCGGACCTGCGACGTAAATACTTCACGGCGCCGCTATTGAGCTGGTTTCAAAAAACCTTGCCGCCAATGTCGCAAACCGAACGCGACGCCATTGATGCCGGCACAGTCTGGTGGGACGGCGAGCTGTTCAGTGGTCGCCCGGACTGGAACAAACTGCTGGCCTACCCAAAGGCGCAACTGAGTGAAGAGGAACAGGCATTCATCGATGGCCCGACCGAAGAGCTCTGCGCCATGGTCAGCGACTGGCAGATCAGCCAGTCCATGGACCTGCCGCCAGAAGCCTGGGATCACATCAAGCAACACGGTTTTTTTGCCCTGATCATTCCCAAGGAGTTCGGCGGTAAAGGCTTCTCAGCCTATGCCCACTCCCAGGTTGCGATGAAACTGGCAACCCGCAGCGGCGACCTGGCCTCCACCGTGATGGTGCCTAACTCCCTCGGCCCGGCCGAACTGCTGCTGCATTACGGCACCGACGAACAGCGCAACCATTATCTGCCCCGCCTCGCCCGTGGCGACGATATCCCCTGCTTTGCCCTGACTGGCCCGCTGGCAGGTTCCGACGCAGGAGCAATGCCCGACACCGGGGTCATTTGCAAAGGTGAATGGGAGGGTAAAGAAACCCTCGGCCTGCGCCTGAACTGGGAAAAGCGTTACATCACCCTCGGCCCGGTTGCCACCTTGCTCGGCCTGGCCTTCAAGGCTTATGACCCGGACCACCTGCTGAGCGAAAATGAAGACCTGGGGATCAGCCTCGCGTTGATTCCGACCGACACTGCTGGCGTAGAAATCGGCCGTCGCCACCTGCCGCTGGGTGCCTCGTTCATGAACGGCCCGAACTCCGGCAAGGACGTCTTCGTGCCGCTGGAGTTCCTCATTGGCGGCCAGGAAATGCTCGGCAAAGGCTGGATGATGCTGATGAACTGCCTGTCGGTCGGGCGCTCGATTTCGCTACCGGCCGTCGGCACCGGTGCGGCCAAGTTCACCAGCCTGGTGACCGGCCAGTATGCGCAGGTTCGCGAGCAGTTCAACGTACCACTGGCGGCCTTCGAAGGGATTCAGGAAGCAATGGCCCGGATCGGCGGCAATGCCTGGCTGATGGACGCCGCACGGATGCTCACCGCCAACGCGGTAGACCTCGGCGAGAAACCCTCGGTACTCTCGGCCATTCTCAAATACCACCTCACCGAACGCGGTCGCGAATGCATTAGCCACGCCATGGACGTCCACGGCGGCAAGGCCATCATCATGGGCCCGAACAACTACCTCGGCCGTAGCTGGCAAGGTGCACCGATCTTCATCACCGTGGAAGGCGCGAACATCCTCTCCCGGAATCTGATGATCTTTGGCCAGGGTGCGATTCGCTGCCATCCATTCGTGCTCAAAGAAATGGCCCTCGCCGGCCGCGAAGACAAACAACAGGCCCTGATCGAATTCGACGGCCTGCTGCTCAAGCACATCGGTTTTGCCGTGAGCAACGCCGCCAGTACCTTGGTGTTGAACCTTGGCCTTGGGCGTTTCGAACACATGCCAGGGGACAAGCTCAGCCAGCGCTACTTCCGCGCCCTCAACCGACAGGCCGCAGCTTTCGCCATGCTCGCCGACTTCAGCATGATGCTGCTGGGCGGCGAACTGAAACGCCGCGAGCGCCTGTCCGCGCGCCTCGGTGATGTGCTCAGCAACCTGTATCTGGCCTCTGCCGCACTCAAGCGTTATCACGACCTCGACTCACCGGAACATCTGCATCCGCTGTTCGTCTGGGCCATGGAAGAAAGCCTCGGCCAGTCCGAACGCGCATTGGACGAACTGCTCACCAACTTCCCGAGCAAGGTACTCGGCTGCCTGCTGCGGGTGCTGGTATTCCCGCTCGGTCGTTGGCACAAAGGGCCGTCAGACAAGATGGGAGCTGAAGTCGCGGCGGTCATCTGTCGCGCCAAAGGCGATCCAACCCTTGAAGAGTTACTGGGGGGCTGCTATCGCCCGCAATCGACAGAGGACCCGGTCGGCGCCCTGCAGCATGCCTGCGACTTGCTGAGCGCTGCCCAGCCGCTGCAGAAAAAACTCCAGACGGCGCTCAAAAGTGGTCAGCTCAAACCTGCCGCCGGGGAGCATGCCATCGACGCCGCGCTGGAGGCTGGCGTCTTGCAACCGGTTGAAGTCCAGACCTTGCGTGAAGCAGAAGCGGCACGACGCAAGGTCATCGATGTCGATGACTTTGCCAAAGATGAACTGACGCTCAGCGCGGGTAAAACCCGTTAGACCAGTCCGTATAGCTGTTCAATTATGAAAAGCGGGTGTCGGAGTTATATACTTGCGCGCCCGTTTTGCTTTAGCTCTAGAGGACTCCCGTTATGCTCGACCACACTCTCGCCCTGCTCGCACACTTGCGCAGCATCCTGGTCGCCTTGGGTGAAGCCGAACAGGTTCCGGAAGAAAGCCACGAACTTTTCCTCGAGCGCTTCGACGAACTGATGCTGCAACTGCCGGTCGACCCGATCGAAAGCCAGTACCTGGGGCAAGACATTCTCTGCCAGGTCATCGCGCGTTATCCGCAGATTGCCCATCTGGTGCCACGCGATCTGCTGTGGTACTTCGCCGGCGACTGCCTGCACTTCATGCCCGACGACGAGATCGACCTGTACCAGGCCCTCGAAGATCGTCGTTATGAAGCAGAACAGAACGACGAGCCGTTCGACTGGAACCAGGAAAAACAGCTGCTTTCGATGTCGAACCAGGACGTCAAGCACTGATTCAACGCACAAACGCAAAAGGCCCGCTCGGTTAAACCGGCGGGCCTTTTTATTTGCTGATGAACTGCAGCGTAAGCAAGATCAAAGCAACCCATCGCTTTGCGCAAGCTCATCTGCCAGTGCAGTTTTGCTGGGAACACTCGACTTCCCCGGCTTGCTCAGCGTCGGCTCCTTCTCCAGGCACTCCACCAGATAGTCGATGAACACCCGCAGCTTCGGCGGCAAATAGCGCGTCGGCGAATGAAGAAGCCATGCTCCGCCGTGATACGAGGCGAGAAAGGTCCAGTCCGGCAGCACCTGCACGATCAGCCCCTGCTCCAGCGCATAACGCGCGGTGAAGTACGGCAAGCTGCCAATCCCGATATGCTGGAGCACCGCCTCCAGCCGCACACCGGTATGGTTAGCCGCATAGCGTCCACGCACCCCCACGGTTACCGCTTTGGTTCCCTGCCTGAACTTCCAGCGCGCATCACTCGGCGTCTCACCCAGATAAATACAACTGTGGCTGAGCAGGTCATGGGGATGGGTAGGTGTCCCGTGCTCGGCCAGATACTGCGGCGTCGCACACAACAAGTGCTCGATACTCAGCAACTGACGCCCCACCAGACCGGCCGGCGGTCGATCCGTGATGCGAATAGCGAGGTCTACGTTATCGTCGATCAGGTCCACGTTGCGGTCTTCGAGTAACAACTCCACATCGACCTTCGGATAGCGACGCAAAAACTCCGGCATGTGCGGATGAATAACAAATCGCCCTACCGCCTTGGGCACACTCACTCGCACCAGCCCCTCGGCCTCATGGGTGTACTGGCCGCTGATTTCCATCACCGACCTGGCCGCGCTGACCATCTCCTGGCAGCGCTTGAAGACCTCTTCGCCACCGTCGCTAAGCCGCAATTTTCGCGTGGTGCGCTGCAGCAGCCGGATGGCCAGCACCTTCTCCAGTCGCGAGATGCTGCGACTTACCGCTGAAGGCGACGAACCCAGTTGCCGGGCGGCTTCCGAGAAACTGCCGGTCTCGACAACTTTGACGAAAATCGCCATTTCACCCAGCAAAGGCAGTGGAAGATTTATGCTCACAACGCAAAAGTCCATTGATGTTTGAATGGATTATCACGCAATTCCGGCATCCATATAATAAAAATAGAAATTTCAACAAGAGCACGAGATATGACACCTCGCCTGTTTTTCCATAGCGATGACCTCGAAGCCAATGTGGAAGTCCTGGATTGCACGCCCCACGAGAACGAATTTTCCGTCACCTTGCGCGCAACGCCCTTCCACCCCCAAGGCGGTGGCCAGCCCTTCGATACAGGCTGGATCGGCGAAAGCCAGGTACTGCGCGTCACCCAGGAATCGCACCGGATCGTGCATTACGTCACCCATCCGGTAACGCCGGGAATAACGCAAGTACGGGTGGATGAGCAGCGTCGTCAGATCAACACCCGGATGCATTCGGCCGGCCATTTGATCGGCCACTTTGCCGAATCACTCGGCTGGATTCCGATCAAAGCCCACCACTGGCCCGGCGAGGGACGAATTACCTTCAAGCCGGGAGAAAGGCCACAGGACTTTGATGTCGACCCCCTGCAGACTGCATTGAATCAATGGATTGCAGATGACCTGCCGCGGCTGATTTCCCAGCGCGAGGGCACCCGCGAAATCGGTTTCGGCGAGCTGCCGGCATATGGCTGCGGCGGCACCCATGTACGTCGTCTACAGGAATTAGGCTCAGTCAAGATCGCTACCCTTTCGCAAAAGAAGGGAACGCTTTCAGTTCACTACAGCGTGGACTGATCCATTGGCGATATCGCTCCAGACGTAATGCTTGACGTCAAGCGTCTCGATACGACGCGCATAAAAAACTCGCCAATGAAGAAACACTCGCCATTCGCGTAAAGAGTCGAGCCTGTTTTTTTGTCGGCTATCGGGGCAATGCCTCACCCATTACTGACTGGAGTTGAAATGCTTTCGAACTACCTGGGCGAGTTTCTCGCACTGGCTACGATCCACTTTCTGGCAGTGGTCGCCCCTGGGCCGGACTTCGCAGTCACCATCCGTCAGAGCGTGCGCTACGGTCGGGTGGTCGGGTTGTACACAGCCATCGGGATCGGCGCAGGCATTTCGGTGCATGTGCTTTACACCTTGCTCGGGGTTGGCGCGCTGATGCACACCACACCGTGGTTGCTGAGCGTCGCCAGGGTCGTCGGCGGCGCCTACATCCTGTATCTGGGGGTGAGCCTGATGCGCAGTAAACCGAAAACCGCTGTTGACGGCAGCAATGCTGCGCCGGAGCAAATGGAACGTCAGACTTTACCCAAAGCCTTCATCACCGGATTCCTGACCAATGCCACCAACCCCAAGGCTACGCTGTTCTTCCTGGCGATCTTCACGACGGTCATCAGCGCTTCGACACCACTGACGATTCAGGCGCTTTACGGAGTCTGGATGTGTTTTGTAAATGCGCTGTGGTTCATCATTGTTGCGCTGTTCTTTTCCAGCGCCCGCGTGCGGTTGCTGTTCATGCGCATGGGTCACTGGTTTGAACGGACCATGGGTGTGATCCTGATTTTGTTCGCTGGGCGACTGATCCTGTCGATGTGATTGGACTCTCAATGCAAAAGGCCCGCTCAGCATGACTGGCGGGCCTTTTTGACATTGTCGCGTTCAGGCTGGATACAAAAGACGCACAAACAAAAACGCCGCTCAGAGAGCGGCGTTTTTGTATAAATGGAGCGGGAAACGAGACTCGAACTCGCGACCCCGACCTTGGCAAGGTCGTGCTCTACCAACTGAGCTATTCCCGCAAATGGCGTCCCCTAGGGGACTCGAACCCCTGTTACCGCCGTGAAAGGGCGGTGTCCTAGGCCACTAGACGAAGGGGACGCTGCCCGGAACATATGGTGTATGTTCCAGTGTCCAAAACCTTATCCGAAGACTTGGTTCTGGTTTCACCAGCCCTGCCCTAGAGCAAAGCTGCTTAAAAATGGAGCGGGAAACGAGACTCGAACTCGCGACCCCGACCTTGGCAAGGTCGTGCTCTACCAACTGAGCTATTCCCGCATTGGCGTCCCCTAGGGGACTCGAACCCCTGTTACCGCCGTGAAAGGGCGGTGTCCTAGGCCACTAGACGAAGGGGACACACCTACAACATTCACTACTTACTGCGTTTCGCTGTGTGCTTTACGCTGTAAGTGGCGCGCATTCTATGGATGGATTGGGAGGTCGTCAACCCCCAGATATAAATTTATTTAAATCAATGACTTCGCCATGGTTTTGGGGGCTGTTTCAGCCTTTTCCCCGCCCAGGCTTTGGCGCCTATATTCTGGCACCCGACAAGACGTTATAGTCCAACGCAGCAAATGATGGCAATGTGCATTCATCCAGCAACTACCGTTAATAGCGGCGCGACAGCGCGTTTCAACTCGTCGCACTGCCCTATGCGCTCAAATGCTAAGCCACTACACTCGCACGCAAACCCTATAAAGAGGTCTTAACGGTGACACCACTCATGATCACCCTGCTAGTAGTAGCCGGGATCGTAATACTGATCGCCATTGGCTACATGAACCATGTGGTGGAAAACAATAAGCTGAAAAAGGCGCGCACCAAGGTCGAACTCAACGACCGCCTGCGCCGTTGCGGCGAAATCACCGAGACCTTCCCCGGCCAGTTGATGACACCGGCACTCAAGCTGCTGCTGACCCGACTGGAGCTCAATGTCACTCAGCGCCTGTTGAACCTGAACAAATCCGACGCATCTACCAAGGCGCGGGTAACCGAACTCAACGCCATGGTCGCCCAGGGCGAATCGATTCCGGTCAACAATCCGCCGGCACCGATCCAGACCGAAGCCAAAGCCAAGGATGTGCGCTTTCTACTAGAAGCGCTGCACGGCCAGGTTACTCGGGCAGCACAGGACGGTTTCCTGCCAGCCAATGAGGCCAAGCACTGGATCAGAGAAGTTCGTCATATCCTGGTGTTGCTGCATATCGAGTTCTTCAACAACCTGGGGCAGCATGCCCTACAACAGGATCAACCTGGTCAGGCGCGCCTGGCGTTCGAACGCGGCGTGCAGTACCTGCGCAAGCAGCCGGATCCGGTGGTCTATAACGAGCAGCTCAAGTACCTGGAAAAACTCCTGGCGCGCGCCAACTCGATGGTACTGACCAACATTGAGCCGGTAGAAGGTGACGTCAACGAGTTGACCGAAGGCCTGAAGACAGTGGAAGCCGACGCTGACTGGAAGAAGAAAGCGATTTACGACTAAGAGATGTTTCCATTGTAGAAGCAGCCGGTCGACGCTCGATTGGTCCGGGCGGCGTTCCGACGATGGACTCAAGGGCAACGCGTTTATTCAGAAAACACGCGTTATCGTTAACGTCCATCGCGAGCAATCGAGCGTCGACCGGCTGCTCCTGCTACAACCGGAAATGCCCAACCATCCCCTTCAGCTCTGCCCCCAGCTGCGCCAGTTCGATGCTGGAGGCGGCGTTACCCTGCATTGCCAAAGACGATTGATCGGCACTGGCGCGGATGCTGGTGACACTGCGGTTGATCTCTTCGGCCACCGAACTTTGCTGTTCGGCCGCAGCGGCGATTTGCTGGTTCATCTGCTGAATCAATGACACCGCAACAGCAATGCTGCCCAGAGCGCTTTCGGTCTGCAACGCATCGCTGACGGCCAGTTTGACCAGCTCGCCACTGCTCTGAATTTGCTGCACCGACGAATGCGCGGCTGAACGCAAAGCGCTCACCAGTCGTTCGATTTCCTCCGTGGATTGCTGGGTTCGTTTGGCCAAAGCCCGCACCTCGTCGGCAACCACCGCAAAGCCTCTACCCTGTTCTCCCGCGCGTGCCGCTTCGATAGCTGCGTTGAGCGCCAACAGGTTGGTTTGCTCGGCCACACTTTTGATGACGCCAAGCACCGTACCGATGTTTTGTATTTGCGCACTGAGACTTTCAATGCTGGTGCTGGCCGAGGTGGCGGAGTCCGCGAGCTGCTCTATACGCTGCATGCTCTGACGGACAACCTGCTGACCGCTTTCAACTTTGTCGTCGGCCTTCTGTGCAGCCTGAGCTGCTTCTTCGGCGTTGCGCGCCACGTCATGCACAGTGGCAGTCATCTGGTTCATCGCCGTAGCGACCTGCTCGGTCTCTTCTTTTTGGCTGCTGACTTCGAGATTGGTCTGTTCGGTCACCGCCGACAGCGAATGAGCCGAACTCGCCAACTGCTCGATACCCGCCTGCAATCCACTGACGATATTGCTTAGCCCGGCACCCATCTGCTGCATCGCGAGCATCAACTGGCCAATTTCGTCACGACGCGTGACCTCCACCGTCGCACTGAGATCCCCCGCCGCTATTTGTTGAGCGACATGAATCACGCTACGCAGCGGCGCAACGATCAGACGGGTAATCACCCACGCGGCAATCAACCCGACCAGCAGCGCCAATGCCGAGGAGCCGATGATCAGCACCGAGTTCTTTTTAAGCTCCACCTGCATCGACTGATCTTCGGCTGCATAGGCCTGATCGACCCGCTCGACCACTTGCGCGGCACGCTCATGCAGTTGCTGGTAGACCTTTTTCTCCTGCACCAGCAAACCGGTGTATTCGGTAAGCTTTTCGCTGAAGCTGGCAATATGCCCGGCCACTTCGTTGAGGACTGTCTGATACCCCGCATCCTTGACCGTTGCCTTGAGCTGCTCGGCCTGGGTCAACGCCTGATCAGCCTGCTCGATCTTGCCTTGCTCCCCACTCTCATCTTCGCCCTTGCGGCTCTGATCCAGACGCATGCGAGCTTCGTTCATCGCCTGCAGCATCAGTCTGGATACCTGACTGACCTGATTGGCTTGCGCGATAAACTCTGCACCCTCCTTGCCCTGGGATTGCTTCAGTGTGTAGGCACCATCATCGGCAAGACCGGCCTGAAGTACATCGAGGTTATTGGCGACACTGGAAACCGACCAACTGGCCATTTCCAGCGCGAGATCCTTGGCCTGGGTCAGCTCGACGAACTCATCGAAGGCTTTGCGATAAGCCCCAAGCGCCTGTTCGACATCGTTCATCACCGGGACGTTGGCCGCCGACTGCGCCTTGAGTTGCGTCGCCAGCGCGATCAGACCGTCAACGCCCTCATGCAAGGCATCGGCGGTTTTCGAGTCGCCATGCAGCGCATAGTTCTGCTCCAGCAAGCGCACTTTAAGCAGGCCACTGTTGAGCGATGACATTTGTTTGAGACCATCGAAGCGATGACTGATCACCTGTAGGGACCACACGCCTATGGCTGCCACCAAAGCCGTCAGAAGCAATACCAGAAAAAACCCGATACCCAGTTTTTTCGCCATACCAAGGTTGGCAAAACGTCCTTGAGCGGCCGTAATCATTGCGCGTAGTCCCCTTCCAACACCGAATGGCATAAAGGCCATTTTCTGTTTGTGCAGATTCGCAATGGGCTGCCCTTGAGCACAAGTCTCCGGCGTCTGAATAATGGCAAAAAGCTACGCCAAGGTCGTTTTCAGGATGGTAGAGGTCGATCCGACAGAGTCGTGGCGCGGAAAAATGCCAAGGCCCGCGGGTCGTTGGCGTAGGCCACATTGATACGCAGCCAATTGCCTGGAGCACCGTCTGGATTGAACCCACCGCCAGGACAAAGCACTACACCAAGTTTGCCAGCCTGTTCGCGCACCCGAGCATAGTCGGACAACCCGGGCCGAGCCCAAATGAACATGCCACTGGCAGGTCTGCTGAACACTTCCCATTCGGCATCCTCCAGCGCTTGCAGAGTGACAAGCCTGTCTTTGTTCAAACGCTGACGCAGGCGTTGCGCCATCTTGCGATAGGCACCGGTGGCCAACAGGCTGGCCACCACCGCCTCACAAAATCGCGAAGCTCCGAGGCTGGTAATCATCTTCACCTCGGCCAGCCTGGCGATGATGGTAACGCTGGCGCTGATATAGCCGAGCCGTAGCGAGCTGCTGAGGGTTTTCGAGAAACTGGCGATGTAAATGACCCGCTCATTTGCATCCAGAGCCGCCAGGCGCGTGCAAGCGCCATTCTGGAAATCGGCATAGACGTCGTCTTCGACAATGAAGAAGTCATGGTGGGTCGCCAATTGCAGCAATCGCTGCGCCACCAATGAAGTCAGGCTGCTGCCGGTCGGGTTGTGGTACAGACTATTGATAAACAAAGCGCGAGGTTTATGTTTCTCCAGCACGCTGTCGAGCTCATCGAGGTCCGGCCCGCTACGCGCTCTGGGAACCTCAAGCAGCGTAATCCCATGAAGCCTCAGCAAACGATGGAGATTGGAGAAGCCCGGGGGTTCGATCACCACACAATCGCCCGGTTTGAGCAGTGTGCGCACCACCAGATCGAGGGCATGACTGGCGCCATGGGTGGTCAGGATTTGCTCCTCATCCACACAGATGTTGATCCGCTTCAGATGCTTTTGCAGTTGCTGGCGCAAGAGAGGCAAACCCAACGGCGTGCTGTAGTTGAATAACGCGCTCATGTCGGTGCGAATGAGCTGGCGAATCGCGTAACTGAGGTCATCGCTTTCTCGCCAGCTTTCAGGCAACCACCCGCACCCCAACCTCAACTCACCCGAAGGGCTGCCGGTGAAGCGACTCCACCCCGCCTCGACATTTTCATACCACTGAGCTTTATTCCGGGGCTGGAGCGCAGACACCTGTTCGCCGACGAAGAACCCGGAACCCTGCCGTGATACCAGCAACCCCTGAGCAACCATCCGCTCATAGGCTTCGATGACGCTGGACTGGCTGAGCAGATTGTCCCGGGCCAATTGCCTGACAGGAGGCAGACGCGTACCGGATTGCACGTTGCCCTGATAGATCCACGCAGCCAATGCGTTGACGATTTGCTGCACAACCGGCACGAGCGCCTGCCGATCAATTTTCAAATCCATGAATAGACGATCCCTGACTGTTTTTTCTGAAAACAGTTAAGCACAGGCACGCTGCTGGCAAGGGACGATAAGGCCTTGAAATCGCCCGCCCTAACCATTTGAAACACAACACCCGCCCCTTGGCTGACATGGCCAGTGCATCGTCACCGACATCCAGACAGATGGGATAGTCACGCGCCAGCGAAGAAGGTTTTCCACAGCAAAACGCCCCGGACCAGTAAGGTCCGGGGCGTTTAAGAGGTCAAAGACCCGGCATCCAGTGGATCGCAAGCTGCACCGCTTGAACAAGCAGCATTGCAGGGCAATAACCGGGTTTTATCGCTGTACCTGATCAGAGTTTCGCGGCGTGCCGTTGGTGACGCTCCATGTAGCGCTCCACATAGGAGCACGACGGAATGACCGTGTAGCCCATGCGGTCAGCGTACTCGAGCGCCTGCTCGGTCAGCGCGGCAGCTATACCGCGGCCACGCAATGCGTTGGGCACGAACGTCCGATAGATGTCCAGGGTTTGCTTACCCAGGTCCATATAGGTCAGGTAGGCACGATGACCGTCCACATTGGTCTCGAACTGATGACCAGCCTGGTCATGGTGGATGGACAACGCCTCGCTCATCACTACTCCTCGCGGGTCTTGGATTCTGACCACTACCTTACCGATGTTTTTCCGGCGAAGAAACATCTACTACGCCACCCCGTGCCTGTCTGGACACCGAGAAGAGCTTACCGATCCCGCACAGCCGAGCACGTTTCAAATAGTAGGCGCCATTATCGTAAATGCTCAAGGCGCGCTCGTCATCGTGTAGCTCCCGCTGGCGCAGCTCTGTATCACGTAGAGGTGGCCCGACCGAACACCCCCTGGTCGATAGCCTGTGCATTGCCGGATATTGAGACTTTATGACGAGCGCCCTGTCTTAAAGTCACCTCAACATGGACAAAGATACGTGAGCCGCTCCGCAATTTCTGAACACAAGTGTAGACCGATCAATATAGACCGACTTTCACCCACACTCCAAAACAGCCCCAGGCGGTAGCGAGCACTCATGATCCACTATGAAGCAGCTCGCCCAGCACGGGCCTCACAGCTGCATACTTTTTATACAGACTGATGAATAGTTGCTCGAAAAATATTCAAGGCCTAGAATATTTTTTGCTTCTTGCGCTACGTCAGTTTACTTACTACAAGTAATGGGTAGTATGTACGCCGGCTATTTCCTCACTCTGAAGAGATGGCTATTTAATAGAAAGTCCTTGAAGGGGAACCCGATGAACAACGTTCTGAAATTCTCTGCTCTGGCTCTGGCCGCAGTTCTGGCTACCGGTTGCAGCAGCGTATCCAAAGAAACCGAAGCACGTCTGACCGCTACTGAAGACGCAGCTGCTCGCTCCCAAGCTCGTGCAGACGAAGCGTATCGTAAAGCTGATGAAGCTCTGGCTGCTGCTCAAAAAGCACAACAGACTGCTGACGAAGCTAACGAGCGTGCTCTGCGCATGCTGGACAAAGCTAGCCGCAAGTAATAATCCCTCGGGATTGTTATCAAGCCGATCCATTCTTGGATCGGCTTTTTTATTGCCCGGATTTTCTGACGGCAATAAAAAACCGCCGAAGCTGTGAAGCCTCGGCGGTTTTTTTAGAGCGATTACTGTTGCAGATCAATCGGTATACTGGACACCAGCGGCGCATTGTTCGGTACTGCGATTTCTACCGGCATGCCATCTTCAGCGGCTACCACGTCGCGCACCACATCCCAGTTCATGCGCAGGTTATTGGCCAGGTCCTGACGCTTGAGCAAGGCGTTGATCACCGCGGTGTGCTTGTCGACTACTGACGGATTGCCTTTGTCATCCAGTGGCGTATGCGCTTCAAGATAGACCTTGCCGCCACTGATACCGAACTTGTACGGATCGTTGAGTATGCGTACCGACGTACCCACCGGCACCATGCCGGCCATTTCCAGGACGTTGTTGTTGTACATCCGGAAGCAGCCATGGCTGGTACGCATGCCAATGCCGAATTTCTTGTTCGAACCGTGGATCAGGTAACCCGGAGTCCCCAGAGTGAACTTGAACGGCCCCAGCGGGTTATCCGGGCCTGCTGGCACCACATTCGGCAACGGGTCGCCATCAGCAGCGTGCTCGGCCTTGATCGAAGCGGGAGGAGTCCAGGTCGGATTCGGAGTCTTCGCGATAATACTGGTGTGGGCGATCGGCGAGCCCCAGCCTTCACGACCGATACCCAGCGGGAAGGTGTAAACCACATTCCGGCCTTTGGGGTAGTAGTACATGCGATATTCTGCCAGGTTGATCACGATGCCTTCACGCGGGCCCGGCGGCAAAATGAAGCGCGTGGGCAGCACGACCTCAGTGCCCGCACCCGGCAACCATGGATCGACACCCGGGTTGGCCGCAACCATCTCCAGATAGCCCAGGTCGTAGGTCGTGCCCAGATCGGCAAAGGTATCTTCATACTTGGCCTTGACCACTTGCACCTGACCGACGACATCTTCGCCCGGCGGTGGTAAAGGCAGCTCCAATGCTGCAACGGGCCCCGCCACACACAGGGCGGCAAGAGACAGGTAACGGGTGACGGCAGGAAAACGCGGCAACATCCGGAAAATCCTTCGCATGATCAACGGGTAAGGGAGGGATTGTACACCGCCGCCCCCACCTTCGGGAGGCGGGGCGACGAGCTCCAGGTTGCACACAATTGGTGCAGGAGCTACCGCAGGTTCGGGCCGCCGATCTTTTCGCCTCTTACAGCTCGAAGCGCAACTCCGGCCAGATCGGCGACGTACCGCGTTTCTGTGATTCGAGGATTGCCCGACATAGCGAACACAGGCGCTGGTCCTGGAAGATCGTCCGGTCGACGCTCGACCAGCGCGGCTGCGCCGGCAACAAGGTGCCGCACAGTGTACGGTCGGCCGAGCCGCCCAACTCCAATTGACGCGTCACCAGATGCACCCGGACTTCCTGGCAGGCGAACAGATCCAGCTGTTCATCAGGCTCGATCAGTTGATAGGCAAACAGGGACCAGGCGGGACGCGGCATCGGGGGCTCCAAATCGGGGCGCCACATTAGCCGAAAGACTGCCAGTAGAAAAGTGTCAAAGCAGCGGTTTTAGCGTCGGCCAGACATTTTCCAGCAACTTGCCCTGGGCCACTGCCGCGGGATGTATGCCATCCGCCTGCATCAGCTCGGGAATCCCGCCCACCCCTTCGAGAAAAAACGGTACCAGCGGGATCTTTTTCTCCTCGGCGAGGTTGCTGTAAACCTCGGCAAAGGCCTTGGTGTAACGCGCACCGTAGTTGGGTGGCAACTGCATGCCCAGCAAGAGCACCTTGGCACCGCTGGCACGGGAGCTGTCGATCATCGATGCAAGATTTTGTTGCAATTGAGCGGGCGGCTGACCGCGCAGGCCGTCATTGCCGCCCAATTCAAGGATTACCAACTCAGGCTTATGCTCTACAAGCAGCGCTGGCAGGCGCGCCTGGCCGCCGGCACTGGTATCGCCACTGATGGATGCATTGACTACCTTATCGGTGAAGCCTTCGCTCTTGAGCCGTTGCTCGAGCAGGGACACCCACCCCTGGCGGGTATCCAGGCCGAAAGCCGCGCTGATACTATCGCCAACGATCAGGACAGTACCCGCCGCTGCGCTCTGGGCCATGCACATCAAGGCCAGGCCAGCACTTAAAAACCACACACGCATCGGACTCTCCATGGGCGCAAGCATTCTCACAGCGCGCAACCTTAGCAAAGTGGTTCCCAGCTCGGAAGGTGAACTGACCATCCTGCACGAACTCAGCCTGGAACTGAACACGGGCGATAGCCTGGCGATTGTCGGTGCCTCCGGTTCCGGTAAATCTACCCTGCTCGGCCTGCTGGCCGGTCTCGACCTGCCCAGCAGCGGTGAAGTCGTGCTCGCCGGTCGAGCCCTGAGCACCCTCGACGAAGATCAACGCGCACGGATCAGGGCCGAGCATGTCGGTTTCGTCTTTCAATCATTCCAGTTGCTCGACAGCCTCAACGCTCTGGAAAACGTCATGCTGCCGCTGGAGCTGGACGGCCGCAAGGACGCCCGCGAGCGCGCCAGAGAACTGCTTGAGCGGGTTGGCCTGGGTCAGCGACTCAGTCACTCACCACGCCAGCTCTCCGGCGGCGAACAGCAACGGGTCGCGATTGCCCGCGCGTTTGCTGCGCAGCCCACTGTACTGTTCGCCGATGAACCTACCGGCAACCTCGACAGCCACACCGGCGAGCGCATCAGCGACCTGCTCTTCGAACTCAATAAAGAAAGTGGCACGACCCTCGTACTAGTGACTCACGATGAACGCCTGGCACATCGCTGCCGGCGCCTGATCCGCCTTGAAGCCGGCCTGCTGGTCGCCCCACTGGAGCCTTGATGGCACACTTGCCGCTGTTGCGCCTGTTCAGCCTTGCCATCCGCCAATTGCTGCGCGATGCCCGTGCAGGTGAACTGCGGGTGCTGTTCTTCGCCATTCTGGTCGCCGTGGCGGCGAGTACCGCCATCGGCTATTTCGGCGCTCGTCTGAATGGCGCCATGCTGTTGCGCGCGACCGAGTTTCTGGGGGCCGACTTGCTGCTCGAGGGGAGCTCGCCAGCGCGCCCCGAACAGATTCAAAGCGGCATCGAACTGGGCCTCGAACATGCCCGGGTGGTTGAATTTTCCAGCGTCATCGCCACGGATAACGGCATTCAGCTTTCCAGTATCAAAGCCGTCGACAACACCTATCCGTTGCGCGGCGAGCTTAAAAGCGCCGTCGCCCCTTACGCCCCGGAAGAACCCGGGGGCGGCCCGAAACCCGGTGAAGCCTGGGTCGAGGCCCGCCTGTTGCCGGCGCTGAATCTGAAGATCGGCGACAGCATCGATGTCGGCATGAAAAACCTGCGCCTGACCCGGGTGCTGACCTACGAGCCGGATCGCGCCGGCAACTTCTACAGCCTGACGCCCAGGGTACTGATCAATCTGGCAGACCTTGAGGCCACTGGCGTGGTGCAACCCGGAAGCCGGGTCAGCTACCGTGAACTCTGGCGCGGCACAGCGCCCGCCCTGGAAAGCTATCGACAGTTGATCAAGCCCGGCCTGGCCGCCAATCAGCGATTACAGGATGCCCGCGACGGCAACCGGCAGATCGGTGGCGCCTTGGGCAAGGCCGAACGCTACTTGAACATGGCCAGCCTGGTGGCAGTGTTACTTTCCGGGGTGGCGGTCGCGCTTAGCGCCACTCGCTTCGCCACACGCCGATTCGATGCCAGCGCATTGCTGCGCTGCCTGGGTTTGTCTCGCCGGGAAACCATGCAGTTGTTCAGCGTGCAGTTGGCCGTACTCGGCCTGCTGGCCAGCCTCAGTGGTGCCCTGCTCGGCTGGCTCGCACAGCTGGGCTTGTTCTATCTGTTGCATGACCTGCTACCGTCCGATGTACCGCCCGGTGGCCTGCTGCCGGCGATCGCCGGGATCGGCACCGGGCTGGTGGCCTTGGCCGGGTTCGCTCTGCCGCCATTGGCCGCTCTGGGGCGTGTTCCACCGCTGCGCGTGTTGCGCCGGGACCTGCTGCCAATCCCCTCGAGCACCTGGATGGTCTATGGCACGGCATTGGCGGCCCTTGCGCTGATCATGTGGCGTTTGAGCCTGGACCTGGTGCTGACCTTCGCCCTGCTCGGTGGCGGGGTAATTGCCGCACTGGTGCTCGGTGGCCTGTTGCTGGTGGTGCTGCAAAGCCTGCGTCGATTGCTGGCTCGTGCTTCCCTGCCGTGGCGCCTGGGATTGGGTCAGTTGCTGCGCCATCCGCTGGCGGCAGCAGGGCAATCGCTGGCATTCGGTTTGATTCTGCTGTCGATGGCGCTGATCGCACTGCTGCGCGGTGAGTTGCTGGACACCTGGCAGAATCAGCTGCCCAAAGACGCCCCCAACTATTTCGCGCTGAATATCCTGCCTGCCGATAAAGACGCCTTCACCAATCGGTTGATTGAGCTATCTGCACAATCGGCACCGTTGTATCCGGTAGTACCCGGTCGGCTGATCAGCATCAATGGCGAACCGGCGCGGGAAATCGTCAGCAAGGATACCGAAGGTGATCGGGCCATCCAGCGCGATCTGAGCCTGACCTGGGCTGCCAATTTGCCAACGGGCAACATCCTCACGCAGGGCTCGTGGTGGTCGCAACAGCCTTCCGGTGATGTGCCGGGTGTTTCGGTCGAGGCCAAAGTGGCCGAAAGCCTGAAACTCAAGCTCGGCGATCATCTGATCTTCACCGTGGGTGGGGTCAATCGCGAAGCTCAGGTCACCAGCCTGCGTACGATCAACTGGGATAACTTTCAGCCAAATTTCTTCATGATCTTCCAGCCGGGAACCTTGAAGGATCTGCCTGCTACCTACCTGACCAGCTTTTATCTGGCTGCCGGTCATGATCAGCAGATCATCGATCTCGCGCGCGCCTTCCCGGCGGTGACCATTCTTCAGGTCGAAGCCTTGCTCGCGCAGCTGCGCAGCATCCTCGCCCAGGTCACGCTGGCGGTGGAGTATGTGCTGTTGTTTGTTCTCGCCGCGGGGATGGCGGTGCTGTTTTCCGGTTTGCAGGCGACCCTCGATGAACGCATTCGTCAAGGCGCACTGCTGCGGGCCCTCGGCGCGGAGCGACAACTGCTGGTCAAGGCGCGGCGTATCGAGTTCGGTCTGCTGGGTGCGGTCAGCGGCATGCTGGCAGCATTGGGGTCGGAGTTGGTGAGCCTGGTGCTGTACCGCTACACCTTCGATCTGGCCTGGCACCCGCATCCGTGGCTGCTGCTGTTGCCGGTAATCGGCGCGCTACTGGTGGGTGGTGCCGGGGTGTTCGGTACCCGACGGGCCCTGAACACCAGCCCCCTGACGGTCCTGCGCGAGGGTTGACTGGCTCGGGCCGCGCTCCTGAGCTGCGGCCCGTGCGACAACCTATTTCACGTATTCGATTTTGTTCACCCACCACTCCATGTCTCCATGGGGCGTAGGAACGACAACGTCGTCTCCGACTTCCTTCTTCAGCAACGCACGGGCCATGGGCGAATCGATGGAGATGTAATCCATGCGTTCATAAATCTCGTCGTAGCCGACTATTCGAAAACGCTTGGTTTCACCCTTTTCATTTTCAATCTCGACCCAGGCGCCGAAGAAAACGCGCCCCTCCTGTTCAGGTGAATACTCCACCACCCGCATATCTTCCAGGCGCTTGCGGATGTAACGGACGCGGCGGTCTATCTCCCTCAGCAGCTTCTTGTTGTATTGGTAGTCTGCGTTCTCGCTTCTATCGCCCAAGGAAGCCGCCCACGTGACTTTCCGGGTGGTGTCGGGACGCTTCTCTCGCCAAAGGTAATCCAGCTCCTTTTTAAGGGCCTCATGTCCTTCCTTCGTGATGATTTTCGTGCTCAATGGGTTGCTCGCTTTTCCTGGCGCGGATGCCAGCTTACCACTCAGAAGTTCGCTGAAAACCCGGGGGTCGCAGCAATTTCTTCGTCCTGATTACCCGCTCAAGCTTTCTCGACCAACGGATAAAGCGCCTCATCGAACTGCGACAAGCGCGGGAACTCGATAGGTTGGTCCTGGGCGATGTTTTCCAGGCGCTGCTGATAGCTATGCAGGAACTCCTTGCGCGCGTCGTCGCTGATGTACGGCACATGCCAGGCTACGAACGGCTCCAGCACATCGAACCCGACGTAGGCCAACGTGCCACGCAGGATCGGTCGCAACATGTCTTGCAGCGGGCCATGAATCGCACCGTCGCCGAACATGTGCTCACGGCCGCCCAGCGTCACCGTCACCAGTGCCTTCTTGCCACTGAGCCCGCCCTGATCGTAGAAACGTTTGCCGCCATAGCAGACGCCGGAAACCAATACCCGGTCGATCCAGCCTTTAAGCATCGCTGGCGCCGAGAACCAGAAAATCGGGAAGTTCAGAATCAGCAGATCGGCCCAAAGCAGCTTGTCCAGTTCCTGCTGGATATCCGCCGCCAGTGACTGGCTTTTGACCCCCAGACGCTGCTCCAGCGCATAGACCAGATAGTCCGGATTCTCCCGCGAGGAGAAGTCATCAGCGCTGGCCACCGGGTTCCAGTTCATGGCATACAAATCACTGACCTGCACCTGATGCCCCTGGGCTTTCAGGGTTTCTACCGCCTGTTCGCGCAAGGCGGCAGTAAAGGAGTTGGGCTCCGGATGGGCGTGGACGATCAATACATTCATAGGAGTTCCTTGGACGTTTTCAAACCTGGAAGGCGAAGGCTGGGCAACGGTCATGGCGAAATCACACCTGCATCGCCTTCACTTCAACAAACTCGGCCAACCCTTCTTCACCCCATTCGCGACCGTTGCCCGACTGTTTGTAGCCACCAAACGGCGCCTGATAGTTGAACGCCCCGCCGTTGATAAAGCACTGCCCGGCGCGCATTTGCCGCCCCAACCCGAGTGCACGCTCAGTGCTGCCAGCCCATACACCGCTGGACAGACCGAACGGCGAGTCGTTGGCCATTTGTATCGCGTGTGCTTCGTCCGTATAGGGAATCAGGCACAGCACCGGGCCGAAGATTTCTTCCTGAGCGATGCGCATCCGGTTGTCGACATCAGCAAACAGCGTTGGCTTGACGTAAAAACCGCGCTCGAACTCGTCAGCCGTTTCGCCGCCACACAGCAGGCGCGCGCCCTCTTGCTGACCGATTCGAATGTAGTCACGCACGGTGCGTCGCTGCGCCGCCGAGCACATCGGCCCCAGGAAACTCTGCGGGTCAAGCGGATCGCCCATACGCAGGCTTTGTGTCTCCGCCAGGGCCAGTTCCAACGCCTCGACGTAGCGGCTGGCGGGCAGCAGCATGCGAGTCAAGGCGGTGCAGGTCTGCCCGGAGTTGATCATCACGTCCTGCACGCCGTAGCGCACCGCGGCTGCCAGATCGGCATCTTCGCCGATCAGCAACGGTGACTTGCCGCCCAGTTCCAGGCATACCCGCTTGACCGAAGGCGCCGCCGCCTGCGCCACGCGTACGCCGGCGCCGGTAGAGCCAGTGAACGAGACCATGTCCACGTCCGGATGCCTGGCCAAGGCCTCACCGACCTTCGAACCCGGCCCGCTGACCAGGTTGAACACTCCGGCCGGCAGGCCGATGGCCTCGATCATTTCGGCCAGCAAGAAGGCGTGCAGCGGGGTTTCCTGACTCGGCTTGACCACCACCGTGCAACCGGCCGCCAGCGCCGGCGCGAGTTTGCCGATCAACTGATGCAGCGGGTAATTCCACGGATTGATGAAGGCGCAGACGCCGACCGGCTCGCGGATCACCAATGAGTTACCGACCTCGCGCACCTCATCCATCAACCCGGCGATTTCGATGTACTGCTCAAGTCCGGCAATCGGCCCGTCGACTTGCACCGAGCGGCACCACTGCACCGGCATGCCCAGTTCGGCGGTAATCACATCCGCCATCTCGTCTGCCCGCGCTCGCAGCTGATCGGCCAATCCGCGGATATAGGCTGCACGCACGCTGGACGAGGTCCGCGACCACGGACCGAAGGCCTTCCGTGCCGCAGCCACGGCGCGTTCGACATCACGCTCGTCACCCAATGGCACCACACCTGCGACCTGTTCGGTGGCCGGGTTGATCACCTCGGCCATGCCCTGACCAGAAGGCGTCTGCCAGGCGCCGTCAATAAAAAGAGCCGTGTATTCACGCATCAACCAGTATCTCCATCAATTCATTGGCACAGCGAGCGATCCGCCTGCAAGCATCACGCAATGGCCCGGTGTCCAGCACCAGCCCCAGGCGAATATGCCCGGCGGCGCTGGGCCCGAACGCTTCACCGGCCAGTACCGAGACACCGTGCCGATCCAGCAGGCGGTCGGCGAACGCCTGAGCGCTGAGCCCGGTTTCGCGGATATCGACCATCACAAACATGCCGCCATCGGGTTTCAATGCGCGAACGCCGGGGCAGTCCGCCAGGCATTCGCAGACCAGATCCCGGCGCTGGCGATAAGCCAGGCGCATGGCTTCCAGCTCCGGCAGTTGGGTTTCCAGCGCAACCACCGCGGCGTCCTGAATAAAATCCGGGGAGCCGTAGAGCATGCACAACGCGAGGTTTTCCAGATGCCCGGCGAGTGACGGCGGCGCGACCACCCAACCGACGCGCCAACCGGTCATGGCGTGGGATTTCGACAGGCTGTTGAGGGTTGCGGTGCGCTCGGCCATGCCCGGCAAACTGGCCGGGCTGATGTGTTCGCCCTCGAACAGCAACTCGCTATAGACCTCATCGGAAATCAGCCACAGATCATGAGCGATGCACAGCTCGGCCAGCGCCTGCCAGGTTTTGCGCGGCAAACTGGCGCCAGACGGGTTGTGTGGACTGTTGAGCGCCAACGCCCGAGTACGCGGCGTAATGCGCGCGGCGACGTCTTCGGGCAACACGCGAAAGCCGTTCTCGGAGCGCACCGGCACCGGAATCACCACCGCGCCGCAGGCACCGAAGACCGCTTCATAGGTGACGTACATCGGCTCGGCGACGATCACTTCATCGCCGGGATTGAGCACGCATTGCGCGACGCTGAACAACGCACACTGCGCACCGGCCAGCACAACGACCTGATCGGCATCGACCTGTTGGCCGCTGCGTTGCCGATGGCGTTTGGCGATGCTTTCTCGCAAGGCACGCTTGCCGCGCACCTCGGCGTAATGGGTATTGCCCGCCAGCAGGCTGTCGATGGCCGCTTGTACGACCGGCACCGGCGTATCGAAATCCGGGTCGCCCACCGATAGCAGCAAAATGTCTTTGCCCTGTTCCTGAAGCGCCAGGGCACGGTAATGAATTTCCCAGGCAGCCGCGCCGTCACCGGCGATACGTTGGGTCAGATCGGAAAAGCGCATGGTGATGTATTCCCTGTGTATGTTTTTAACCGACCAGAGCACAGGCGTGCTTGAGTTCGATGAGCGTCACACCGTTTCGGTTGAAACCGGCACGCAGTTCGGCTTGCAATTGATCCAGGTTCTGCGGTTGCGTCACGGTGCATCCGAAGGCACGGCCCAGCGCGGCGAAATCCGGGTTACGCGGCAGCACGCCAACAGGCTCGATATCCAGCCCGATCATGTCGTCGCGGATCTGCCCCAAGGCATCGTTGTTCCACAGCAGCACCACCAGCGGGCTGTCCAGCTCTTCCACGGCGGTTGCCAGCTCTTGCGCGGTGTAGAGAAAACCGCCGTCGCCGACCAACACCAGGCCAGGTCGGTTCGGCGCACCGAACTTGGCCCCGATACCCGCCGGCAAGCCGTAACCCAAAGTGCCGTAGCCGGTTGGGTGCAGCCAGCTGCGCGGCGCATTGCTACTGAACGCGTAATTGCCGGTGTAGGCCAGCTGGGTCATGTCGCTGCTGATAAACGCGTTGTCCGGCAATTCGGCCGAGACCCGGTCGAGGATCGCCTGATGGATCGACTGCAAGGCTCCGTGCCCGGCCTTGACCGCCTTACGCAACATGTCGACCGCTTGGATGGCGGCGCTGGCGTCGCGTGCGGGCTCGGACAGACGCGCCAGCAAGGCGGCCACGGTTTCTTGAGCATCGCCCTGCAAGGCCACCGCGCACGGGTAAAAATCGTTGAACTTGCGCGAGTCGATATCCACCCGTAACAGCTCGGCATTCAGCGGCAAACGCTCGCGCCAATAATCGGTGTCGGCCATTTCGGTACCGACCGCGAGCACCACATCAGCTTCGGCGATCAGCTTCCAGCCAGGTTCCACGCACAAGGTGGAGCCGGCATTCAGTGGCGCATTCGGCGCTAACAAACCTTTCCCTGCGACGCTGCTGAAAAACGGCGCAGCCAGCCGCGTACTCAACGCCTCAAGCGTTTGTGCTGCATTCAGCGCACCGCCACCGGCGATGATCATCGGGCGGCGCGCCGCTTGCAGTTTCGCCACCGCCTGATCCAGCACCTCGGCAGCCGGTACGCCGCGCCCTGGACGGCGCACCACTTCATGGCTCCAGTCACGCGTCACCGGCGCGGCCAGCACATCCAGTGGCACCGAAATATGCACCGGGCGCGGCCGCTCGCTGTCGAATACCGCATAAGCGCGGGCGATCAGTTCGGGCAAATCCTCGGCACTCAAGGCGACCGCCGAAAACGCCGTGATCGGCGCCGTCATGGCGCGCTGATCCTGGGTTTCGTGCAGGCAGCCCCAACCTTTGCCAAGACTGGCCGTATGGTTGACGCTGGAAATCACCAGCATCGGGATCGAGTCGGCGTAAGCCTGACCGATAGCGGTCGCGGCATTGGTCACGCCGGGACCGGTAATGATGAAGCACACGCCCGGTTTGCCGCTGACACGCGCATAGCCGTCGGCCATGAAACCGGCCCCTTGCTCATGACGGGTCAGCACATGACGAATGCCGCTGCCGGGCAAGCCGCGATACAGCTCCAGCGTATGCACGCCGGGAATGCCGAACACCGTGTCGACGCCGTAGTTGGCCAGCAGGCGCACCAGAGTCTGGCCGCCGGTCAAGGTTTTGCTTTGCATGTTCATATCCTCACGCTTGACCGAAGCGAATCAACGCATCGACCGCAGTCGTGCCTTGGGCACCGACCAATAATGGGTTCACATCGAGTTCGAGCAACTGCCCCGCGTTTTCACAGGCGTAGTCCGCCACAGCACGGATCGCTGCGACCAACGCATCCAGATCCGCCGCTTCACGACCGCGAAAACCTTGCAGCAATGGTGCGCTGCGCAGGCTCGACAACGCAGCGCGAATGGCGCCGTCGGTGGTCGGCAACAGCAGGCTGCGGCTGTCCTTGAGCAGTTCCACCAGAATCCCGCCAGTACCGATGACCAGCGCCAGCCCGAAGTGGGTTTCACGCTTGATACCGACGATCAATTCGGCCAACGGCGGCGTTGCCATGCGCTCCAGCAGTACTTGATCGAACGGCACCCCCGGTGCGTAGTCGGCAATCCGTGCGCGCATCTGTTCCAGCGCGTCGCTCAATGCCTGCGCATCGCGCAGGTTCAGCGCCACCGCACCGGCTTCAGTCTTGTGCGGCAATTGGGCACTGACAGCCTTGAGCACCAGTGGATAACCCAGCGAATTCGCCGCTGTCAGCGCGTCGCTTGGGGTACTCAGCAGGCCTTGCGGCGTCGGCAGGCCAAAGGCTCGCAAGGCTTGTTTGGACTGCCATTCATCCAGCAACTGCCCCTCACCTTCCAGCGCCTGTGGACAAATCGGCACCAACGCCGACTCTCCGCGTGCAAGCAATACCTGACGATTGTGCTGATAACCGGCAATCCGCCCCCACGCCGCCAAAGCATCTTCCACGCCTTGCAACGCCGCCACGCCATGGGCATGCAAACGCTCGCGGGCGCTGGCCGCAAGCAGCTCGGGAAAGGCTGAAGTGACGAAACCGGTCTTGCCGTGACGGGTCAACGCCGCGCAATACAGTTCCAGCAGCAGATCACATTCCTTGCGCTCGCCGGTCGCCTCAGAAGGGTAATCGAGCACCAACATCGCGGCGTCGGCTTCGGTGCGCAGGGCGCTATCAAGCATCTTGTCCAGCGCTTCGCGGTTGCCCCATATCGCCGTGGTGAAATCCAGCGGATTGACCAGGTTGGCGTAGCTGGGCAGCACTTGATCCAGCTCGAGCCGCTGGCTTTCGTCGAGTGTGGGCAGGCTCAAATCGTTGCGTTCGGCATAGTCGGCGATCAGCCCGGCATCACCACCGGAACAGGCCAGCGCGATCAGACTCTTGCCAGCCGGTAAATTGCCACAGGCCGCGGCTTTTAGGGTCTCGACAAAACTCACCGGACCACTGACGCGAATCACCCCCAGGCGATCGAACAGGCTGTCGTACAGCGCATCGGAACCGGCCAGCGAACTGGTATGGCTGAGGGCCAATTCAGCACCGAGCTGCGACACACCGGTTTTCAGCGCGATGATCGGAATGCCCTTCTCCAGCGCCTTGTGCGCCGCGCGGGCAAAGCCTGGAACGTTTTTCAATCCTTCCAGATGCAAGCCGATTGCCGTGACGCGCGGCTCGTCGAGCAACACATCCATCAGCTCGGCGATGCCCAATTGCGCCTGGTTGCCGACTGAAGCCATGTAGGCCACCGGCAACGAGCGATCACTCATGGACAGGTTGTAGGCAAAATTGCCGCTCTGGGTCAGTACCGCCACGCCTTTCTCGACCGTCTTGCCGCCATGGGCAACCGGCCACAGCGCGCAACTGTGCAGGTAATCGAGCAAGCCATAGCAGTTGGGGCCGAGCAAGGCCATGTCGCCGGCGGCCTTGAGCAGCTGATCTTGCAAGGCCTGGCCTTCAGCGCCGGTCTCGGCAAAACCCGATGCGTAGCAAATCGCTCCGCCTGCACCTTTGACCGCCAACTCGGCGACGCAGGTCAAGGTCAGTTCGCGGTTGGTGGCAATGAACACCGCGTCCGGGCCGCACGGCAGTTCTGCCACGCTGCGCACACACGGCACGCCTTCAAGGCTGTCGTGTTGCGGGTTGACCAGCCACATCTGGCCCTGGTAGCCGCCTTCAGCACAGCGCTTGAGCGAACGGGCCATGCTTCGGCCGCCGACAAACGCCAGGTGGCGCGGCGCGAGCAGGCGTTTGAGGTTGTCGCGAATGTGTTGGGACATAACCGTTCTCCGACCCGATCAGCGCAGCAGCGGCCGCAGTAGCTCGCGGGAAATGATGTGGCGCTGAATCTCCGAGGTGCCTTCCCAGATCCGTTCGATCCGGGCGTTACGCCAGATGCGCTCCACCGGACCTTCGTCCATCAAGCCCATCCCCCCGAATATCTGAACCGCCTCGTCAGCCACGCGACCGAGCACTTCACTGGCGAACAGTTTGGCCATCCCGGCTTCGCCGTCAGTCATGGAGCCCTGATCCATTTTCCAGGCGGTGTGCAGGGTCAACAGCTCGGCCGCGCGGATTTGCGTGGCCATGTCGGCCAGCTTGAACGACACCCCCTGATAGGTACCGATGGGTTGACCGAACTGCTTGCGATCCGCCGCCCATTGCAGCGACACGTCCAGCGCACGCTGGGCCTGACCGACGCAGTTGGCGGCAACCATCACCCGCCCGGCGGTCAGCCAGGCGTTGGCCACGTCCCAGCCCTTGCCGACTTCGCCCAGCACTTTGGAGGCGGGTACGCGGCAATCGTCGAAGAACATTTCATAGGTGTGATAACCGCGGTTGCTGACGCACTTGGGCCCACGGCGAATGGTCATGCCCGGCGTGTCGCGGTCGACCAGGAACGAGGTTACGGCATTGCGCTTGCGACCGTTGTGTTCGTAGGTATCGGTCACGGCGAAGACAATGGCGAAATCGGCGTGCCCGGCATGGCTGATGAAGTGTTTGCTGCCGTTCAACACAAAGTCGTCGCCCTCACGCACCGCGCGGGTCTTGATGGCATTGGCGTCAGAGCCGGCGCCCGGTTCGGTCAGGGCGAAGCAGTCAATCTTTTCACCCTGGATGCACGGCAACAGATAGTCCTGAATCTGCTGGCCGGTGCAAGCCATGAGGATTTTCGACGGACGTGCGACAAACACATGCAGCGCCCACGACACCTTGGACAGCTCGCGTTCGATCAGCGCCTGGGACAGGTAGTCGAGCCCGCCGCCGCCGACCTCTTCCGGCATGTTGAAGGCATAGAAACCCGCCGCCACAGCTTTGCCGCGAATCTGTGCGGCCAGCTCCGGAGAGACTTCATCGGCGCGATCGACCGCTTCTTCATGGGGCAGCAGTTCCTTGGCGACAAAACTGCGAACCGCATCCACCAACATTTCTTGTTCTTGGGTCAGCTGGAAATTCATTGCGCTACCTGCTCTTCGATAACCGAGTATTCGATGACGTTCTATTCGTTGGCTGGAGAGCCCGCCTGGTCGTCGACCCTGTTTGGCCGACCTATTTACCGACAAAGGCCGGCGCGCGTTTTTCCATCGCCGCACGCAACGCTTCGGCGCCGTCTTCACTGCGACCGCAGAGCAAACCGGCGGCGAGTTCCGCGCTCAGTTGTTCAGGCAAGCTGCGCTGGGCGCCTTCACGCATCAGTTTCTTGGTCTGGGCGAAGGCGAAGGTCGGGCCGCTGGCCAGACGCGCGGCCAGTTCGCCGGCCACGCTCAGCAGTTGCTCATCGGCACACACTTCACTGACCAGGCCTGCCGCCAAGGCGCGATCGGCGCCCCAGAGTTCATCGAGGAACAACAGACGCTTGGCCTGCTCGACACCGATCAGACGCGGCAGATGCCAGCTGGCACCGGCATCCGGCGAATACGCCATGCTGGTGTAACCGGCCTTGAACCGGGCGGACTGCGCGGCGAGACGCACATCGCAGCACAGCGTCAAATCCATCCCGGCGCCGACGGCGGTGCCATTGATCGCGGCGATGGTGGGTTTATCGAGGCTGTGCAGACGGCTCATCATGGCGTGGGCGGTTTCTGTCCAGCCGTAGCTTTCCAGTGCGCCACGTGCCTCGGCTTCAGCCCATTCAGCGAGATCGGCGCCGGCGCAAAAACTGCGGCCAGTGCCGGTCAAAACGACGACCCGCACAGCAGGATCCGCGTTGAATTGATCGAGCAAGGCGTGAAGGCTTTTCAGCGTCGGGATATCCAGCGCATTGCGTTGTGGTGCGCGGTTGAGGGTGATCCAGGCAACGCCCGCTTCGACCTGACTGAGCAGAGAAGATTGAGTAGTCATACGAGTCCTCGAATTATTGTGATTGACGACATGGCACTCATACTAAACGACTGTTCAGTAAGGCGGCAATCCTGCGGCCAAGGGGTCTGTAACAGCCCTTAAAATTAAATAACTTATTGTTTTAAAAGAAAAAAATTATAGATTTCGAATATCCGCCGAAAAAGCTGTTACATCTTTGAACAACTGACCACGGCGGCTGCTTGCGATTGAGGAATCTGGGGGATGATGAAATGCAGGAGCGAGCTTGCTCCGGGCGGCGTTCCGACGATGACGACATCACATTCAACGGGGATGTTGACTGTCAGTCCGCTATCGCGAGCAAGCTCGCTCCTACAGGTTTTTTGTTTGTTGGCTCAAACCGTTGGCAGGGCCTGCGCCAGAGCCGCTTGACGTTTACGGTTGGTCATGAAGTAAGCGCCGTAGCAGATGGCGATAAAACCAAAGCCCCAATACAGCGACGGACGTTGGGTCTCGTCGAGGGCCAGGAAGACGAACAGCGAGCAGCACAAAGCGATGCACAGCAGCGGCAGGAACGGGAACCACGGCGCACGGTATTTCAAATCGCTGAGTTTGCCGCCGCCCTTGATGTACGCACGGCGGAATTTGTATTGCGCCAGGGCGATCACGATCCAGGTCACAGTGCCGGACATGCCGCTCACGGCCATCAGCACCATGAACAGGGTGTCGGCAGCGACGAAGCTGGTCATCAGCGACACCAGCGCAAAGCACAGGGTGATGCTCAGAGCACGCAACGGCACGCCGCGAGAGCTCAATGGCGACAGGCTTTTGGGTGCCATACCGGTTTTCGACATGGCCCAAAGGATCCGCGTCGAAGCGTACAGCCCCGAGTTACCGACCGACAGAATCGCCGTCAGGATCACGAAGTTCATCAGGTCCGCGGCGTAAGGAATGCCGACCATGTCGAACACCTGCACGAACGGGCTTTCCATCAAGCCGGCCTGGTGCCATGGCACGATGGCCGACAGCACCACAATCGCCAGCACATAGAAGATCAGCACGCGGAACACCACGTTGCGCACAGCCCTGGGAATACTTTTCTCCGGCTGATCGGTTTCGCCA
The DNA here is from genome assembly GCF_059420325.1 of Pseudomonas sp. GW821-FHT04C07. Lineage (NCBI taxonomy): Bacteria > Pseudomonadati > Pseudomonadota > Gammaproteobacteria > Pseudomonadales > Pseudomonadaceae > Pseudomonas > Pseudomonas sp. GW821-FHT04C07. Next base: position 206,540 of record NZ_JBWKTM010000010.1, read on the forward strand.
GCGGCAACCCCCATGATTTCGCAGCCCTGGAAGGCGTACACCACGGTCATCATCACCGCGAACACCGCAGAGAGCCCGTTGGGGAACAGCGAGTCACCGATCAGATTGGTCATCATCGGCGCCGGGGCACCACTGGTCAGCGGTATCGCGCCGAAAATCACCAGCACGCCAACGATGATAAAGCCGAGGATTGCCGCCACCTTGATGCCGGAGAACCAGTATTCCGCTTCACCGAAAGCACGGGTCGCCAAGGCGTTCAGCCCAAACAACACCACCACGAACAGCGCCGACCAGTACCAGATGGGGATGGTCGGGAACCAGCGCACCATCAACATGCCCGCCGCGGTGAATTCCAGACCGACTGTGGTTGCCCAGCTCATCCAGTAAACCCAGCCAATCATAAAGCCGGTGGCAGGCCCGATGTACTTGGTGGCGTGGGTCTGGAAGGATCCGGAAACCGGCATTTCCACCGACAGCTCGCCGAGGCAGACCATCACCAGATACATCAGAAAGCCGGCCACCAGGTAAGCCAGAATGGCGCCCACTGGCCCGCCCTGGTTGATGGTGACACCCGAGCCCATGAACAGCCCCGTGCCGATGACCCCGCCCAGCGACAGCATGAAAATGTGCCGGCTTTTCAAGGCTCGGGTCAGGTGTACGCCTTTTCGTTCGATAGATTCGCTCATGACGGCACCTCTTAAAACTGGGCGAGGTGCGCGGTGGATGACAGGAGGTCATCGCGCGGGGAAAGATCAGCTTTACGGCAGTTCATTATTATTATCTCCAATAAGCTTCGAAGACCGCGTCCGGCGCGGTTGTCCCGATTATTGGAAAGCCATGTAAGTTCGCGTTGTACGCAAAGATCAAAGATGTAATAAGTCGTAACGAATTTGTGCGTCAGGCATTCAACACGTCTGCCAGCACCCCTTGCGAACGCTGCAACACCCCATGGAACTGCGGCACCAGCGCGTGTATCGCCACGGTGTCGTTGATCAGTGCGGCCTCCTCGAAGGCTCGCAGGACATCGGCCAAGGCGCGGAACCCCAGCGAATCGCTGCTCCCGGCCAAACGATGGGCCAGATGCGCCACTTCCGTGCAGTCACCCGCCTCGATGGCTTCCGTAAGCGCCGTGCGATGCTGGGCAATCGAGTCGCGCAACACCTTCAGCAGGCCGTGAAGTTTTTGTTCGCCGAGCAAGGTGCGATGGGTGTGCAGCAACTGCCAGTCCATCAACTCGTGTTCCAGCGCAGGCTCGGGCATGGGCGATTCACCGGCCAATGCCTGGCGCAGACTTTCGAGTTTCAACGGTTTGCCGAGAATGCCCTGCATACCGGCATCCAGATAACCGCGTACCAAGGTCGGCTGCACGCTGGCGGTCAGAGCGAAAATACGGCTGTGTTGATTGGGCCCAGACGTGCTGCGGATCAGTCTGCACAGCTCGACGCCGCTCATTCCCGGCAGATGCACATCCAGCAGAATCAACTCGAAGGATTGCTTGCGGCAGCACTCCAAAGCCTGCTCGGCATCTTCGGCGAGACTGACCCGATGCCCATCCCGCTCCAGCAAGCCGCTGACCACATCGCGGTTCAGCGCCACGTCTTCGACCACCAGAATGCTCAGGGCCTGGCCCGGCGCACTGGTGGCGGTGGCGTTCGCAACCCCCACGACCGGTTGCAGGGTCAGCTCGAACCAGAAACAGCTGCCCTGCCCCTCCTGGCTGTCGACACCGATGCGCCCGCCAAGAACTTCCACCAGATGTTTACTGATCGCCAATCCCAATCCGGTGCCGCCATAACGCTGCGCCACGTCTTCGCTGGCTTGAGTGAAACGCTCGAAAATCTTTTCCTGCACCGCTGCCGCGATGCCGATGCCGTTGTCGGTCACGCTGAAACGCAGGCGCTGTCCGGTTATCAGATCACCAGCAGCCAGCAGCGCGACGTCAACGGTGATCTGCCCTGCCTCGGTGAACTTGACGGCATTGGCCAGGAGATTGCTCAACACCTGACGCAAAAACTGCTCGGCACCGTGGCAACAATCTGCGACCTGCGGATCAAACCGGCAATGCAATTGAGTGCCATTGCTCAACGCCCTCGGCTCAAGCAGCGTCAGCACTTCATCGATCAGTTGCCTGACGGAGAAATCGACGAGCTCCGGATGGCTTTCACCTTCTTCCAGCCGGGCGAAATACAGCACTTCGTTGAGAATCGTCAGCAAACCTTCGCCGGCCTTATACAAAGCTTCCAGACGTTTACCATCGCGCTCCTCGAGGCGGGCGCCGCGCAGCAGTTCAGCCATGCCAAGAATGCCATTGAGCGGCGTGCGCAGTTCATGGCTCATGGTGGCGAGGAAGCGCGACTTGGCGAGGTTGGCCGCTTCGGCATCGTCCTTGGCGCGCAGCAGACTCGCGGTGCGTCGCTCGACCATTTTCTGCAGTTCGTCACGCTTGTCTTGCAGTGCCAGACGGTCGACTTCGCGCCGGTCGATATCGCTAAGGATTGCCCGGCGCATGTCATCGAGCGCGTGAGCCACGGTATCGATTTCGTCCTCGGTACCGGTGCTGCTTTTATCCAGCCGCAAAGGCTCGTGCCAGTCTCCGGCGGCAATTCGCCGGGCAAAATCGGCCATGACCTGCAGATGTCGGGTCACCAAACGGTAGAACAACCCCGAAAGCGCAACCGCCAGACCGCAGAGGAACACGCTCATCCATAACAGGCTGGTCAGCCCGGTGGCGTACAAACGGCGATACACCGCCCCCAGATCGGTACTGACTTCCAGCTCGCCCAGATGCCGCGATGGGCCGGCCGGCGGCTGATAGTTCAGCTCGAAACGCTCGATGCGCAACGCCCCCGGTGCAGATGAACTGCCTTGCAGCAGGTCAAAGTCAGGGCTGCTCAAACGCACGCGGGCCACATCGGAAAAATCCACCAACCCGCGTAATTGCACATTCAACTGCTCCTGGTTGAGATCCCAGAGGCTGCGCTCCAGACTTGCCAGGTAGCCGGCCCGGATCAGTTCCATGCGCGAATCGATATCACGCATTTCACGGCGGTACTCGAAGTACAACTGCACGGTGCTGGCGAGGAGGGTGAAACAGAGGCTGAACAGCAGGATGAACAGCAGCAAACGCCGCAACAGGCCGCTGGGATTGGTGCGTTTCATTGCGCATCCGCCGGCAGGTTGATCATGTCTCGGTAGGTGGCTTCACTTTCGTTCAGCCAACGTTCGATCTCGCCGGAGTCGACCATCCGCTGCAGTTGGGCGTCGATATCGGGCATGCGTTCGGCCAGTGCGGAACGGCGTGACACCGCGACCCGCAAATAGTCCACGCTCAACGAATTGGGCAATGCCTCGATGTCTGCGGCGCCCGGCAAGTGTTCAACGAACAGCTGCCCGGTGCGTCGCTCCTGAGTGATGAAGTCGATCCTGCCGCGAATCAGTTTGCCGAAGTTCTGTCGACTGTCGGACACCCATTCGATATTGCCGTGCTGAGCGACGAAACGATCGAAGTCCAGCCCATAGCTTTCACCGAACAGTAAACCGCCACGGTAGTTGCCCAGGTCTTCAAGCCGTTCGAACTTCACCGGATGTTGGCGATTGACGAACACCGCGACTTCTTCGCGCAACACCGGCACCGTCGAGAAGCGCATGCTCTGCTCGCGTTGCGCCGTGCTGTAGGCCAGGACCACGTCGACGCGGCCTTCGGCGGCGTCCAGCAAGCAGCGCTTCCAGTTGCCCAGCACGACGATGTCGACCTCATAACCCAGCTGACCAAACAAGCTTTTGACCACGCTGGGCGCAAGGCCGCGCACCTGTTTGCCGTCGCTCCAGGAAATCGGCGGGTAGACCGGATAATCGCAATAACGAATTCGCTCGGCCGCCGCAGCGCTTGTACCCGCCAGCGCCAACAGCAGCCAGAGCAGCCGCAACATGCCGTTCAGGCAGCCTCACTGGCGGTGAACAAATAACCTGCGCCATGGATGGTAATGATCAATTGCGGTTCGGCGGGATCGTCATGCAGTTTGCGCCGCAAGCGCCCCACCAGGACGTCGATGGAGCGGTCATTGGGCACCCATTCACGGTTGCGGATCTGATCCATCAACTGGTCGCGACTCAAGGTATGGCCACTGTTGCGCAAAAACACACTGAGCAACTGGTATTCACCATGGGTCAGCAGGGTTTCGCCACCGGCTTGATCGATCAAGCGTCGGCGATCGGTATCCAGCGCCCAGGCAGCGAACTGTTTGACTTGCTGACGAGGCAGCACCGTCGCCGGCTTGTGCACCTGGGCATGGCGAACCCGGCGCACCAGGTTTTTCGCCCGAGACACCAGTTCACGCGGGTTGAGGGGTTTGATCACATAATCATCGGCGCCGCATTCGAGGCCGACGATGCGGTCGATTTCGTCGTTGCGCCCGGTAATCAGGATGATCCCGACCTCCGAGCGTACGCGCAGCTCGCGGGTAAGGGTCAGGCCATCCTTGCCCGGTAGCCGGATGTCCAGCATCACCAGATCGACAGGGGTGGTTGCCAGAAAGGTTTCGGCCAGTTCCGCGGTTGCGGCGCAGTGCACTTCGTAGCCTTCCTGCGAGAGGTAAGCATGAAGGAGTTCGCGAATCAGCGGATCGTCGTCGACGATCAGTACCCGAGGAGTCATCGCTTGTTGTCCTGCCTGTGCCCGAAGGCGCGTTTCTTATTAGAGTTTTTCCTGCATCAGCGGCAGAGAGTATCCATTGCTGAACGGTCGATCAACAGCCCTCCGTCTGCAGCCGGAAACGCTGGCGACCGCCCGCTTGCAAACCGTCGACCCAGGCTTCGCAAATCTGGATGCCCTGATTCGGGGTGAACGTGCCGGGGTTGAGTCCCGACTCCAGCCACAAGCCGTCGAGCAGCGCGCTCAAACCAATAGCGGCAAGGTCGGCATCGAAGTCTTCCCAGCCCTCTTCCTGCGCCAGATCGTTCAACACCTTGCGCAGCTCGGCGCGGTATTCACCGTAGGAATGCTCGTGGGCGAGGTTGATCGCCTCGGCGGTCTTTACCGCGCCCCAAAACGCCAGCCAGGCATCCAGCAATTGCGGATCAAGCATTTCGGCCGAGAACGATGCGCGAAAGAACGCCGACAAACGCTCGCGCGCATTGGGTGCGGCTTGTTCCATGGCTTCGCGTAGCAGGCTCATGACTCGACCGGTGACCGCCATGTAGGCTTCGGCCACCAGTTCATCCTTGCCTGAATAGTGATGACTGATCAGCCCGACCGAAACCCCCGCCTGCGCGGATATCTTGCGGATCGAAGCGCCCTGGAAGCCGTGGCGTTTGAGACACACCAGCGTCGCCTCGATCAGGTTGGCCTTGCGCAACTCCGGCTCCATTCGGGAAAAGCGGGCTTCCTGAGTCATTGTGGTCAATCTCCTGGGATCAGTCGTTGGGCTGGTTGTTTGCAGCCACTAAGCTGAACGACTGTACAACAGGAACTCGAACTGTGGCGAGGGGGCTTGCCACGCGAACCGTAGCAGCTGCTACGGGCATTAAGGTCTGCGCCTATTTGCTCGCCCAGGCATTGAAGCGCTCTTCGAGTTCTTCACCGTGATCGACCCAGAACGGCACATTCATCGACAGTGCACCGATCAGGTTCTGCGGTGCGGTCGGCACCCATTGGGCCAGCTTGGGATCCAGGCGCGCCGCCGCTTGCGTGTTGGTTGGCCCGTAAGGAATCTGCTCGACATACTTGATCTGCGCGTCGGACTGGTTGGCGAAAGCAATGAACCTTTTGGCCTGGTCCACATGTGTTGAGCCTTTGATGATTGCCCAGTAGTCCATGCCGTACAGGCTCCCAGGCCAGACCAGCCCCAGATGACTGCCGCCCTGCGCGGCGGCGGCGATGCGCCCGCTGTAGGTTGAGGTCATCACCACGTCTCCGGAGATCAGCCATTGCGCCGGTTGCGCGCCGGCTTCCCACCACTGGATATAGGGTTTGAGTTCAGTCAGTTTGGCGAACGCACGATCTACGCCCGCGGGTGTGCTCAATACCGAATACACGTCCTCGACTTTCACCCCGTCCGCCAACAAGGCGAACTCAAGGTTATATACCGCGCGTTTACGCAACCCGCGCTTGCCGGGGATTTTCTGTACATCCCAGAAGTCCGCCCATGAAGCCGGTGCCTGCGCCAGTTTGTCGGTGTCGTAAGCAATCGCCACGCTCCATACCAACGCGGCAGAACCGCACGCTTGTGCCGCATCGGGAATCAACTGGTCCTCTCGTCCAAGTTTCTTCCAGTCGAGTCGCTCGTACATGCCCTCATCGCAGCCGCGCATCAGATCCGGGCCTTCGATCTGCACCACGTCCCAATCGACGTTGCCGGTGTCGACCATCACCTTGATCCTGGCCATCTCGCCGTTGTATTCGCTTTGGATCAGCTTGCTGCCGTCCGCTGCGCTGAAGGGTTGAAAGAAAGCCACATCCTGGGCTTTTTGACCGACACCGCCATAACCGACCACCACCATGTCCTGTTCTGCTTGAGCACTACCCAGGCCCATGGCGAGGGTGAGAATCAAAGGATAAAAACCGTGCTTGAGCGTATTCGACTTCATCAGTGGTTCCTCGTGCTGGTATCACTCAGCGAGCGCTGCCGTGACCCGTTTTTATTTTGGTGAGGTTCACCCCAGGAGTGGGTGCGGATTGAAGCTACTCATCCACAATTAAAAAAACAAGTTGATTTTTTACTGAGGGTAAATTTCTATAGCGGAATAATAACAACGCCGAAAATCCTGTTTACCGGCCTCGGCTAGCTTGGAGTACCACACCATGCCGACTTCAAACCAAGCGTTTGCGCACCTCTTCGAACCGCTGCAGATCCGTAGCAAGCGCCTCAAAAACCGCATCATGTCCAGCGGTCACGACACGTCGATGCCGACCGACAATCTGGTCAACGAGCAATTGATCGCCTATCACCGGGCGCGTGCCGAGGGCGGCGTGGGCCTGATCGTGCTGCAAGTTGCCGGGGTGCATGACAGCGCGCGCTACACCTCCCATGTGCTGATGGCCACCGACGACGCCTGCATCGAGGGCTACCGAAAACTGGCCGAAACCTGTCATGCCCATGGCACCGTGGTGCTCTCGCAGATCTTCCATCCGGGGCGGGAAATCATGGAGTCCAGCGATGGCCTGCTGGCCGTCGCCTACTCGCCTTCGGCGGTGCCCAACGAACGCTTTCGGGTCATGCCGCGCGCGCTTGATCAGGCGATGATCGACGACATCGTCGCCGGCTATGGCGCAGCGGCCCGGCGTTTGTATCAAGCCGGGCTGGACGGTGTGGAAGTGGTCGCCAGCCATGGTTACCTGCCCGCGCAATTCATCAACCCACGCGTCAACCAACGCACCGACGGTTACAACGGCGACCTGCAACAGCGCCTGCGGTTTCTGCGCGAAGTCATTGCGGTGGTGCGCGCGAACACTGACGAGCAGTTCATCATCGGCTTGCGCATCTCCGCCGACGAACGCGACCCCGAGGGCCTGACCGAAGACGAGTCGCTGGCGGCGGTCAAGTCACTGCAGCAGTACCTGGATTACGTGCACATCGTCGCGGGGACCTCGGCGTCTTTGGGCGGTGCGGTGCATATCGTGCCGCCGATGGCCATCGAACCGGCCTATCTGGCCAAGGAGGCCGGGACGTTCAAGGCCAGCCTGTCGATTCCGCTGTTCGTCACTGGACGCATCAACCAGCCGCAGGAGGCCGAACTGATCATTGCTCGCGGTCAGGCCGATGTGTGCGGCATGACCCGCGCACTGATCTGCGACCCGCAAATGCCGAACAAGACCGACGCCGGGCGCAGCGAAGATGTTCGAGCCTGCATCGCCTGCAATCAGGCGTGCATCGGGCACTTCCACAAAGGCTTGCCGATTTCCTGCATTCAGCACCCGGAAACCGGTCGTGAACTGGTTTTCGGCTCCCTGCAGCCGACCACCAAACGCAAGCGCATCATGATCGCCGGCGGCGGTCCGGCCGGGATGAAGGCGGCCGCCGTGGCCGCCGAGCGCGGGCATGAGGTCACGCTCTATGAAGCCAGTTCGCAGCTCGGCGGGCAGGTCCTGCTGGCGCAACTGCTGCCTCGGCGCAGCGAATTCGGCGGCGCCAGCACCAACTTGCAGCGGGAAATGGAACTGGCCGGCGTACGGGTGGTGCGCAACACCCGCGTCGACCGGGCACTGGTCGAGCGCGAACAGCCGGATCTGGTGATCGTTGCAACCGGTGCCGAACCCTACTGGCCGGCTTTCGAACGCGGCGGCGAACTGCAAGTGGTGGATGCCTGGCAGGTGCTGCGCGACGAGGTCAGGCTCGGGCGTTCGGTGCTCGTCGTCGACTGGCGTTGCGACTGGATCGGCCCCGGCGTCGCCGAACGTCTGGTGCGCGCAGGGCATCAGGTGCAACTGGCGGTCAACGGCACCCATTGCGGGGAAAACCTGCCGCTGTACGTGCGCGATCAACTGGTCGGTGAGCTGCATCGGCTGGGCATTCCGATCACGCCCTATGCCCGTCTGTACGGCTGCGATGACAGCACCGTCTACATGCAACACACCGCCAGTGCAGAGCCGATCATGTTCGAAGACATCGACACCCTGGTGCTGTGCCAGGGCCATCAGCCGGTGGATACGCTGGGCGCGCAACTGCAGGGGTTGGTGGAATTTCGCCGGATCGGCGACTGCCTGGCACCGCGCACGGCCGAAGAAGCGATTTATGAAGGGTTGAAGGTTGCCTGGGACCTCTGAGGCTGCTTTATACTCCGGGCCCTTGTCAGCGCCCTCGCTGACGTGCCATCGGCAGGCTCGAGCGTTTCAGACGCTCAGCCAACACTCGGTTCGGAGCACGCAATGAGCAACAGCAGCAACCTGCCGCCTGCCAGCGCCGCGTCCGCCAAACAGAGCGGCGCAACAGAGCCGCACTTTCTGGGCACGCGGATTCGCGGGCTGCGCAAACGCCGGGGCATGACCCTGACCGCCCTGGCTGAGATGAGCGAGCTGACGGCAGGCTATATCAGCCAGCTCGAACGCAATCTGGCTTACCCCTCGATTCCGGCGTTGTTCAACATCGCCCGCAGCCTGGGCGTCACCATCCAGTGGTTCTTCGCCAGCGAAGCCAGCACGGCCCCCGAGGACAGTGGTTACGTGGTCCGCAAGAACAGCCGAATGAGCGTGCATTACGAAGACGGCATCGTTGACCAGTTGCTGACCCCGCAACCCAATCGTCAATTGGAGATCCTGCATTCGCGCTTTCCGCCAGGCACTTACAGCCAGCAGAGCTATTGCCATGAAGGCGAGGAAGCCGGATACCTGCTCTCCGGCAACTTTGAGCTGTGGGTCGGCGAGCGCTATTTTCAGCTCAATGAAGGCGACAGTTTCAGTTTTTCCAGCCAGGAACCTCACCGTTATGGCAATCCCGGTGAGGTCGATGCGGTGGTGATCTGGGTAATCACCCCGCCGACCTTTTGAAGCGCCAAAAACAACAAGAAACTGCCGGAACCCGTGGTGTTCCGGACAGTGAAATCCAGCAAAGGCGACCCCATGAACGACCTGATCAAGTGCAACCAAAGCGGCGGACTGTTGACCCTGACCATCAACCGTCCGGACAAGCTCAATGCCCTGAGCAACAGCATGTACACCCGTCTGGCCGACCTGCTGTTTGCTGCCGCCGAAGACCCCGAGACTGCCGTGGTCATCATCACCGGGGGCGAACAGTGCTTTACCAGTGGCAACGACCTGCAGGACTTTCTCCAGGATCCACCGACCCATCTGAATAGCCCGGCGTTCCGTCTCATGGACGCGGTCATCCATCTGGACAAGCCGTTGATCGCCGCGGTCTGCGGCGCTGCCATCGGTATCGGCACCACCCTCCTGCTGCATTGCGATCAGGTGCTGGTCACCCGTAATACCAAACTGCGCATGCCCTTCGTGAACCTTGGCTTGTGCCCTGAATTCGGTGCAAGCCTGCTGTTACCGCGCATGCTCGGCCATGCCAGAGCCGCCCGACTGCTGCTCTGGGGGGACGGCCTGGACGGCACTCAGGCGGTGGCTTGGGGGCTGGCCAATGAAGTGCTGGACGACGGCGAACAATGTCTGGCCGCAGCACAACGGATGGCCGATCGACTGTTGGCCCTGCCTCGCGAGTCCCTGTTGCACAGCAAACGGCTGCTTAAGCAGCCAGTGCTGAAGGAACTGGAGGAAACCCTGCGCAGGGAAAACCTGCTGTTTATCGAACGTCTGAACAGCACCGAAGCCAAGGACGCGTTGAACGCCATGCTGCAACGCAGTAGCGCCAATGCCTGAACCCACTGGCCTCAGCGGCGGGTAATCAACCCTTGCCGGGCGATTCGCGTCAGTTGCTTGATGACTTCTGCCGCGTGCTCGGCGCTGGGTGCCTGAATCACCGCCAGATCGAAACTGTTGCTGGCAAAGCGCGCCAGCGACTCCCCGTCTTCGACAAACTGAATCAGAAAAGCCGAAGGACCACCGGTGCGTCGCGGCCAGCCATCGAGATAGCGCAGCAAAGTGGGTTGATGTTTACCGCCAAGAAGGATTTTTGGATTGCGCTGGGTGAGGTCCGCCGTGATCGGCGCCAGACGTATAAGGGGGCGAAGTGCATTCATCGTGTCGAGTCTCTGCCTCAAAAGTCTGCATGGCAGGTGAGAGGCAACACCGAACCAGCGCTTTAGCGGTATTTCGAAGCCTGTTTCAAGCTTCTGTCGGTAACCCTTTGAGTCACCTGGCGCCCCGCAAGTAGCTGTTTAAATCGGCGCATGAGCAGCATCCTAGAGAAGCCGATGGTGCAGTGTCAAGAATCTCGATGATCACTCTGCTGCCCGACGTCCTCCGTTGAAAACCGCTCTCGATAAGCCTGAGGTGTCACACCCATGGCCCTGAAGAAACTGCGCCGCAGCGTCTCTTCACTGCCAAACCCGCACTGCGCCGCCACCCGCTTGATCGGCACGCCGGTATCACACAACAAGCGCCGCGCGGTCTCCACCCGAATCAACTCAATCGCGCGAGCCGGAGTCTGACCCGTCTCGGCCCGGTAATGCCGCACAAAGCTGCGGTCACTCATCCCGGCTTGTAGCGCCAGGGTCGGGATGTTGAGTTCCATGGCCAGGTTTTCGGCGATCCAGGCGTGGAGCTCGTCGAAGCGATTGCCGTCTTTTTGCAGGGACAAGGTCACGCTGAATTGCGACTGCCCACCTGGGCGTTTGAGAAACACCACCAGTTGCCGTGCAACCTCCAGGGCCATGGCTCGGCCGAGGTCTTCTTCGACCAGGGCGAGTGCCAGGTCGATACCGGCGGTCACCCCGGCCGAGGTCCAGACCGGGCCGTCATTGATGAAGATCGGGTTGGGCTCGACCCGCAGTTGCGGATGTTTCTGTGCAAGCTGTTCACAGCGGGTCCAGTGGGTGACCACGCGCCGACCGTCGAGCCAACCGCTGGCAGCCAGTAGAAAAGCGCCGGTGCAGACCGAAGCAACCCGTCGCGATACTGATGCCTGCTGGCGTACCCACTCAACCAGGCTGGCGTCTTCGGCCGCCGCGTAGACGCCCCAGCCTCCAGCGATAATCAGTGTGTCGCACGGCCGGTCCTTCGCCGGCAGCGGATCGGCCACCAGCGCCAGCCCGGCTGAAGACATCACCGGTCCCGTCTGCGCGGCAATCACCGTCGGCGCATAGGGCTGCGGCAAACCTTGCTGACGGGCCAGATCATTGGCCGAAGCGAAGACCTGCAACGGCCCGGTCACATCGAGCACTTGCACGTTGGCAAAGGCCAGCACATAAACAGTTTTCGGTTGGGTCGTCATGACTGGCGTAAATCGTGGGCTTATTGGCGTATACGCCAAATCCTACGTCGATAGAGTGAAGTCGTCCACCCATGCCGGGTGAGTGCATTGGATCGACCACGAGGATTGTGCAATGACGCTGCAGATCGGTTTTCTGTTGTTTCCACAGGTTCAGCAACTCGACCTGACCGGGCCTTATGATGTGCTGGCCTCGCTGCCGGACGTCACCGTGCATTTGATCTGGAAGGACCTCGAACCGGTGAGTTCGAGCACCGGCCTGATGTTGATCCCGACCACCCGCTTCGACGACTGCCCGCCCCTGGACGTGATCTGCATTCCCGGCGGTTCCGGTGTCGAACCGCTGATGGAAGACACCGAGACCCTGGACTTCATCAAACGTCAGGCCAGCCATGCGCGCTATATCACCTCGGTCTGCACCGGCGCCCTGGTGCTGGGCGCCGCAGGACTGCTACGCGGCAAACGTGCAACCACTCATTGGGCTTACCACGAGTTGCTTGGCCCGTTGGGCGCCATTCCAATACGCGAGCGTGTGGTGCGCGACGGCAACTTGCTGACCGGCGGAGGCATTACCGCCGGAATCGATTTCGCGCTGAGCCTGGCCAGTGAATTGTTCGGCGAAGACACGGCGCAACTGGTGCAGCTGCAGCTCGAATACGCTCCTGCTCCACCGTTCGACTCCGGCAGCCCGCAGACTGCACCGCGCGCGGTGCTGGAGGAAGCCAATCGGCGCTCGGCGCAATCGCGCAAGCTACGTGGTGAGGTTGTCGATCGGGTTGCGCAGCAGCTGAGTCACAACTGGTAAAGCTGCGCCGAACACACAATCTGTGGCGAGGGAGGCCTGCGCGCGGAAAGTGTCGTCGCCGAGCTAAAGCGTAAGGGCGTGATGGTGACAACGGCAGAACCGTTTGCGGCGACCGCCCATGTGCCCCACGCACTGCGGGGGGCGATCGGGCTGCCAATGTTGAAACGGGCGCTGGAAACCCTGCGCGAGGTGGTCGAGGTCTGAAGCTGCGGACTTTTCAGCAGATAACAAAAAACCCGCCGAAGCGGGTTTTTCAAGACCATTACGACATCCTGTCGGCTGCATTCCATGCAAATGGTCGGTCATCCATGACCCTGAGCGCGTCCTTCGCTTCAGTTGATGGATGTAGATTAGGCTCAATGCCCAAGCGTCAACAGACGACATTCCATCGACCGCGTGTAAGCCTTTCGCCATAACCGCGCCGTCGTGCAGTAAATGACGATCGGCGCACCGTTTTGGATAACCTCAATGCGCAGCGAGATACGTCTCAATGTTGCTCATCTGCTCGTCCCAGCCCCTGCTGTTCATGCGGAAGGCTTTCAGACGACGCTCCGCCGGGATGTCGTCGAAACCGGACTCCACTACCCGCAGCAAGGTGCCGGCGTCCGGGTCCTCCGGATCCTCCGAGTCCCCCAGGTCTTCCAGCTCAAACCGCACCAGCGTGGTGGGCTCCGCCGAATAGTCGACACCGGGATCCACGGCATAAGGATGCCAACGGAAGGAAAAAACCAGCTCCGGCTCGAGACGCTCGACCAGTACATCCCACACAAGATGTTCGTACCCCGGATAGGTGATTTTCCCTTGGGTACGCTGGCCCGCGACGAAGCGTTGCCCTTTGAGCGCCACGCCGAACCAGTCACCGAAGGCTTCAGCATCCGCTAGCGCACGCCAGACCAATGAGCGCGGCACGTTGAGCAAGACCTTTCTTTCAATGTGATCTGATGATGTGTTCATAGCAATCCTCCTGAATGAACAGTAGGCCTGCCCGTCCCGGGGAGCAACCCTCACGTTACATCAGGTATTCTCAACTATCGGCAAACGTCGGGAAGTTTGGCCATTAATCCCCCCATATGGCCGGTAATCGTCATTAAAAGTAGATACAAGGATGAATCCGTGAATACCCTCAAAGGCAGTTGCCTGTGCAAAACCATCGAATACCAGCTCGATAGCCTCGACATGCCGATCAGCCACTGCCATTGCCACACCTGTCGCAAAGCTCACGCCGCCGCTTTTGCTTCCACGGCAGGCGTCATGCGAGAACACTTTCGCTGGGTCAAAGGTCAGGACAAGCTTTCATCCTTCGAATCTTCACCGGGAAAACTGCGACACTTCTGCTCTGTCTGCGGTTCCCATTTAGTGGCACAGCGTTTGGGTCAGCCTCATGTGATTGTTCGCGTCGCGACGCTCGATGACGATCCGGGAATCAAGCCACAGGCGCACATATGGACGTCCCATGATGTGCCGTGGCTTGAGTATGAAGCGGTAGTGTCCTGGCCAGAATGGCAAGAGTGAAACCCGTGGCCGGCTACCCTCTCATCCGAGAGCAGCCGGTTTGACCATCAGCGCACAAACACCTGTGCCGTGGTAATCGCCATATCCCCACCCGGCATTTTGATACTGCCCACCTGCTTCAGGCTGTCGGCATCAAAAATCGCCACGTCATTGAAGGTCCCGGCCAGGTAGATCTTGCTGCCTTCCTTATTGAACGAGATGCAGTAGTAGGAGTGATCCAGGGTTGTCGACTGGAGCAGTTTCTTCTGCTTGATATCGTACTTGGCCAACCGGTTGAGGACGCCGAACATCAGGTTCGGGTCTTTGGGTGAGCGCATGCCGCTGAAATAGATTTCGGTCAACGGTCCGAAGTCGGTGGTTTCGGTTTTGCCGGTTTTCAAGTCGATGCTGAACAGGCCGTAAAGGAGCTCGGCGGTCGCCGGGTCTTCCTTTTTGTCTTTGAATTTCGCTGCGGTGTAGAGCAGCGAGAAGTCATGCCGATAGGTTTGCTGGTTCCACACGTAGAGCACGTCCGGCGGGCTGTACAACGGACGTTTCCAGTGGCGGCTGGGGATCAGCACGTCGAATTTTCCGGTTTTCACGTCGACCTTGTAGACGTCCGCGCCTGCCACATAGAGCGTGCCGTCATCGCCGCTTTGCATGATGGTGAGCTGCCGTGGCGCCGGGAAGCTGCGGACCGGTTTGGCGCTCATGCCGGCGTCGGTGGCGTAGACATCCAGCCTTGGCGCCTGCACTTCGTAATGGTCACTGCGCATCAATGTCGGATTGGCGACGGTGTAGAGCTCCTTGCCGTCGTGGCTGACGGTGAAGGCGAACATCGAGCGCGCTTTCTCACCCGGTTGTTGGGTGATGCTGGCGTGGAATACCTGCTTGCAGCTATCCAGCTCGACGCCGTAAACATCCGCGTAATGGTTGTTCAGCACGTAGGCAATCCTGCGATCCGGGGACAGCTGGATAGTGCCCGGGCCGAAGGCGTCCGGCAGTTTGCAGGTCTTGTACAGACTGTCGGTCTTAAGGTCGATGACGTGCAGGTTGTTCGGGTAATTGGTGGTCAACATGTACTCGTGACCGGTTTCGAGAATCGGGTTTTCATCGGCCAGTGCCGTGAACGAACACACGCCCAGAATGGCGGAAGCGGCAAGGCCGCAGACATTGGTGCGAAGCATGCTGGAATCCTTCTGTGGGATTATTTGTCTTTCGGGAACTATTTGTCTTTCGGAAAAACAGTCCCCAGATTGCGCCAGCTCTCGTTGGAGGCTTGCGCATCTTTGTTCCAGTCCGGGTAGGTGCTCATCATGTCCGGCACCTGGGCCGGCCACCAGCAGGGGTCGGAGCAACCGTAAAGGTCAGCCTCCATCGGCTGGCACAGCGACGACACGCCGCCAAAGGCGTCGATCTCCCAACCGGGGTCGGTGGTCGAGGCGCAGCCGGCGACGGAGTTCATCGCCACCACTTCTTCGATACGGTTTTCGGCCGCGGCCTGATCGAGCTTCTGGGCTTTGTTGTTGATTGCCTTGAGATGTTTCATATCAGTGAGCCTTGCGCGGAGTGATGTAGCTGCTGATGAACGCAGGGTTGTGGGCCATGATCCGGGTGTAGACCTGGATGCCGAAGTCGACCCAGTCACGCATCAACTCGCAGTAGTGATAGGTCGGGTGCGTCGGGTCGCCATAGCGGGCGTAGCTTTCGTGGTAGCAGCCGCCGGAGCACAGGTTGCGGATGTGGCAGTCTTCACAACCGGTGTTGGTGCGGTCCAGACGCTGGGACAGGAAGTCGTTCAACTCGACCTGCTTCACCCCGCTGTGGACGTTGCCGAACGTCGGTAACGACGAACCGGTAAAACGGTGGCACAGGTTGAGCTCGCCTTTGTGATCCACCGCCAGCATCTTCAGACCCGCACCGCACGGCAGGGCTTTTTTGTGGCCTTCGTGGATGTCGGTGATTAACTGGTGCAGGTTGGAGAAACCAATATTGCGGTGCTCCAGTGCCGCTTCCAGATAACGCCGACCGAGTTTTTTCATGTTGGCGAAGACTTCAATCAGCTCCTCGCTGGACAGGTTGAAGCTGCTGATGTCGCCGGAGGTCACCGGGGCGAATCCGACTTCGGCAAAGCCCAGCTCATTGAACAGGTGATCCCAGATGGTTTCGACGTCGGTGACGCCTGTGGTCAGGGTCACTCGCGCGCCCACCGGGCGGCTGTTGTAGCGCGACAAGAGCATCTCGGCCTTGCGCCGGACCACGTCGTACGTACCCTGCCCGCCCACGGTGATACGGTTGCGGTCGTGCACGGTTTTCGGGCCATCGATGCTCACTGACAAACCGAAGCGGTGAGCATTCAGGTAGTCGACGGTCTCTTCGGTGAGCAACGTCGCGTTGGTGGTCATGACGAACTCAACGAATTTTCCGGCCTCGGAAAAACGCTTCTCGCAGTAGTCGACCATGTATTCGATCAGCTTGCGATTGCTCAGCGGCTCGCCGCCAAAGAACACCACAGTGAATCGCTCTTCATCCGGGGATTCGCGCAGCAGCATTTCCACTGAAGCGATCGCCGTTTCGACGTCCATTTTCTTACCGGCCGACGGCTTGTCGAGGTCTTCCTTGTAGCAGTAGGTGCAGCTCAGATTACAGCCAGTGTTGACGTTCAGCACCACGGTATTGATCGCCGTGCGCTCGACCCGTTTGACGCCGATGTCCGGGGTCAGCGGCGAACCGTCGCTGACCAGTTCCAGGGCGATCAGCTCGCGCAGGGTCTCGGTGATTTCCTCGCCGCCGTAGCGCGCGGCCAGGCGCTCGATCAGGTCGTCGGACGAGCAACCGGGACCGCGCAAGGTATCGATAATCGTGCCCGTCAGTTCATCGCTGGCAAACAGCGAACTGCTCGGAATGTGGAACAACATGCGGTCGGCATCGACATGCACTTCGTGCAGATTCCGCTCGATCAGATTCAAAACAGCGCCCATCGCAACCTCCTGTGCAAACCCGGTTATTCAGGGTCTGCGGTCATTCCTGAAAATGCCTGAACTGCTGGTTTAGCCAGACCATCAGGGAATGGGTGGATTGTTCCAGCGTTGCACGGTGACAATCATGTGGCCTTCACCGGTCAGTGATTTGCCGGCGTCATCCACGGCGGCGATTACCTTGAGGTTGCCCGCGTTGTTAGTGGACATTTTGCGTTGTGGATTGGGCCCGGCATCGCCCGGAGTGAACACCCCGTTGTCGGCCTGCATTTGGCCTGCGAACTTGACGTCTTCGTCCTCCTTGGCGCGCTCGTCGAAGGCTTCGACCTTCCACTGCGCCGGGAACACGCCGATCCGATATGGCTTGCCGTCAGCACCTTTGCCCCAGGCTTCGGCATCGAAACGGCCCTGGACCTTCGGTGTGGAACCGCCGCCCTCGCCGATCCGTGCCACCGAAAACCCGGGCACAACCTTGACCTCGGCTATGTTGCTATAGACCGCCAGCGAGGCACCTTTGAGGCTACCTAGCGTGACCTCGCGCAAGCCTGGCTTCGCATCCGCAGCCGCCTTGAGTTTGACCCGCAAGCGCTCAGGGCTTTGCTCCAGCACTTCGACCACGTCCACGCCTTTGCCGAAGTTTGGTTTGCCAGTGAGACCGCTGCCGATCAGCGTGACTTCAGTTTCGCTGCCGGCTTTCAGGTAACCCGGCTGCACCGCCAGCAAACGACTGGAACCGTGCCTTGCCGCAATAAAGTCCAGCCCGCGCTCATCGTGCTCGGCCTCGAACATGCGGCCTTGCAGTTCGCTGCCCTTGGCGGCGAACACCTGACGCATGACCACGCCATCGATCGTCACGTTGCCGCGCCATTCGTAGCCGCTGTAGAGGATTGCGCTGCCTTCGCCATTGAACGGGCTGCCGTCGGCGTATTGGCCTTTGACGCTGACCTTGAACTGATCGGTGCCAGCGGTGCTGACGGTCATCACGCCGGCCAGTTCACCCTTGCCCGGCAACTGGCCGCTGAAGCTCCAGTCGCCTGCCAGTGAGTCGGCTTTCGGAGCTGTTTTAAGCCAGTTGTTCCAAGCCTGGTTTTCCAGCGGATAACGCTTGGCCAGCAGCGGCACCATGTCCTTGCGAGCGATATCGAACCAGTCACGGTCGCGGGCCAGTGCCTGATACTCCAACGACGGCCATTGCCCCAGGTGGAAGTTCACCAGGCGTTCCCACTCCTGAGCCGGCCGCCGTTGCAAGGCAACCCGCGCACCGGAGTGGCAGCGGCCACACATCTGGCTGGTCTGGTCATCGAAATGCTCGACGGTATTGAGTCGACGCTCCAGCGCATAACGCACACCGTCAGTCTCGCTCGGCGCCAGGCCTTGGGTGTCGGCCAGGTATTTGACCAGCGTACGACGGTCCTCATCGCTGATCTGCAGACCATGCATGGTCTGCATACGGGCGATGCTCATCAGCCAGCCTTCCGGGGTCTTGCGCTGGTGGCTGATGCGGCTCAGAGCGTTGCCAGCCTCGGGGGTGTGACAGCCCTGACAGGTTTCCTTGAGGATGGTCTGCGCATCACGCGCCGCCATGCTTGGGGGAGAATGCAGGGCCACACAAGCGGCTATCGCCAGCAGGCTGCCGCTCATACCTGATCGGAGTTTTCTCTTCATCAACGTCGAACCTCGCACGGTGCTTTCTTATTTTTTATGGATCGTTTTTATGGTCTCTACCGTCAACCGGCACGCTGTTGACGCAGGCCTGAGAAACGTCTGACATGAGCAATACACGGAGCGTGCCAGCTTATAAATAGTGTTTTTAATCAAGGTATTAACCGAAATCCGCGGCCGCAGACCGATTGGATCGATGGTTGCCAACGTCTAATTTCGCGACAACTGTTCCACTCTGAGACGAGCATAGGCGATAGATCCCATAGCAGCCGAACGCAGGCTTCGCCAGCTGCTACGATGACGGCTTAACCGCTTCAGCACCCGGCCCGGACGCGGCCTGACAGGAATCCAGCCATGCTCAACGCCCTGCTTTTCGACCTCGACGGTACCCTGACCGACACCGACAGACTCCACCTGCTGGCCCTGCAACAGCTGCTGCAGGAGGAGGATGGCCGGGCGTTCACGAAGGAAGAATTCGAAGCCCACGTCAGCGGTCAGGCCAACGCCAACATGTGCCGCTATCTGTTCCCCCAGCGCTCGGTGGCCGAACACCAAGCCTTTGCTGATCGCAAGGAAGCGCGGTTCCGTGAACTGTCACCGCAACTCACGCCCATGGCCGGGCTGGTGCGGCTGTTGGACTTTGCCAGGGAACAAGGCATCGGCGTCGCCGTGGTGACCAATGCCCCACGAGCCAATGCCGATCACATGCTTGAAGCCTTGGGTTTGCGAGAACGCTTTGAGACGGTGGTGGTCGCGGAAGAACTACCTCGGGCCAAACCTGACCCGCTGCCCTATCTCACCGGCCTTGAATGCCTGAACGCCAAAGCCCACGTCGCCATCGCCTTCGAGGACTCGATCCCCGGGCTGACGGCAGCGGTGAAGGCCGGCATTTTTACGGTCGGCCTGGTCACCAGTCAGAGCCGTGAAGCATTGCTGGCTGCCGGGGCGCATCTGGTGATTGATGACTTTACCGATGCGGCGCTGTGGGAAGTGATTGATCGGATGCTGAGTCGCCAGGCTTAGAGCGACGCGTGCCTCCAAGGGCTGTTAATGCCCTTGGGAGCGAAAAATCGGCGAAAAAACAATCGGAGACGTCTCAGTGCTGTCGCAAATTGCGACGAAGCACCTGCCCCAGCACGCTCGCCAAAATCCATAACTTGCTGAAAATCAGCCAGTTATTCGAACTTATCCACTTGGCACAGCCATTGCGAAAGACCTCGCCTCACTTCGAACCTTTATTTTCGAACAACAAGAGGTCACGCCATGCAGCTCCCTTCCCTGCTCCCTGCCACCACTGCTTTTATTCAACGCGCGCCACGCATGCTGATCGGCGCCGAATGGGTCGAGGCCGCTGACGGTCAGACCATGCCGTTGCACAACCCGGCCAGCGGCGAAATACTTTGCGTGGTGCCCCGTGCCACAGTGGACGATGTGGATCGCGCGGTGCTCGCGGCACGCCAGGCATTCGATGATTCTGCGTGGACTCGCACCCGGCCTCGGGAGCGGCAGAACCTGCTGTGGAAACTCGCCGATCTGATGCAGCGCGACGCCGAAGTACTCGCGCAGCTGGAATGCCTGAACAACGGCAAAAGTGCGGCGGTGGCACAGGTCATGGATGTACAGCTGTCCATCGACTTCCTGCGTTACATGGCCGGTTGGGCGACCAAGATCGAAGGTTCGAGCGTCGAAGTTTCATTGCCACTGATGCCGGATGATCAGTTTCACAGTTTCATCCGCCGTGAAGCAGTGGGTGTGGTCGGGGCCATCGTCGCCTGGAATTTCCCGCTGCTGCTGGCCTGCTGGAAACTCGGCCCGGCACTGGCGACCGGTTGCACCGTAGTGCTCAAACCGGCTGACGAAACACCGCTGACCGCGCTGAAACTGGCGGAGTTGGTGCTCGAAGCCGGCTACCCGACTGGCGTGTTCAACGTGGTGACCGGCACCGGCATTACCGCTGGCTCAGCCCTGACCCACAACCCGCTGGTGGACAAACTGACCTTCACCGGCTCCACCGCTGTAGGCAAAGAAATCGGCAAGATCGCCATGGATTCCATGACCCGCGTCACGCTGGAGTTAGGCGGTAAATCACCGACCATCGTCATGGCCGACGCCGATTTGAACAGCGCCGCAGCAGGCGCCGCCAGCGCAATATTCTTCAACCAGGGTCAGGTTTGCTGCGCCGGTTCGCGGCTGTATGTGCAGCGCAAACACTTTGACAATGTAGTGGCCGACATCGCCGATATAGCCAACGCCATGAAGCTCGGCAATGGGTTGGACCCTAGCGTGCAGATGGGTCCATTGATCTCGGCCCGCCAGCAGGAACGGGTTTATCGCTATATCGAAATGGGCCGTGAAAGTGGCGCGACCATCGCCTGTGGTGGCGAGCAGTTTGGACCGGGCTTTTTCGTCAAGCCGACAGTGATCGTCGACGTCGATCAGAAGCACTCGCTGGTGCAGGAGGAAATCTTCGGCCCGGTGCTGGTGGCGATTCCTTTCGACGACGAAGCCGATGCCCTGCGCATGGCCAACGACAGCCCCTACGGTTTGGGCGCGAGTATCTGGTCCAACGACCTGGCGGCGGTGCACCGGATGATTCCGCGGGTCAAGTCCGGTTCGGTGTGGGTCAATTGCCACAGCGCCCTGGACCCGGCGCTGCCGTTTGGTGGCTACAAAATGTCCGGTGTCGGGCGGGAAATGGGTTATGCGGCGATTGAACATTACACCGAGTTGAAGTCGGTGCTGATCAAGCTGTGACACCCTCACCTGATCGTTCCCATGCTCTGCGTGGGAATGCCGCCAGGGACGCTCCGCGTTCCGTTTTAGGATGTGACGCAGAGCGTCATGGGATGCATTCCCACGCAGAGCGTGGGAACGATCAAACAGCTTTTGTAGGAGCGGCCGGCCGATACCCCTGCCCCAACAACCACCCACGAACCATCCTCCCCTGCTCCACCGTCAAATCCGCCAGCGCCTGTTCCGCTGGCCGGGTTTGCAGACGTCGCAGTAAAGGCGCCAGCTCAACGCCCTGCAGATGCCAGATCCCCAGCGGCTGATCCGCCGTCACCACCACCTCGGCCTCATCCACCAAACCCTCGCGCAACACCGGTGCACGCTGTATCCGTAGCGAGGCGAAGTCCGCCGGTTTGTGCGCCGGTTCGCTGTCCGGCCACTGGCGACGTGCCTGCCAGAACGGCTGCTCCTGCCAGCGCTGTTCATCGGCATAGAAGTCACGACCGATACGGGCAAAACGTAGAAACAGTTGCTCGACTCGTTGCTGATGAAACTGCTTTGCCAGGGCCGCGCGTTCAGGTGCACGGAGTAACGTGTTGATCACCACCGGCGCCTGCAACGCCGAAGACAAGGACTGAAAGATGCCGTTACCCGACAGCGGATCAACCGCCATCGCTGCATCACCGACCCGAATCCAGTTATCCCCGCAGACCTGCGGACAAAGGATCGCCGTGCTGCTGCGGGCATGCAGTTGCAGCTCGATTTCAGGTGCAGCGCCAAAAAAGTCGATCGCCAACGCCGATGCCTGGCGCCTGCCCCGACAGTAATCGAGCAACTGCGCCTTACCCGGCAACCCGGCGCTGGCCACGTCCACCGTCAGTTGCCAATAACATTGACCATCGGCCCGCCGCGCCATCCACGCCCAACCGTCTTCAAGACTCTCGACCGCGCTTGCCGTGGTGCCCGGCGTACCTTGCCAGCGGTTGAGCAGGCTGACGGTTTCCGGCCCGCGCAGACCTTTACCCAACGCCGGAGTCTGGCGTCCTCGCGACTCAACCAGAAAATGCGCCGCTATATCTGCGCGCCCTTCGACTTCCACTCGATGGCCCGATACCTCTGAATGCACCGCCAGCACCCGCCCTTCGACCAACTCGACACCGGCCAGGCGCAAATCTTCGCGCAGGCCTCGATCAAAGCGCGGACGATCCAGCAGGAATTCGATATTTTGCGCGTGTTGCTGAGCGTTCCACGACACCTGACGCTGGGACGGCAGCGTCGCATCGTCCAATGCATGGGTAAAGCCCGCGCTACGCAGGGCGTCGAGAACCCGCACCGAAACGCCTTCCAGTGCCGCAAACCGGCGCCAGTCACTGACCAGCGTCACCGGATAGCCAAGCCGCCGCAAGCCCAAGGCCACCGCCGCCCCGGCTGGCCCGGCCCCGAGAATGAGGATCGCGCTCATGTCCAGACGCGCCGCTCAGGGCCGCGGTAACAGGCATTCTCGCGCAACCATTCGATGATCTGTGGATTGCTTGCATCGTCATGTTCGGCCAGATAATTGGCGATATGCCCGCTCAATGCCCCACACCCCAGACTCGCACCGGATTGCCCTGGATGAGTGCCGCGAACACAGGCTGCGAAGTCCGCCTGCTGGCTGTTGAGCCACGACCATTGATGCTCGCCACAGCGCGCATCGCCGGTGACCCGCAGCACCCCCGGATAACTCGCCGGAAACACTGCCGCGCCCTGCGCCGGGCAGGAAGCGCAGAGCAACACTCCACGCTCCTGCGCCAACCCGGAGGCTTCGCGCAGCAGGCTGCGATCCTGACGCAAACCCAGGCTCAAGTTGATCAACCGCACGTCCTGTTCGACCAACCAATCAATGGCCGTGGCGATCTGCAACGCACTGGTCACCCCGCGCTGATCGAAAACTTGCGCAACGCAAAACAACGCCGACGGTGCACGCTGACAGATGGCATCGATCACCGCGCTGCCATGGCCGAGGGGATCATCATGCAAATCATCTTCAGCCAACCCCTCATCCACCAGACAGAAACGCCGCCCGGCGACCACTCGCGTTCGCTGCGCCAATGAATGACCGCTATCGACAACGCCGATCCGCAGCTCAGGCTTCATGCAGCACCTTCGATGACTTGAGCACACCGTCCACCAATTCAAAACGCAGGTCGGCGTCCGCCAGGGTCGAGGGCCGATGACTGATCAGGATCCGCGTACGCCCGGCAAACAGCCGGTCGATGGCCTCGATCACCTCGCGCTCCGTGGCTTCGTCAACCGCCGAAGTGGCTTCATCGAGCACCAGAATCAACGGGGCTTGCAACAGCGCGCGGGCGATGGCGATCCGCTGTTTTTGCCCGCCCGACAGCTGCTGGCCGCGCTCACCCAACGGACTGTCGAGACCTTCGGGCAAGGATTCGATCAGGCTGTCGAGTTGCGCCAGACGCGCCACTTCGGTAATCGCTTCGCGGCTGGCCGAGGGCACGCTATAAGACAGGTTGTCCGCCAGGCTGCCGCGAAACAGTACGATGTCCTGACTGACCACGGCGATGCGCCGGCGCAACTCGAACAGGTCCAGCTCACGCAGGTCAACGCCATCGAGCAACACCTGGCCGGACTGTGGATCGTGGTGGCGTTGCAGTAGATCGATCAGTGTCGTCTTGCCAACACCGGAAGCGCCGCTCAACGCGACTTTCAAACCATAAGGGATTCGTGCTTCGATGCCGCACAAGGTCATCGGGCGCCCTGGATGGCTGTAATGCACCGCTTGAAAACACAGCTCACCCGAGCTCGGCATCGGCTGCGGATCGGCCGGGGTAACGACGCTCGGTTCTTCACCGCGCAACTCCATGACCCGGCCAAGGCTGACGGTCATGCGCTGGATGGCCACGTACAGCCCGAGCAGACTCTGCACCGGCCCCACCGCCATCCCCAGATAAGTGGAAAACGCGATCAGCGCACCGAGCTGCCACGTCCCCTGCACCACCCAGTAACCGCCAATCAAAAAAGCACAGGCGCGGGACAACGAGGTCAGGGTACCGGGGACCGACTGGGTGAAAAACTCAGTCACCTGCAGGCGCAGCAACTGACTCATGTAACCCTGCCCCAGCCTCTCCAGCCGACGCGCTTCGCGCTGTTGTTGACCGGCGCTCTGGATGAACTTCATCACCGGCAAAGTCTCGACCAGGAACGACGACATGTCTGCCGAGCGCTCACGCAGCTGTCGTACATCGCGCTCGACTTTGCGTCGCATCCAGCGCAACCAGAGGACGTCCAGCGGAATCAGCACCAACGCCAGCAGCGAGAGTTTCCAGGACAAGGTCAGCAACATCGCCACCGCGCAGACCAGCCCAATGACGCTGGAGACCGCGGAGAACAGCGAATCGACAGCGAAGCGCTGGATCTCCGCAACGTCGCCGTCGAGGCGCGACATCAGGTCGCCGATCCGCCGTTGCCCGTAAAAGCCTGGCGACAGCGTCTGCAAATGCCGATACAGGTCATCGCGCAAGGCGAAGAGAATTCGTCCGGAAAGCCGCGTGTGCAGGTATCGATTGATCCCCGACAGCGCCGTGCCGAGCAACCCGGCGACGATCATCAATCCGGCAATCAGTACCAGCATGGGAAAGTTGCGCGCCAGCAGGCCATCGTCGATCAGCAACTTGGTCAACCACGGTTGCACCAGCACCAGCAACGAGGCGCACACCGACAACCCGAGCAGGCCGCCGATGGCCAGGCGATGGGGCCGGACGAAGCCATACAGCCACTTCAGCGCGGCTTGCAGCGCTTGTGGGTCCCGGCTATCGATCAGCCTGACAATCAAGCGCTGCATCAGTTGCGCAACTGTTTGAGTTTGCGATACAGCGTCGCGCGACTGATACCCAACGCGTCGGCGGCGGCCGACACGTTGCCTTGATGGCTGTCCAGCGATTGGCGGATCAGCTCCAGTTCGTTCTCGCGAATGCTGCCGGTCTGCGGCCGGTCACTGGTGTTGAGCTCATCGAGCATGCTGTCGGGCAGATGCTCCGGGCTCAACTCGATCTCGCCTTCTTCGCGCATGGCCAACGCGGTGCGCAGGACCATTTCCAGCTGGCGGATGTTGCCTGGCCAGTGATAGCCGGCCAACAAGGCGTTCAAATCCTCGCGGAGCCTGATCGCAGACGCGCCCAATTTTCCCAACAAGCTGTTTACCAATGAGCTGAAGTCCTCGCGCTCGCGCAAGGCCGGCAACATCACGCTGATGCCATTGACGCGGTAGAACAGGTCCTCGCGAAAGTGCTTGTCCTCCACCAGACGCTTGAGGTCACGGTGGGTGGCGCAGATCAGCGCCACATCGATGTCCTGCTCCTCGCCGGCGCCCAGCGGCGCGACTTTGCGATCCTGCAAGACCCGCAACAAACGGGCTTGCAACGACAGCGGCATGTCGCCGATTTCATCGAGAAACAGCGTGCCACCGTGGGCCTGTTGCAGACGGCCGATCATCCCGCCGCGACGGGACCCGGTGAAGGCACCTTCACGATAGCCGAACAGTTCCGACTCGATCAGACCTTCCGGGATTGCCGCGCAGTTCACCGCGATAAAGGGTTTGTCGCAGCGGCTACCGGCCAGGTGCAATGCCCGTGCGATGACTTCTTTCCCGGTTCCAGTCTCGCCCAGCAGCAACACCGGCAACTGATTGGCCAAACCTTGACGGGCCATGCGCAAAGCACGGGCATAGCGAGTATTACTGCCTGCCAGGGCATCGAAATCTGGCTGAGTTTTTGCTGTTTTTTTGCCGAGACTGCGCGCTGTGCTGGCGACGTTGATCGAGCGCTGTGGCGCACGCAGGGTTTTGTAGAAGAATTCGCCTTTGGCGGTTTGCAGGCTACCGATGCCGCCCTGCTGCAGACGCGCCAGCAGTTGCAAACCATCCACCCCGAGAAACTCCTCGCAGCGGCGCCCCACCAGGGCCGAACGCTCGGCGTTGAGCAACTGACAAGCCTGGGCGCTGACCGCCAGAATCTGCCCGCCAAGGCTCACCGCCAGCAGTCCTTGCCAGGGTGATTCGAGGTACTGTCGACGACTGTGAAAAGCCAGAACGATCTGCTCCGGATAGCTGGCGTTGAACACCCGGCTCTCAATCTGGCTGACCGCCATGGCCAGCAACGCGGTGCTGTCATGGACTCGCCCGAGCGGACCTTCACGGGTCAAATCGAGTACACCGAGGATGTCGCCCTGAGGACAATGAATCGGCACCGAGGTGCAGGAGAAGTCACTCAGGCGATCGAGGTAATGCTCGCCGCAATCGATCAGGGTCGGCCGGGCTTCCACCAGTGCGGTGCCGAGGGCATTGGTGCCGCGCACCGCTTCGCTCCAGCAGGCACCGAGGGTGATGTCTTGCAGCCCACTACCCTTGAGGCGATCGGCGCGACCTTCGACGGCCAGAATGGTGGCCTCGGAATTGGCCAGAATGATCAGCCCTTCCTTGCCTTGGCGAGCGGCCAGGTAGTCGATCGCCGGCATTGCGGCATCGATCAACAGGCGATTGCTGGCCAGCAGCACCTCAAGGCTGGCGCTCGACTCCAGAGCCAGCTCATGATTGCCATTGAAATGCACACCATGGCTGAGGCTGCGCCGCCATGACGCATCGATTTCGGCCCGCAACACCCCATCGGGGACTTCGCCTTCAAGATGAAGCTTCTCCCGAGCCAGTCGGGCTTCATGTTGCAGTTCACTGTTTATTGTTTTTATAAGAGTCATCAAGCGCTCCGGATCGGTCCGCCCAGTAAAACCTGCGCCTGGATACAGCAGCGCCTGATGCAATCTTTACGTTAACGTCAAGGCAATGGCAAGTGCCGTATGGCGATTGACTCCTTGTTAGCGTACTAAAGCATTCGCGGGCAAGCCTCGCTCCTACAGATTCGACGCAATCCCTGTAGGAGCGAGGCTTGCCCGCGATATAGGTAGCCCTGTCAGTCGATATCCATTCACCTGAACAATCAGAGGCTCCAAACCTGCGGTCCCTGAAAGAACGCCCGCGCATTGTCCTCAAGACTCTCCAGGTGATACCCGCCCTCCTGCACAATCAAACACGGCAATCCAAGGCTGCGAATCCGCTCACCCAGCCTGGCGAAACCGTCGCGGGTCACCGCCACTTTGCTTTGCGGGTCCAGCTCATAAATATCAAAGCCCAAGGACAGCACCAACACATTCGCCCCGAAGTCCTTCACCGCCGCCAGTGCCAACTCCAGCTGACCCAAAAAATCCGCCTCGCTGGCACCGTGGGCCATTGGCAGGTTGAGGTTGAAGCCTTCCCCTGCCCCCCTTCCACGCTCGTCGGCAAAACCGGCAACCCCCGGATAGAAGTTGGTCGGATCGCCATGAACCGAGACATACAGCACGTCATCCCGGTCATAGAAAATCTCCTGAATGCCCTGACCGTGATGCATGTCGGTATCCAGCACCGCGACCCGCTCAAAACCGCCGCGCAGCATCTGGGCTGCAATCGCCGCATTGTTCAGGTAGCAAAAACCACCCGCCGCTTCGGCCCGTGCATGGTGCCCCGGTGGCCGACACAACGCGTAGGCAGCCGGCTGGCCGTCGAGCAAGGCCTGGGCTGCGGCGATTGCGCTCTGCGCCGACCAATAGGCCGAACGCCAGGTCAGCTCACCCACCGGACAACTGCCGTCGGCCAGGTAACGCGCGGCCTGGGCGAGAATCCCGCGCAATGCATTGGGTTCGCGAACGAAGATGTTCGACATCACCTCATCACCCCAGTCCTCCGGGATTTCCTTCCAGCGCTCATGGGCCTCCCGCAGGAATTCCAGATAGGCCGCACCATGCACCGCCAGCAACGGTTGCAAGCCAGCATCCGCAGGTTGCAGCACCTCGAAACCAAGAGAATGCGCCGCCCGGACCAAGCGTTGAGCCCGCTCCGGAACTTCCTGTGGCGTGCGCATCTGGCCGCGTGAGTAGTAGCTGCGTGGGTGGTGGAGCAATTGTTCGGGGTGGAAAAAACAGCGCATCATCTTCTCCTCATTCAGCCTTCCCGGCGCGAGCCAGCACGGCATTGAGCAATACATCGGTGCCCTGACGCACATCTTCGGGCAACACATCTTCAGCTTCGTTATGACTCAAGCCGCCGACGCAGGGAATAAACACCATGGCCGTTGGGCAGAACCGCGCCAGGTGAATCGCATCATGGCCGGCGCCGCTGACAATCGATTGCTGAGCGTAGCCCAGACCGTCCACCGCCTGCTGCACCGCCGCCACACATTCGGCATCGAACGGCGTCGCCGGGCTGATCCAGCGTGGGGCGATGCTCACACGCAAACCACGATCTTCGGCGATGGCCTGCAAGCGTGAGCGGACATGTTGCTCCATGGCCTCGATAGCTTCGTCGCGGTGATGACGCAAGTCCACAGTGAAATTCACCAGCCCGGGAATGGTATTGCGCGAGGACTTGGCAATGCTCAGTTCACCGACGGTGGTCAGGCCTTCGGGGACGAAATCGGTAGCCAGTGCTTCCAGCGCCAGAATCATCTGTGCCGCGCCGTAGAGCGCGTCCTTGCGCAGCGGCATGGGCGTGGTACCGGCGTGGGCGGCCATGCCTTCGACTCGAACATCGAGCCAGCGAATCGCCTGGCCGCCGCTAACCACACCGATGCTCTTGGCGTTGTCCTCAAGAATCGGGCCCTGTTCGATATGGGCTTCGAAATAAGCATCCACAGCGCCGCCCAACGGCCGTTCGCCGGCATACCCGGTGCGTTGCAAAGCCTCGGCAACGCTGATGCCATCGACGTCACGCACGGCCAACGCGGCATTCAGGTCCATGATGCCGGTAAACACCGCCGAGCCGAACATCGCCGGGGTGAAGCGCGCGCCTTCTTCGTTGGTCCACACCGCTACCTCCAGCGGCTTGCGGGTCTTGATCTGCAGATCATTCAGGCGTCGCACCACTTCCAGGCCGGCGAGCACACCATACACACCATCGAAACGCCCGCCTTCGGGCTGGGTGTCGAGGTGACTGCCCATCATCACCGGTGCGGCATCGGGGTCCGTCCCGGCGCGGCGGGCGAACAGATTGCCGATCGGGTCCACGCTCAAGGTCATCCCGGCCTCGCGGCACCACTGGGCAAACAATTCGCGTCCGGCCTTGTCTTCCTCGCTCAAGGCCAGACGACAGCTACCGCCGCGCGCCGTAGCGCCGATTTCGGCCATGGCCATCAAGCTTGTCCACAAACGTTCACCGTTGATTTTCAACATCAGTCATTTCTCCAAAAATAAGGGGGCGCTCAAGCGCCAGGAGCCTTTTGAAACAATCTTCCTCGAAGGCTGCGGCTTTGCTTGATCGCATGAACGGTCTATCGCTCCCGCGCAACACGCGGAAGCGATCAGCACCCTCAGAACAGCGGCAGGCTGTAGCTCACCACCAGGCGATTCTGGTCCTGATCGCGAGAGGCTTCGCTGCGAGATGTACCATTGCGCCAGCCCATGGCCACGCCTTTGAGTGGACCGCTCTGGATCACATAATCAAGGCTGAAGTCTCGTTCCCACTCCTTTTGATCCGGACCGGCAGGTGTCTTGATACCCGTACCTGACAAATACATGGCCGAGGCTTTAAGCCCCGGCACGCCCAAGGCTGCGAAGTCGTAGGTGTATTGAGCGAAACCGGTGCGCTCCCCTGCACGGGTGAAGTTCTGGATGTAGCGGTCGGTCAGCAGGTACACGCTGGAACCCGAGGCGCCCTTGTCTGGCAAACCACCCTGATTGAGTTGAACGAAGTTGCTGTCCCTGGATACTTGCTGATAACCCGCCATCAGCGTTTGGGCACCAATACCCCAGGTGAAAGCCAGGCTCCAGGTATCGTTGTCGATCTTGCCGTTGCCATCCTTGGTGAAGCCGCTGGTCCGGAAGCCTTCGCTGCGCCCGGCGGCGGATGCGTTGGCCCCCTCGGCGGTGGTCTTGAAGTAGCGCAGGTCGGTTTTCAGCGAGCCAAAATCACCCAGCTTCAAGTCATGCACCAGACCGCCAAAATGCTGTTGGTAATAGTCCTCGAGGTTGGCGTAGTAATACTGCGCAAGCAGCGCGTCAGTGACTTTGTAATCGGCTCCGGCAAAATTGAACGCATTACTTTCCTGCGTCCCGCCCGCCACTGCCAAGCCGGTGCGGTCGCTGGAGCCACGACCGGTCGCGTGTTCGATATGGCCGCCAGTCAGGGTCAGATGCTCGAAGTCGTTGGAGACGATCTGCCCACCTTCGAAGGTCTGTGGCAACAGGCGACCATCGTTGGCCACCAGAATCGGCAGCTTGGGGGTCAAAGTGCCGTAGAGCACTTGCGTCCTGGCAAAGCGCATCTTCGCCGTCGCACCCAGGCGTGCCCATTGCTCAGCGGCACCTTTGCCGTCGTCAGGGATCATCGAGCTGCCAACATGGCGGCCGTCACCACTATCGAGTCGAACACCCAGCAGTCCCAATGCATCAACCCCGAACCCCACAGTACCGTCGGTAAAGCCCGATTGATAATTGAGCATGAAGCCCTGGGCCCACTCTTCGGTTTTCGACGGAGCGGCGCTCCCGTCGCGATTGTCGTTGTTGTAATAGAAATTGCGAAACCCCAGTGTCGCTTTACTGTCTTTAATAAAGTCCGCCATGCTCAACGGACTGAAAAGTGCACTACCGATCATGACCAGTGCCAAGGGTTGTTTGTTCATTAAATAGAATTCCATAAAACCACGATTATCTTGGCGAGCAACTTTCTACTGTTGATGAGTTGTAACACTCAGTACTTGCGCCAGTGATTCACCGGCGCACAAGCGCTCCAGCAACTTCGGCTCGGCGCGATCCGAAGCCAGCGCTTGTTCGATAACTTGCGCCGCTGTTTGCAGATCGAGAAACAGCACTCCGTTATCGTCGGCCAACACCAGATCACCAGGGAGTACCTGTATTCCCGCGCAGTGAATCGGCTGATTGATCGGGCTATCGCCACGACCATGGAGCTTGGTGGTCAACAGGCTGGTACCACGGGCAAAAACCGGCAGCCCGGCCTCGCGCAGTTCCAGCAAGTCGGTTACCACGCCGTCCACCACAATCCCGACGGCGCCGGCACAGCGGGCCGCGCAACTGGTGACCGCACCGACCGGCGCATGCCGCAGGTCGCCGCCAGTATCGATGACCAGCACATCCCCGGGCTGCAACAGCGCCAGCGCCTGGTTCACCGCGATGGCGTCGGCGCCGCGCAGGCTCAGGGTCACCGCACGGCCGACCAACTTGACCCCCGGCACCATGGCGCGCAGCTGTGAATCGGCAAAGCCGTCTTCAAGAAAGTGCCCCAGCGTGGGGAAACTCACTGCTTTGAGTTGCTCGATCAAAAGCTCTAGTTGCGCCTTATCCATGGTCCGGGGCTCCGTTGATCAGTTCGGCCACACAGTCGATTTCCAACGACACGCCCCACAGTGCGACACACACGGTGGTTCGCGCGGGCGGCGCATGGCCGAGCAACTCACGGTAAACCTCGTTGAAGGGCTCCAACTGTGCAGGGTCGGTCAGGTAGGCATTGACCTTGACCAGATGACTGAGGCTGGACCCGGCTTCAATCAGGATCGCCTCAAGGTTGCGCAAGGTCTGGCGCACCTGCTCGGCAAAACTTGCAGGCTGGTCGTCGAGCCCGGTCTGAGCCGGAATCTGTCCGGCGGTAAACACCAGATGACCGCTGACCACCGCTTGTGAATAAGGCCCCACCGGCCCAATGAACCCTGGTGCTGACTGGATTCTGCGCATGTTCTGTGAACTCCGTAGGGATCAGGCCGCAGCCGATTTCAGGGGGGCTGCAGCGGGTTGGTCGCCAGGCAGAGCCGGGACTTCGCTGATGTCTTTCTTGAAGGTTTCGGTCAACAGCAACAGCGCCAGCAACGAGATCAACGCCGCGCCGATCATGTACCAGGCCACGGAAGAGCCTTTGCCGGTGGCCGCGAGCAATGCGGTGGTGACAATCGGAGTCGCCGCGCTACCCAGCAGGCCGGACAGCATGTAGCTGATGGACAACCCCGAATAGCGAACGCGAGTGCCGAACAGCTCGGCGAGGAAGGTCGCAATCGGCCCGTAGTTGGCGGCGAAAGCGGTCATCAACAACAGGTAGCCGAAGATCACCATCGGCAGTTCCTTGGTGTCCATCAACCAGAACATCGGGAACGCCACCAAGGCTTCAGCAACGATCCCGGCCACGATAATCGGCTTGCGACCGTAGCGATCCGACAACGCCCCGAATACTGGCAGCATGACGATGCAATACGCGCAGGACAGCAGCACCACACCGAGCATCACGCTGCGGCTGAAACCGAGGTTCTGCGTGCCATAGGTCAGGCCGAAAGCGACGATGATGTTGAAGGACGCGCCGGTCGACATGGTGGCGATACCGCCCAGCACCACTTGCTTCCAGTACTTACGAAAGACTTCGGCGACCGGCATTTTGACCTGAACCTCTGCCTCCTTGACCTTGTTGAAGGCTGGCGTTTCGGCAATGTTCAGGCGGATATACAACCCCACGGCGATCAACAACACACTACCCAGAAACGGAATCCGCCAGCCCCAGGCAAGCAAGTCCTCAGGCGACAACCAGGCAGCAATTACCAGGAACGCCAGATTGGCAATCATGGTCCCGGCCGGAACCCCGATCTGTACCCACGAACCATATAAACCGCGCTTGTTGGCCGGCGCATGCTCCACCGCCATCAACACCGCGCCGCCCCATTCCCCACCGAGGGCCAGGCCCTGAATCACCCGCAACAGCAGCAACAGAATGGGCGCCCACATACCGATAGCCGCGTAATTGGGTAACAGACCGATAGCGAAGGTCGCTGCGCCCATGGTCAACAGCGAAATCAGTAGCATCGACTTGCGTCCAAGCCGGTCGCCGAAATGCCCGAACAGTGCCGCACCCACAATCCGCGCCAGGTAAGCCGAAGCAAAGGTGCCAAAGGCCAGCAAGGTGCCGATCAGCGGAACGAAGTCCGGGAAGAACACTTTGTTGAACACCAATGCCGAAGCGGTGGCAAACACAAACAAGTCATACCATTCCACCGTGGTGCCGATCACACTGGCAACTGCCACTTTTTTCATACTGATTTCAACTTCGGGTGGTGCGGGACACTTTTCTACAGACGATATTTCGCTCATAACTGTCTCCAGAGAGCTCTTCAAGAACTCGATGTTTAATTGTTATAACTGGCAGTAAAACGTTTAAAGCGAGGATTATTTTTATAGCCGGCTCGTCAGAACGAACCGGTTCACAAGGCATATTTTATAGTTAACAAACTTGCAACTTCGCTCCGTTGAGGAAGTTACTCAATAACCCAAGGTCATATCCACGCTGTTCAACAACGGCTCACCGGCATTCAGGCGTCGAACATTTTCCGCCACTTGCTCGGCAATACAGTCATGGGACGCCGCCGACGCCATATGCGGGGTGATCGTCACCCCGGGCATGCTCCAAAGTTTGTGTTCTAGCGGTAACGGTTCACGTTCGAATACATCAAGTAATGCGCCACGCAACTGACCGCTTGCCAGCGCCTGTTCGAGATCATCGATCCGCAGATGAGCGCCCCGTCCACAGTTGACCAGCGCTGCGCCGGGGGCGAGCCGGGCAAACGTCGTACTGCCAAGAATGCCGCGGGTTTCAGGGGTCAGCGGCAGCAAGTTGATCAACAATTCCACGCCATCGAGAAAAGGCTCGAAGCCTTCAGTCCCGGCGAATGCCTGCACACCCGGCAAGCTCTTGGCGCCACGGGCCCAGCCCCGCACCGTATAGCCGGCTGCAGCCAGATCGCTGGCGATGGCGCTACCCAGCGAGCCAAGGCCCATGACACCCACCCTGAATTGCTTGGCTGAACGTTGCAGCGGGCGTTGCCATGTTTTTTCGCGCTGTTGTTGCAGTACCTGGTCGAAGCCGCGGTGATAGTGAATCACCGCCCAGCGCACGTACTCGGTCATCCCTTGGCGATGACCAGGGTCGACCACTCGGCACACCGGTAAATCGGGACACGACGGGTCATGCTCAAGATGATCGACACCCGCAGCCACGGAGTGGATGACTTGAAGATTGCTCAACGCCCCCAGACTGCCGGGCAATGGAAACCAGCACGCCGCCACCTGCGCCGCTGCGGCCGCCGGATCATCCATCAGCACCGCGTTGATTTGCGGTGCAGAACGGGCGAAAGCGGCTTGCAGTTGCTCGAGCAAGAGGCTGTCGCGTGACAGCAGGACGACCGTGTTCATGAGCAGTAAGACTCGCGCTGGGATTCAATCAGGGTCAGGGCGGCCTCCCAGGCCAGATCGATGATGTTGTCGGACTCATCCCGATCGAACTGCTCGGCGGTGTGCGCGCAGACCTCCGGGGAAGGGAAATGCAGCGCCGAACCACCGGCCAGGGCCTGGACCTGCGCCTGGCAGGCACGCTCCAGGAAATGAATCTCCTGGAAGGCCTGAGCCACGCTGGCGCCGCCGACCAACAGCCCGTGATTGCGCAGGATCATCGCCCTGTGCGGCCCCAGATCGGCAATCAACCGCTCGCGTTCGTCCAGCGACAAAGCGATGCCTTCATAGGTGTGATAGGCCAGCTTGCCGTAGAACTTCAGCGCATGCTGGCTGATCGGCAACAGCCCCTGCTGCTGGGCCGCGACCGCCATGCCGGCTGCGGTGTGGGTATGGATCACGCAATTCAAATCCGGGCGCGCCATATGAATCGCCGAATGGATGACAAAACCCGCCGCATTGACCCGATGATCGCCATAGGCCGGGTCGACGATTCGGCCCTGTTGGTCGATACGTACCAGATCCGAGGCGCGCATCCGGTCGAAAATCACTCCGTAGCGATTGATCAGGAAGTGATGTTCAGGCCCCGGGATGCGCAAGGTGATATGGGTATCGATCAGGTCGGTCATGCGAAAGTGCGCGACCATCCGGTACAGCGCCGCCAGTTCGCAACGGGCCTGCCATTCAACCGGGCTAATGTGTTCAGGTTTGCTCACGAATACACCTCTTTAGGAGCGTGGGAGACGACCGGGTTGGCCCGCAACCGGGCCAGACCGCAAACGCCGATCAAGGACACGGCCGACAGCAGCGTGAAGAACACCGCCAGCGGTAACCATTGTCCGGAAAACTTGCTCGCCAGCAGCGTACCGATCAGCGGCGTGGTGCCGCCGGCCAGAGCGCAGCTCAACTGGTATGCGATAGAAATGCCCGAGTAGCGCAGGTGCACCGGGAAGGCCTGGGACATGTAACCGGCGATGACCGCGTACAAGGCCGAGAGGATGACGACCGCCAGAGCGATGCCGATGATCATCAGCAAAATGTTTTGCGTGCCTACCAACAGGAACATCGGGTACGGCGTGACCAAGCACAGCAAGGCAACCAGTTTGAGAAAGCGGCCTTCACCGATACGCTCGGCCAACAGCGCGGAGAGTGGTTGGGACAGTAGCTGGATGATGGTCACCAGAAACAGGCAGTCGAGAATCGTCGAGCGAGCGATGCCTTGATACTGGGTGACGTAGGTAATCATGAAGGTGTTGGTGAAGAAGAACCCGGCCGACCCGATGGTCACCGCCGCTGCGGCAAACAGGATCTGCCGCCAGCAGCTGCGGATAACTTCCATCACCGGGTATTTGGCGGTCTCGTTGTTGTCCCGCACTGCGGCGAACTCCGGCGACTCGTGGACTCCGGAACGGATCATCAAACCGACCATCATCAGCACGCCGCTGGCGAGAAATGGCATACGCCAGCCCCACTCGAGAAAGTCCTGCTGATCAAGGGATGTGACCAGACGAAAAGCGATCAATGCCAACAGCAAACCTGCCGGACTGCCGAGCTGAGCGAAGGATGCGTAAAACGTCTTGCGGTTGGCCGGTGCATGTTCACTGGCCATCAGCACCGCCCCGCCCCATTCGCCGCCGACCGATATACCCTGAATCAACCGCAGCGCAATCAGGCTGATCGGTGCCCAGATTCCGGCACTGGCGTAGCCGGGCAACAGGCCGATGCCGGTGGTGGCCAGGCCCATGAGTGCCATGGTCACCAGGAGCATTTTCTTGCGCCCGAGACGGTCACCCAAATGGCCGAACACCATGCCGGCCATAGGGCGGGCAATGAAGCCAACCGCAAAACTGCCGAACGCTGCGAGGGTGCTCATCACCGGATCGCTGCTGGGGAAAAATACTTGCCCGAGCACCAACGCTGCCGCCGTCGCATAGATATAAAAATCGTAGAACTCGATGGTGGTGCCAATAAAGGCTGCCGCCGCCGCTCGTCGCGGCTGAGGGGTGGTATGCATGCAAGGACCCTGTGTATTTATTGTTGGGCAGGTACTGAAGGCTGAATCCGGTTGCACTCTCTGGCGCTTGTGAGCTTTATCGCCGCCGGGCTAGGATTAGTCAATTTTCATATTCTTATCTTTACTATTAGCCTTGCTACTACTGAGAAAATCATGCCCTCACCTACCTCCACCTCCAACCCATGGGTCGGCCGACGCTTTCTCAATGATCGCCTCGACTGGAACCTCTTGCGCACCTATCTGGTAATCGGTCAGGAAGGCAGCATGAGCCGCGCCGCTGCGCGCTTGCACATCACCCAGTCAGCGGTGAGTCAGGCGCTCAAACGTCTCGAAGAACAGCTTGAATGTGTGTTGATTGCACGTAGCGGAAGGCGCTTCGACCTGACTGAAACCGGGGAAGAAGTGCTGCGCATTGCTGCGGATATTTACGGAGATATTTCGCGGCTAGGGACAGTAGTGGAGAGTCGGCATGACGACCTGGTGGGCAAGATTCGCCTGCTCACCGTCAGCGGTGTCCAGTCGGCGCACTACGATGAGTTTCTGGCGGACTTCCATGTCACCCATCCGAACGTCGAGCTGGAAGTCGAGGTGATGGGCAGCTCGAACATCATCAGTTCGCTGCTGCAAAAGACTGCGACCGTGGGCGTAGGATTGTGCCGACTGGCACAGCCACGGCTGGAACAGCGGGTGCTATTTCGCGAGCGTTATGCGTACTTTTGCGGGCAACGCCATCGGCTGTTCGGGCAGGAGAATCTGACACTGGAGCAGATTGCTGCCGAGAACTTTGTCAGCTTCACCAGCGACCAGTTGGGCGGCAATCTTTCACCCCTGACGCTGTTTCGCGACCAGCAAGGGTTTACCGGCAAGATCGTCGCATCCTCCACCAGTTTCGAAGAGATTCATCGCCTGATCTGCGCAGGGTTCGGCATCGGTTGTTTGCCCATTCATCTGGTGCGCCGAGATGTCGAGCAGGGTCTGCTCTGGCGCCTCCCCCCTGAGGACGGGGTGGTAGACTTCGATATCCAGCTTCTGTGGAATCGCGAGCAGCGAATGAGTCAGGCCGAGAGCGTGTTTCTGGAGAGCTTCCAGCACATGCTCAGCATTCGTGAGCAGGTGCTGTGAAGGTTTAGCCTCAGACGTGGGGATCGCCCGGGGCTTTGCTCGGGGCGGCGTACTGCGGCTTCAGATGCCCGTCCTGATCCAGCAGCCAGGCATCCATGATCTGCCGCACCACCGGACCTGCGACGCGCCCCCCGGCCTCACCGTTTTCGATCATCACCGAGATGACGATCTTCGGATGTTCCGCTGGGGCGAAGCCGACGAACAAGGCGTTGTCGCGATTGCGCTCCTGAGTTTTCAGACGGTTGTAACGCTCGCCCTGCTTGATCGCGACCACTTGAGCCGTACCGCTCTTGCCCGCAATCCGGTATTGCACCCCGATCGCCGCCGCGCGGGCAATACCGCGTGGATCGTGCATGACCATCTGCATGCCGTGGTTGACCTGTTCCCAATCCCGCGGATCTTTAAGCTGAATGTTTGGCATCGGGTGCTCATCCACCGGCGCCACACCGTCCACAGTCTTGGCCAGGTGCGGACGATTCCACACGCCTTTGTTGGCAATCAACGCAGTAGCCTGCGCCAGTTGCAGCGGCGTCACCTGCATATAGCCCTGACCGATGCCGAGAATCACCGTTTCGCCGGGGAACCACGGCTGGCGACGGGTGGCGCGCTTCCACGCCTGAGACGGCATCAAACCGGCCGACTCTTCGAACATATCCAGCGAGACCTTCTCGCCGAGACCGAACATGGTCATGTAATCGTGCAGTCGGTCGATGCCGAGCTTGTGTGCCAGGTCGTAAAAATAGGTGTCGTTGGAGCGCATGATCGCCGCGTCCATATCGACCCAACCATCGCCGCTGTGGTTCCAGTTACGGTATTTGTGATCGAAGTCTGGCAACTGGTAATAGCCCGGGTCGAAGACCCGGGTCTGGGCAGTGACCACGCCAGCGTCCAGCCCGGCAATTGCCACTTCTGGCTTGATCGTCGAACCGGGCGCATACAGGCCACGTAACACCCGGTTGAACAGCGGTCGGTCGATGGAATCGTGCAGAGCGGCGTATTCCTTGAAGCTGATGCCGGTAACAAACAGATTCGGATCAAAGCTCGGCTTGCTGACCATGGCCAGCACCTCACCAGTCGATGGATCGAGAGCGACTACCGACCCGCGTCGATCACCCAGGGCCTCCTCGGCCGCTTCCTGGAGCTTGACGTCGAGACTGAGCACGATGCTTTTGCCCGGAATCGGGTCGGTGTGCTTAAGTACCCGTAGCACGCGGCCCTGAGCATTGGTTTCGACTTCTTCATAGCCGACATGACCGTGCAGCTCGGACTCGTAAAAGCGTTCGATGCCAGTCTTGCCTATCGATTGGGTACCGCGGTACTCCACCGAGTCCAGGGCCTTGGATTCTTTCTCGTTGATCCGCCCGACATAGCCGATCGAATGGGCGAAATGCGCGCCCAACGGGTAGTGACGAACGAACTGCGGCTCTACCTCGATGCCGGGCAGACGGAACTGGTTCACCGCCAGCACGGCTATCTGCTCCTCGGTCAGCTCATAAAACAGAGTGACGGGAACAAAGGGATGACGCGCTTGCTTCATCTCTTTGTCGAACAGAACCCGCTCTTCAGCCGGCAAGTGCAGCAGACTGACAATCGAGTCCAGCTCGCCTTTCAAGTCGGCCGCACGCTCGCGGGTGATGGTCAAATTGAAGCTGGGCTGGTTATCTGCCAGTAGTACGCCATTGCGGTCGTAAATCAGGCCTCTGGTGGGCGTGATCGGCAGTACATGCACCCGGTTGTTTTCAGAGATCGTCGAGTGATAGTCAAATTCGACTACCTGCAGGAAATACATACGTGCGACCAACGCGCAGGAGATAGCGACGACAAACAGCGCACAGGACAGTAGCCTTTTATTGACCAGGCGCGTTTCTTTTTCGTGATCTTTGATCGGTATCGGTTCGGGCATTTCTACAGCAGCTCTTTGAATGGGTTAAACGACGCTCCCTGCGCGTGAAATCAGTCCTTTTGAAAAACGAGCTGCACCATACCAAAAAGTCCCGAGTCACTTGCGGGTGATTTCCCTGAACGGCTGTCCTTGGCGGCCAATGCGACGGTTGGAGTCCTGCTTTTACTTACGCACACTGTGTGAATTCGTGCGCTCTGACGGCCACTGCCTGAAGAGATCACTGGACGCCCGAGTGCGCGCCATGGCGTCGTCGAAATCGCCATCGCGAGCCAGCCCGCGCCGACAAATCGCGCGCAAAACAAAACCCCTACCTGCAGATGCAGATAG
>NZ_JBWKTM010000011.1:0-242993 GCF_059420325.1 Pseudomonas sp. GW821-FHT04C07
GTCCCCTAGGGGACTCGAACCCCTGTTACCGCCGTGAAAGGGCGGTGTCCTAGGCCACTAGACGAAGGGGACGCAAACCCTTCTATACATCTGATCAGGCTGAGTCTGATCGATTCAAGGCCGGTGTGGCCAGACCTTGAACTGTAAAATTGGTGGAGCTAAACGGGATCGAACCGTTGACCTCTTGCATGCCATGCAAGCGCTCTCCCAGCTGAGCTATAGCCCCTCGTCGGTGAGGACGGGGCGAATCTTAAGGGCGTATTGGGAAGCTGTCAAATTCTTTTTCAACAATTTTCAATATTTTTTGTCGGCATAACAATCACTTACCGCCCTCCCCTAGAGAATCCGGGGAGGGCATCCACTCTGTAGCAGCTGCCGAAGGCTGCGTTGGACCATGAAGTGCTCCTGAATCGGGCGTCCTGCCCTTTATCAGTAAATTGAGTCGAGGCCATTTAAGGGCCGCTTCGCAGCCCAACGCAGCCTGCGGCAGCTGCTACAGAGGGAACGTGCCGACTCAGCCGTCTCAGGCGATAGCGCCCAGGAGTTTTTCCCACTCCTTGTTTTCCTTCTTCGACACACCACCGAGCAAGTCGATGGCCTGGCGCAGGCGGAAACGCGTCAGGTCCGGACCGAGGATTTCCATCGCATCGAGCACCGACACCGAGCTGGCCTGGCCAGTGATGGCAGCGAACATCAGCGGCATGGCGTCACGCAGCTTCAGCTCCAGGGACTCGACCACGGCCTGAATGGTCGCGGTGATGCTGTCCTTCTCCCACTGACGCAGGCTTTCCAGCTTCCACAGGATCAGCTGCATCAGCTGACGCACCTGGTCGCCCGAGAGCTTCTTGGACTCGAACAGCCTGGCATCCGGCGTCACGCCACCGGCGAAGAAGAACCCGGCCAACGGCGCGATCTGGCTGAAGGTCTCAACCCGACCCTGCACGTGCGGTGCGATCTTCATCATGTATTCAGGATTCAGCGCCCAGGTCTGCACGCGACTGGCGAACTCTGCCACCGGCAGATCACGCAGCCACTGGCCGTTGAGCCAGGACAGCTTCTCGATGTCAAAGATCGGCCCGCCCAGGGAAACCCGCGACAGGTCGAAGTTGTCGACCATTTCCTGCAGTGAGAACTTCTCGCGCTCGTCCGGCATCGACCAGCCCATACGACCCAGGTAGTTGAGCATCGCTTCCGGCATGAAGCCCATGCGCTCGTAGAAGGTCACCGAGGTCGGGTTCTTGCGCTTGGACAACTTGCTCTTGTCCGGATTACGCAGCAGCGGCATGTAGCACAACTGCGGTTGTTCCCAGCCGAAGTATTCGTAAAGCAGGATCAGTTTCGGCGCCGAGGGCAGCCACTCTTCGCCGCGCAGGACGTGGGTGATGCCCATCAGGTGATCGTCGACCACGTTGGCAAGGAAGTAGGTCGGCAAGCCGTCGGTCTTCATCAGCACTTGCATGTCCATGCGATCCCATGGGATCTCGACGTCGCCACGGAGCATGTCCGGTACCACGCAGACGCCTTCTGTCGGCACCTTCATGCGGATCACGTGGGGCTCGCCAGCGGCCAGGCGGGAGGCGACTTCTTCTTTGGAGAGCAACAGCGCAC
This sequence comes from Pseudomonas sp. GW821-FHT04C07, assembly GCF_059420325.1. Taxonomy (NCBI): domain Bacteria; kingdom Pseudomonadati; phylum Pseudomonadota; class Gammaproteobacteria; order Pseudomonadales; family Pseudomonadaceae; genus Pseudomonas; species Pseudomonas sp. GW821-FHT04C07. The sequence goes on from NZ_JBWKTM010000011.1 coordinate 1,609, forward strand.
GGCCGTCGTAGCGTGGGGTTTCTCCGCGGGCCATTTGCTCGGCGCGCATCTGGTCCAGTTCGTCGCTGGTGCAGAAGCACGGGAAGGCATGGCCCAGGTCGACCAGTTGCTGGCAGTACTTCTGGTAGATATCACCGCGCTCGCTCTGGCGATACGGGCCGTGCGGGCCGCCGACATCCGGACCTTCGCTCCAGTCGATGCCCAGCCAGCGCAAGGCATCGAAGATCTGCTGTTCGGACTCTCGGGTCGAACGCAATTGATCGGTGTCTTCGATCCGCAGGATGAACTCACCGCCATGCTGCTTGGCAAAGCAGTAGTTGAACAAAGCGATGTAGGCGGTGCCGACGTGGGGATCCCCGGTTGGCGATGGCGCGATGCGAGTGCGGACGGTGGTCATGGCATGTCTCGGAAAGAATATAAAAAGCGGAGATGAAACAAGGGGCGAATGGTAACAGGCGACACCGACCCGGCTCCAGTGAGCAGGGCATTTAAGCCAAGGTTGAGGCTACAAACCGCTCTAAAGCAGCTGAATGGCCGATTATCAGCAACCGGCATTTACCCCCCGCTGGCTATATGCCAGATTCGCCCCCCCTGTTAAATTTCCTTACACCTATCGACTACAGTCTGCCCATGCCTGCCCCACTCAAGCGTCGCCTGCTTACTTTTCTGTCGATCGTCCTGCTGATCGCACTGAGCCTCTTCGCCCAGTGGTTCTTCAAGGGACGATTTTATGAAAGCACCGATAACGCCTATGTCCAGGGCGAAATCACTCGCGTGTCCAGCCAACTGGGCGCACGCATCGACGAAGTGCTGGTGCGCGACAACCAGCACGTGGAAAAAGGCGAACTTCTGATCAGACTCGAAGGCGCTGACTTCCATCTCGCCGTCGACCGCGCCAACGCCACGCTGGCCACCCGCGAGGCGGAACGCCTGCAAGCCCAGAGCAAGCTGACCCAACAGGCGAGCCTGATCGCCGCCAGCCAGGCACAGGTTGCGTCCAGCCAGGCCAGCCTCGGACGTTCACAGATCGACCTGTCCCGCGCGCAGACCCTGCGTAAACCAGGTTATGTCTCGGAAGAACGGGTCACCACCCTCTCCGCCGACAACCATATCGCCCGTTCGCAAGTGGCCAAGGCCCAGGCTGACTTGCAAGCCCAGCGCCAGCAGGTCAATGCCCTCAGCGCCGAGATCAAACGCCTCGACGCGCAGATCGCCAACGCCAAAACCGACCTGGCTCAGGCCGAGCTGAACCTGGCCCGCAGTGAAATCCATGCACCGATCAGCGGCCTGATCGGCCAGCGCGCCGCCCGCAACGGCCAATATGTGCAGGCCGGTGCCTACTTGCTGTCGATCGTGCCGGATCAGGACATCTGGATTCAGGCCAACTTCAAGGAAACCCAGATCGGCCACATGAAGCCCGGGCAAAAAGCCGAGCTGACTTTCGACGCTTATGGCGACACACCGATCGAGGCCCGAGTCGACAGCCTGTTCGCCGCCTCTGGCGCGCAGTTCAGTCTGCTGCCGCCGGACAACGCCACTGGCAACTTCACCAAGGTGGTTCAGCGCATCCCGGTCAAACTGACCTTCGCCGCTGATAATCCGCTGCGCGGCAAAATTCGCCCGGGCATGTCGGTCACCGTCAAAGTCAACATCAAAGCCGACGCTGACGCAGAAAATGGCCGGTGATCAACTGATCCGTCCGGTCGGTGAACCGACCCGGCGCGACTGGATTGCGGTGATGAGCGCGATGCTCGGTGCCTTTATGGCGGTGCTCGACATCCAGATCACCAACTCCTCGCTCAAGGATATTCAGGGCGCGCTGTCGGCCACTCTTGAAGAAGGCTCGTGGATTTCCACCTCGTACCTGGTGGCGGAGATCATCATGATCCCCCTCACCGCCTGGCTGGTGCAGCTGCTGTCCGCACGACGACTGGCGGTATGGGTCTCGCTGGGCTTTCTGGCGGCCTCATTGCTGTGCTCCATCGCCTGGAGCCTGGAGAGCATGATCGTCTTTCGTGCCTTACAAGGCTTCACCGGCGGCGCGCTGATTCCGCTGGCGTTCACGCTGACGCTGATCAAGCTCCCCGAACACCACCGCGCCAAAGGTATGGCCATGTTCGCCATGACCGCGACCTTCGCTCCGTCCATCGGCCCGACCATCGGCGGCTGGCTCACCGAAAACTGGGGATGGCAATACATCTTCTACATCAACGTCCCGCCCGGTCTGATCATGATCGCCGGGTTGCTCTATGGCCTGGAGAAAAAGGAAGCCCACTGGGAACTGCTGAAAAGCACCGACTACACCGGCATTCTTACACTTGGCATCGGCCTGGGCTGTTTGCAGGTTTTTCTTGAAGAAGGCCATCGCAAAAACTGGCTGGAATCGAATCTGATCGTCACCCTGGGCAGCATCGCGCTGTTGAGCCTGATCACCTTTGTGATCGTGCAGATCTCCAAGCCTGACCCGCTGATCAATCTTGGCATCCTGCGTAACCGCAACTTCGGTCTGTCGAGCATCTCCAGCCTGGGGATGGGTGTCGGGCTGTACGGATCGATTTATCTGTTGCCGCTGTATCTGGCTCAGATCCAGAGCTACAACGCCTTGCAGATCGGCGAAGTGATTATGTGGATGGGCGTGCCGCAGCTGTTTCTGATCCCGCTGGTGCCCAAGCTGATGAAGTTCATCCCGCCCAAATTGCTGTGCACTTTGGGATTCGGACTATTCGGGCTGGCGAGTTTCTTGTCGGGCGCACTCAACCCGGACTTTGCCGGACCGCAGTTCAATCAGATCCAGCTCATCCGTGCCATGGGCCAGCCGCTGATCATGGTAACCATTTCGTTGATCGCCACTGCCTATATCCTGCCGCAGGACGCAGGGTCTGCTTCGAGCCTGTTCAACATCCTGCGCAACCTCGGTGGTGCGATCGGGATCGCCCTCCTCGCCACACTGCTCGACGCCCGAACCAAGACCTACTTCGACTATTTGCGAGAGTCCATCGTCCCGAGCAACCCACAGGTCGCCGAGCGTATTGCGATACTGACCGATAAATTCGGCAATGAGACCGCAGCGCTAGGCAAACTCAGCGAGATCGCCCATCAACAGGCGTCGATCATGGCCTACAACGATGCCTTTCATTTTGTCGGGATTGCATTGGGGATCAGCATGCTGGCGATTCTGCTGACCAAGGCATTGCCGGCGGGGATCAAGACTGGGGAAGCGCACTGACACCGAGTTAGTGATCGTTCCCACGCCGGGAATGCCACCCCGGACGCTCCGCGTCCGCTCTGGATGTGACGCGCAGCGTCACTGGATGCATTCCCACGCAGAGCGTGGGAACGATCGACCTCGATCATCAAACCACCATCAACCGTTCGCGCAGTTTGGCGATCTCGTCGCGCATTTGCGCAGCGGCTTCAAACTCAAGGTCTCGCGCCAACTGGTACATCTTCTCTTCGAGCTGGCGAATACGCTTGGAAATTTCGCTCGGCGAGCGCAGTTCGTTTTCGTACCTGGCGCTTTCCTCGGCAGCTTTGGCCATGCCTTTGCGCTTTTTGCTGCGCGAACCCGGCACGGTAGCGCCTTCCATGATGTCGGCAACGTCCTTGAACACGCCTTTGGGGGTAATGCCGTTGGCCAGGTTGAAGGCAATTTGCTTCTCGCGACGGCGCTCGGTCTCGCCAATCGCCCGCTCCATCGAACCGGTGATCCGGTCAGCGTAGAGAATCGCCCGCCCATTGAGGTTACGCGCTGCACGACCAATGGTCTGAATCAGTGAGCGCTCGGAACGCAGGAAGCCCTCCTTGTCCGCATCGAGAATCGCCACCAGTGACACCTCGGGCATGTCCAGACCTTCACGCAGCAGGTTGATCCCCACCAGCACATCAAACGTCCCCAGACGCAAATCACGAATGATTTCGACCCGCTCCACCGTATCGATGTCCGAGTGCAGATAACGCACTCGCACGCCATGGTCGGCCAGATAATCGGTGAGGTCTTCGGACATACGTTTGGTCAGCGTGGTCACCAGCACCCGCTCTTCCAGTGCCACACGCTTGTTGATTTCCGAGAGCAAATCATCGACTTGAGTCAGCGCCGGACGAATCTCGATCTGCGGATCCACCAGACCGGTCGGCCGCACCACCTGCTCGATCACGCGACCGGCGTGCTCGGCCTCATAGTTACCCGGTGTTGCCGATACGAAAATCGTCTGCGGGCTGATACTTTCCCATTCGTCAAAACGCATTGGCCGGTTGTCCAGCGCCGATGGAAGACGGAAACCGTATTCCACCAGGGTTTCCTTGCGCGAACGGTCGCCTTTGTACATCGCGCCGACCTGCGGCACGCTGACGTGGGATTCGTCGATCACCAGCAAGGCATCGGCTGGCAGGTAGTCAAACAAGGTTGGCGGCGCCTCACCCGATTCACGGCCCGACAGATAGCGTGAGTAGTTTTCGATGCCGTTGCAGTAACCCAGCTCGAGAATCATCTCCAGGTCAAAACGGGTGCGCTGCTCCAGACGCTGCGCTTCCACCAGCTTGTTATTGGAGCGCAGATATTCCAGGCGCTCCTGAAGCTCGACCTTGATCCCTTCGATGGCATCCAGCAGGGTTTCCCGTGGCGTCACGTAGTGGCTTTTCGGATAGAAGGTGAAACGCGGCAGTTTGCGGATCACTTCGCCAGTCAGCGGATCGAAGGCGGAAATCTTCTCCACTTCATCATCGAAGAGCTCGATGCGGATCGCTTCAAAATCAGATTCCGCCGGGTGGATATCAATCACATCGCCGCGTACGCGAAAGGTCGCACGGGCAAAGTCCATGTCATTGCGGGTGTATTGCAAGTCGGCGAGCCGGCGCAACAAGGCACGCTGATCGAGCTTGTCGCCGCGATCCACGTGCAGCACCATCTTCAAATAGGTTTCCGGACTGCCCAAGCCGTAGATGCACGAAACCGTGGTGACAATGATCGCGTCCTTGCGCTCCAGCAAGGCCTTGGTCGCGGACAACCGCATCTGTTCGATGTGATCGTTGATCGAAGCGTCTTTCTCGATAAAGGTGTCGGAAGACGGCACGTAGGCTTCAGGCTGGTAGTAGTCGTAGTAGGAAACGAAGTACTCCACCGCGTTGTTCGGGAAAAACGCCTTGAATTCCCCATACAGCTGCGCCGCCAGGGTCTTGTTCGGCGCCAGCACCAGGGTCGGGCGGTTGATCTGAGCGATCACGTTGGCAATGCTGAACGTCTTGCCCGAGCCGGTCACACCGAGCAGCGTCTGGTGCGCCAGCCCGGCCTCGATACCTTCGACCATCAGGCGAATGGCTTCCGGCTGATCGCCAGCGGGCTCAAAGCGGGTGACTAGCTGGAAATCAGACATAACGTACCTCTGGTGAAGGCCTGCCCGGCAATGCCGGACAGCAACGAGAAAGACCGCAAACGACCAATGTCGCCGGGAAAAAACTGGATTGTGCTCGATGTGGAGCCAAATGCCACAGGTTTCAAGGCAAACGCCCTACATCCCCACAACCCCCTTGATGTTGCAATTTGACTAACGGTCGAGAAATAAACCGAAAAACTTGCCTTAAAAGCCCAATCGCCTGTCGCAGCGATCGGTGATGGCCTCTATACTAGCTCCCCGTTTGTGCACCGCTCTAGTGCATTCGGCTGGAGCGCTGCACGTCCCTCCACACTCCATTCAGAGCCGCCGTAATAATGAGCCTGTTCTCCGCTGTCGAAATGGCACCACGCGATCCAATCCTGGGCCTCAACGAAGCATTCAACGCTGACACCCGCACTGACAAGGTCAACCTGGGGGTTGGTGTTTACTGCAACGAGGAGGGGCGAATTCCACTCCTGCGAGCCGTTGTCGAAGCCGAGACGATTCGCGCCGCTCAACATGCTTCCCGTGGCTACCTGCCGATCGACGGCATTGCCGCCTACGACCAGGCCGTGCAAAAGCTGCTGTTCGGTAAAGACTCGCCACTGCTCGCGGCTGGCCGGGTTGTCACCACCCAGTCCGTCGGCGGTACCGGCGCGCTGAAAATCGGTGCTGACTTCCTCAAGCAACTGCTGCCGAACGCCGTCGTTGCCATCAGCGACCCAAGCTGGGAAAACCACCGCGCGCTGTTCGAAACCGCCGGTTTCCCGGTTCAGAACTATCGCTACTACGACGCCGCGACTCACGACGTAAACCGCACTGGCCTGCTGGAAGACCTGAACGCCCTGCCAGCCGGCTCGATCGTTGTGCTGCACGCTTGCTGCCACAACCCGACTGGCGTCGACTTGAGCCCGGCTGACTGGAAAAACGTTCTGGACGTGGTCAAGGCGAAAAACCTCGTACCGTTCCTCGACATGGCCTACCAGGGCTTTGGCGACGGCATCGACGAAGACGCCGCTGCTGTGCGCCTGTTCGCCGAGTCGGGCCTGAACTTCTTCGTTTCCAGCTCGTTCTCCAAGTCGTTCTCGCTGTACGGCGAGCGTGTTGGCGCACTGTCGATCGTCAGCGAATCGAAAGAAGAAAGCGCGCGCGTACTGTCGCAAGTCAAACGCGTGATTCGCACCAACTACTCCAACCCACCGACCCACGGTGCAGCCATTGTTGCCGCCGTACTGAACAGCCCTGAGCTGCGCGCCCAGTGGGAACAGGAACTGGCCGAGATGCGTCTGCGCATTCGCGGCATGCGCACGCAGATGGTCGATCTGCTGGCGAAAAACGCGCCTGACCGCGACTTCAGCTTCGTCGGTCGTCAGTGTGGCATGTTCTCCTACTCCGGCCTGACCGTTGAGCAGGTTACCCGCCTGCGCACCGAGTTCGGCATCTATGCACTGGACACCGGCCGCATCTGCGTCGCCGCGCTGAACCAGAGCAATATCGATGTGGTGACCAAGGCCATCGTTCAGGTGATCTAAGCCACACGCGCGACAGAAAAGGGGAAGCCGTTTGGCTTCCCCTTTTCGTTGCTGCCCAGAAAATCAACAGCGTGGCGCACATGCACTCTAGACTGATGGTCTAGCGCCCTGCCTATTCGAGATATCTTATGAAAAACGATGATTTACGCGCTGACCGCGATGAAGACCTGGATCACTTCGTGCCGCGCAACCAGACCAAACGCAGCAGCGGACTGGTGTGGCAGGTTGCCTTGGGCGTGTTTCTCGGTGGCCTGGCCCTGTGGCTGGTGCAACTGGCTGCCACCTCGCTGTACGCCAAGTTCATGCTCGGCACCTTTACCTTCGGCGGATAAGGTCGATCAGCCCGCCAGTTCGGTCGAACGCTGACTGGCGGCGTCGTCAAAGGCCACATACAGCGACTCGGCGACCTGGCTTTTGATCGCCTTGGTGCTTTCCAGCCCCAACACAAAGCCTTCGGCCTTGCCGCCAGCACGATTCAGGTCCTCGGTGGAACCGGCCTGAATGATCGCCTCGAAAAGCTTCTCGACGTGCGGGCCAACACCTTTGGGCAGGCTGATCTGGGCAATGCTCATGCGCTCACCGCCACAGGCTGTGAAACGCAAAACACTTGTTGATGGGTCATGACACGTACCTTTTCGGCTGGGGGCCGGCAGCGCGTGAAACCACTTCCGGGGCGTCATGGTAGACCTCTGCCTGCCTTCTGGTAACCGCCAATCGCATTTTGCCTGGCCAGCCATCCCCTGATCCGACTTGAAAAGCATCGAAGATGCCAAGCGGCACTTGACTTCTCCTTTTCAATCAGTAACATAGGCCACATTCCGCGATAGCTCAGTTGGTAGAGCAAGTGACTGTTAATCACTGGGTCCCTGGTTCGAGTCCAGGTCGTGGAGCCAGACAAGGTTCCAGAGAAGGCTTCCAAAATCTCTGAAACTCCCGAAAAACCCGCCTTCTTTTGGCGGGTTTTTTCGTTTTCGGCAACTACCTCATCGTTGGCCTCGCCGATGCGCGCCGCAAGCGCCTGGAGGTCAAGCGGATGCTGGCGGATGGCATTGCCCCCATAGGAGCCAAGAACCAAGCCAAGACCCAAGCCCTGATCAAAGGCCGCACCTTTAAAAGCGTTGCCCTCGGCTGGCACACGGAAATGTCAGCCAAATGGACACCAGACTATTCCAAGACAGTGATGAGTCGCCTCAAAACCCACCTCTTCCCGCTGATCGGCGCCCGTGCAATTGTCGACCTCGGTACCCACGACCTTATGCAGCCCCTGGAAGCGATTAAGAAGCGCGGGACGATAGACGTCGCTTTAAGGGTACAAAACTACCTGCAGAGCATCATGCGCGAGGCAAAGCGCCTCCGGCTTATCACCGTAAACCCTGCTTACGACCACGTAGGCTCGATCAAAGCCTCGCGGGTCGTCCACCACCCCGCTTTATCCTTATCGCGCTTGCCTGAATTGCAGGAACGGATCGGACCGCAAGCGCAGAAAGATCTATTTGGCAGCGGGCATTACGGCACGGTCAAAGCGCACAGTGATCGGTGGCAGGCGTTTGTACGCTGGTGTCGCTCGGAGGATGGACCAGGGTTTAACGATGCGCGACTAATTGATCGGCAGACCTTGCTGACTACGCCATATATCTGCGTCACCAAGTTGAACAAGGTTTTTTGAGACGATCCAGGCACGCAGGTATCAAGCAACATGAGTGTTCGCTGCAAGCTCATGCACGGGCTCAGGCTTGATCTTGAACCAGAGGGCGTACATCGCTGGCAGGAACACCAGGGTCAGCACGGTGCCGGCAAACGTACCGCCAATCAGGGTGTAGGCCAGCGTTCCCCAGAACACCGAATGGGTCAGCGGAATGAACGCCAGCATTGCCGCCAACGCCGTGAGAATCACGGGCCTCGCGCGCTGCACAGTGGCTTCGACCACGGCGTTGTGAGGCGACAGGCCGGCTTGCTCATTGGAGTGAATCTGTCCGATGAGGATCAGCGTGTTGCGCATCAGAATTCCTGACAAGGCAATCAGTCCCACCAAGGCGTTGATCCCGAACGGTTGCTGGAACAGCAGCAGAATTGGCACCACACCAATCAGGCCCAAAGGCGCGGTGGCGAACACCATCATCATTGCCGACATCGAGCGCACCTGAATAATGATGGTCAGCAACATCAGCGCGATCATGATCGGGAACAACGGTAGCAATGCCTTGTTCGCTTTACCCGACTCCTCGATCGAGCCGGCAAACTCAATCCGGTAGCCCGCCGGCAGTTTTTCGATGATGGGCTGCAACTGCGTTATCAAGGCGTTGGAGACATCGGGAGGCTGAAGACCTTCAGCCACGTCACCGCGCACAGTTATCGTCGGCGTACGATCACGACGTCGCAGAATGGGCTCCTCCATGCGCACATCCACCGCCCCTACCTGGGACAGCGACACGCGCTGCCCTTGGGCACCGGTCAGCGTGAAGGCGGCAATTTTCGACGGATCCAGACGCGTCTCTCCCGCCGAGCGAGCGACCACCTGAACCGAACGAATGTCCTCACGCACCTCGGTGACAGGCACCCCCGTGAGCAGGAATTGCAGCTGTTGCGCGACATCGGTCGAGGTCAAGCCGAATGCTTGCAGGCGATCCTGATCCAGCGTGAGATGAAGTGCCGGCGCGCGCTCGCCCAAGTCGGTGTTGACGGTCCTCATCATGGGGCTGGCGGTCATGACCTCACGCACCTGCGCGGCGATATCCCGCAACACCGCGGGGTCGGCGCCCATCACCCGAAAGGCCACTGGATACGGTGAATAAGGACCAAATACCAACTGCGTCACCCGCACCCGGGCTTCAGGCGCCAAGCCATCGGCTGCGGCTTGCCTGAGGCGGAGCTTGAGCGCCTCGCGCTCTTGCTGACTCGCGGTCAGGACGACGATTTTTGCGAAGGATGGATCGGGTAGCTCAGGGGCCATCGCCAAATAGAAGCGCGGCGCACCCTGGCCAATGTAAGCGGTGACGATCTTGGCTTCCGACTGCAGAGCCAACCACGCCTCGACCTTGGCCGCGGCCGCATCAGTCTGTTCTATAGAGGTGCCGTAAGGCATCTGCACCTCAACCAGCACCTCAGGTCGGTCGGACGTTGGAAAGAACTGCTTCTTGACCACGCCCATGCCCAGAATCGCAACAACAAACAAGCCAACGACGGATGTAGCCACCAGGCCTTTGCGGCGGATCACACTGCCCAGCAGGCGCCTGAAACGCTGGTAGTTCGGTGTACCGTAAATCGCCGCATGCCCGCCTTCAGGCACCTTGATCTGCGGCAGCAGTTTGACGCCCAGGTAAGGGGTAAACACCACGGCCACCACCCAGGAAGTGATCAGCGCAATGCCAACGATCCAGAACATGTTCGCGGTGTACTCACCAGCCGTCGACTTGGCAAAACCGTTGGGCATAAAGCCGATCGCCGTCACCAACGTCCCCGACAACATCGGCGCGGCCGTGTGGCTCCAGGCATAAGCGGAGGCCTTGATTCGGTCGTAGCCCTCCTCCATCTTCACCACCATCATTTCAATGGCAATGATTGCATCGTCCACCAGCAGTCCCAGCGCCAGAATCAACGAGCCCAGGGTAATTCGATCGAAGTCTTTGCCCGTGGCCGCCATGACAATGAACACGGCCGCCAGGGTCAGCGGCACCGCCGCGGCAACCACAACGCCGACACGCCAGCCCATGCTGAGAAAACACACCAACAGCACCACGCCCAGGGCAGCAAAAAACTTCACCATGAACTCGTTGACGGATGCGCCAATATTCACCGCCTGATCCGTGACCCTGGTCAGGCTCATGCCCAAAGGCATCTGCTCGTTGATCGCTGTCGCCTCGGCCTCCAGCGACTTCCCCAGATCCAGACCGTTCCAGCCATCGCGCATGACCACGCCGAGCAACAATGCGGGCTCGCCATTGTTGCGTACCAGGAACGTCGCAGGGTCCTCATAACCGCGCTTGACCTCAGCCACATCGGACAACTTGAGGGTTCTGCCCTGCACCGTCAGTGGGGTATTACGAATCTTCTGCAGGTCATCAAACGCGCCATCCAGGCGGATGAACACCTGTGGGCCCTTCGCTTCAACTGAGCCGGCCGGCGTTATCATGTTCTGCGTGTTCAACGCACTGAAGATTTCTCGTGCGGAAATGCCCAGTGTCGCCAGACGCTCGTAGGACAGCTCGACAAAAATGCGCTCGGCCTGTTCACCGATGATGTTGACCTTCTTCACACCCGCCACATGCAGCAGACGCTGGCGCAAGCTCTCGGCTTCGCGCACCAACAGACGTTGCGGCTCGCCCTTGGCCTTGAGCGCATAGAGCGCGAAGGTGACATCGGAATACTCATCATTGACCATCGGGCCGATCACCCCAGACGGCAACCCCTTCTGCTCATCCAGGATTTTCTTGCGCGCCTGGTAAAACTCCTCCTGGACGGCTGGGGGCGGCGTGCTATCGAGCAGATAAACCGTGGTGAATGCCAAGCCGGGCCGGGTAAAGGTCTCGGTCCGGTCGTACCAACGCAGTTCCTGCATGCGTTTTTCCAGCTTTTCTACCACCTGGTCTTGGATCTCCTGGGCCGTCGCCCCAGGCCAGGCGGTGACCACCGTCATTTGTTTAATAGTGAATGCGGGGTCTTCCGCACGCCCCAGTTTGAAGAAGGCGTACAACCCACCCACAGAAATCAGCAGGATCAAAAACAGGGTGATTGAACGCTCGCGTACTGCCAGCGCCGAAAGATTGAAGCCGCTCATCGACTCACCTCAACCACCGTTTTTTGCGTGGCACCGGCAACTTCAGTCCTGACCTTCTCTCCCTCATTCAATAGGTGTGCACCCAATGCGACGACACGATCACCCACCTGGAGATCACCCGTCACGCGCACGCTGGCCTCATTATTCAAGCTGCGAACCTTGATCGGGCGCCATACCACATGCTCCGGTTCTCCCCCAACCACCCAGACACCCGGGCCTTTACCCGCGTCGTAGAGGGCCCCCATGGGCACCTGTAATTCCTTGGCATCAGCAACATCCGTGTCGGCGATAACCACTGAGATCGTCGAACCCAGGGTGGCGTTGGAGAGCGCTCCCTCCAGCACATAACGCGCTTCAAACGTTCGGGTCTGTCGGTCCGCAGAGTCGGACAGCTGACGTAAACGGGCGCTGCCTGCACGCTGGTTCTGCCCGTAGAGCTCAACCGTCGCCGCCGAGCCCAGCTCAGGACGTAGCGTCTCGGGTAACTGGATCACGGCCTCGCGTTGCCCTGAATGGGCAACGCGTACCACCATCTGTCCTGCGCCAACCACCTGCCCCGGCTCCGCCAAGGTATCCACTACAACCCCATCAGCATCCGCCAGCAACGTCGAATAACCGGTCGCGTTTTTCGCCACATCAGCCTGAGCCTGGGCAGCGTTTAGCTGAGCTTTCGCCGAGTCGGCAGCCGCTTTGATCCCTGCGTAAGCTGAGGCAGATACCGCACCGACGGACACCAAATCACGGTAGCGAAGCTCATCATCGGAGGCCTGCCGCGCTCGGGCCATAGCGGCCAGCACCGCTTCCTGCTGCGCCCTCGCGGCCAGCGTCAGGTCGTTGGCATCGATGCGCATGAGTGGCTGCCCACGTTTGACACTCTGCCCAGAGTCCACCAAGCGCTCCAAGACTTTCCCAGGCACCCGAAAACCGAGATCGCTCTGAACTCGAGCCGCGACGATACCGGTGAATACCCGTGCCGCAGGCGCAGAGGGTTGAACCACGCCGATGCGCACCAAGGGCACTTGAAGGCGAGGATCGGCAGGCGTGGCCTCGTTGCAGGCTGCCAGGGCAAACGGCAACAAGACAATGAAAATGAGTGACATGCGGTGGCGCTGGATCATAAAGACCTCCCGGTAGCGGATGCACCATGCTTATTCAAGTGACCAATTCTGTCAATAGTCACTACCGAGACGAATGAACATTCCCCCACTTGATCAGAGCAAAGCAGAGAGGCTTGATATCTAGTTTTTTCAGGCGCACACGCCGATACGGATGCGCAGCGCATCCGTCAGCAGAGGTTTAAGGCATCAGGCTGCGCAGAACAAGATTGGAGATAAGAGAAGGGGCTTCTTCAACAAAATCGAGGTTGTACTGCAATAGCAAAGGATTGATGAAAGGCCGCAGAGCGAGATGAATCGCCTCTACCGTCTCGTCCAGCGGTGTCTTGCGTTCAAACTCGCCGAGCTCTCGCCCCTCACGCACGATTTGCGACACGAAGCTCTTGATCTGAGCGTCATAGACTTGTGAGCAGGGCCAGCGCTCCGACGCGGCGAACGCTGCGATGTCATAGAGTTTACGGTCGTTAAAGAACAGGCTCACACCTGTAGCGATTAAGGTTTTGACCAGGCGCCGAAAACGTTCAGTCGGCGAGATGCCGTCTACATTGATGGCCTGCTCCACTGCCGCAACGATTTCAGTCAGGCAATTTGTACAGATTGCTTCACCAATCGCCTGCTTGGACTCAAAGAATTTGTAGATGTAAGCCTTGGAAAAGCCGATGGCCTTGGCTAGGTCAGAAACCGTTGTTTTGCCATAACCGTACTGACTGAAATGCTCGTTGGCCGCCGCGACAATCTGGTCTCGAATGTCGTGATCGACTGGGCCACGGGCGCTGGGCGAAGAAACTGATGGCTGATTCATGCGAGCAGCTTACTCATCCCAACGGTGGTTGACAACTTGTGACCAAATTGTAATATCGTCACAAAACGACCCTTTCGCAGGTATCGCATGCACCCTCCTCCTCGTTTCGCCGTCTTACTGTGTTTGGGTATGGTTGCAGGTTGCGCAGTGGGCCCCGACTACTCAGAACCCAGTGTGGAATTGCCCGAGCATTTCTCGGCGCAAACGTCCAAGGCACGACAAGTGGGCGCCGCAAATGCCGATCTCGCCGCTTGGTGGAACGCATTTAATGACCCGATACTCAATCAGCTGATAAATCGAGCACTTGAACAGAACCTCGATTTAGCCCAGGCAAGCGCAAGGATCGAGCAGGCTCGCGCCGGTTTGGGCGCAGCTAACGCAGCCCTCCTGCCGTCGGCTACCGTCAACGGTCAAGCGGCCCGAGCCCGTCAGTCATTGGAGACTCCGTTGGGTCAAGTGCTGAACTCAAACCCTTCCTATAATCGCTACGGCAGTGCCTATGAGGCGAATTTGAATGCCAGCTGGGAGCTGGATGTGTTTGGCGGGCTGCGCCGAGGTAAAGAAGCCGCCTTCGCCGATTATCAGGCCTCACAAGCCGGGGCGATTGCCACACGCCTGGCAGTGGTCGCGCAGACAGCCGATCTTTACATTAGCATCCGTGGCCTTCAAGCACGCCTGGAAATTGCCCGGCAGCAAGTAGACACACGACAACAACTGCTCACCACCATCGAACATCTCTACGCAAAAGGCCTGGCGGCTGAACTGCAGTTGAACCAGACCCAAGGCGCGCTGAATCAAGCGCAGGCCACCGTTCCGGTACTGCAAGCAGGCATTGACGCGGCAATGAATGCGCTGGATGTCATGTTGGGCAAGGCGCCCGGCACTTATAGCGCGCAGTTGACTAAGCCGGCGCCCATCCCTGATGTGTCAGGCCTCTCGGACATGGGTGCTCCGGCCGACCTGCTGCGTCGGCGTCCAGACTTGATCGTCGCTGAGCGCCGACTTGCGGCATCCAACGCACGCATCGGCGAAGCCATGTCCGAGTACTACCCCAAACTGTCTGTGGGGGCGCTGCTCGGCAGTGCTACCTCGGTATCCAGTGCAAACCTGTTCAGCAATGGCGCCAGTCAGGCTTCGGCGGCACTGGGATTACGTTGGAGGCTGTTCGATTTTGGCCGCATCAACGCTCAAATTGATTTGGCGAAAGGCCAAGAAGCCGAAGCCTTAGCCGCTTACCGCCAGTCCGTTCTGCGGGCCTGCGAAGATGTTGAAAGCGCTTTTTCGGCGCTGATCAACCGCGAGCAACAATCGACACAACTCGCCCAGGGTGAGGCGGCGTATGCGAAAGCCCGAGCGACGTCGTTTGTCGCCTATGAAAAAGGCGTGGTCAGCCTGATCGAAGTACTGGATGCCGATGAACACCTTTTAGCGGCATCTGATGGCAGAGCTCAGGCACAAACTGAATCGGCTCGCGCTGCAGTGGCCACGTTCAAAGCATTAGGCGGCGGTTGGCAGAGAGAAAACTCAAATGCTCGTGTTGTCTCAAAGGCACTGTAAGACCTTAGATGCGTAATTGCATCCATCTGACCAACTGGTTGCATCTACGTTGACCACAGATTGCATTTGTATTGACCACTAGACAGTGCCTAGGAGACCGGCAGAAAGCGGCCAAAAACGGTCATTCTTCAACACTCATTTCTTAGGCCGTCTGCCTACGTATAGCGAGAATCGCAGCACCAAATCCGATGAACGTTACCCCAACCACCCGGCTAACCCAGCGGGACAGTTCGGGTCGTACCAGCACGCCTTTGGCGCGCGAGGCCAGCGCGGCATACAGGCTCAACGACGACACCGAGAGCGTCATGAAAATCGCGGTCAGGATCAGAAATTGTGGGAACAGCGCTGCGTTTTGATCGATGAACTGCGGGAATAACGCCGTAAAAAACAGAGTCGCCTTGGGGTTGGAGAGCGCGGTAAAAAACGCCGACCTGTACAGTTTGAGGCGCGTGGGCCGCAGGCGCTGCCCCTCCTGAACGCCATCAGCCAGCAGCGGCGTCTTGTTGAGCAACTGCCTCACCCCCAGGTAGAACAGATACCCGGCGCCGACGATCTTTACCATGTTGAACAACCCTTCGGAGCTGGCAAGCAGCGCCCCCAACCCCAGCATCGCTGCCGCCGACAGGCAAAACAGGCCACTGGCATTGCCCAGCGAGGACCACATAGCGCTGCGTTGGCCATGGGCGAGGCTGTTGTTGATCGCCATCAATGTTGCAGGCCCCGGGCTGGCGATGGCAATCGCAGCGACCAGGGTAAAAGCCAGCATCGTGTTCGGGTCCATGGTTCCAGGCTCGTAGAAAATTGAGGGCATACTACCGAAGACTTGTTACCTGATGATGCAAATTACTCATCACCTATAGGAGCAACCGGAGCCCCGCCAGCGACCCCACGGCAATCGCGACGGTGAACAGCATCGGCAAGCGCCACGCGGCAACCAGCGTGATGCCCAATGCGATCAACTCTTCAGGATGAGGCGAGACGAAGTGTGGAGCGATCACCGAAATCAGCACGCAACCCGGTGCTGCCTCCATTACCGCGCGGGCACGCGGCCCGAGCTTGCGTTTGCGCAGCAGCAGATAACCGGCCAGGCGTGTCGCATAGGTGGCTGATGCCATGCCCACTATCGTCAGCAAAGCCGCCATGCTGATCATGAGTCCATCGCCCGCAAGTAAGTGAACAGCATCCCGGCGATGACGCCGGCAAATACGAACCAGGCGCCGGGCACCGTGAGGTAGACCAGGATCGCGACCAGCAGGCTGATCAACCAGGAACAAGCCAACCGCGGGCCTTTCCACATGCCCCTGAGCAGCACGATGAAGACCGCCGGAAACGCCATGGCAAAGCCATAGGCTTCGATGTTACCCAGTGCCGGTCCGATCGCTGCGCCGATCAAGGCAAAACCGACCCAGACCGGGTAGAAAGGCAAGCAAACGCCCCAGTAGTAAGGCCAACTGAAGGCTGTTGGCTGCTGTGCCGAAGACCGTCGCAAGGTGTCGGCATAGCTGATCGCCCAGCCCTCGTCCGCCATGAAGAACAAGGCCGGGATCACCTTGCGTTTGGGTAAGTGCTGGAGATAAGGCGCCAGCGCTGCGCCCATCACGATATGGCGGCTGTTGATCAGCAGTGTGATGAGCACGATCGTCAACATCGGTGGCACCGCAGCCCACAGCTTGATGGCGGCGAACTCCGAACCGCCGGCGAAGTTGAGGCCGGTCATGGCACCCACTTCAACCAGTGACAGCCCTACCTGGGAGGCTTGCGCACCGAGGACCATGGCATAGGGGGCGACCGCGAACATGACCGGGAGTGCGTCCCTCGCCCCTCGCAGGATCTCGCTTCTCGTGTAGGGGTGGGTCATTGGCGGCTTCTCACTGCGTCGCTATTGCTGTCGTTGTGGCGACAAGTGTGAATGCCCATCCATCGCCAAGAAAAGCGAATATCTGTTATACAAGGCATTCGATTATCGAATGTCTGGACACGATGATTCATTCCAAGGATTTACAGATCGACTGGTTGCGCACGTTCCTGGCCGTCGTGGATACCGGTTCCATGACCGCGGCGGCGCGTCAGGTCGCCCGCTCCCAGTCCGCGGTGAGCATGCAGCTGAAGAAGCTGGAGGACAGCCTCGGTCGGCCGCTGTTCAAGCGCGAGCCGAGACAACTGACGTTGACCCCTGCCGGGTATGACCTGCTCGGCCACGCCCGCAAGCTGCTCGAAGCCCACTCGACGATGGTTGATGCGATGCACGGGGGCGCGGTCTCCGGGCGCGTCACCCTGGGTGCGCCGGATGACTATGCCCTGACCTACCTGATGCCGGCCCTGCGCGGCTTCATGACCCGCTTCGGCGAGGTCGAGGTCACACTAGTCTGCGAAGACTCCGCAAGCCTCTGGACAAAGGTCGACCGCGGCCAGATCGACCTCGCCCTGGTCACCCGCGACGGCCCTTCACGGGGCGAACTGCTGTTCAGGGAAGCGTTGGTATGGGGCGGCGCCGAGCAACATGAAGCCTGGAAGCGCAGCCCGCTGCCAATCGCCGTGCACGGGCTCAGCGAACGATTGCGCACGGCAATACTTGCCGCTATCTCGGGCTTGGGGCGTAAGTACCGAGTGGTCTACAACAGCCCCAATGTCAGCGGCCAATTGGCGGCGATGGAAAGTGGCCTGGCGGTAGCCGTGGTAACCCGCTGCAGTCTGCCGACGCACCTTAAGGTGCTGGATACTCGGCACGGTCTGCCAGAATTGCCGGCGGCGGAAGTCGTGTTGACCCGAAGCCGAGACTCGACAGGCTCACGCGCTGTAGATGCGCTGTACGCACATGTTGCAGGAGCGTTGCGCGACCCACTCTGCGATGGACTGACTCACGCCACAGTGGATGATAAATATGTCCTCTGAAAGTGCTCTGCCATTGGTACTCATTCCTGGCTTCATGCTAGACGAATCGCTTTGGGATGAAGTGATTGAACACATGCCATCCACTCAAGATATTTACCTGGCCAACTTGCTTGAGGGACAGACTATCCCGCAGATCGCGCAGCACATTGCATCGTCTGCACCGCCAAGGTTTATCCTCGTAGGTTTTTCCCTCGGTGGCTATGTAGCAAGATCGCTCGTGCAGCAGTTCCCTGATCGAGTGGCGGCCTTGGTCCTGATCGCCACCTCGTTACGTGCGGATTCACCCGAGCAGCGGCGAATCAAGCAAGCCTCCATCGACGCCTCGGCACAAGGACAATTTCGTGGTTTGAGTTTCGCGACGATCGCCAAGTCGGTGCATCCGCAACGAGCTAATGACACGGCCCTGATTGGAAGAATTCGAGAGATGGGCGCCCGCATGGGGCATGCGGCCTTTGCTACTCAATCGTTGCTGGATAGAGCGGATGTGCCATCGGGCCAGATTCAGTGCCCGACGCTCATCATTGCAGCTGTACAAGACAGGCTGAGGCAGGCAGAAGAGGCACAGGAGTTGTGTGTGCAGATCCCGGGAGCACGGCTGGAGGTGATTGAAGGATCGGGGCATATGGTCCCGCTGGAGCAACCCGAAACGCTGGCACGGTTGATGTCGCAGTGGCTGGCTGCCAACCGTTACCAGTATCGGTGAAGGCGGGACGGACTATCTATATAGGGTCGTTACCTGCCTGCCACCTCAGGTGATGGGTACTTCAATTCGCGGATGCCCTGTTCGATGAGAGCTGTGGAGGCCGCAAACCACTCTACTGATAGACCCCATACTGCATGCACTGAAGAAAATCCCTCACTTGCTCTGAACCCAGCGTACTGGAAAGCAAATCAATTGGCCTTGCTCCAGACAAACCCAGCGCGGGCGTTTGGAACCAAGTCTTTACTGGGTCAGTTTTCGGTCAGCGGCAACATATGGGCTGGATTAGGATAATCGTAGGGATATGAATACTAAAAAACAGAATAATTTCATTGTAAAACAAATGCTTATTTTTCTGTTCGAGTCCAGGTCGTGCCATCTTCTTTTACTGATTCGCCCGCAACACCTCAGAGAGCGCCCTGCTCTCACTGCGAATCAGACCTCTCGTCAAAATACTTGAATCAGCAATAGCCTCTAATCAACCGATTTAGAGGCAGACCTGTGTGCGCCTGATTTCAAGGGGTTGCCTGCTCAAGATCGCTGGCCGGTGAAACACGCCTTTGGTTAAATTACCCCGTCGGCTCTATGATGGGCGGGCTTCTGGACCATGGGGGGACATCAATTGGCCACGAACCCTTCAAACCGCTCACGACTCACATCACGCTGGCCAGCGCTGGGTAAACTTCTCGGCAAGGCCTTTGCAAGACCGTCGCAAGCCACTGCACGCGCACGGGTGATCCATGAATACTTCCGCCAAAAAGCCCATGATCAAGGCTATACCCTCAGTCACAGCCAACAGCAGGTGATCGACTGTATGGCCCGGCAAGCCGATGGCTTGCTGAAAACCGGCGCAAATGCGCATGCTCCGCGTAGCCTATACCTCTATGGCGCCGTCGGCCGTGGCAAAAGCTGGCTGCTGGATGGATTTTTCCAGGCTCTGCCGATGGCTGAAAAGCAGCGCTTGCACTTTCACGATTTTTTCGTCCAATTGCACCAAGGCATGTTCCGCCATCGCCAGCAGTCCGATGCGCTGGCAAGCACGCTGGATGAACTACTCCTGCACTGCCGCGTACTGTGTTTCGACGAGTTCCACGTCCACGACATTGGCGACGCGATGCTGATCACCCGGCTATTCAAAGCGCTGTTCCAGCGTGGAATCCTGCTGCTGGTCACCTCCAACTACCCGCCGGCCGGCTTGCTGCCCAACCCCCTTTACCACGCCCGCTTCAAGCCGGTGATCGATCTGATCAATGCGCGCATGCATGTCATGGAGGTCGGCGGCCCCCATGACTACCGCAGCCAGGCACGGACTCATTCGCAGCAGCTCTTCACTCACGGGCAATACGTCTGGCCCAGTAGCCCGGCTCAGCGCCAGGCATTGCAATTGCCCGAGCAAAACGCCCCAACGTTTGCCCTGCCTGTAGGCGCCCGACAATTCCAGGTACGACGGTGCGAAGAACGGAGCATCAGCTTCGACTTCAGCGACCTCTGTGAACAACCCACCGCCGTGATGGACTATCTGGAGCTGTGCCGACGCTTCGACACCTGGATCATCGATAGACTGCCCAACCTCGCCGACTGTTCAACTGCCGCCCAGCAGCGTTTTATCAATCTGATCGACGTGTTGTATGACCAGGACAAACGCCTGCTATTGCTGGGCGAACGTCCTCTGCGCGAGCACCTTGGCGGCGACGCCATCGACCTGGCGCGAACCCGCAGTCGATTAGGGCAGTTGATTGAGGTCGGCCCTGCGTCATAAACCATCCAACCTGCGGCCCTTTATCGTTATCATGGCGCCCATTTCCAATGGCCGCGCGCCCTTCTCTTTTCGAGTATTGAATCTGTTCATGGATACCCTTGCACAACTTCGGGCCGGCCAACTGGCGGGCATCAAACGTCTGGATCTGTCCTGCGGGCTGAGCGAATTCCCTCAGGAGATCTTCGAACTGGCGGACTCCCTCGAGGTGCTGAACCTGAGTGGCAATGCCTTGAGCCAACTGCCGGACGACCTGCATCGGCTGACGCAGTTGCGAATTCTGTTCTGCTCGGATAATGCATTCACCGAACTCCCGACGTGTCTTGGCCAATGCGCCCGCCTGAGCATGATCGCGTTCAAGGCCAACCGCATCGAGCGCGTCCCCGGTGCCGCGCTGCCGCCGATGCTGCGCTGGTTGATCCTGACCGACAACCGCATCAGCGAACTGCCCGCCGAGCTGGGCGAAAGACCTCATTTGCAAAAACTGATGCTCGCAGGAAACTGCTTGCAACAACTGCCGGCGAGCCTGAGCCAATGCCATCAGCTGGAGCTGATCCGGATTGCTGCCAACCGCCTGACCGAGCTGCCGCAGTGGCTGTTATCGCTGCCACGACTGGCCTGGCTGGCTTACGCGGGCAACCCGCTGGAATCAGAGGCGGACGCTTGCGCTCTGGACGCCACCCCGCACATTCCCTGGTCACAGCTGCATCTACAGCAGAAACTGGGCGAAGGCGCTTCCGGGGTGATTCATCAGGCACTGTGGGAACAGCCATCGCAAGCCGCGCGCGAGGTTGCGGTGAAGCTCTACAAGGGCAGCATGACCAGTGACGGCTCACCGCAGCATGAAATGAATGCCTGCATCACCGCGGGCCAACATGCCAACCTGATCAAGGTTGAAGGCAGGATCGTCGACCACCCGCAGGCACAAGCCGGGCTGGTGATGCATTTGATCGACCCCAGCTATGGCAATCTGGCCGCGTTGCCGAGCCTCGCTTCCTGCACTCGCGATGTCTACGAAGCCAACACACGGTTCAGCGCAGCGTCCGCATTGCGGATCGCCAGCGGTATTGCTTCGGCCGCCGCACACTTGCACCAACAGGGCATCACCCACGGCGATCTCTACGGCCATAATATTCTGTGGAACGCTCAAGGCGACTGCCTGTTGGGTGACTTCGGCGCGGCTTCGTTTCACTCCACCTCAGACAGCTTCGAGACACGCGCCCTGCAACGCATAGAGGTGCGGGCGTTCGGGATTTTGTTGGGGGAATTGCTGGAGCGGATTGACTCGGGGTTGAGCGAGGTTGCTCGACAGCCATTGCTGGCGTTGAAAAGCCGATGCTGCCAGGCGGATGTGCTGGCTCGGCCGGGTTTCGTAGAGATTGGTGAGGATCTACGGGTTGCGGTTGAATCATTGCGAGAATCGGCGGCGTCTTGAAAAGATCGTCCGAACGCGGCCCGAACTTATCGGCAGCTCCTACAGAATTTGCGTACACCCGCCAGTGGTGTGGATGGATGCCAATCCCGTAGAAGCTGGCGCAGGCTGCGATCTTTTCGCAGCCACGAAGCCCTTGCAGATAGAAGCTCTTAACCCGCCAAACCGACAAACATGTCCTGCACGTCGTCGTGGTTATCGAGCCCTGCAAGGAAGGCTTCGACTTCTTCCATTTGCGCGTCGCTCAAGCCACTGACCGGGTTTTTAGGCTGGTAGCCCAATTTGGCCGACAACACGGTAAAACCCTGTTCAGGCAAGGCTTTCTGTACCGCGTCCAGATCGGCAGGCTCGGTAAGGAACAACGTCGTGCCCTCTTCTTCACCCGGCTCGAAGTCCTGGGCGCCAGCCTCGATAGCCGCCATCTCTGGATCAGAATCCGGGCTATCGGGGGACGCTTCGATCATGCCGACATGGTTGAAATCCCAGGCAACCGAGCCCGAAGCACCCAATTGGCCTTTGCGGAACGCCACACGAATTTCCGCGACGGTACGGTTGATGTTGTCGGTGACACACTCAACGATAAGCGGAACCTGATGAGGCGCGAAGCCTTCATACGTAACGCGATGGTATTGAACGGTTTCGCCAAGCTGACCCGAGCCTTTCTTGATCGCACGCTCCAGGGTTTCGCGTGGCATCGAGGCTTTTTTCGCCTGTTCTACCACCAACCGCAGATGCGCGTTAGTGGCCACATCCGCACCATTACGCGCGGCAATAGTAATCTCTTTGACCAGTTTGCCGAAGATCTTGCCCTTGGCATTGGATGCCGCTTCTTTGTGTTTAACCTTCCACTGTGCGCCCATTACTCACTCTCTTGATCTGTGGCGCCGAGACATCTATTGGCCGACGCTTTGTGCAAGTTTATACGGCCTAAAGTTCCCAATCGACCAAAAAGTCGAGTGACTGATCGACTTCTCCATCACATCGGGTTTGACTCGGGCCGCAGCCACCGAACCGGATCTGTTTTCGATTGGCTGGTGAACAGCCAGACACCTGGCGCTGAAAGACTGATCAGCCTTTGTCGGCCTTGCCCGCTGCCGCAGCAAACCTGGCCAGGCGCACATCCAGATGCCGCGGTCGGTAGCCTAGCTCCTATGGGTATCGCGTCATATCTGTAGGAGCGAGGCTTGCCCGCGAAGGAAGCGACTCGGTCTCCAGGACTCACCCGACACTGGGTGCCAAACCAAAAAACGCCTGAATCAAGCGCAAATCCCGCCGCCGCTCCATGCAGCCGATCATGTGTCGATTGACCAACCCTTCGCCAATGATCGGCACCGCAGCCACCCGCGGATCATGACTGACCTCCACCGACGAGACGATGCCCACACCCAATTCGGCGGCCACGGCCTCGGTCACCGCCTCGCGACTGTCCAGCTCCAGCAGCACCCGCGGATTGACGCTGGCCAGGCCACAGGCGTCGTCAAAGGTGCGACGGGTAATCGAACTCGGCTCACGCAGCACCATGATCACCTGATCCAACTGTTCGATGCCAATCCCCGCAGGCGAAGCCAGCCAAGGATGATTGGCCGGCACTAACGCACAGATCCTGGATTCGCTCAATCGTTGCAAGTGCAGCCCTTTGCGCGGCTCAACTTCGGTCAGCACCGCCACATCCGCATGTTCGGACAGCAACGCCGCGAGGGTTTCCTGCGCATTGCCCAAGCGTAAATTCACGGTGATCCCCGGGTATGCCGCCCGCAGACTGGCGAGCATCGGCATGACCATGTGCGGACCGTCCGCCGCCACTTCCAGACGTCCGGTGAGCAACTGCCGATTGGCTTCAAGCATCGCCTGGGCCTCTTCGGCCAGGCCGAACATGGCTCGAGTGATCGCCGCCAGTTTGATCCCCTCCTCCGTCAGCTCCACCCGCCGTGCGGTGCGCCGTAACAAGGTGATCTGGTAATGCTCCTCCAACGCCTTGATATGCCCGGTGACCGCCGGCTGGCTGATGAACAAACGCGCAGCGGCCCGGGTGAAGCTGCCTTCACGGGCGACGGCATCAAACGCTCTTAGCTGGAACAGGTTCATATCTATCGGCCTCACTGATGGCTGGCATAACAACAAACAATTTGATTGATGACAAGCCAAACCGCAATTTATGCCCCGTACCTTCATCCCTAAGCGTTTTTGCGAGGACATCAGCATGAGTACTGCCGAGCCAATCCTGCTCACCCCAGGCCCATTGACCACTTCAGCCCGCACCCGTCAGGCCATGATGGTCGACTGGGGTTCATGGGATGACCGCTTCAATCAACTGACCGCCAGCCTTTGCGAACAGCTGCTGGCGATCATCGACGGTGCCGACAGCCATCACTGCGTACCCTTGCAGGGCAGCGGCACGTTTTCCGTGGAAGCGGCCATCGGCACCCTGGTGCCCCGTGACGGCAAGGTGCTGGTGTTGATCAACGGCGCTTATGGCAAACGCCTGGCGAAAATCTGTGAAGTGCTCGGCCGCTCGTTCAGTACCTTTGAAACCGCCGAAGACGAACCGACCACCGCCGCCGATGTCGATCGTCTGCTGCGGGCCGACCCCAGCATTACCCACGTCGCACTGATCCACTGTGAAACCAGCACCGGCATCCTCAACCCACTGCCGGAAATTGCCCGGGTGATTGCCCGGCACGGCAAACGGCTGATCATCGACGCCATGAGCTCCTTCGGCGCACTGCCGATCGATGCCCGACAAGTGCCATTCGAGGCGCTGATCGCTGCGTCCGGCAAATGCCTGGAAGGCGTGCCGGGGATGGGCTTCGTCTTTGTTCGCAAAGAGGCGCTGGCCAATGCCGCCGGCAACTCGCATTCGCTGGCGATGGACCTGTTTGATCAGCACAGCTATATGGCCAAAACCGGTCAGTGGCGCTTTACCCCGCCGACCCACGTGGTCGCGGCGCTGCACGAAGCCCTGCTGCAATACAACGAAGAAGGCGGTTTGCCGGCGCGTCATCAGCGTTATGCCAATAACTGCAAAGTCTTGCTCGATGAAATGGCCAGGCTGGGCTTGCGCAGCTTCCTGCCGGCGGCGATTCAGGCGCCGATCATCATCACCTTTCACGCGCCGAAAGATCCGCGCTACCAGTTCAAGGAGTTCTACGAACGGGTCAAGGCCAAGGGCTTCATTCTCTATCCCGGCAAGCTGACCCAGGTCGAAACCTTCCGTGTCGGCTGCATCGGCCACGTCAATGAAGCCGAGATGCACGCGGCCGTGTCAGCGGTGGCGGACGTACTGCGGGAAATGGAAGTGCTGGAAATCTGATCACGACCTCCCGTAGCAGCTGCCGAGCCTGCGAGGCTGCGTTCGGCTGCGAAGCAGTCGCAAATCAACCACCGCGGTGTTTCAGGTGGACCGAACCGCATGGTTTGCGGCCGCTTCGCAGCCGAACGCAGGCTCGCGCAGCTCGCCAGCTGCTACGGGTATGTAATTCATCATGCCCACACACAGGATTAGAGACATGAACTACAGCAACCCAACCAAGCTTCAAGCCGCCATCCTCGACTGGGCCGGCACTGTCGTCGACTTCGGCTCGTTCGCGCCGACCCAGATCTTCGTCGAAGCCTTCGCCGAGTTCGACGTTCAGGTCTCCATCGAAGAGGCCCGTGGCCCGATGGGGATGGGCAAGTGGGACCACATCCGCACCCTGTGCGACCAGCCGCAAGTTGCCGCGCGTTATCGCAAGGTGTTCGGTCGCGCACCGACCGATGACGATGTCACCGCCATCTATAAGCGCTTCATGCCATTGCAGATCGAGAAAATCGCCGAGCACTCGGCGCTGATCCCCGGCGCCCTGGACACCATCGCCAACCTGCGTCAGCAAGGCATCAGGATCGGCTCCTGCTCCGGTTATCCGAAGCAGGTGATGGACAAAGTCGTCGAACTGGCGGCCACCAACGGCTATGTTGCTGATTATGTGGTCGCCACCGATGAAGTCCCGAACGGTCGCCCGTGGCCTGCTCAGGCACTCGCCAACGTGATCGCGCTGGGCATCGATGACGTCGCTGCCTGCGTCAAGATCGACGACACCGTCCCTGGCATTCTGGAAGGTCGTCGTGCCGGCATGTGGACCGTGGCGCTGATCTGCTCGGGTAATGCACTGGGCCTGACCTACGAGGGCTACCGCGCCTTGGGCAGTGAGGAACTGGCCAGCGAACGCAAGCGTATTCATGCGATGTTCGAAGGTTCCCGCCCGCATTACATGATCGACACCATCACCGACCTCCCGGAGGTGATCGCCGATATCAACAAGCGTCTGGCCAATGGTGAGATGCCACAAACCAACTGATCCCCGGTACGCGACACAAAAAAGCGGCAGCCCTTGATCGGGGCTGCCGCTTTTTTTGTGTCGGATAACCGTCCCAGAGTATTTATACGCCGAAGAAAAGCCTGATCTGCCTCAGGCAATCCCACAGAAACAGGATTACAGTTATAGAACTCCGTCGAGCAAGAACGGAGGCTTGTGACCTGATAAGTGAGGGACACCGCATGCCCTGGACAAATACCGAGTCGCGTTACAGCACGGTGTCGATTGCATTGCATTGGTTGATGCTGGTGTTGCTGGCAGTGGTCTACGCCTGTATCGAATTTCGCGGCATATTCCCCAAGGGCAGCGGTGGTCGGACCTTGATCACGGAAGCACACTACATGCTCGGCCTGACCGTGTTCCTGCTGGTCTGGCTGCGCCTGTTCGCACGAAGCCTCGGTGTCGCGCCGAAAATCCTGCCGACGCCACCTGGCTGGCAGATGCTTGTATCCAGACTGATGCATCTGGCGCTGTATGTATTCATGATCGCCATGCCCATCCTTGGCTGGCTGATTACCAGTGCCAAGGGCAACCAGGTCATGTTCTACGGGGTGGACTTACCGTTGCTGGTTCACGAAAACAAGGCATTTGCCAAGCAGCTCCAGGGTTGGCACGAGCTGGGCGGTACTATCGGTTACTGGCTGATTGGCCTGCACGCCGTAGCCAGCTTGTATCACCACTATGTGGTGCGCGATAACACGCTGCTGCGGATGATGCCAAAACGCGGCTAATCCTTACCCATAGCCGTGAATCCCCGACGGCCCTGCAAACCGCCGGTGTGCACAAAGATCAATCGTGCTCCCTGGGCCAGGCCCCCCGCTTCGATCTGTTGTTTGAGCGCCAACAGCGCTTTGCCGGTGTACAGCGGTTCAAGCGGTATACCACTGTGCTTCTCGGTCAACTCGATGAACTCAAGCAACACCGGATCGACCTTGGCGAAGCCGCCGCGACTGCCATCGAACAGCTCATACACCGGATCGCATAATCCTGCTTGCTGGACTATCGTCTCGATCTGTTGAGCGACCCCATGATCATCAGGCACTGCCAACGCGCCATAGACCGGATGCGCCCCCGCCTCGGCCAGCACCAGACCGGCCAGTGTGGTCCCTGTCCCGGCGGCCAGCCACCAGGCGTCATAGTCGTTCCAGCCCAGTGCACTCAGTTGATTGCGCGCCATCTCCAGCAATCCCGCGCACCCTTGCGCGCCGCGTAAACCGCCCCCGCCTTCGGGTACTGGTTGCAAATGCGGGTATTGCACTTGCCACGGCAGCCAGAAGCCAGGCTCATGCCGCGCGCGATAGCCGCCATAACCCAGCCAATGCAGTTGCATGCCGAAGGCCTGCAAATCCAGTACGGTCGGGGTTTCTTGTGGGTGACCACGCAGCAAACCGACAGTGGGAAAGCCGAAGCGCTTTCCCGCCGCTGCCAGCGCGTGCAAATGATTGGAGTGAGCACCGCCCAGGCTGATGATGCCCGTGGCCCCGACTTGATCGGCTGCAGCCAGATGTTTGATCAGCTTGAACCACTTGTTGCCGCAGATCAGCGGGTCGATGAGGTCCAGACGCAGGATGGCAACCTGAATGTTGGCCTGTGTCAGCCAATCCAGATGAAGATGTTCAAGGGGCGCGCTGGGTAGCCAGTCGAAGGGACCCAGGCTCATGGCAGGAAAAGCATCGGCAACACGCTGCGTGGAAAAGACGCCAGTCTAGCAGCGAGCGCGGCCGTCGTCGTAGCAGCTGGCCAAGCCTGCGTTCGGCCGCGTAGCGGTCGTAAAACCTGAGTCCCCTATCTTGCTTCGGGAGCGCGGCGTCAGGTATTACGGCCGTGCCGGCCGAACGCAGGCTACGCCAGCTGCTACAGGGGGCCGTTACAATTGCGCCGCCAATCGCGAACCCTGATTGATCGCCCGCTTGGCGTCCAGTTCAGCGGCCACGTCCGCACCACCAATCAGGTGCACGTTCTGTCCGGCCGACAGCAGGCCGTCCTGCAGCTCGCGCAACGGGTCTTGTCCTGCGCAAATCACGATGTTGTCCACCGGCAATACTTGCGGCTCGCCTGCCTCCCCGATGCGGATGTGCAACCCGGCATCGTCGATCTTCAGATATTCGACGCTGTTGAGCATCTGCACCTGCTTGTTCTTCAGGCCCGTGCGATGAATCCAGCCAGTGGTCTTGCCCAGGCCGTCGCCGACTTTGGACTTCTTGCGTTGCAGCAGGAACACCTGACGCGCCGGTGCATGGGGCTCAGCCTTGATACCGGCGACACCACCACGTGCAGCGAGGTGGGTATCGATGCCCCACTCCTTCCAGAACGCCTCGCGGTTCTGGCTGGTGGACACCCCCTTATGGACGAGAAATTCCGACACGTCGAAGCCGATACCGCCCGCACCGATCACCGCCACGTTTTTGCCGACAGGCTTGCGCTCAAGAATCACGTCCAGGTAGCTCAAGACCTTGGCATTTTCGATGCCGGGAATTGCCGGCAAACGAGGGGCGATACCGGTGGCGAGAATGATCTCGTCATAACCGCCAGCCACCAGTTGCTCGACGTCGACCCGGGTGTTCAGGCACAGCTCGACATGGCTGGTTTGCAACTTGCGTTTGAAATAGCGCAGGGTTTCAAAGAACTCCTCCTTGCCCGGCACGCGCTTGGCGATGTTGAACTGGCCACCGATCTCGCTGGCGGAATCGAATAGCGTCACCTGATGCCCACGTTCCGCCGCGACGGTAGCCGCCGACAAGCCCGCAGGCCCGGCGCCAACCACGGCGATTTTCTTGATCTGCTGCACCGGCAGGTAATTGAGTTCGGTTTCGTGGCAGGCCCGCGGGTTCACCAGACAGCTGGTCAACTTGCCGCCGAAGGTGTGATCCAGGCAGGCCTGATTGCAACCGATGCAGGTGTTGATCTCGTCGCCGCGCCCGGCAGCGGCTTTGTTGACAAAGTCCGGGTCGGCAAGGAACGGCCGCGCCATCGAGACCATATCCGCGTCGCCTTCAGCGAGAATCTGCTCGGCGACTTCCGGGGTGTTGATGCGGTTGGTGGTGATCAACGGGATCGCTACCTCACCGCGCAGCTTGGCGGTGACCTTGCTGAACGCAGCACGCGGGACTTTGGTGGCGATGGTCGGAATCCGCGCCTCATGCCAGCCGATCCCGGTATTGATAATGGTCGCACCGGCCTGCTCGATAGCCTTGGCCAGCTGGACGATTTCCTCCCAGGTGCTGCCGCCTTCCACCAGATCGAGCATCGACAGGCGATAGATAATAATGAAATTCGGCCCTACGGCCTCGCGCACGCGGCGCACGATTTCCACCGGCAGACGCATGCGGTTCTCGAAGCTGCCACCCCAGCGGTCAGTACGGTGATTGGTATGCGCCGCCAGAAACTGGTTAATGAAGTAGCCTTCAGAGCCCATGATTTCGACGCCGTCGTACTCGGCTTTTTGCGCCAGGGTCGAACAGGTGACGAAGTCGCTGATTTGCTTTTCGATACCTTCCTCGTCCAGTTCTTTGGGCTTGAACGGGTTGATCGGCGCCTGGATGGCGCTTGGCGCGACCTGTTTCGGGCTGTAGGCATAACGCCCGGCGTGGAGGATCTGCATGCAGATCTTGCCGCCCGCCTCGTGTACCGCGCGGGTCACGATCTGGTGCTTTTGCGCCTCTTGCTCGGTGGTCAGTCTGGCCGCGCCCGAGTACACACCACCTTCCTCGTTCGGGCCAATGCCGCCGGTGACCATCAAACCAACGCCACCACGGGCACGCTCGGCGAAGTACGCCGCCATACGCTCAAAACCGCCGGGCTTTTCTTCCAGACCAGTGTGCATCGACCCCATCAGGGTGCGATTGCGCAACGTGGTGAAACCCAGATCCAGCGGGGCCAACAGGTGCGGGTAACGAGCGGCGGCCATCGGTAACTCCATAACGAGCAATCACGGAAAAGTGCAGGAACTCTCTGGCTCCCATCAGTTATGTTCGACAGACTAAGAGCACACCTCTCGCCGCTCAATGACCGTAACTGACAACTTATTGATCCAAATGTGCAGCGCCCCTTGGCAATCGCATGCATGGGCCCTACCCTAGTCGGTAAACCCTGTATGCGGCCGCTTACTGTTTTCCCATGCGCAAACTTCTCAGCCTCACCTTTTCCTTGGCTTTGATCGCCGCCATCACCCTCTATGCGATGTGGACCGCCGAACGCCCCGTCGGCCATTACTTGTCGGACTTGCGGATCAAGCTCGCCGTGGATCACGGTATTCGCGCCGATCGCGGCAACCTTCTGGGCATCCAGCCCGAACTGTTCCCCACCGATTATCAAAGCCCCCAGCAATTGCATCGCAAGCTTGCGGCCTATTTGCAGCAAGCCCTGGATCTAGGCTTGCTAAATGACAAAACCATCGTCGTGCTGCCGGAGCATATCGGTACCTGGCTGATGATCAGCAGCGAAAAAGATGAGGTGTACCAAGCCACCAGCCTTGAAGAGGCAATGAACTGGCTGGCTATCAGTAATCCAATGGCGTTTGCACGGGCACTCATCAGCGCCACAGGCGACAGTCGTCTGGACGACGCGTACCTGCGGATGAAAGCCGACTCCATGGCCAGGGATTACCAGGCACTGTTCGGCGGGCTGGCCAGGGAATTTGGTGTAACGCTGGTGGCAGGTTCCATCGTGCTGCCTGAGCCAAGTGTCAGCGACAGCCAGCTAAAAGCCGGTCGCGGCGCGCTGTACAACAGCACGCTGGTGTTCGGCAGCGACGGCTTGCCGATCGGCCAACCCCAACGTCAACGTAATCCGGCGTTCGATGAGCTCGGTTTTATCCAGCCCGGTGCCGACAGGACAATTAACGTCATCGATACCCCGGCAGGACGCCTTGGCGTATTGATCGGCAGAGACAGCTGGTACCCCGACAATTACCGCAAACTCAATGACCAGGGCGCGCAGTTGATCGCCGTCCCGGCCTTCGTTACCGGTCGCGGTACATGGGACAAACCCTGGCGCGGGTACAAAAACATGCCGACTCCCAGCGAAACCCGCCTCAAGCCCGGAGAGCTCAGCGAAGGTGACGCCTGGCATCACCTGACACTGACCAGCCAGCTTCCCGGCAACCACGCTATAGCCGGCGTGAGCGTGTTTTTACGTGGCCAGTTCTGGGATCAGGGCAGCGACGGCCAGAGCTTTATCAGCTGCAACGGCCAAACCCTCACCGACGGCGATGCCCGAGGTGCCCGTATGCTGAACATCTGGTTGTAACCGATGAAACCGCTACCGATGCGCCTCGGCGATCTATCTGTTGGCTTTGTCCATAGCCTTGCCGACGCCGTGCGCAGCCATGGCCTGGACCCACAGGATTTGCTCGATCAATATGGCCTCGACCCGGCGCGCCTGGCCGAAGCCGGCGCAAGGCTGTCGATTCCACGTTACATGCGCCTGGGCCACGCAGCCATTCAACTGACCGCAGACCCGGCATTGGGCTTGCGCATGGGCCAGCTCAGTCGTCTCAGCCAGGCTGGCCTGGCCGGAGTCACGGCGGCCCAGGCACCGACAGTTCGGGAAGCCGCGCGCTGCCTGACCCGTTTCGAAGCCTTGTATGGCTCAAACTATCGCGGCCATTCGAGCTTCCATGAAGATGCTCAAGGCGCCTGGCTGCGGTTCTATTCCATCAGCCCCTATAACGCCTACAATCGCTTCGTGGTGGATTCGATCATTGCCGGATGGCTACAGCAGTTATCCAGCCTGAGCCCCGAACCGCTGCACGCCGAGCGCATCGACATCGAGTTCGCCGAGCCGGAGTACCGTGAATGTTATGCAGTGCTGGGTGACTGTCCTATCCACTTTGGTGCTGAGCACAATCAGCTGCGTCTGAGCCAGGCCAGTCTGGCGCTGCGCAACCCTGAGCATTGCCCCAGCACCTGGCGTCTACTGATCAAGCTGTGTGAAAGGGAACTGGAGCAACTGACTCGAACCCGCAGCCTGCGTGAGCGCATTATTCAGTTGCTGGGACCCTTGCTCAATGGTGGCCGGGAACCCGACCTGGAAGAAGTGGCGGCACGCCTGAAGCTGCCGACCTGGACTTTGCGCCGCAAGCTCGCCGAAGAAGGCACGCAATTTCGCGCCATTCTCAACGACACCCGGCGTGATCTGGCGATGACCTACATCCGCGACACCGAGCTGGTGTTCGGGGAGATTGCTTACTTGCTGGGATTTGCCTCAGCCGAAGCCTTTCAACGGGCCTTCAAACGCTGGAATGGCCAGACTCCCGGCGAATTTCGCCGAAGCCATCGCCAATCAGCCTGAAGCACGCCACCACCATCACAGCTCGGTAGCGTCTTCAGCAGGTTCCAATGGATCGAGTTCAAACGCCTGATATTCGAGAAGCTCTTCCTGGTAATCGTCCATTGCGACATCCTTTTTGGTTGCAGTGTAAAACCGATTGCTTAAATGACCTTCGCTCTCAGCATAAAGTGCCTTCATGACGGAAAAAATAATCCTTCATGACACTCAGACTCTTAAAAATCAAACGTAGCAGATCCCCGCGAATTTACCGCCATCCGCGGTGCAACGATTGTATTGGCATGATTGTGTTGGCCGCGCTGAAGGCGCCAGGCGATGACGGGCAGTCAGCCTGAAGTCACTTGTCGCAAGCGATCAGCCGCTACAGGATTGATATCGGCAAGGCCAATCCTGCAGCGGTCCGGGCCGGGCTTACTGAGCCGAAACCGGCAGAGCCTGAATCGGCTCTGTCGGTGCCGGCAGCGAAGCTGGATTCGCCGGTGGCGTTACGGTTTCAGCCGACGGGACTGGCGCCGCGGTTTGCTCAGGGACAATCGGTGCGGTTTTCGCTGACGGCGCCACAGGCTCTGAGACCGCTGGCGCGCTTTCTGCTGGCACAACAACTGGCGCAGGTTCTGCGGCCGGTACAACAGCGGGCGCAGGTGTTGGTGTTGGCACTACAGCAGCAGGCGCAGGCGTTGGCGTTGGCGCTACAGCAGCAGGCACGACTTTGGGCTCGGGCACCCCCAGATCGGCCTTCGGCTTCTCGGTGATATTCGCAGCCTTCTTGGCCTCAGGCGGCAAGAACAGTTCAACCAGCGCAAAGAAACGCTCATAAAACTTGGCCGAAGACACTGTTTCGCTGGCGACCTTGACCATCGAATCGTCGGAGGAGCCAATTGGCATCGACACCGAACCCAATACACCGACCCCAAGACTGGCGGAGTTATTGGTCTTTTTCAGCGCATAGCGATCCTGCAAGGCATTGGCGAACATCGTTGCGTGGTGACCGGCACTGCCGTCTTCAGCACAGACAACGCTGAAGCTGATCTCCATATGCGTTTCACCGGTCTGCTGAAAGCTCTTGTGACCACTGACCAGCTTCGGATCGCTGCTGGTGATGATATAGCCCTGACTGAGCAAGGCGCGACGTGCGGCTTCGCACGTCGCGGTATCGCTCATCGGGTAGTCGCGCGAGAAGGTTCCGGAGTCAGCGAAATTTTCATGCTCATAAATGGCGGCTTTTTGCGACGAGCAACCTGCTGCGCCCGCCATCACAAGCGCCAGTACAGCAACACGCAAGTGGAATGATTTAAACATTGAAAATCCTGAGCAAAACGGTTCGAGGCGTATTGTGCAACAGATCGACGCTCATGGGCGTACCGTTTAGTGTCTTAAAAGCGTTACAAACTTACTGATCGCTATTTGCGGGAAAAAATCACGCACACAAATGATCCATGAACACCCGCAACCTGGCCACCGCAGGCTTCATTACCGTCATGACAGAAGCCTTGCCGGCGGGCCTGCTGCCACGAATGAGCGAGGACCTGAGCGTTTCGCAAGCATGGGTCGGCCAGTTGGTCACGCTTTACGTCTTCGGCTCGTTACTGACGGCGATCCCCCTGACCAGCGTCAACCGGGGCTGGCGCCGTCGCCCCTTGCTGCTGATTGCGATTGGCAGCTTTTCTATCGTAAACAGTATCACAGCCTCCCTTACCGGCATCGATAACCCATAAACAAAAGACCCCGGCCTTGCGGCCGGGGTCTTTGTTTACAACTTGTCGACTCAGTGAGGCATCAGAAGCGCTTGATGTCCGCCTGGCTTTCAAGTTGCTTGCGATAGGCCGCAAAGTCTTGCTGACCAATGCGCGAAGCAAGGAAGCGACGATACTGGGCTTTCTCTTCCTCGGTAGGCGCTGCCGCTTCGTTCACGCCGTTCAGACGCACGATCACCAGGCTACCATCAGCCAAGGTCACACTGCTGAAAGTCGGCTTGTCCTTGGCTACAGGTTTCGGCATACGGAACAGTGCTTGCAGCACGGTTGGATCGATGCCTTCCTGACCACGGGTTACGGCCCCAGTCACTTTCCAGTTCTGACCATCCACCGCTTGGGTCAACGGTGTCTTGCCATCGCGCAGACCGGCAATCAGTGTTTCAGCCTTGGCCTTGGCGGCAGCACTTGCATGCTCCTTGGCCAATTGCACGCGGATGCTGCCGGCAACGCTTTCCAGAGGCAGTTGTTCAGGCTTGCGATGCTCTTTGGCGCGCAGCACCACAACAGTTTCCGGATCCAGCTCGATGGCGGTGCTGTTAGCCCCCTCATCCAGCACTTCAGGACTGAACGCTGCTTGCACAACCGCACGGTTGGCAGTAACACCATCGCCACCTTCACGACCGAATGGCGCCGAGGTGTGAACGGTCAGTTTCAGGTCTTGAGCCGGCTGAGACAGATCGGAAGCTTCGAATGAGGAGTCCTCCAATTGCTTGGTCGCCTCGACAAAGCGCTGCTCGACCTGTTGGGTTTTCAGCTCTTTGGTCAGCTTGTCTTTCAGGCTGGCAAAGCTCGGCACTTGAGGTGCCTCGACGCCCAACAGCTTGATCAAGTGCCAACCGAAGTCAGTGCGAACCGGTGCCGAAACCTGATCCTTGTTCAAGGCGTACAAGGCCTTTTCAAAGCTTGGGTCGTAGACACCTGGACCTGCGTAACCGAGGTCACCGCCGTTAGCTGCCGAGCCCGGATCCTGCGAGAACTCTTTGGCCAACGCTTCGAAGCTTTCACCCTTGGCCAGACGTTGTTGAACTTCGTCGATTCTGGCCTTGGCTTGCGCCTCGTTCACCTTGTCATTCACTTCAATCAGAATGTGCGCCGCCCGACGTTGCTCGGAGAGGTTCGCGGTTTCTTTCTGATACTGAGCCTGCAGGTCCTCGTCCTTGACGCTGATCTGATCAAAGAAAGAGGATTTCTTCAACTCGAGGTAATCGATCACCACCTGATCAGGAGACATGAACTCCTTGGCGTGCTCGTCGTAGTAAGCCTTGATCTCATCATCGGTCAGTTTGACTGCCGCCGGGTCAGCCTTGATATTCAAGGAGGCGAAATCGCGAGTCTGTTTTTCCAGACGGGCGAAAGCCATAACCTGTGCATCGGTCACGAAACCGCTACCTGCCAGACCGGCACGCAGCTGGCCGATCAGCATTTCCTGCGTCAGCATCTGACGGAATTGCAGACGGTTGTAACCCAACTGACGGATCACCTGATCGAAACGCTCGGAGCTGAACTTGCCGTCGACCAAAAACTCAGGCGTTTGCAGGATCACTTGATCCAAAGCAGCTTCGGAGAAAGCGAATTTCGAACTGTTTGCGCCTTGCAGCAACAATTTGCGATCGATCAGCCCTTTCAGAGCGGCTTCACGCAGCATCTTTTCGTCGAGCAAGGAAGCATCGAAATCCTTGCCCAGCCGTTGCATGAGCTGACGGCGTTGCATATCGACCGCCTGGCTCAGCTCATTCTGGCTGATGTCTTCGCCGTTCACCTTGGCCGCATCATTGGTATGTGTGGTGGCCTTGAAAATGGCGTCGAAACCGGTCAAAGCCATCAGTGCAACGATGACTCCAATAATGGTCTTGGCAATCCAGCCTTGTGAATTGTCCCTGATATTCTGCAGCATGCGTCCCCCATAAACGGTTGTACTTCAAATTAAGCAACCGTGGAGCGTGGGTAGAATCCGGATAGAAGAAAGGCGCATCCGAGGATGCGCCTTCTCGTAACTGGCGGAGCGGACGGGACTCGAACCCGCGACCCCCGGCGTGACAGGCCGGTATTCTAACCGACTGAACTACCGCTCCGCTGCCAAGTCAGGACTGACCCCGACCCGGATGGGTAAAGACTTTAAAGAAACTTAGTTAACAGCTTCTTTCAGTGCTTTACCGGCTTTGAAACCTGGTTTTTTGGCTGCTGCGATTTCCAGCGTCTTACCGGTCTGTGGGTTACGACCAATGCGAGCTGGACGATCGGTAACGGAGAACGTGCCGAAACCAACCAGTACAACAGAGTCGCCAGCCTTGAGAGCGCCAGTGACGGATTCGATTACTGCGTCCAGCGCACGGCCAGCAGCAGCTTTCGGGATATCAGCGGATGCAGCGATAGCATCAATCAGTTCCGACTTGTTCACTCTAAGTCCCCTTATATCTATTTGAGTATGATTCTAAGTTTTTTGGTGAAAGCAAAAACGAGTGCTGAATGGCCTACAGACACTTAAGAGCCGCTTTATAACAAGGGCTCTAAAAAGCTGTCAAGGAAGCCCCCCAGGCTAATGCGTACTAATGCGTGCTAATTCTTTCCTTAGAGTCAGACTCGCGCTTTTCATCCTTTGCAACTATCTCGGGAGCCACATCCGGCAAGGGCTCCGGCGCGTATTGCAGCGCAATTTGCAGGACCTCGTCAATCCATTTAACTGGTTTAATCTGAAGATCTTGCTTGATATTGTCAGGAATTTCCTTCAAGTCGCGGACATTCTCTTCAGGAATGATCACGATTTTGATCCCGCCGCGATGTGCCGCCAACAGCTTTTCCTTGAGGCCGCCAATCGCCAGAACCTGACCACGCAGGGTAATTTCACCTGTCATGGCGACATCTGCACGCACCGGAATCCCGGTCAGTGCGGACACCAGAGCGGTGCACATGCCTACACCAGCGCTAGGACCGTCTTTAGGTGTAGCCCCTTCCGGCATGTGGATGTGGGTATCGCGCTTCTCGTGGAAGTCCAGAGGGATCCCCAGGCTTTTCGCGCGACTGCGAACAACCGTCAGCGCCGCAGTGATCGACTCGACCATCACGTCACCCAAAGAACCGGTCTTGATCAGTTGGCCCTTGCCGGGAACCACGGCGGCTTCGATGGTCAGCAACTCACCACCCACCTGAGTCCAGGCCAGGCCTGTCACTTGCCCGATCTGATCCTGCTGTTCAGCCAGGCCGTAGCGGAATTTGCGCACACCCAGGAAGTGCTCCAACAGCTCGGCGGTCACTTTCACCGAGAAGCGTTTTTCCAGAGAATGCTCTTTGACCGCCTTGCGGCAAACCTTGGCAATCTGACGCTCAAGCCCACGTACACCGGCTTCGCGGGTGTAGTAGCGAATGATGTCGCGGATCGCTTCGGCGTCGAATTCCAGTTCGCCTTTCTTCAAGCCGTTGGCCTGAATCTGCTTGGGCGAGAGGTATTTGACGGCGATGTTGATCTTCTCGTCCTCGGTGTAACCGGGCAGACGAATGACTTCCATCCGGTCGAGCAATGCCGCCGGGATGTTCATCGAGTTGGCGGTGCAGAGGAACATTACATCGGAAAGGTCGTAATCGACTTCCAGGTAATGGTCGTTGAAATTGTGATTCTGCTCGGGATCGAGCACCTCGAGCAAAGCCGAAGCCGGGTCACCGCGCATGTCGCTACCCATCTTGTCGATTTCATCGAGCAGGAACAGCGGGTTGCGCACGCCAACCTTTGTCATCTTTTGAATCAATCTTCCTGGCATCGAACCGATGTAAGTCCGCCGATGACCACGAATTTCCGCTTCGTCACGCACGCCGCCGAGCGCCATGCGAACAAATTTACGGTTGGTCGCATGGGCAATCGATTCAGCCAGCGAGGTTTTACCCACCCCTGGAGGACCGACCAGGCACAACACCGGGCCACGAATTTTCTTCACGCGCTTTTGCACTGCGAGGTATTCGAGGATCCGTTCTTTGACTTCTTCAAGCCCGTAATGGTCGGCATCGAGAATATCTTCAGCCCGCGCCAGGTCCAGGCGCACTTTGCTCTGGGCCTTCCACGGCACCTGAACCAGCCAGTCGAGGTAAGAACGCACCACTGTCGCTTCCGCTGACATTGGCGACATTTGCTTAAGCTTGTTCAGCTCGGCCTGAGCCTTGGTCATTGCATCTTTCGGCAAACCGGCGGCATCGATGCGCTTTTTCAGCTCTTCGATTTCATTATGGCCTTCGTCGCTATCACCCAGCTCTTTCTGAATGGCCTTCATCTGCTCATTCAGGTAGTACTCGCGCTGGCTGCGCTCCATTTGCTTTTTGACGCGACCACGAATGCGTTTTTCAACTTGCAACAGATCGATCTCGGCATCCAGCAACGCCAGAACGTGCTCGACCCGGGCCGACAAATCGATGATTTCGAGAATTTCCTGCTTCTGCTCGATTTTCAGCGCCATGTGCGCCGCCATGGTATCGACCAGGCGACTCGGCTCGTCGATGCTGTTGAGGGACGACAGCACCTCGGCAGGGACTTTTTTGCCCAACTGCACATATTGCTCGAACTGAGCCAGCAAGCTGCGGACAAATACTTCCGACTCGCGCTCAGGAGCATCAACTTCGTCAATCAGCGAAACTTCGGCGCGGCAGTGGCCGTCCACTTCGCTGAAACGCTCGATCGCACCGCGTTGCTCACCCTCGACCAACACTTTGACCGTGCCATCAGGCAGCTTGAGCAGCTGCAGAACCGTTGCAATGGTACCTACGCGATAAAGTGCGTCTTCACCGGGATCGTCGTCAGCAGGGTTTCTCTGAGCCAGCAGGAGAATCTGCTTGTCGCCCGTCATCGCGGCCTCGAGGGCTTCGATAGATTTCTCGCGCCCCACGAACAGCGGGATAACCATGTGCGGATAAACCACAACATCACGCAATGGCAGGAGAGGCAATTCGATGGTTGTCTTCATGATTTCGCCTCTACGGCGGCCATAAGGCCGTAAACAGATGGGAGTAAGCTTGAAACCAAGATGGGGGCTGCCTTGAAAAAAAACAAGCTCAAAACAGTACTTAAAGCCTGCCTGTACCTGTAAGAGTAGCCGGATTGCTCGCGATGGACGTTAACGATAACGCGTGCTTTCTGAATAAACGCGCCACCCTTGAGTCCATCGCGAGCAAGCTCGGCTCCTACAGACAACAAAAGCAAAGGGGCCCGAAGGCCCCTTCTTTAAATCCAGCAGTGCGACGCTTAAGCGTCTGGCGCTGCCTTGGCTGTCGGCTCACTGTTTTCATAGAGATACAGTGGCTTGGACTTGCCTTCTATAACGCTTTCGTCGATCACTACTTTACTCACCTCGGATTGCGAGGGGATCTCATACATAGTGTCCAGCAACACACCTTCGAGGATCGAACGCAATCCACGAGCACCGGTCTTGCGCTCAAGCGCACGCTTGGCCACCGACTTGAGAGCGTCGGTACGGAACTCAAGATCGACGCCTTCCATCTCGAACAGCTTGGCGTACTGCTTGGTCAGAGCATTTTTCGGCTCGGTGAGAATCTGCATCAAAGCAGCTTCGTCGAGCTCGTCCAGGGTTGCCAGAACCGGTAGACGACCAACGAACTCAGGGATCAGACCGAACTTGACCAAATCATCAGGCTCGACTTCACGCAGGGATTCACCAACCTTCTTACCCTCTTCCTTGCTACGCACTTCAGCGTTGAAGCCGATGCCACCACGGGTAGAACGGCTTTGAATCACCTTTTCCAGCCCGGAGAACGCACCACCGCAAATGAACAGGATGTTACGCGTATCGACCTGAAGGAACTCTTGCTGCGGATGCTTGCGACCACCTTGAGGCGGAACGGAAGCGACAGTGCCTTCGATCAATTTAAGCAGCGCCTGCTGTACGCCTTCGCCGGAAACGTCCCGGGTAATCGAAGGGTTATCAGATTTACGCGAGATCTTGTCAATCTCATCGATATAGACAATGCCCATTTGAGCTTTCTCTACGTCGTAATCGCACTTCTGCAGCAGTTTCTGAATGATGTTTTCAACATCTTCACCGACATAACCCGCCTCGGTGAGGGTGGTGGCGTCAGCGATGGTGAAAGGCACGTTCAGCAAGCGAGCCAGTGTTTCTGCAAGCAGGGTTTTACCCGAGCCTGTAGGGCCGATCAGCAAGATGTTGCTTTTGCCGAGCTCGACATCGTCATTCTTTTTGTCGCGCTGGTTGAGGCGCTTGTAGTGGTTGTACACCGCTACAGCCAAAACCTTTTTCGCACGCTCCTGACCAATCACATACTGATCAAGGATGCTGCTGATTTCTTTAGGCGAAGGCAATTTATGCGCGCTGCTTTCAGCCTGTGCTTCCTGCACCTCCTCGCGGATGATGTCATTGCACAGGTCGACGCATTCGTCGCAGATAAAGACCGAGGGGCCGGCAATCAATTTGCGTACTTCATGCTGGCTTTTGCCACAGAAGGAGCAATAGAGCAATTTGCCGTTGTCCTCGCCGTTGCGGGTGTCAGTCATTCGATCGATCCAAATCCGATAGGCTTGCAACACAAGATGAAGGCAATTGCAGGCTTTTTCAAGCCCGCAGGTGGCCAGTTAACCCAACCACCTACATTTGAGCTGCTTAGGCAGGCATTTGACGCTTCGTGATCACGGAGTCGATCAGGCCATATTCGGCCGCACGTTCCGCGCCCATGAAGTTATCACGTTCGGTATCACGCTCGACGGTTTCGAGGCTTTGCCCGGTGTGATGGGCCAGCAACGAGTTCAAGCGATGACGAATAGAGAGGATTTCCTTGGCATGGATGTCGATATCCGACGCTTGCCCCTGGAAGCCGCCCAACGGCTGGTGAATCATCATGCGCGAGTTAGGCAGGCAGTGACGCTTGCCCGCAGCGCCACCGGCGAGCAGGAAAGCACCCATGCTGCAGGCCTGGCCGATGCAGATGGTCGAAACGTCAGGCTTGATGAATTGCATGGTGTCGTAGATCGACATGCCCGCAGTCACCGAACCGCCTGGTGAGTTGATGTAAAGATGGATGTCCTTGTCCGGGTTTTCCGCTTCAAGGAACAGCAGTTGCGCCGCAACCAGGTTGGCCATGTAGTCTTCTACCGGACCAATCAGGAAAATCACCCGCTCCTTGAGAAGGCGCGAGTAGATGTCGTAGGCACGTTCGCCACGGGCAGACTGCTCGATAACCATCGGGACCAGGCCGCCTGCGGCCTGGATGTCAGAGCTCTGCTGATAATAAGAATTGCGGGACATGTCCGGCAGTCACTCCCAAATAGTTATGTCTTGAATACGCATAAGCCAGCGCGAAGGCTGGCTTATGTGTGTATTTCAAACTAAGAAAAAATCAGTCGGCTTGTGGAGCTTCTACCGGCTTGACCGCTTCTTCGTAAGAGACCGATTTGTCGGTCACGCTAGCTTTCTGCAGAACAGTATCCACAACTTGTTCTTCCAGCACAACCGAACGGACTTCGTTCAGCTGCTGGTCGTTCTTGTAGTACCAGGCCACAACCTGCTCAGGCTCCTGATAAGCGGAAGCCATTTCCTGGATCAGCTCGCGAACGCGGGTTTCGTCAGGCTTGAGGTCGAATTGCTTGACCACTTCAGCAACGATCAGACCCAGCACAACGCGGCGCTTGGCTTGTTCTTCGAACAGCTCGGCCGGCAGTTGATCAGGCTTGATGTTGCCACCGAACTGCTGAACGGCCTGAACGCGCAGACGGTTCACTTCATTCTCGAGCAGGGACTTCGGCACTTCGATCGGGTTGGTGGCCAGCAGACCGTCCATTACCTGATTCTTGACCTTGGATTTGATCGCCTGGCGCAGTTCACGCTCCATGTTCTTGCGAACTTCGGCGCGGAAACCGTCAATACCCGCTTCCTTGATACCGAACTGAGCGAAGAATTCTTCGGTCAATTCCGGCAGCTTCGGCTCGGACACAGTGTTCACGGTAACGGTGAACTCTGCTGCCTTGCTGGCCAGGTCCAGGTTCTGATAGTCCTCAGGGAAGGTCAGGTTCAGAACGCGCTCTTCGCCAGCTTTAGCGCCAACCAGACCGTCTTCGAAGCCAGGGATCATGCGGCCGGAACCCAGAACCAGCTGAGTACCCTTGGCAGAACCACCAGCGAACACTTCACCGTCGACCTTGCCAACGAAATCGATGTTCAACTGATCTTCGTTCTGGGCAGCGCGATCGGCTTGCTCAAAACGGATGTTCTGCTTGCGCAGCACTTCCAGCATCTTGTCGAGATCGGCGTCCGCCACGTCAGCGCTCAGGCGCTCGACAGCGATGGAGTCGAAGCCGGCAACGGTGAATTCAGGGAACACTTCGAAAGTAGCTACGTATTCCAGGTCCTTGCCCTTTTCCAGGACTTTAGGCTCTACGGAAGGAGCGCCAGCCGGGTTCAGCTTCTGCTCGACAACAGCTTCGTAGAAGGAAGCCTGGATCACATCGCCCACAGCCTCTTGGCGCGCATCAGCTTCGTAACGCTGACGAATCACGCTCATTGGCACCTTGCCAGGACGGAAGCCTGCAATTTTGGCCTTTTGGGCAGTCTGCTGCAGACGCTTGTTGACTTGGGTCTCGATGCGCTCAGCTGGCACGGTGATGCTCATGCGGCGCTCAAGAGCAGAAGTATTTTCAACAGAAACTTGCATGGATATTCCTCGTTGCACAGACGTTAGCCGGCCGTTTCCGACCCCAGAATCAAGGGCATGCATTCTAGTGGGTCAAACTCAAGAAGTCACCCTACTGAAAACGGGTAAAAAAGCAGCAGGCAATTTATAGGCGGGGACAAACGGTTGCGCCTCGCCCTGAGAGCAAATACAGCGAATCACGCCAAGGCCTCTACACCAACCCTTCTATATATAGAAGGAATCAGCGGGCACATCCCTGGCAGCCGAACCGACAAGGTACACGGCAGGCAAACACAGCACCATCCAGCGACAAAATGGCGATGACTCGCCACCCTTTCAGCCCAATGCCTGCAGCCATCCTGGAAATTCACGCTTCTGAAACGAAAACGGCGCAGCCCTTTTCAGGTGCTGCGCCGTTATCTGCTATCAAATAGCTACTTAATTGGTGCGGACGAAGAGACTCGAACTCTTACACCTTGCGGCGCTGGAACCTAAATCCAGTGTGTCTACCAATTCCACCACGTCCGCGTATCAAGCTTTTAAAGCAAAGGCGCCAGATTATTAATCTGGCGCCTTTCTAAATATGGGGTGGACGAAGGGGATCGAACCCTCGACAACGGGAGTCACAATCCCGTGCTCTACCAACTGAGCTACGCCCACCATATTGCCTTGTTGCGTTACTTGTGCCAAAGCTGCCTAATGGCGCACCCGGCAGGACTCGAACCTGCGACCATCCGCTTAGAAGGCGGATGCTCTATCCAGCTGAGCTACGGGCGCCTTGTTAATCTGTATTCTTGGACGATTACAAACTAAGTGCTTTCAGTCTTACCGAGTTAAACA
Organism: Pseudomonas sp. GW821-FHT04C07; assembly: GCF_059420325.1. NCBI lineage: Bacteria > Pseudomonadati > Pseudomonadota > Gammaproteobacteria > Pseudomonadales > Pseudomonadaceae > Pseudomonas > Pseudomonas sp. GW821-FHT04C07. The sequence goes on from NZ_JBWKTM010000011.1 coordinate 45,406, forward strand.
GCAACCCGACTCAACCTTCTTAACCAGTGCTAGGCTGTGCCCGACAAGTGCGACGAATGTTATAGACGACCGGAAAGGTCGTCAACTCTTTTTTGAAAAAAATTCATTTAATTAAAGGGGTTAGGGGAATTTGCAGACCAAGCGCCTTTGCCCTCACGTCACGACATGCGAGAATGCGTTCTCTTTTCTTCCCCCTCTCGATGGTTAATCACGCGTCATGACTGCACAACTAATCGACGGCAAAGCGATCGCCGCTAGCCTGCGCCAGCAGATCGCCAAACGTGTCGCCGAGCGTCGCCAGCAAGGCCTGCGCACTCCTGGCCTCGCGGTGATCCTGGTCGGCAGCGACCCCGCCTCTCAAGTTTATGTCTCGCACAAGCGTAAAGACTGCGAAGAGGTCGGCTTCCTTTCGCAAGCCTATGACTTGCCCTCCGACACCACTCAAGAAGCACTGACCGATCTGATCGATCGCCTGAACGATGACCCCAGGATCGACGGCATCCTGCTTCAGCTCCCTCTTCCTGAACAGCTGGATGCCTCCAGGCTGCTGGAGCGCATTCGCCCGGACAAAGACGTGGATGGTTTCCACCCTTATAACGTCGGCCGTCTGGCGCAACGCATTCCACTGCTTCGCCCTTGCACACCTAAAGGCATCATTACCTTACTGGAAAGCACCGGCGCCGACCTTTATGGGATGGATGCAGTGGTGGTTGGCGCTTCCAACATTGTCGGGCGTCCGATGGCGATGGAATTGCTGCTGGCCGGCTGCACCGTCACCGTCACCCACCGCTTCACCAAGGACCTGGCTGGCCACGTTGGCCGCGCTGACCTGGTGGTTGTAGCCGCTGGCAAGCCAGGTCTGGTCAAAGGTGAGTGGATCAAGGAAGGCGCGATCGTCATCGATGTTGGCATCAACCGCCAGGAAGACGGCAAGCTGGTGGGCGATGTAGTTTATGAAACCGCCCTGCCCCGCGCTGGCTGGATCACGCCAGTTCCAGGGGGGGTTGGCCCGATGACTCGCGCCTGCCTGCTGGAAAACACACTGTACGCGGCAGAAACGCTGCACAGCTAAGTTCAGGTATTACTTAAAGACTTGAACAAAGAACCCCGCCACTTGGCGGGGTTCTTCGTTTTAGCGCCTTGAAACACCCTTAAATCGTTAAGCCCGCTCTGCCCGTGCTGCATTAAGCTGCGCACGGTGCGCCAGTTTCTGCAAACGTTTTTCCAGATCCATCATGATTGCTCGATCAGAACGACCGCTTTCCAGCTCGTCAATCAAGCCATTGGCCAGCTTGCGCAACTCATGAACGATGACGATCCGCCGCCCGCAAATGCACCAGCTTGGCAGGATATCCCGCACACCACGGAAATCGTTTAGATACCTCGGCAATGGAGCATCCCGTGTCAGGGATACCCCCCGTTTTTTTTATTTTTTTAAGGTTTTCGACTGGCTGCCGAAGAACAATCGACAGTTCTTCGACCATACTCATAAAATGTAACGTTTTTCGAGAAAGCCCCGTTACACAACGGCATATCCATCTTTTAACGAGTCCACCCGCGTGAAAATTCGTATTTCGATCCTGAGCCTGGTTTTCGCATTTACAGGCACTTTCATCACGCCGAGCGTTAACGCTCGTGAAACCATCGCGGCGCCCCGAGACACTTCCCATCTGCACATCGCATCCGGTAGCGCGATACTGGTCGACCTGCAGACTAATAAAGTCATCTATTCGAGCAACCCGGACGTCATCGTGCCGATCGCTTCAGTCACCAAGCTGATGACTGGCATGGTCGTTCTGGATGCCAAGCAGTCGATGGACGAATACATTTCCGTGTCGATCAGCGACACCCCGGAAATGAAAGGTGTGTTTTCTCGCGTCAAACTCAACAGTGAACTCAGCCGCAGAGAAATGCTGCTGATCGCGCTGATGTCCTCGGAAAACCGTGCAGCCGCCAGCCTGGCCCATCACTATCCAGGTGGTTATGCGGCGTTTATCGCTGCGATGAACGCCAAAGCCAAAGCGCTGGGCATGACCAGCACCCATTACGTCGAACCCACAGGCCTATCGATCCATAACGTATCCACTGCCCGCGACTTGAGCAAGCTGCTGGAAGCCGCCCGCAAATATCCGATGTTGAGGGAGCTGAGCACCACCAAGGAAAAGACCGTGGCTTTCCGCAAGCCGAACTACACCTTAGGCTTTCATAACACCGATCACTTGATCAACAAGGCCAGCTGGGACATCAAGTTGACCAAGACCGGCTTTACCAACCAGGCCGGTCACTGCCTGGTATTGGTGACCGTTATGGGCGATCGCCAGGTCGCCCTGGTGATTCTTGATGCCTTTGGCAAATACACGCATTTCGCCGACGCCACCCGTATCCGAAACTGGGTCGAAACCGGAAAAAGCGGTTCCGTGCCGGAAGTTGCCGTACGTTACAAAGCTGAAAAGAACCTCAAGAACCGTCATGGTGGTGTAGCGCAGAGTGCTGATTAACCCTTGGGAAACCTAATGAAAAAGCCCTGAACGTCATGTCAGGGCCTTCACAACAAACGGCGCTCAAGAGCGCCGTTTTTTATCCCCTGAATCAGTGCGCGCCCACTGCTTGGGTTGCTCTCGCCGCGGCCTGCTCCTGGCCGGTCTGAGCCAACTCATTAGCGGCTTTGAGCCAGCGTTGCTGGTCAACCTTGGCGGGTATCTGGGTCGGCCCCTGGATCAGCACAGCCCAACTGCCAGCATTCTCCCAAGAAGATTCAAAAGACTTGAAGTCGATCAGCAAACGGCGGTTCATCCCCGCGCGGAGCAAAACTGTCTGCTTATGACGGTTGTAGCCCGCGAGCACGGCGTACCTTGGCTCCGACCAGAACGCCGAGCCTTCGGTGAAACGCACCAGCACCGGGTAACCTGCCGCAACCTGGGTCAACAACGCGGGAAGATTATTGTCGAGCGGATAGACCACCATGCCGTACTCGCGCGCCAGGGCCTGCATATTCTGCTGCAGTCCGGCTTCACCGCCCGGTAAATGAAGTGGTTTATCCAACAAGCCCGGCGTGATCACGATACCTTGCTGGGACAGCATGCTGGCCAAAGCACTGGGCCCACTCTGATACAGCTCGCTACGAAAAAACGGCACGCCGTTAAGCTCGACGCGCTCCGGCAAACGCTGGATCTCTGGCTGCACGCTCCCGGCGCAACCGGCCAGGCTCAGAACACAAGCACCGATCAGCAGCGCAGATCGAAATCGAGGAAATACCCGCAACATCATCACTCTCTTGGTCAGGCGCCAGGCGAACACGCTCCCGGCTTGGCCCTCGATCATAGGGCCGTCTTGGGCGACGGTATAGCCTTGAACGGCAGTTTATTGCGCCCGATAGAGCGAACTGGCTGGTGTCTCTCGACCTTTGGTCAATAGCTTGAAACACATCAGCGACTAGACTGTCCATAGCAAAGAGTGTGCGCCCCAAGCAGGGCTAAAAGGAGGCACTTATGAGCCTGACAACGACAATCATCATGCTGATCTTTGGCTGGCTGGCCGTTGCCGCCGCGATGCTCTGGGGCGTGCTGCGCGTTACTCGCAGACACCATCACCCACACATCCAGCCGACCCCCATTGCGAAGACCGAAAAAACTGCCGGTCGCACCGCTACCGCGCACTGACTGAAATCCGCCCCCCCCAAAAAAAGTAAAAGAAAACGGTCGCCGTGCCCTTTCGAGCACAGACGACCGTTTGCTATTTGCGCTACTCAGGCCTCAACCGCAACCCGCTTCTGGCGAGCGCGGCGCGACAGCATATTCAAACCTTCAATCGTCGCCGAGAACGCCATGGCCGCGTAGACGTAGCCTTTCGGTACATGAGCGCCGAAGCCTTCGGCAATCAAAGTCATACCGATCATGATCAGGAAGCCCAGAGCCAACATCACCACAGTCGGGTTGTCGTTGATGAACTTCGCCAGGGGCTCGGCCGCCAGCAACATCACCAGCACCGAGACCACTACGGCAATGATCATGATCGGCAAGTGCTCGGTCATGCCAACGGCGGTAATGATGCTATCAATCGAAAAGACCATGTCCAACATCAGGATCTGACCGATCGCCGCGGCAAAACCAATCGATACACCGGAGGTCGCGGATGCCGTCTCTTGCGGCTCCGGGTCCATGCTGTGGTGGATCTCTGTCGTCGCTTTCCAGAGCAGGAACAGACCACCGGCAATCAGGATCATGTCTTTCCAGGAGAACACCTGGCCGAACACATCGATGACCGGTTCGGTCAACTGCACGATAAACGCAATGGTGCTGAGCAGGCCCAGACGCAGAACCAATGCCATGCTGATGCCGATGCGCCGCGCTTTGGCCCGGTGCTGCTCAGGCAGCTTGTTGGTCAAGATCGAGATGAAGATCAGGTTGTCGATGCCAAGCACGATTTCCATAACGATCAAGGTAGCCAAGGCCACCCAGGCGGTGGGGCTGACGGCGAGTTGTAAAAGATATTCCATGGGTCAGTCCTGAATCGGTGTTCGAAGGGTTAGATTTCCTGCGACGACTTTTCGCGTTGCTCGCCGTCATCAGCGGGCTTTTTCTTGTTACTGATCAAGCCCTGAGTCGCATCACTCAGTGCCTGCTCCGCAGCTTTGTGGGTGTCGTCGATGGCTTGTCTGGCGCTCTCGGTCGCTTTGCCCATCAGTTGCCGGGCACTTTTCTCGACCTGGTCGCAGCCACTGAGCGCAAATACCGAGAGCGCCAGCAGACTAGCGGCGCCAATGGATTGGAGTTTCTTCATGAGTTCCTCGATAGAACATACAGACCCAAGATGATGGCCTGTCCATAGCGCTGCATTCTAAGGAGGCAAATACTTCAGGAAAATTCGTATTTTTAGCAGCTATACTTCGGTTTTTACGAACTTAATCCCCCATGCTCAATTATCGGCAACTGCATTACTTCTGGGTCGTGGCCAAGACCGGCAGCATCGTTCGGGCGTGTGAGCAGCTGAACCTGACGCCACAGACCATCAGTGGGCAAATCAGCCTGCTCGAACAGACCTACGGGATCGAGTTGTTTCGCCGGGTCGGGCGACAGCTTGAGCTGACCGAAGCCGGGCGCCAGACCCTGCCCTACGCCGAGCAGATGTTCCAGCTCGGCGGTGAGCTGGAGGCGATGCTAAGAGCCCAGCCCAATGAACAACAGATTCAGTTCCGGGTCGGGGTTGCTGACGTAGTACCCAAGTCAATCGTCTACCGCCTCATCGCGCCGACCATGGAGCTGAGCGAGCCGATCCACATCACCTGCCGTGAAGACAAACTCGAACGGCTGCTTGCCGACCTGGCCATCCAGCGTCTGGACCTGGTGATTTCCGACAGCCCGATGCCGTCACATCTCGACATCAAAGGCTACAGCCAGAAACTCGGTGAATGCGGGATCAGTTTCTTTGCCACCAGCGCCCTGGCTGAACGATATGGGAAAGACTTCCCTCGGGGTTTGCACGGCGCCCCACTGCTGATTCCCGGGCAAGAAACCGTGGTGCGCAGTCGGTTGTTGCGCTGGTTCGCCGAACAGCAGATCCAGCCACGCATCGTTGGTGAGTTTGATGACAGCGCCTTGATGCAGGCCTTTGGCCAATCCGGCAGCGGGATATTCATTGGCCCGAGCGTGATTGCCGACGAAGTGAAACGCCAGTATGGCGTGGAGTTGATTGGCCAGACCGATGCGGTAACCGAGTCGTTCTACGCCATTTCGGTGGAGCGCAAGGTCAAGCACCCCGGCATTGTCGCCATTACCGAAGGCGCCCGACGCGAGCTGTTTACCGCGATTGACACCTGAGGATTCAGGCGCAAACCGCGCGGGTTTTGGCGGTCATCAACAACAGCGCCAGCAGGATCGACAGCACGATGAAGCCCGCCGCTGCAAAACCGAGACTGGCCAGCCCCAACGTATCGATCACCCGGCCGCCAACCATCGCACCCAGCCCAATGCCCAGGTTGGCCCCGGCGATATTCAGCGACGCGGCGAAGGCCGGCGCCTGTGGTGCGACCTTCATCAAGCGGACATGGCTGACGAGGAACAACGCTGCCTGGGTGACACCCCATATGCCCATGGCAGCCGCCAACCCAACCGTCGAATGAATGCTTGGCACCAGCGCCACCATGCCGCCGATCATGAAGGCACAGAACACCATCGAGGCGATCAGTGGATGGCGATCGACCATGCGTCCGCCCAGTGAGTTACCGATCAACCCCACCGCACCGAAGCCCATCAGGCACCAGCCGACCACAGTGCCGTTGAAACCGGCAAGTCGCTCCAGGATGTCGGCCAGGTAGGTGTAAGCGGTGAACATGCCACTGAAGACCAGGATCGACAGCAGCACATGGCCCTGCATCAACGGACTGCGCAGAATTTTGAACTGTGAATGCAGGCTCACCTGTTTTTCATGCAACTGCGTCTTTGGCAGATAGATAAACAGCAGCAATGCCTTGGCAAACGCCACCACCGCCAGAATGGCAAACGCACTGCGCCAGCCGAATGCATCGGAAATCAAAGTGCCGACCGGAATCCCGAAGACGGTCGCGCAGACGATTCCAAAACCGATTTTCGCGATGGCGCGCCCGGCGTAATCCGGCCCGACGATGTCCACAGCCGTCTCGCTGGCCAAGGCCCAGAACACTGGCAAACCCAGCGCCGGAATCAACCGCGCCAGCGCCATTACACCTATGTTCGGCGCCACTGCCGCCAGGGTATTGGCCAGGCCAAACATGATCAGCACACTGATAAACAGCCGCCTGCGCTCAAAGCGCGCGAAGTATGCGGTCAAGAACGGCCCGAACGCGGCCACGGTAAAAGCGAACAAGGTCACCAGTAAACCGGCCTGGGAGACGCTGACATCCAGGTCGCGAGCGATGGATGGCAACAGGCCAACAATGATGAATTCTGTGGTCAGCACGGTAAAACCGGCGGCTGACAACAGAAGGATGGGCAACAACATGCATTACTCCGCAAACGACGACGCCAGCGATAGCCCAAGGGCTCACTGGATATGAAAAAAGAGGATGGCGGATCTTAACAGAGTGTTTCCGACAGCGGTTACGCGAACCTGACCTATCACCTTGAACACCCGGGCGGCAGGCCGTTATCGGTGCCTGGTCCAGGAAAAAAACAAGCGCATTGAGCCAAAAGCCTGAGTCCTGCCCCAGCAACATAAGAAAAGCCCGGAAAGGTTCAGACGAACCTTTCCGGGCTTTTTTGTCTTTGCGGTTTAGAACGCGCCCATGTAATCGCGTTTGCCGATTTCAACACCGTTGTGACGCAGGATCGCGTAGGTGGTGGTGACGTGGAAGAAGAACTGCGGCAGGCCGTAGGTCAGCAGATAAGCCTGGCCACTGAAGCGCTTCTCTTTCGGCGTGCCTTGACGGGTGATGATCTCGATCCCTTCCTTGCCATCGATTTGCGCCGGTTTGATGCCGTCGATGAATGCCAGGACTTTGCTGATCAGCGCTTGCAGCTCAGCGAACGTGGTTTCGGTGTCGTCGTACTTCGGCAACTCAACCTCGGCCAGACGCGCGGAAACGCCTTTGGCGAAATCAACGGCGATTTGCACCTGACGCACCAGCGGGAACATGTCGGGGTACAGGCGCGCTTGCAGGAAGGCATTTGGCTCGATGTTCTTTGCCGTGGCGTGGGCTTCGGCCTTGCTCAGAACGTCGCTCAAGGCGTTGAGCATTTGCTTGAAAACCGGGATGGAAGCGGCGTACAGGGAAATAGTCATGACAATCTCGCAGGTTGTGGCGGGAGGTGAACGTGACGCGATTATAGACATGCTTGGGCGCTCTGGCGGCTTGTCTTTTATTCTGCAAGGATTAGGCTAGTCGCCTTCGACAGCATAGGGAAAGCGCGATGAACACCGAGCACGATACCCCCATCGACGAACTGCGGCTCAACAGCACTGAACTCCGTATTCTCGGTTCTTTGATCGAGAAACAGGCCACCAGCCCGGAAACCTATCCGCTGACACTCAATGCACTGGTTATCGCCTGCAATCAGAAAACCAGCCGCGAACCGGTGATGAACCTCAGTCTGGGTCAGGTCGGCCAGAGCCTTCGCGTCCTTGAAGGACGGGGTTTCACTCGATTGGTCATGGGCAGCCGCGCCGATCGTTGGGAGCATCGGCTGGACAAGGCACTGGAGCTGGTTCCCGCCCAGGTGATTCTCGCTGGCCTGCTGTTCCTGCGCGGCCCGCAGACCGTCAATGAACTGCTGACCCGCAGCACCCGCATGCATGATTTCGAAGACAACGAACAGGTCGTGCATCAGTTGGAACGGCTGATTGCCCGAGGCCTGGCGTTGCTGCTGCCCCGTCAGTCCGGACAACGCGAAGACCGCTACATGCATGCGCTGGGCGACCCGGCCGATATCGAAGCGATTCTGGCTGCGCGCCAAAACCCGGTTGAGCGTGGCGCCAGCAGCGGCGTGTCGGTGGAGCGCATCGAAGAACTGGAAGCACGGATCGCGGCACTGGAAGAACGTTTGGCACGGCTGGAATAGCGCCCTGTCGACGCTTTCGCGGGCTTGCCTTGTTCGGCCTGGAGAGCACGCAAACCGTCGTAGCAGTTGCCGCCAGGCTACGTCCGGCCGCGCAGCGGTCGCAATAGGGGCATTCGCGTCTTTGCAGGAAGACCGAGGTAGGCGGATTTACGACCGCTGCGCGGCCGGACGTAGCCTTCGGCAACTGCTACAGGGGAAGCGATTCCCGAGACAGCTAATCAGCCCCGTGCGAAGGCGACCGCCTTCTGGAACTGCTCCTCAGTGGGGCGCACGCCGGTGTACAACACGAACTGCTCCAGAGCCTGAATGGCGATCACCTCCAGCCCGGTGATCACCCGCTTGCCTTTGGCCTGGCCACGCAGGATCAGCGGTGTTTGCGACGGAATTGCCACCACATCAAAGACTGTTTGCGCGGCGTCGATGGCATCCGCTTCGAACGCCAACTGATCGACTTGCGGCCCACCGGCCATACCAATCGGCGTGACGTTGATCAGCATCTGTGGCCGTTGGTCACCCAGCTCAGCCAGCCATTGGTAACCCAGGGAACTCGCCAGGGCGCGACCGGCCATTTCGTTACGGGCCACAATTAAACCGTTTTTGTAACCGCCATCGCGCAAGGCGCTGGCCACTGCCTTGGCCATGCCACCGCTGCCGCGCAGTGCAAAGGTCGAACTTTGCGGCACTTCATGCTTGTTCAGCAGTTGCTCGATGGCGATGTAATCGGTGTTATAGGCCTTTAGATGGCCATTGGTGTTGACGATGGTGTTTATGGACTGGATGGCCTTGGCCGAATCATCCAGTTCATCGACCAGCGCGATGCAGGCTTCCTTGAACGGCATCGAAACCCCGCAGCCACGGATGCCCAGAGCACGAATTCCGCCGACTGCACCAGGCAGATCGTTGCTGCTGAAAGCCTTGTAATAGAAGTTAAGGCCCAGTTGCTCATACAGATGATTATGAAAACGCAGGCCGAAATTCCCGGGGCGCCCAGACAATGACATACACAGTTGGGTGTCTTTGTTCGGGTTCATCAGCATGTTTATCTCCTTCAAATAGAACTTTCAGATGGACGGGATTAGCCAGCCCACCGATTCTGTTCGATCATAGTCCTGTAAGGTTCAAGTACCTGATTGTGTATCAAATCAAGGTAAAGAAACCGGTACAGACCTTACACAATATTTACTGAACGGCTTCGCAGTTTTTTCAAAAAATGCTGTCTTAGAAGTATCCCCGCGACAAACTGTGGGTCTATTGCAGACCACAAGCGCAGGGGCTGGAACCCGAGGAATAGCCATGATTCGTAAAATCCCCACAATAGCCTTGCTCATCGGTGCACTCGCTGTCACCGGACAGGCGTCCGCCCACGATCACCGTGGTGGTTGGGGTTGGGGTGGTCCGGCCCTGTTTGGCGCTGTTGTCGGCGCTGCGGTAGTGGGCTCGGTAATCACCAGTCACGATCGCCCGGTCTATGTTGAGCAACCGGTGTACGTGCAACCTCAGCCGGTATATGTCCAGGCTCCACCGCCTGTCTATTACCAGTCGCAACCGGTTTATGTGCAGCCGGCACCGGTTTACTACGGCCCGCCACCTGGCTACTACGGCCCACCGCGCGGTTATTACGGTCCACCACGTTGGTAGTTATCACGCTGTGAATGCATCAGGCCCCGCCTCAAAACGGGGCCTGATGCATTGTAGAACCTGAACAACGTCTGAATAGATCCTGCCAGGGTCGCTGCTGAGACAGTGGCTACGGCTGAATTTGGCATGATAGATCCGACTGTCGCCTTCGCACCTCGATGCAACGACTGTCATATTTATGTCATGACACCTCAGCAAGATCTGACTTGTCCATATAAGCAGGCCCATAAAAACAAGGACGACCCACAATGCCGACTCAGAATCCCCACCGCACTGCCGGCCTCTGCACATCGAGCAAGGTCTACAGTGCGCTGACCGAACTGAAACACCTGGAAGGCCATCGAAGTGCCAAGTTCCTGTCTTTACTGGCCGAGAACCTGGTGCGAAAAGGCCTGTTGAGTGATCAGGAAGTGGTGTACATGCTCGATCAGGTCGTCGACTGACGCCAGGGTCGCGTTGAATTTCGCCTGCGTCGATGTCCACTATCGAGCGCGATGATTTTTCGTTGAACCGGCAGGTCCGTAAGGTAGCCCCCATAGATTGATGGAGGTACTTATGCCCAAGGTTCATATCATGTCCGTTATCGGCAGCGCCGTTCCTGCACCGCTCAGAGAGCTAGGACTGCTCGCCTGTTGGTATCTGGTGCAGGACGGCGTGCCGATCAGCGGTCCGCTCACTTCACTCCCGGCCGCTCAGGCGCTGTCGCAAAGAATGGGTTCCCATGGTTTGCACGCCTAGGCAAAAAGTACACTGCCACTGGCGCCCGGACGATCCCCGCCCCCACCGCTGGCAACAGCACTGACAGCCTCCCCTTGATGCGTCATCCGCAATGGCGCGCCGCAGTGCCATCTTTGTTCATGGCGCATAGATCCAGATCAATAAATCCCGGACGCGACTCGATTACCCTCCCGGCCTTTTGCGATCGACACGACCATGCCCCTTGCCACTCCGGAACTCCTCGCCCCTGCCGGCTCCCTGAAAAACATGCGTTATGCCTTCGCCTACGGTGCCGATGCGGTGTACGCCGGGCAGCCACGCTACAGCCTGCGGGTGCGCAATAACGAATTCGACCACGCCAACCTGGCCACCGGCATTCGTGAAGCCCGGGCCCAGGGCAAGCGTTTCTATGTGGTGGTGAATATCGCCCCGCATAACGCCAAGTTGCGTACCTTTCTCAACGATCTGGAACCGGTGATTGCCATGGCACCGGATGCGCTGATCATGTCCGACCCCGGCTTGATCATGTTGGTGCGCAAGCATTTCCCGCAGATGCCGATTCACCTGTCAGTTCAGGCCAACACGGTGAACTGGGCCAGTGTCGAGTTCTGGCAGCAACAAGGCTTGAGCCGGATCATCCTGTCCCGCGAACTGTCCCTTGAGGAAATCGCCGAGATTCGCCTGCAGGTCCCAGGCATGGAGCTGGAAGTGTTCGTTCATGGCGCGCTGTGCATGGCCTATTCCGGTCGTTGCCTGTTGTCGGGTTACCTGAACAAGCGCGATGCCAATCAGGGCAGTTGCACCAACGCCTGCCGCTGGCAGTACAAGGCACAACCAGCGGTAGAGAATCAATTGGGCGATATCGTCAAGGCCTTTCAACCCGAACCGGCCCAGCCAACGCTGGGCCTCGGCGCACCGACCGATCAGGTATTTGTGTTGCAGGAAACCAATCGCCCCGAAGAGCTGATGCCGGCATTCGAGGACGAGCACGGCACCTACATCATGAACGCCAAGGACCTGCGCGCGGTGCAGCACGTCGAACGCTTGACCAGGATGGGTGTGCACTCGCTGAAAATCGAGGGCCGGACCAAATCGCATTTTTACTGCGCACGGACCACTCAGGTCTATCGCCGGGCGATCGATGACGCCGTTGCCGGCCGGGAATTCGACCGCAGCCTGATGACCGATCTCGACTCCCTGGCACAACGCGGGTACACCGAAGGCTTTCTACGCCGGCATGTGCATGACGAATATCAGAACTACCAGAACGGCAGCTCGGTGTCCGAGCGTCAGCAGTTCGTCGGTGAGCTGACCGGCGAGCGACGTGATCGACTGGCCGAAGTCCGCGTGAAGAACCGCTTCCTGCTCGGCGACCACCTGGAGTTGATGACCCCCAAAGGCAACTTTCATTTCGATTTGCATCAGTTGTACAACGTCAAAGGAGAGCCCATTGAGGTTGCGCCGGGAGACGGGCACACGGTGTATTTGCCGATCCCGGATCAGGTGGATTTACGCTTTGGGTTGTTGATGCGGGATGTGCGCGTGAGTGCGCCAGCTGAGCGTTGATCGCTCCCACGCAGAGCGTGGGAGCGATCAGGACTCAGATGCGGAATTGCCCCACCAACTTGCCCAAGCGCTGGCCAAGCTCGGCCAGACTGCGAGAGGTCTGTGCACCGAGTTGGGTTTCGTCGGCCACGTTGTCCACCGCCACGGCGATCTGGTGCACGCTGCGATTGATCTCTTCGGCCACCGCCGTTTGCTCTTCGGCGGCGCTGGCGATCTGCGCGTTCATCGAGTTGATGGTGCCGATCAACTGGGCCATGGTGTCCAGCGAAGCACCGGCCTCGTTGGCCTGGGCCGAAGTACCGTCACCGGCATCGCTGGAACGGCGCATGGCTTCTACCGCTGATTGAGTGCCCTGTTGCAGGCGGTCGATCATGCCCTGGATTTCCTGGGTACTTTGCTGGGTGCGGCTAGCCAGCGCCCGCACTTCATCGGCCACCACCGCAAAACCACGCCCGGCCTCACCGGCGCGGGCCGCTTCGATGGCCGCGTTGAGTGCCAGCAGGTTGGTCTGATCGGCAATCGAACGAATAACGCTCAGCACACTGACAATAGACAACACATCTTTTTGCAGGCTATCAAGGGACGTGCCGCTGCTGCGGATATCGCTGACCAACGCGTGGATCTGTTTGATGCTGCCATCCACCACGCGCTTGGCGGCCTGACCCTCTTCGTCGGTCTGCTGCGCAGCAACCGCGGCGCCCTGGGCGCTTCTCGCGACTTCCTGAGCCGCCGAGGACATCTCGTTGATCGCCGTTGCCACCTGATCCGTCTCGTGACGCTGGCGTTCCATGGCCTGCTCCGAACGCTGAGCCTGATCGGAAACCTGTGTCACCAGACCGGTCAACTGCGAGGTCATTTCGGTGATTTGTCGCACCAGGCCGTGGATCTTGTCGACGAAGCGATTGAACGAGCCGGCCAAGTCGCCCAGCTCATCCTGGCTGGTAATCGCCAGACGACGAGTCAGGTCGCCCTCACCTGCGGCGATATCGTCCAGGTTGGCTTTCATCAAGTGCAGCGGACGCAAAATGGTGTTGGCGACGAACATGCCTACCACCGCAATCACCAGCAGCACCACGACGGCGATGCCGACGATGCTCAGCACCACGCCTTGCATGCGCTCATGAACCTTGGCCTCGACCACTGTGACTTGGGCCTCGATCCCGTCCAGGTTGACTGAAGTACCGATGGCCATGTCCCACTTGGGCAGGTATTCGGTGTAGCCGAGCTTGGGTACCAGAACTTTCGGGTCGCTCGGCAACGGCGAGCTGTATTGCAGGTAGTGAGTACCGTCCTTGGCGACTTTCACCAGGTCACGGTTGACATACACGCCATTCGGATCGCGGTTGTCCTTGAAGCTCTGACCCACGCCGTCCGGGCTGTTGCTCTTGAACAGGCGCACCGTTTGCGAGTCGTAACCGAAGAAGTAGCCATCCTTGCCATAGCTGATGCTCGACAGCAGCTTGACCACTTGCGCCCGGGCCGCGTCATCACCCGGTGCCGCCGCGTCGTACAACGGCTTGATCGCGCTCATCGCCACCGCCACATAACTTTGCAGCGTCGCCTTGGCATCGGTCAGCAGGCGCTGACGGGTTTCGTCGACTTCTTTGCTGGCCTGTTCTTGCAGAATGAACACCGTAGTCAGACTGATAACCAGCGCAAACAGTAAGACCGGGAGTACCGCGAGGGATAAAACTTTGGCCTTCAGGCTTAGGCGCATGGCATTCACTCTTGATTTTATTGGCGTGGTTAAGCCTTTAACGGCACGCCGGATCAAAAGTTGAGGGGTCGTCCCGCAAACACAGACCAAAGGTCGCCTGGCTGTCCTTAAACGACGATTTGTCGCTTGCATTCAATGAGCACAATAAAAAATTAAAACTATTTACTTGTCTAAAACGTTTCAGCAGCACTTCTTTAAATGAATGGATAAAGAAACAAAAAGTGCCGCCGCTACAGTGCGAAGACTCTCATGTTCTATCCAATCAAGGACGTCTCCATGTCGATCAGACAGCTTTCCATTCAATGGAAAATTACCCTTCTGGCCGGACTCTGCCTGCTCGGCATTGTCACGTTGCTGGTAGGGCTTTCGCTCTATCGCATGGAGCACAATTCCGAGCTGGTCAAAGCCTCGAGCATGGAGATGCTCAACGAAGCGGCTCAGGTACGTATCGAGGCTCAGGGCGAAGTCCAGGCGCTGGGCATTCGCCAGCAATTCATGGACGCCTACCAATACGGTCACGGCTTCTCCCGCCAGGTACTGTTCCTGCGCGAACAAGCCGAGAAGCGTTTCCTCGATGCCTTCGACCTTCGTGAAGACCTGACCCGTCAGGTCAAGTCGGCGCTGCAAGCCAACCCGGAACTGCTCGGTCTGTCGCTGGTGTTTGAAGCCAATGCGCTGGACGGCAAGGATGAGTTGTTTGCCGGCCAGAAAGAAATCGGCAGCAACGAAAAGGGCCGCTTTTCCCTGTACTGGTCGCAACCGACACCGGGCAAGCTGACCTCAATGTCGCTTCCGGAAAGCGACATTGCCGATACCAGCACCGGCCCCAGCGGCGAACCGGCCAATGCCTGGTTCACCTGCCCACGCACCACACTCAAGCCTTGCGTGATCGAGCCCTACTTCTACATGATCGACGGCCAGAACGTGCTGATGACCAGCATCGTCTTCCCGCTGATGGTCGACGGTAAAGTCATCGCCTCGCTGTCGGTCGACATCAACCTCAACAGCCTGCAAGCGGTCAGCCAGCAAGCGAGCAAGAAACTCTATGATGGCCAGACCAGCGTCAGCATCATCAGCCCGGTCGGCCTGCTGGCCGGCTACAGCGCGGACGCCGGCAAACTGAGCCAGCGTCTGGACATGGTCGACAAGGCCAGCGGCGCCGAGCTGGTCCGCATGCTCTCCAGCGGCAACCGGACCCAGAGTCTGCGCAGCGATCAAGAGCTCAAGGTGCTCTCACCGTTTTCGCCGATTCCTGGCGGCAAGTCGTGGGGCGTGCTGCTCGACGTGCCGGAAAAGGTCCTGGTCGGCCCGGCTGAAACCCTGAAGAAAGAACTCGACCAACGCAGCACCGCCGGCACCCTGATCGAACTGAGTCTGGGCCTGTTGGCGGCAGTCATCGGCCTGTTGCTGGTCTGGTTGATGGCCCGCAGCGTGACAAAACCAATCCTCGGCGTGGCGCACATGCTCGAAGACATTGCCAGCGGTGAAGGTGATCTGACCCGACGTCTGGCATACGACAAGCAGGACGAACTGGGTCAGCTGGCCGGCTGGTTCAACCGCTTCCTCGATAAGCTGCAACCGATCATCGCCGATGTGAAACGCTCGGTGCAGGACGCCCGCAGCACCGCCGACCAATCAGCCGCCATCGCCACCCAGACCAGCGCCGGCATGGAGCAGCAATACCGTCAGGTTGACCAGGTGGCCACCGCCTCCCACGAAATGAGCGCCACCGCGCAGGACGTCGCCCGTAGCGCCGCGCAAGCGGCCCAGGCCGCTCGCGACGCCGATCAGGCGACCCGTCAGGGTTTGACCGTGATCGACCGCACCACCTCCAGCATCGACAACCTCGCCGCGGACATGAGCACGGCGATGACCCAGGTCGAAGGACTGGCCGCCAACAGCGAGAAAATCGGTTCGGTGCTGGAAGTCATTCGCGCCATCGCCGAGCAGACCAACCTGCTGGCACTCAACGCCGCCATTGAAGCCGCTCGCGCAGGTGAAGCCGGACGTGGATTCGCCGTGGTCGCCGACGAAGTACGCAACCTGGCCCGCCGCACTCAGGAGTCCGTAGAGGAAACCCGCCAGGTGATCGAACAGCTGCAAAGCGGTACTCGGGACGTTGTCGGCTCTATGAGCAACAGCCATCGTCAGGCTCAAGGCAGTGTCGAGCAAGTCAGCCAGGCAGTCACGGCCCTGCGTCAGATCGGTGATGCCGTGACCGTGATCACTGACATGAACCTGCAGATTGCCAGCGCTGCCGAAGAGCAAAGCGCCGTGGCCGAAGAGATCAACAGTAACGTGGCGACCATTCGTGACGTGACTGAGTCTCTGTCGGGGCAAGCCAACGAGTCGGCGCGGGTCAGCCAGTCGCTGAACAGTCTGGCTAACCAGCAGCAGAGCTTGATGGATCAATTCAGGGTTTGATCAGCGGTTGGCGGTGTTGATCGTTCCCACGCTCCGCGTGGGAATGCATCCCGTGACGCTCTGCGTCACATCCACAGCGGACGCAGAGCGTCCATGGCAGCGTTACCACGCGGGAGCGTGGGAACGATCGATTAACACCCAGGCAACTCAATCACCACCTTCAACCCGCCCGGCTCACTACCCTGCAACTGCAATACCCCGCCCCTCGCCTCGACGATATCACGCACGATGCCCAACCCCTGGCCATGGCCATCGGTCTGTTCATCCAGCCGCGCACCGCGGCTCAACACCTGATTACGGTTCTGCTCGGGAATCCCCGGCCCGTCATCCTCCACCACCAGGCGAAAGCCCTCGGCCGTCTCGACGATGCTCAGTTTCACCTCGGCATCCGCCCATTTGCAGGCATTGCGTGAACGCTTGAGGCTGTCTTCGGTATGCGCGAGCGGATGGTTGATCTGCGCCACCAGCGGTTCCAGCTCAACCGGCACTTGGGCGTCCAGTTGTGAACGCTGGCGCGCCACTGGGTCAGCACCTCAAGCCCGGGTAAGCCTGGCAATTCCAGGTCGAGAATAATCAAGTCATAGGGTTCGCTGCTGGCTTGATACACCGCATCACGGCCGTCGCCAGCCAGTCGACGGCGTAGCCCTGGCGATTGAGCCCGGCCATCAACTCGTCGGCCAGCGGGACGTGGTCCTCCACCAAAAGCAGGCGCATCAATCATCTTCCTTGTCTTTGAGCAGCTCACCGGTGTTGGCGTCGAGTTCGATTTCATGCACCACGCCCTCGACGGTCAGCAGCTCGATGTCATAGATATAGCGCGCGCGTTCGTCTTTATGCTCCTCGAACTCGGCTTCCAGCAATCTGGCTCCGGGGTAGCGTTGCAGAGCCGGCCCCAGCAGTTGCTCAAGCGGTGCGATCACCCCTTGCTGACGCAGGCGCAGGGCGTGGTCCTGATCCAGATCACGGGCCACTGCCACCGAGCAAAAAGCCAGAAGCGCCAGCGCCATTTGGCTGCCGGCGCGCAGATTTACCTTCATTACGTATCCTGATGATTCTTGAGAACCTGCTCGCAGACGGCGTCCAACTCCAGGTCCCACTCAACACCCTGGACATCGCGCAGTTCAACCTGAATAGATGTAAACCTATAGGCCCCACGATAACCACATCAACTTAACGGAAACTGAATTGCCTTCATTGCCGTCCTGGAAACCGCGCACCGACGGTAAAATCTTCTACAATCGCCGATCGCCAGACATGAGGTCGGTATGACCGCTATCCACATCAAGTTCCCCGCCCTGACCCTCAAAGCCGGAAAACGCGCTTTCGCGCGGATCCGTGAAAACGGCTTGAGCGCCGCCGACGTCGGTACGCTTCCGGGCGCCGCCGGTGGGCCGAAAGCCTTGGGTATTCAGGGTCTGGATCTGGCGTTGTTTGGTGAATGGCTGCCGGCGGCCCCGCGGGAGCGCTCGTTGATTGGCGCCTCTGTCGGTTCCTGGCGCTTCGCCAGTGCCTGCTTGCCGGACCCCGCCGAAGGGATCAGACGCCTCGGTCAGCTCTACAACGAGCAAAGTTTCGGCAAAGGCGTGACCATGGCGCAAATCAGCCTGCGTTCGCAGCGCATGCTGCACGACCTGCTCGACGGTCGCGACGCCTCGATCCTCAACAATCCTGACTACCGACTGAACATCGTCGTGGTGAAAAGTCACGGTCTGCTGGCCGATGATCATCGCGCGCGGTTGGGTCTTGGCCTGTCGTCGGTGATCGCCGACAACCTGCGCGGGCGCTCACGCCTGTCCCGGCATTTCGAACGACTGATCCTGCATGATCCGCGCCTGGCGCCGCCGCTCAATGCCCTCAACGACTTCCCTTCGCGCTTTGTGCCTCTGGACGCTACCAACCTGCGCCAGGCCTTGCTGGCCTCGGGCTCGATCCCGATGATCATGGAAGGCGTGCGCGACTTGCCCGGCGCGGGTGTCGGCACCTATCGCGACGGCGGCCTGCTCGATTACCACCTCGACCTGCCCTACAGCGGCGATGACATCGTGCTCTATCCACACTTCACCAACCGGGTGATTCCCGGCTGGTTCGACAAGCCCCTGCCGTGGCGCCGCGGTAACCCGCAGCGGTTGCAGGACGTCTTGCTGCTAGCGCCCTCCAAGGATTACCTGGCCCGCCTGCCCTATGGCAAACTACCGGATCGCAACGACTTCAAGCGTTTCATCGGCGATGACCTCAGCCGACAAAACTATTGGCGCACAGCCATGGACGAAAGCCGCCGGCTCGGTGATGAGTTCCTTGAGTTGGCCGCGAACGGTCGGCTGGGGGAGAACTTGTTGACCCTTTAGTCAGTGTTTTCCCGCATAGACAAACCCAAGCTGTTAAACTCGTCACCTGCTTTCATCGCCGCGGGCGATAGCCACCTGACAGAGCTCAAACCACTGTGGAAATCTTCAAAGAATTTACCTTCGAATCCGCCCACCGCCTGCCCCACGTCCCGGAAGGCCACAAATGCGGACGCCTGCACGGTCACTCGTTCAAGGTGGCGATTCACCTGAGCGGTGATCTCGATCCGAACACCGGCTGGATTCGCGACTTCTCGGAAATCAAGGCGATCTTCAAGCCGCTCTACGAGCGCCTCGATCACAACTATTTGAATGACATTCCCGGCCTGGAAAATCCAACCAGCGAGGTCCTGGCCAAATGGATCTGGAACGAGTTGAAGCCCCTGCTGCCGGAGCTCAGCGCGATCCGCATCCATGAAACCTGCACCAGTGGCTGCATCTATCACGGCGAATAAGCCGGCGATCAAAAAAACCACCGGGCCCGGTGGTTTTTTTATGCCTGTCACTTCGGTTTTTGGGTCGTTGCAGTCCAGGCCCTTCTCTCGGTTATCAGCGTATCAGGACAACGAGAAATCGCCGCCTGCGCAAAACCATTCAAGAACGAGTCAAAACCTTACCGAAAAAAAGCATTGTGTTCGTTAAATCGGGAATGTTATGTTTTTAACATCAAGATAAAAAATGAAATATACATAACATTTTGCGCAATCGCCTTTCGAGAACGTCATGGACAAGAACAGCTTCCAGCTGACGCTAGAACAACAGTTCCCTACGCTGACGCCGACCGGCAAGCGGATCGCCACTTATCTGCTGGCCAACCTTCAACAACTGCCTTTCGAAACCGCTGACAGCATCGCTCAGCAAGCCGGTACTACGGGTATTTCGGTGGGACGTTTTCTGCGTTCACTGGGGTATCAGAATCTCGATGACGTCAAACAAGGTCTGCGTGGCGAGTCCCCGGCTTCGTGGCTGATCACCGATCGACTGGGGGCTTTTCGCAGCGAAGCGGATCAAGAGGACGCCCTCGATCGCTCCCTCGGCCGGGAAATCGAAGCCATCCAGCATGTCTATGGTCTGGCCCGGACTCAGCCGTTTGCCGACATTGTGCAGAACATCTTTGAAGCCGATGCGGTGTTCATCCTCGGCATCCAGTCCACACGCGGCATCCTCAACGCTTTCCACAGCCACCTGGAATACATTCGGCCCAAGGTCTACTACGTCGATGGCCTGTCGGGTATTTATGCCGAAACGCTGAATTCGGGTTTCGAAAAACCCTACGCGATCATTTCCGACTTTCGCGCCTACTCCAGCATCACTCAGACCTTCTGCGAAGTGGCCAATGCCAATCACTTACCGCTGGCACTGATCACCGACCTGCAATGCCCCTGGGCCCGGGATTACTCCCTGGATCTTCTGCAACTGAAAACCGATGTCGGCCAGTTCTGGGATTCCCTGGCGCCGCTGACTTGCCTGTTTAACCTCATGGTGTCCGCCGTGGCCGAGATGTACGGCGACCGACTGGACGAACGCTTGGCGAAGAACCGGCAACTTCAGGAAGTCTTCGGCCAGTTCGAGCGCTAGGCATTCATAACCACGCAACCCCCGATGGAGTGTTTGAGTGAATAACAGCCCACTTGTAGAAATTGACGCCCACGCGCACCAGGTCCAGATCGACCTGATCTACGCCAGCGCCGACAACCTGGCTGGCCAAGTGATCTACCGCAATGCCCGCTGCTTACTGCACGCCGAGGCCGAAGCCTGCTTGCGCAAGGCCAGCCAACTGGCGCGCCAGGCCGGTTTGACCCTGCGGATCTACGACGCCTACCGTCCGGCTTATGCGCAGCAGCTGTTGTGGAAAGCCCTGCCCGACCCGGACTACGTGCGTGATCCGCGTCTGGGCTCGCACCACACCCGCGGCGTGGCGATCGACCTGACTCTGGTGGGTGCCGATGGCGAACCGCTGGACATGGGCACCGCCTTCGATGCCATGGAGCAAAAGTCCCATCAGTTCTATGCCGATCTGCCTATTGAAGTGCAGCGCAATCGCCTGTTGCTGCTGGGGATCATGCTCAGCGCCGGCTTTGAAGCAATTGCGACCGAGTGGTGGCATTACGAACTTCCAGACGCCGAACAATTCCCTTTGATCGAGGAGCGTGACCTGCCCTTCGACGCATGAGTTGCACCCATAGACGTTTACCGACACAGGCTCCGGCAAAAACAACAGGCAGCCCACTGCCACAGGCCGGATAACAATAAGCACTTCGCTTCAGATCCAACTGCCCGGTTATAGATTTTATAAAAAACCTGACGAACTTCCATTAATCGAATGATCAAGGAAACCGGCATGAGCCCTAACACCCACACTAACCGTCATTTGTCCTTCCAGCACAAAGTCGCTCTGTCATTACTCTGTGGCGCCCTCAGTCTGGGCGCCTGGCAATCAGCCAGTGCGGCGGCCCCCAAAGATACCTTGATGATTGGCAAAGCCGCCGACCCGCAAACCCTTGACCCGGCCGTGACCATCGATAACAACGATTGGGCAGTGACCTACCCGGCCTATCAGAAACTGGTGACCTACAAAGTCGAAAATGGCAAAGGCAGTACCGAGGTCCAGGGCGACCTGGCTGACAGCTGGAGCACCTCGCCAGACAATCTGGTCTGGGAATTCAAGCTCAAGACGGGAAACAAATTCGACGACGGTGCGCCGGTGGACGCCGCAGCGGTCAAGTTCTCCTTCGACCGCTTGATGAAGCTCAAACAAGGCCCCTCCGGTGCCTTCCCGGATGACATGAGTGTCGCAGTGGTTGACCCTCTGACCATCCGCTTCACCTTGAGCAAACCCTACGCGCCGTTCCTCTTTACCCTCGCCCACAATGGCGCGGGCATCATCAACCCGGACGTCGCCAAGAAGAGCGAGGACATCAACGCCTACCTCTCGACCCACACCGCAGGCTCCGGCGCGTTCCGTTTGACGAACTGGCAAAAGGGCCAGTCGCTGACGCTGGAACCAAACAGCTATTACGCCGGGCTCAAGCCAAGCCTGAATAAAGTGGTGATCAAAATCATCAGCGAGGCCTCGGTGCGCCGTCTGCAACTGGAGCGCGGCGATCTCGACATCATCGAAGACATGCCAGAGGACCAGCTCAGTACGCTGGCAAGCAAATCCGGGATCATGATCCAGAAGTTTCCGTCCCTGCGCGTGACCTACCTCTACCTGAACAACAAGAAAGCCCCGCTGGACAACCGGAACGCCCGCCAGGCCATCGTTGATGCCATCGATTACAACGGCATCGTTGACGGCATCCTCAAAGGCCAGGCCAAGCTCATGAACGGGCCGATCCCCTTGGGCATGTGGGCCCATGACGAGAGCCTGTTACCGATGAAACAGGACCTCTCGGCAGCCAAGGCCAACCTCGACAAAGCCCCACAGAAGATCAGTAACCTGGACTTCATGTACTCGGACAAGGATGCCAACTGGGAATCCATTGGCCTGACACTGCAAGCCGGTCTGGCGCCATTGGGGGTCAACCTCAAGCTCGAGAAGCTCGCCAACGCAACCATGCGCGAGCGTCTGGGCAAGGGTGATTTCGACGTAGCCATCGGCTCGTGGAGCCCGGACTTCGCCGACCCCTACATGTTCATGAACTTCTGGTTCGACTCCAACTTGCAGGGGCTGGCGGGCAACCGCTCGTTCTACAGCAACCCGCAAGTGGACACGCTGATTCGCGATGCAGCCGCCAACAACGACACCACCAAACGGATCGAGCTGTACCAGCAGGCACAGAAAATCGTGCTCAAAGACAGCGTCTACGCCTACCTGTATCAGAAGAACTACACCTTGCCGATGCGTGATTCAGTGAAGGGCTATGTGTTCCATCCGATGCTCGAACAAGTGTTCAACATCGCTGAAATCAGCAAATAGAACGAAGTCCTCGCCAGCCCGGCGGCCGCGCCTGATGCGGCCGCTGCGGCGCTTCGCCTTCCGGCAATGAATCCGCACTTTCACTGCCGTCCGTCAAGCGTTAACGAGGTGCCTCATGGCCTTCCTGAATATGTTGCGTAAACGCCTGCTCGGCCTGTTATTGGTCGTGGTCGGGGTTTCGCTGATTACCTTTACCATTTCGCACCTGATTCCCGGCGACCCGGCCCGTTTGATCGCCGGCGACCGGGCCAGTGACGCCATCGTCGAGAACATCCGTCACCAACTCGGGCTCGACCTGCCGCTCTATCAGCAATATGGCCGCTACATGCTCGATCTGCTGCACGGCGACCTCGGCACCTCAATCCGCACCAGCCGGCCAGTGCTTGAAGACCTACAAGCGTTCTTCCCGGCGACCCTGGAACTGGCCCTCGCCGCCTTGTTGCTGTCGGTGCTGGCGGGCGTGCCGTTGGGCGTGCTGTCGGCGGTTTACCACAATCGGACCATCGACCAGATCGCCCGCACCCTGGCAGTGACCGGCATTTCCACCCCGGCGTTCTGGCTCGGTCTGGGCCTGATCGTGTTGTTCTATGGCCAACTCGGCTGGTTGCCCGGCAGCGGCAGGCTGGACGAAGGTCTTGAGCCGCCACGCACGATCACCGGTTTCTATCTGATTGACTCGCTGCTGGCCGGCAACCTGGGGCTGTTTCTCAACGCATTGCAGCACTTGATTCTGCCGGCGATCACTCTGGGCTTCGTCAACCTCGGTGTGGTTGCCCGGCAGATTCGCTCGGCCATGCTTGATCAACTGGGCGAGGACTACATCCGTACCGCACGCGCCTATGGTTTATCGCGCTGGGCGGTGATCCTGCGCCACGCGCTGCCCAATGCGCTGATTCCCTCCGTCACGGTGCTCGGCCTGACCCTTGGTGATCTGCTCTACGGCGCGGTACTGACCGAAACCGTGTTCGCCTGGCCCGGCATGGGCGCCTATGTGGTCAAGTCGATCCAGTCGCTGGATTTCCCAGCGGTCATGGGCTTCGCGATCCTGGTGTCGTTTATTTACGTGTTGCTCAACATGGCGATCGACCTGCTGTACCGAGTGATCGATCCGCGTATCGGCGAGGTAAGTTGAAATGACCGCTCCCTTGACTCTCCCTTTGCCAGTGCCGTTGGCACAACGCCCGAACTGGCGAGCAAAACTGGCCTACCTTGGCTATCAGGTACGACGCAGCCCGTTGACCATCGCCGGCCTGACCATCACCCTGTTGGTGTTGATCTGCATGGCATTCGCGCCGTGGCTGGCCAGCCATGATCCTAATGCCCTGAACCTCGCCCAACGCTTGGCACCGCCCTCCGGCGCTCACTGGTTCGGCACCGACGAGGTCGGCCGTGACCTGTTCAGCCGGGTGCTCTACGGCAGCCGACAGTCAGTCGGCGTCGGTCTATTCGTGGCCTTCGCCTCTTGTTTTGCCGGAGGCTTGCTCGGCTGTCTGTCCGGGATCATCGGCGGGCGCTTCGACGGTCTGATCATGCGCTTGATGGACATCATGCTGTCGGTGCCTTCGCTGGTGCTGATCATGGCCCTGGCGGCCGCCTTGGGCCCAAGCCTGTTCAACGCCATGCTGGCAATCACCGTGGTGCGCATTCCGTTCTATGTGCGGCTGGCCCGAGGCCAGGCCCTGAGCATTCGTCAGATGGGCTATGTGAAAGCCGCGCAGACCTTCGGTGCCGATCGCTGGCACATCGTGTCCTGGCACGTCGGGCGCAACGCCATGCCGCCGCTGATGGTGCAACTGAGCCTGGACATCGGCAGCGCCATTCTCATGGCCTCGGCGCTAGGTTTCATCGGCCTCGGTGCACAACAACCCACGGCCGAATGGGGCGCGATGGTCGCGACCGGGCGCAACTTCATCCTCGACAATTGGTGGTATTCGACCTTTCCGGGCCTGGCGATCCTGGTCACCGCCACCGGCTTCAACCTGCTGGGTGACGGTGTCCGTGACCTGCTCGATCCACGGCAACAAGGGAAATGAACATGCACAGCCCATCGGTACTCGCCATCGAGAACCTGAGTCTCGAATTCGTGGCCTATCGCAGCAATGTCCAGGCGCTCAACGGTGTTTCGCTGCACGTCGACCCTGGTGAAATTGTCGGCGTGGTCGGTGAGTCCGGCTCAGGCAAATCAGTGACCGCCATGCTCAGCCTGCGCTTGTTGCCCGAACGAAGTTACCGGATCACCGCCGGCAGCTTACAGATGCTCGGGCGCGACATGCTCGGCGCCAGCGAAAAGGAGTTGCTGAACATCCGTGGTCGCGACGCCGCAATGATCTTCCAGGAGCCGATGACCGCCCTCAACCCGACCCGCCGCATAGGCCGGCAGATGCTCGACGTGATCATTCATCACCAGCACCTGAGCAACACCGACGCCAGAGCCAAAGCAATCGCCTTGCTGCGCGACATGCACATCGCCGACCCCGAGCAAATCCTTGAAAGCTACCCTTTCGAACTGTCCGGTGGCATGCGTCAAAGGGTGATGATTGCCCTGGCGTTTTCCTGCGACCCGCAGCTGCTGATTGCCGACGAGCCGACCACAGCCCTTGATGTCACCGTACAGCGCCAAGTGCTGCTGCTCCTGCGCGAGAAGGCTCGGCAGCGGGGCACAGCGATTCTGCTGATCACCCACGACATGGCCGTAGTCTCGCAATTCTGTGATCGGGTCTACGTCATGTACACCGGCGCGGTAGTGGAGGAAGGTCCCACCTGCGAGGTCATGGGCAACCCGCAGCACCCCTACACTCGCGGGCTGCTCAGTGGGTTACCCGAGCAGGTGTCGCCCGGCGAGGCGCTGCTGACCATTCCCGGCCAGGTACCAAACCTCGCAGCATTACCTTCAGGCTGCACGTTCCGCGAGCGCTGTACCCACGCCATGCCGGCGTGTGCCGAACGCCCTCGTCTCAATCTGATCGACGGCAATAGCCAGCGCAAAAGTGCTTGCTGGTTGTCTATAGCGGAGCACGCGTGATGAATACTCCAAACACCTCGACACCACTGCTCAGCCTGAACGATGTTCGCGTACGCTTCCCCGTCAGTAACGACTGGCTGGGACGGCCGCAAGGTTATGCCCATGCGCTGAATGGCATCGACCTGCAAGTCAATGCCGGAGAAACCCTGGGCATCGTCGGCGAGTCCGGTTGCGGAAAAAGTACGCTCGCACAGTTGTTGATGGGGCTGGTACCTCCGAGCGCCGGAGACCTGCAGTGGATTTACCGAACCCCGCGCGAGCGCCACAGCCATGTGCAGATCGTATTCCAGGATCCACAGTCCTCTCTCGATCCACGTTTGCCGATCTGGAAAATCATCACCGAGCCGTTGGTTGCACTGGGCAACACACCGCGCGCGCAGATGCGTGCCATTGCCACCAAAGTGGCCGAACAGGTAGGCATTCGCAGCGAGTACCTTGATCGTTATCCACACCAGTTCTCCGGGGGCCAACGCCAACGCATCGCCATTGCCCGAGCGCTGTCGTCCAACCCGAGCATCATCGTGCTCGATGAGCCGACCTCGGCACTGGACATCTCGGTACAGGCGCAAATCCTCAACTTGCTGGGCGAGTTGCAACGCAGCCGTGGCCTGACCTACATCCTGATTTCCCATAACGTCTCGGTGGTACGGCACATGGCCGATCGAGTCGCCGTCATGTATCTAGGGCAGATTGTCGAACTGGGCAGCGCCGAACAGGTTCTGGAGCGACCGCTGCACCCCTATACCCGATTGCTACTGGATGCGGTCCCGCGGCTGGGCGCACCACTCGAAGCCGGGCAGGTATCAGCCCCCACCGAACTGCCAGGAAACCGTATATTGCCTTCCGGCTGTTTTTTCCTCGAACGCTGCCCACGCCGTACCCAAGGCTGTGAGCGCCCGCAGATACTGAGCGGTAGCCAGGGCCATCAAGTGCGCTGCCACCTTGAGAAAAAATAAAGAGGCGGACCCAAGCGGGGGCGCCTAACGTTGCTCCCGCCGGACTGCGTAGCAGCTGGCGAAGCCTGCGTTCGGCTGCGCAGCAGTCGCAAATCATGCCATCACGGTTAGCCCGTAAACCGCAGTGCCTGATTTTACGACTGCTGCGCGGCCGAACGCAGCCTGGCGGCAGCTGCTACGGACCGCGTAGTGGCTTAACTGGCTGGCATCAGGACAAACCCACCTGCCACGCCCCCATGCAGTGATCCAATGTGTATCAACCCCGCACTACATTCGCGCCCGACTGGGAAAATTGACCAGCCCATCAGGCTAAATCTCCATTCACGGCTATAAATGTTGTTCATGCTAGTGCCCTACCTGATTCTGCTGGGCACAGTAATCCCACCAATTGGCGGCGTGATCATGGCGGACTTCTTTTTCCGCTATCGTGGTCGTTATCCACGCTTGACAGAGGCACAACTGCCCGCGTTCAACTGGCCGGGACTGACGGCTTATGCGGTGGGTACCGTGGCGGCATTCATCTCACCATGGGTTGCGCCGCTGGTGGGTATCGCCGCCGCTGCGCTGATCTATATTGTGCTGACAGGCATGCTCGGCGCCCGTACATCCATGCCGGTCGACGCCCAAACATAAGACTGAATAAAAGGACTGTCGCGATGCATATCATCAACGCCCGCCTGCGCAACCGCGAAGGTCTGCATGAACTGCACCTGGAAAACGGCCTGATCGTCAGCATCGCCCGGCAAACAGAAGCGCCGACACTGGGCCCTGAAGACCTGGATGCCGGTGGCAATCTGGTAGTACCGCCCTTCGTCGAACCGCACATTCACCTGGACGCCACCCTCACCGCCGGCGAGCCGCGCTGGAACATGAGCGGTACCCTGTTCGAAGGCATTGAATGCTGGGGCGAACGCAAGGCGACCATCACCCAGGAAGACACCAGGACCCGCGCCAGCAAGACCATTCGCGCCCTCGCCGCCCACGGCATCCAGCATGTACGCACCCATGTCGACGTCACCGACCCCAGCTTGACCGCGCTCAAAGCAATGCTCGAAATACGCGAAGAAAGTCGCCACCTGATCGACCTGCAGATCGTCGCGTTCCCCCAGGAAGGCATCGAGTCCTACCGCAATGGACGGGAGCTGATGGAAGAAGCCATTCTTCTGGGCGCCGATGTGATTGGTGGCATACCGCATTTTGAGTACACCCGCGATCAAGGGGTGAGTTCGATCAAATACCTGATGGACCTGGCAGAACGCACCGGCTGCCTGGTAGACGTGCATTGCGACGAAACCGACGACCCGCATTCGCGCTTCCTCGAAGTGCTCGCCGAAGAGGCCCGCAGCCGCGACATGGGCGCCCGGGTCACGGCCAGCCACACCACCGCCATGGGTTCCTACGACAACGCCTACTGCGCCAAACTGTTTCGCCTGCTCGGGCATTCCGGGATCAGCTTCGTCTCCTGCCCGACCGAAAGCATTCACCTGCAAGGACGCTTCGATAACTTCCCGAAACGCCGCGGTGTAACCCGCGTCAACGAGTTGCTTGAAGCCGGAATGAATGTCTGTTTCGGCCAGGACTCCATCGTCGATCCCTGGTACCCGTTGGGTAACGGCAACATCCTGCGGGTGCTCGAAGCCGGTCTGCACATCTGCCACATGCTCGGTTATCGCAACCTGCAAAGTGCCTTGGACCTGGTCACCGACAACAGCGCCAAAGCCATGGCTTTGGGTGATCGTTATGGACTGGAACCAGGTCGCCCGGCCAATCTGCTGATTCTGTCAGCCGACAGCGACTACGAAATGATCCGCAGCCAGGGGCTGGCGTTGTATTCGATTCGAGGTGGGGAAGTGTTGATGAAAAGGCAGATGCCACAGGTGGAATGGGTTGGGGATTCGAGCTACAGCTGATTGCCTTTAGAGACTCGCTCGCCGGACTGACGCCATCGCGAGCAAGCCCGCTCCCACATTAGATCTTCAGCGAACACTTAATTTGTGAACGACTGCGATCCGGTGTGGGAGCGGGCTTGCTCGCGATGGCGTCAGTCCGGCTCCGTTGCTCTAAGGGATGATCCTCGCTGTCCC
Organism: Pseudomonas sp. GW821-FHT04C07; assembly: GCF_059420325.1. Taxonomy (NCBI): domain Bacteria; kingdom Pseudomonadati; phylum Pseudomonadota; class Gammaproteobacteria; order Pseudomonadales; family Pseudomonadaceae; genus Pseudomonas; species Pseudomonas sp. GW821-FHT04C07. Next base: position 74,322 of record NZ_JBWKTM010000011.1, read on the forward strand.
GAACAATCTGACGCGAATCAACTCGCCGTCCTTTTCCTCCAGAAAGATCGGCGCCGTGCCGCCCGGCATGACCACCGCAACCTCCCCCGCCGCCACCCAACCCACACTCCACGCAGCACAAGCCACTGCGCTGGCACTGGTGCCGGAGGACGCAGTCGGGCCTTCACCGCGTTCGAACACCCGGGCGACGATCCGCCCTTCAGATTCACGCATTGCCCATTGCAGGTTGACCCCTGCCGGGCATGGCTCGCCAGCACCGGCCGGCATCGCAAAAGCGATGCGAGTCAGGCCTGAAGATAAATCGGGCTCGCGCATCTGCTCATTACCGGGTAGCGCAGCCGCTTGCGATACCAGGGTCACGCAATGGGGATTGCCGACACGCACGAACTGGCTGTGATCCCACAGAGGGTTCAGCCTGGAAAGCGGCGGCACCTTGTTCAGACTGCGACCGTTCAAATCAGCCGCCGCAACGCCTTGAGCACCTGTGGCCTGCGGACCGAATGCCGGTTTGCCCAGGTCCAGCCAAAACCCGCGAATGCCGTCAATCCCGGCCGACTCTACCGAGGTTTCCACCGGCGACACAGCATCACGCTTGTCGTGATGAACCTTGAGCACGCACGCCCCCTGCTCCGGCATCAAACCCTGCTCAGTCAACGCCTGAGCAAAAATCGTCAAACCGTTACCACTGCGCTCGGCCAGGCTACCGTCAGTGTTGACGATCAGCAGGTCGTAGGGCGGTGCGGACTGAAACGGACCGATGAGCAAACCATCCGAACGATGTGCCTTGGCGCCAGGCGGCATGGCTTGGGGTGCCCAGCCGCAAAAGGCTTCCACTGCCTGCAACGCCCAGGTATCGCGGGTTTGAGCGGCCAGGCGGGCCTGCTCAGGCAACTCGATTCCCCTTTGACGCAGAGCATCGGGAGAGGCAACAGCGTAGATATTCCCGCGGGCATCATAGAACTGCGTCATACAGCAACGGCCGCCAGCGCTTCAATCTCGAACAACATGTCGTCCAGCGCCAGCCTCGGCACCGGGATCAGAGTGCAGGCCGGCTTGGGCAACGAACCCCAGACCCGATGCAGCTCCTCGCCGAAGATTTCCAGACGCTCCAGGCTGTGATCAACGATCAGCACCGTCAGTTTGGCGACATCGGACACCTCGGCATCGGCCGCCGCCAGGGCGATCTGCAGATTTTCCAGCGCCTGCCTGACCTGTTCGGCGAAGTCGCTGGATAACTGACTCTGCGCGTTCTCGCCGCCCTGCCCGGCGATAAACACCAGCCGTGCGCCAGCGGCGACCTGGGCAACATGGGAATAACCATTGGCGGTCGGATCGTAAAGCCCTGGCGGGTTCGACAGTTGTAGCGTTGGCGCGTGTTCTTTATCCGTTTGCATCGAGATCTCTCCTTGTTTGAGGCCAGTAGTACAACGAACAACTTTCCGCTTATTTGATCGGCAATGCTACCGGCCGGACTGGGCATCGGCGCCCTGCCCTCGTTCATTGCCTTGCCGCTGCTGGAAAGCGGTCAGTTGCAACGGGTCTTGCCGGAACATTCGATGTCCCGACGCGGTATCTACGCGCTGTACGCGAGCAACCGCCATCTCTCGCAAAAAATCCGGGTGTTTGTCGATTTTCTGGCTGAGAGGTTAAGTCAGGGGTGACATTGCAAGATCAGTTGGGCGGCCGGGATCCTTGCAGCCGCCATCGCCAGCGGCTACGGGAAATGTCAGGGACTCCTTGACCGACTGACATTACGGATTGTCCGCGCCTCGCCCGACGCCGCCTGATGTGCAAGGATGTTGCGCCGCACATTGTTATCCGCCGGATTGCCAAGGATTTTTCATGACCGCCATCAGTACCCCAGCCCCCGTGGTCCCCGGGCGCCTGGAGCAAATGTCCACCCGTATCGCCTTCTTCATCGCCGGTTTCGCCATCGCCGCCTGGGCGCCGCTGGTGCCTTACGCCAAAGCGCGGGCCGGACTCGATGAAGGAACACTCGGCTTGTTGCTGCTGTGCCTGGGGGTCGGCTCGATCATTGCCATGCCGGTGGCCGGGATCCTGGCTTCGCGCTTCGGTTGCCGTCGGGTGATGACCGGCGGGACGATGTTGATCTGCCTGGCTCTCCCGCTGTTGGCGACGGTTTCCTCGACTCCGTTGTTGATCGCCGCGCTGTTCATGTTCGGCGCCGGACTGGGTTCGGTGGACTCCACGGCGAACCTGCAAGCGGTAATCGTCGAACGGGCCAGTGGCAAAACCATGATGTCGGGCTTCCACGGATTGTTCAGCCTCGGCGGGATCGTCGGCGCGGCCGGGGTCAGCGCTCTGCTGGGCCTGGGAATACCGCCGTTGGGTGCCATGCTGGTGGTAATCGTGTTTCTGGTGCTCGCTTTGCTCAAGGCTGCGCCGCATCTGTTGCCCTATGCCAGCGAAAGCTCAGGTCCAGCCTTCGCCGTACCCCATGGCGTGGTGCTATTTATCGGCAGCCTGTGCTTTATCGTGTTTCTCGCAGAAGGCGCGGTGCTCGACTGGAGCGCGGTGTTCCTGACGTCCGAGCGCAATCTCGACGCCGCCTACGCGGGCTTGGGTTATGCCGCGTTTGCCCTGACCATGACCGCCGGCCGTCTGACCGGCGACGCCATCGTGTACCGGCTCGGCGCCACGCGAGTGATCGTGTTTGGCGGCCTTACCGCCGCTACTGGCCTGTTGCTCGCAACTCTCGCCCCAGCCTGGGAAGCGGCATTGATGGGCTATGCGTTGGTGGGTGCGGGCTGTTCGAACATTGTGCCGGTGCTGTACACCGCCGTCGGCAAACAGAACGTCATGCCCGAAAGCATCGCCGTGCCGGCCATTACCACCCTGGGCTACGCTGGCATCCTCGCCGGGCCCGCGCTGATCGGTTTTATCGCCCACGGCAGCAGTTTGAGCATTGCCTTTGGCTTGATTGCGTTGCTGTTGCTGGCCGTTGCGGCCAGCGGGAAAGTGTTGAAGGTTTAAAAGCTGTGGCGAGGGACTTGCTCCCTCGCCACAGGAAATAATCAGCCCCCTACGCTGGCCTGCACAAAGAACGTGCGTGGCGCGCCGACATAGATCCCCGAATTTTTTGTCGCTCGAGCGGGTGAAGTACTGGCGATCGAAGAGGTTCTTCACCCCCGCGCCGAGTTTCAGGTTCGACAATTGCGAGCCGAAGTCATAATCACCGCGAACGTTCCAGGTCACGTAACCCGGCATGTCACCGTACTGACCATCAGCGGTACCAGTGATGTAATTGCCGCTGAAGCTGCCATCGGCGTTGACGCCGGTGCCCGGGGCATGCTGTCTGGACTGAACAAACAGGCTTTTCTTAACCCGAGTCAGCGCCTTGAAGAAAGAGATCAGTGCTCTCACTGAGGCTCTAGAGAAGGCGTCGCGCGAGACGCAGGAGAGTTTGGTACATAACTTCATCGGTTATGCGCGTTCGCCAAAGCCGATTGAGCAGATGCTCGATAATATGTTTGTCGGAAGACCGGCGGGCAACTATGACCGATTGCTTGATTTCAGCACGGCGGTCAATGGAGGCTTGTTCTTCGTTCCTTCATCAGACCTGCTCGAAGAGCTTGCTGATCGCAAGCCTTAGGGGAAGCGCAGACAAAAAAAGGGCGAGCAAACGGTCGCCCCTTGATGGAGCAATTTCTGTGTAGGAGCGAGCTTGCTCGCGAAGGACGTTTGATCGTTCCCACGCTCCTGCGTGGTAACGCATCCCGGTGACGCTCTGCGTCACATGGACGCGGAGCGTCCAGGGCGGCATTCCCACGCAGAGCGCGGGAACGATCAAACGCAGACAAAAAAGTGCCCGACGCGAAAGATCGCGCCGGGCATTCGTGGCATGAAATCATGCGATCAATGAGTGGTCATTCCGGCCATATGCATCATCAGCCGGAACAAGCTGGCCACTACCCCCAGTGCAATAACACTGCCGAACCAAATGGCGATCAACCAAAGAACCCGTCGATACCAAGGGGCGGATTCGCTTTGCGTAGCCGATACTTCAGCGGTCCGGACGTTTTCGCTGTCAATGGTAGCCATCGCCGATCCTCACTTTTCCGCGGAACACGTAGTAGCTCCAGCAGGTGTACATCAGAATGATCGGCAGAATGAACAACGTGCCGATCAAAATGAACAACTGGCTTGAAGGCGGCGATGCGGCCTCCCACAAACTGATGGAGGGCGGTACGATATTCGGCCAGATGCTGAATGCCAGGCCGATATAACCTAGAAATACCAGCGCCAACGTGAACACAAATGGCCAGTGAGAATGATATTGGCGTAACGTCCCAAGCAGCCCGAATAGCGCCAGCACACCCAGAATTAACAACCCGCCAAAGACCACGATATGCGCGTGTGCGAACCAGCGAGTCGCAATCTCGGGATGCAGCAACGGTGTCCATATACAGAGCACAGCCACCACCGCCATGAGGGTGAACGCCAGCGGCCGAGTGTAGTGACGCATGCGTGATTCAAGCATGCCTTCGGTCTTGACCAGCAGCCAGGTACTGCCCAGCAACGCGTAGGCGACGATCAGCCCCAGACCGCAGAACAATGGAAAGGGTGACAGCCAGTCCAGGGTGCCGCCTGCAAACTGACGATTGACCACCGGAATTCCAGCGATATAAGCGCCAATCACGATGCCTTGGCAAAACGTTGCCAGCAGTGAGCCACCGATAAAGGCCATATCCCAGATGTGGCGCTTTTCCGGGCTGGCCTTGAACCGGAACTCAAACGCCACGCCGCGAAATATCAACCCGGCCAGCATGAAAATCAGTGGCAGATACAACGCCTCCAGAATCACCGAGTAAGCCAAGGGAAACGCGCCGTAAAGTGCCGCCCCACCGAGTATCAGCCAGGTTTCGTTACCGTCCCAGACAGGCGCTACGGTGTTCATCATCACATCGCGTTCCTGCCTATCCGGGATGAGCGGGAACAGGATGCCCAACCCCAGATCGAACCCATCCATGATCACGTACATCATCACCCCAAAGGCAATGATGACGCCCCATATCAACGACAGATCTATACCTTGAATGCCCATGATCAATCCCCTTGCTCAGTTGACGTGATCGCCGGACGCGAACGTCTCGGCGACGGCGGACAGGGGGCGGCGTGGCGTACGCTCCTGACCGGGACCGCCCTGAGGCGGATGCTCGTGATGTGGCTGAGGGCCTTTGCGTACCAGCTTCATCATGTAACCGATGCCCACCGCGAAAACCGAGAAGTAAATCAATACAAACACCGCCAGCGAAACGCTGAGCTGCGTGACCGTGTGATTGGAAGCCGCATTGGCAGTGCGCAGAAGTCCATAGACGACCCACGGCTGACGGCCTACCTCGGTGGTGATCCAGCCCGCCAACATTGCTATCAGACCTGTAGGGCCCATGAACAACACCAGGCGCAGGAACAGGCGATTGCGGTACAGCGCGCCATTACGGCGTAAGGCAAGACCCAGCAAACCGGTGAGGATCATCAACATTCCAAGCCCGGCCATAATCCGAAAGCTGAAGAAAATGATGGTCGCGTTGGGACGGTCCTCTTTAGGGAAACTCTTGAGAGCAGGGATTTGTTTATCCAGACTGTGAGTCAGGATGAGACTGCCCAGGTAAGGGACTTCTATCGCATAACGCGTCTTCTCGGCACCCATGTCCGGGATGCCGAACAGCACAAGTGGAGTCGGCTCATTACCGACGTTTTCCCAGTGCCCTTCAATGGCGGCAATTTTCGCCGGTTGATGTTCCAGGGTATTCAGACCATGGGCATCACCGACCACGGCCTGGATCGGAGCCACGATCAACGCCATCCACAACGCCATCGAAAGCATTTTGCGCACTTGAGGCGTGTCATGCTTACGCAGCAAATGCCAGGCCGCGGAAGACCCGACAAAGAACGCCGTTGCCACAAACGCAGCGATGGCCATGTGAGCCAGTCGGAAAGGGAACGACGGATTGAAGACGATGGCCAGCCAGTCCATCGGCATAATCCGGCCATCCACGATCGAGAAACCCTGTGGCGTCTGCATCCAGCTGTTGGAGGCCAGAATCCAGAAGGTCGAGATCAACGTACCGATGGCGACCATCACCGTGGCAAAGAAGTGCAGCCCGCGCCCTACCCGGTTCCAACCGAACAGCATCACCCCAAGGAAGCCTGCCTCAAGGAAAAAGGCCGTCAACACCTCATACGTCAGCAATGGCCCGGTAATACTCCCGGCGAAGTCAGAGAAGCGGCTCCAGTTGGTGCCAAACTCGTAAGCCATGACCAGCCCGGAGACCACCCCCATACCGAAGTTGACGGCAAAGATTTTCGACCAGAAGTGATAGAGGTCCTTGTAAACCGAATTGTTGCTTTTCAACCAGAGACCTTCGAGGACCGCCAGGAAACTGGCAAGCCCGATGGTGATGGCAGGAAATATGATGTGAAACGAGACCGTAAACGCGAATTGAATTCGCGCAAGGTCCAGCGCCTCCAGATTTAACATGACGATACCCTCATAGTGGCTCGATGCTCGTGCATACAAAGCCCGGCCGCAGTGAGCCTCACAGCTCGCAGCGAACAGATTTCCAATGATCTGGTGAGGCTGGGGCGGCAATCACGCCACCCCGGCCAGACTCAAGCGCCGAAGGACTGGATCAGGTTGCTGGCCTTCGCCTGCTCAAGGCGAATGGCGATGAACTTCGAGGTCGGCGTGTACGTGCGGTCGCCATAACTTTCCAGCGGCACCAACGGGTTGGTTTCCGGGTAATAGGCGGCGGCCTGACCGGGTGGAATGTCGTAGGCGATCAAGGTAAAGCCGGTCACTCGACGCTCGCGACCATCCCCCCACAGCGAGATCATGTCGACCTTTTGCCCCGGCTCGTAACCCAGTTTGCGAATGTCCTGCTCATTGACGAATACGACATCGCGCATGCCGTAGACGCCGCGATAACGATCATCCAGTCCATACAAGGTGGTGTTGTATTGATCGTGGGAGCGCATGGTTTGCAGGATCAGATCCGGTTTCACGTCCAGGTTGCGCACGCCTTCGCTGACCAGGTGTTCCGGCAATACGCTGGGGGCAAACTGCGCTTTGCCAGTGGCGGTTTTCCAGATGCGTTTGGCGGCATCGTTGCCCAGGTGAAAGCCACCGGGGTGCAGCAATTTTTTATTGAAATCCTCGAAGCCGGGAATGGTGTCGGCAATCAGGTCACGGATGCGACCGTAATCTGCGATCGCCCAGAGCCAGTCAATGGGGTGTTTACCCAATGTTGCGTTGGCAATCCCGGCAATGATCGCCGGTTCCGAACGCATCAACGCGGACTTGGGTTTCAGTTGGCCGTGGGAAATGTGCACCATGCTGAAGGTGTCTTCCACCGTAACGCCTTGCGGCCCCTCCTCTTGCATGTCGATATCGGTGCGCCCCAGGCACGGCAAAATCAAGGCCTCGCGGCCGGTGACCAGATGGCTGCGATTGAGCTTCGTGGCGATGTGTACCGTGAGGTCGCAGTTGCGCAGTGCGGCATGAGTACGTGGGCTGTCGGGGGTCGCCTGGGCGAAGTTGCCGCCCAGGCCGATGAAGACTTTCGAGCGCCCCTCTTCCATTGCAGCAATCGCCATCACCGTGTTGTGGCCGTGTTTGCGCGGAACCTTGAACGCAAAGCGCGCTTCCAGCGCGTCAATAAACTCAGGGGGTGCCAGCTCGTTGATGCCCATGGTGCGGTCGCCCTGCACGTTACTGTGCCCGCGCACCGGCGACAGCCCTGCACCCGGGCGACCGACATTGCCACGCAACAACTGCACATTGACGATCTCCTGGACGGTCGCCACCGAGTGGGTGTGCTGGGTCACCCCCATCGCCCAGCACATGATGACCCGCGTGGCTCTGTGGTACATGCGGGCAGCCAGTTCGATGTCCGCCAGGGTCAGGCCGGACTGTTCGACGATATGCTCCCAGGTCGTGGCGTCGACTTCGGCCAGGTAGGTCTCCAGGCCCGAGGTGTGCTCAGCGATGAACGCGCGGTCGAACACCGCCTCGCTGTTGTTCGCGAGCGCTTCACGCTCCCACTGCCACAGGAACTTGGCGATGCCGCGCATAGCCGCCATGTCGCCGCCCAATGCCGGACGAAAGTACGCGGACGAGGTGGGTTCGGAGCCGTTGGTGAGCATTTCCAGCGGATGCTGCGGGTGCTGGAAGCGTTCCAGACCCCGCTCTTTCAGTGGGTTGAAACAGATCACCTGCGCGCCCCGCTTCACCGCTTCGCGCAGTGGCTCAAGCATCCGTGGGTGGTTGGTGCCTGGGTTCTGGCCGATGACGAAAATGGCGTCGGCTTCCTCCAGATCATCGAACGTCACCGTGCCTTTGCCCACGCCGACGCTGTCATCCATGCCCAGGCCGCTCGCTTCGTGGCACATGTTCGAACAGTCAGGAAAGTTATTGGTGCCGTAGGCACGAACGAATAGCTGATAGAGGTAAGCCGCTTCGTTGCTGGCCCGGCCGGACGTGTAAAACTCGGCCTGATCAGGCGACGTCAGCCCTTTCAGGTGTTTGGCGATCAAGGCAAAAGCATCGTCCCAGCTGGTTTCGACGTAACGATCAGCGGAGGCGTCATAGCGCATGGGGTGAGTCAGGCGCCCTTGGTATTCGAGCCAATAGTCACTTTGCGCCGCCAGCGACGACACCGTGTATTTGTTGAAAAACGCCGGGTTGACCAGACGGCCGGTGGCTTCCCAGTTGACCGCTTTGGCGCCGTTCTCGCAGAACTTGACCATGCCACTCTCCGGCGATTCGCCCCACGCACAGCCCGGGCAGTCGAATCCGCCATTCTGGTTGGTCTTGAGCATGGTTCGAATATTCTTGAACGCATTTTCGCTGCCCAACCAGTTCCTGGTAACAGCAATCAGCGCGCCCCAGCCTGCGGCCGCCCCCTTATACGGTTTATAACGTTCAACTTCGCTCATGATACTTCTCCAAGACGTGCACGTAGGCGGTAGCCTGATGTCAAGTCATTGTTAATTTCTGTTTTTGTGCGCCTATAAAAATGCGACTTTATTTAGCGACAGGTTATTCGCACTTAATTACTTCACGGGCCCAATTCAGGGGTACGAAGCAAGACTATTCCGCGCATTACATGCCTGTCTAATTGCAAATAATGACCAGATCATCGAAATGATCTATCAAGAAAATAATCACTAAAAATCAACCAATTACAAATTCAAGACAGCGAGAATCCGAGCCACTTCCTGCTCAATAGATTCCATTGATCAATCAGTTGTTAATAGTGATTAGACGGCCACTTTAAATGACCTTAGTCTTGGGTCATCAAGGCCCTATATAACAGTGGTCTTCCAAAACCGGCGCCATGGCTGATACACCTGGATCGCTGATGGAGGTTGTGATGTCAGATCGAATTTTGATGGATAGTTTTTCTCGGCGAGTCGACTATCTCAGAATGTCTGTGACCGACCGGTGCGATTTCCGCTGTGTTTATTGCATGGCCGAGAACATGGAATTCTTGCCGCGACAACGAATATTGACGCTGGAAGAGATCTATCAGCTGGCTGAAAGCTTTGTGGCGCTGGGCACCCGAAAAATCCGCCTGACCGGTGGCGAACCGTTGATTCGCCCCGGCGTGGTAGCGCTGTGTGAACGCATTGCAGCGCTGCCGGGGCTGCGTGAACTGTGCATGACCACAAACGGTTCACAGCTGGGCAAGCTCGCGGCACCCTTGTTCGATGCGGGGCTCAAGCGCCTTAACATCAGTCTCGACAGCCTCGATACCCATCGCTTCCGCGAACTGACCCGCACGGGTGATCTGGCTAACGTCATCGCCGGTATTGACGCGGCGAATGCAGCAGGTTTTCAACATACCAAACTCAACTGCGTCGTCATGAAAGGGCGCAACGATCACGAGATAAACGATCTCGTTGGCTTTGCGATTGATCGTGGACTGGACATTTCCTTCATCGAAGAGATGCCACTGGGTGTAATCAGCGAGCACAGCCGTGCAGGGGCGTTCTTTTCAAGCGCGCACGTGCGCGAGCGTATTGCCGAACGCTACACGCTCATCGACTCCGCGGAATCGACCCAAGGCCCTTCGCGTTATTGGCGCCTGGCTGAGGCGCCGCATATTCGCCTGGGGTTTATCTCGCCCCACAGCCACAATTTTTGCGCTACCTGCAATCGTGTTCGGTTAACCGTCGAAGGCCGACTCCTGCTGTGCCTGGGCAATGAACATTCCGTCGACCTGAAGGAAGTGCTTCGCCGCCACCCAGGAGAGCCGGAGCGCCTGGAGAAGGCAATCATCGAGGCGATGAAAATCAAGCCGTACCGACACCACTTTGAACTCAATGATGACGTGCAAGTTGTCCGTTTTATGAACATGACGGGCGGATAGCCTGCCCGGTTTTCACATCATTATTCTCTAGAAGGCTGCTTCCCATGATCGTTAGAGCCAAACCTAATCTGATCAATGTTCTGATTTCACTCAAAGGCTCGATTGCCAAGCGTATCGCGCTGCGAAGCCTTCTGGTGACACTCCTGGCCTCCGCTATTGTCCTGGTCGAAACACTCCATCCTGCGTACTTCTCAAAGGTTAATGCCACCCCCTTCACGCTGTTGGGGCTATCACTTTCAATCTTCATGAATTTCCGTAACAACGCCTGCTACGACCGTTGGTATGAAGCACGCAAAGCGCTGGGTGCGATGGTGATGGACCTGCGCTCGATGATCCGGGAAACGCAGGTCATTAAAGACAAACAGCAACGCAGCATGATGTTGCGAAATCTCTGCGGGTTTGCCCATGCGCTGAACGCCAGACTTCGTAAAGAAGACGAGCTCAGTGCGGCGGGTACGTGGCTTAGCCAGTTACCCTCTTCAAATACACCTAACATCCCTGAAAGGATTCTGCGTCAAGTCGGCCAACAGTGCTCAACACTCGCCGAATCAGGCCACATCAGCGAATGGCGTTACACGCTGATGGCCAATCATTTGACCAATCTGACCACTACGCAAACGACCTGCGAGCGTATCAAAAGTACTCCACTCCCCTTCCCTTACACACTCTTGCTACACAGGACAATTTACATATTTTGCATTTTGTTGCCCTTTGCGATGGCCGAGCCACTGGGCTGGCTAACGCCAGTCTTCACCGCCATTGTGAGTTATACGTTTTTTGGGCTGGATGCTATTGGCGACGAACTGGAAGACCCCTTTGGTCAAGATGAAAACGACCTTCCAACGAATGCCATCGTGCGCAACATCGAACGTGAGGTGCTTGACGCCCTGGGTGCGACAGAACTCCCTCCCATACTTCAGCCCGTGGACTTCGTGCTGAACTGATTAGCACAACCTACTCATTAAGCACCCGCAGGGGTGGAGGATAAACATGAATGAATTCAAACAACCCGATCCCGGGACGCTGACTCATTTAGATGCCGAGGGCAGAGCCAATATGGTCGATGTCAGCGAAAAAGAGCCGACCAACCGTGAAGCTCAAGCACAGGCCTGGATACGTATGCGACCTTCTACGTTGAAACTTATCCAACACCATGGGCATCCCAAGGGTGATGTGTTTGCGGTCGCTCGAATCGCAGGGATCATGGCGGCGAAAAAAACACATGAACTCATCCCTTTATGCCACCCATTGATGCTCAGCTCAATTCACATCGAGGTGAAGACTGTCGAGCCCGATAGCGTAAGAATTGTGAGCACCTGCCGACTTAACGGCAGAACAGGCGTTGAGCTGGAAGCTCTCACTGCTGCAAGTGTTGCGGCTCTGACTATCTACGATATGTGCAAAGCCGTCGACCGAGGGATGATCATTGATAGAATTCAGCTGCTCAAAAAACAGGGCGGAAGATCAGGTCACTTTGAAGCAGGTGCCGCTCAATGATTCTCATCAACTACTTTGCGCGTTATCGAGAGCAACTCGGTATTGGCGGAGAAAAAATTGCTCTGAACGCGTCATTGCGAAGCATTGACGATGTCAGAAAATTCCTGATCACCCGAGGAGAGGTTTGGGAGCAAGTACTCAGTGAAACCAGCCTCATGTGCGCGCTGAACCAGGAGTTATGTACACTCGGCGCCTCCATTGAAGAGTTCGATGAGATCGCCTTCTTCCCCCAAGTGACGGGTGGTTGAGTGATGACTATTCAGATCCAGACTGAGGCGTTCAACTTAGGTGAACTGAATAGCAACTTGCACGCCGAAGACTATAGCGTTGGGGCAGTGGCGACCTTCGTTGGCTATGTCCGTGATATCAATCAGGGGGAAAAGGTAAGCAACCTCTTCCTGGAGCATTATCCAGGAATGACAGAGCGGTCATTACAACTCATCGTCGACCAGGCCAATGAAAGGTGGTCTATTCAAAAAGTGAAAATAGTTCACCGCGTTGGTCTTTTGAACGTCGGCGACCCCATCGTGTTTGTCGGAGTTGCCAGCGAACATCGACAGGCTGCCTTTGATGCCTGCGCCTTTTTAATGGACTCTCTGAAAACACGAGCACCCTTCTGGAAACGTGAAGAAACCCGATCCGGTGACCGTTGGGTATGCAGTAGAGAGAGTGATCGGCTGGCAGCAAGTCGCTGGGAAGGTAGTGATGAGTGAGCAAAAGGAATCCACCCCGTCCAAATGGCTGAGGGGTGGATGGGGCGCTCTAAAACAAGTCGCAGAACGGAATAAACCGTGCCGTGTCACCTGCCTGCAGCGCACAGCCCTCCAGAATCTCGACCAAGCCATCAGCCCAGGATGCGCCCAGCAACACGCCTGAACTCTGGTTCGGATAGAGTACGGCTCGCCCCTCCTCCAATTTGGCTCTCAGGTACTCCCTGCGGCCTCCTGCTTTAGGCCAGTCAAAACCGACGCTAATCGGGAAGCTCAATGGTGTGACGTCTTCGACACCCTGGATGCGCAACACGTAAGCCCGGGCCAATAGCCCAAAAGTCACTAGAGCCGACGTCGGGTTTCCTGGCAGACCGATGACCGGCACTGTGCCAAAGTGTCCCACCGTCAGTGGCTTACCCGGCTTTATGGACAGCTTCCAGAACAACGGTTTACCGCATTCACGCAGCACCTGCCCGAGACAATCGGCGTCACCTGCGGACACGCCACCGGTGGTGAGAATCAAGTCCGCATTGTGTTGCAACTGTTCGAGTTTGAGGCGCGTCTGCTGCGGCCGGTCGGGGAGAATACCTGCATCGATTACGTCGCAACCCAATGCACTTAACCAGTGGCTCAGTAAGGTGCGATTGCTGTTGTAGATACAGCCGGGCTTCAAGGGCATACCCGGTTCGGCCAGTTCATCGCCTGTGGAGAGCAGTGCGACCCGTGGGCGCCGTACGACATGCACATGCGTACATCCCTGCGCCGCTGCGATGGCCAACTCGAAAGGTCCCAGTCGTTTGCCGGCAGGGAGCAAAACCTGCCCGACACGGTTCTCTTGGCCTTGCGGTCGAATATTCTGGCCAACTGTCAGTGACTGGTTGAAGCTGACGCGGCCATCATCCAAAAGCTCGACGTTCTCCTGCATCTCTACACTGTTGGCACCCTCGGGGACAGGCGCTCCGGTAAAGATTCGTACACAGGTCCCCGGTAGCAACGCTTCGGGGGCCTGACCGGCAAAAATTCGTTGGGATACGGCTAGTGGCTGTCCGCTCCAGTCGTCCACATTCAAGGCATAACCGTCCATGGCACTATTCGGCCAAGGCGGAAGATCCAGGGTCGCCACCAGGTCACTGGCCAGCACCCGTTGCCGTGCATCATTCAGCTGTACTGACTCGCTATCATCGAGACGTTGGGCCTCAGCCATGGCCAGCAGCCTGGCGATGGCCTCCTCCACAGGCATCAGCGGTGACTGACTCATCCCCGTGACCCGCAGACTTGCACAGGCTTGAGGTGCGGCACGAAATTGCACGGCCTGTGGCGTGCATCCAACTGCTCGGCAAGAATGCCTTCCCACGCGGTTCGACAGGCGCCAGTAGAACCTGGCAGGCAGCACACCAGTGTGCCGTTGGCCAGTCCGGCCAAGGCCCGGCTCTGTACAGTGGACGTGCCAATATCGAGAATAGAAATCGCCCGAAACAACTCACCAAAGCCGTCAATTTGTTTATCCAACAAACAGGTCACCGCCTCAGGTGTACTGTCGCGGCCAGTGAATCCGGTGCCCCCGGTAATCAGCACGACCTGAATCCCCTCGTCGGCAATCCAGCTTGCGACCTGTGCCCGGATTTTGTACAGGTCATCCTTGAGCAAGTTGCGTTCACTCAGGGTGTGGCCCGCTTCCAGTAATCGACTGACCAGCAATTGCCCAGAGGTATCATTGGCATATTCACGGGTATCACTGACGGTCAGCACGGCAATATTCAACGGTACAAATAACGCATCCGACTTAACGCTCATGTCATTCTCCGGCAGGCAATAATGAAAACAATTGCTAGAGGCTAAAGCGCTAAAACGGTCACTGTCTAATCACTCTGGCCGACCAGATTATCGAGCGCGTCTATCGAAGGTTTTTTCATCCACAGTGATTCCTTATTCTAATTAAATTCGGTTTTGATAGAGTCAATCGATCGATCATTAAATACTTCTGATTGGACTGACAAGATAAACAGTGAGATCGTCTGCTCACCCAACTATCCGTGTTTTTAATCATGACACTTACCTGCTCTACTGCAGCTTCATCTGTACCCTGCTCAGTGCTACTACTTGCTGGCGGGCGCGGGGCGCGTATGGGGGGACGGGATAAAGGGCTGCTGCCCTGGAAAGGGAAGCCGCTCATCGCACATGTACACGCTGTAGTACGACCCTTCACCGACGACTTGATCATCTCCTGCAACCGTAATGAAAAAAGTTATCGAGCCTATGCCGATCAATTGGTCGAGGACTCACAAAGGGATTTCCCGGGACCTCTGGCAGGAGTCCTGGCCGGACTGGCTGTTGCGCACCATCCGTGGCTACTGATTCTCGCCTGCGACGCACCGAACATTGACGCGCCGCTGATCAGGGCTCTGTTAGAGGCGCGCCCTGCGACGGCTTCAGCGTTGATGGTGCAGCAGGCCGGGCAATGGCAACCCATGTTCAGCTTGATTCCCAAGGCGCTGCTACAGGGTTTGCAGCAAGACTGGGATGAGGGAGAGCGAAGCCTGTTACGCGCGCTGTTGAAACGTGCCCCGAGGGCGTTGTCGTGTGCCTCGGACGACTCGCGCCTATGTAATTTCAACACCCCGGAACTGCTTTGCGAAACGCTATCTGCGTCATTTGAATAAGTTCACACTGTTTCCTCCAAAGGGTCGGTTCGGGACTTTTCAAACAATCCATGCGTCCTGGACTCCTGTGTTAATACTTACATCACATACTTCCCTCAGCAGGTGCCATCGTGGACATCAAACAACTCAAGTTCCTGATTGCGCTGGAACAGACTCGACACTTCGGGCAGGCCGCTGCTCGTTGCCACATTACTCAGCCGACGCTGTCCATGCGCTTGCGCAATCTTGAGGATGAACTGGGTCTGGAGCTGGTCACCCGAGGCCAGCGCTTTGAAGGTTTCACCCAGGCGGGTGAACGCGTGCTGGCATGGGCGAGAACATTGCTCGCCGCACATGACGGGCTGTTCGCCGAAGCCGCCGCGTGTCGCGGTCAGTTAGTCGGCAATTTGCGTCTGGGTCTGGTGCCTCTCAGCGGCTTTAATCCCATCAGCTACGTTCAGGGGCTTTCCCATACGTTCCCAGAGCTCAAATTCAGCCTGTCATCCATGAGCTCAGATCGAATCATCGAAGGCATAGGTAACAACCAACTGGATCTGGGCATCTGTTATCTCGATCATGTGAGTCCGGACTATCTGGATTTTTTCGAAATAGGAGAGACCCGCGTCGGCTTGCTGTACGACACTCGCCACTTCCATTTCGAAGGAACAGAAATGAGCTGGGAAGATGCCGCCGAGCTGCCATTGGGGACGATCAGCAATGGCATGCACTATCGAAAATCCGTTGATCTGAGTTTCCGCAGCCGCGGGCTAGACCCACAGCCAATACTCGAAACCGACTCGACTTATCAGTTGTTCCAGGCGATTCACGAAGGTTTTTGCTGCTCGATCATGCCGCTGAACAATGGTCTGGAAAACCCGATTGAGAATCTGGCCTTTATCAACCTTCCAGATGCAAGTGTTCTCGCGCCACTGGGTCTCGTGATGCGCAAAACCGAACCTCGCTCGGCAATCGCCGAGAAGTGTTTTGCTGAAGCCAGAAAACTATTTGCCGCAAAGAGCTGATTCGAGGGTTTTGTCATGTCTTGCCAAGTCGAACAATCATCTGAGCAAAGCGATGCGAATGCACCTGCGCCAAAGCCTCTGAATGTCACCTATCGAGAATATGACACGCGCGCACCCGTCTCCCAGGCTGCGCTAGCGTCCGAGATCGCCCTGGCCATTACGTACAACGGACTGAGCCAGGCCGTGATGATGGTTTCACCCGGCAATATCGAGGATTTCATCCGGGGTTTCAGCGTGAGTAACGATATTGTTGAAAATCTGAACGAAATCCACGACATCCGTCTCTCGCACTTCGACCAGGCCTGTCAGGCGGATGTACAGATCTCCAGTCGCGCCTTCTGGGCACTGAAGAATCATCGCCGGCAAATGGCGGGTACCAGTGGTTGCGGGTTGTGTGGTGTGGAAGCGCTGGAGCAGGCACTTCCGCAACTGGACATTCTGGAGCCTGTTCCCCTCCCTCTCGCGGAACACTTCAGCGGACTGCGTGAGCGCATCGAACAGGCTCAAATAATGGCACGCAGCAGTGGCGCGCTGCATGCGGCGCTGTACTTCGACACTCACGGCTCGGCGCTCTTGTGCCGCGAAGATATCGGCCGCCACAACGCGCTGGATAAATTGATAGGCGCTATGCAGCATGCACAGATCGATGCACGTTGTGGCTTCACGGTAGTGACTAGCCGCTGCAGCCTGGAGCTTATTCACAAAGCGGTAAGGGCGAAGTTTGGCACGCTGGTCAGCTTGTCGGCACCCACCGCATTGACCGTGCAGTGGGCAATCAAGCACCGCCTCAACTTGATCCACGTCCCCCACCGAAGCGCGCCACGGATTTACAGCCCTGTTTAACGTCTCCACCTACAGTTCACCCCGACACAGGCACTCACCAACAGGCTTCACCAGCATGCGCGCTCCAGCGTTGCACTCTTTAGAGCGCTCCACTCGACTGCAACGCTTCTGCGAAGCCCCTGGCGAATCAACAAAACGATCTGATTTTTTGAAGCCCGCTATCCGCTCGTCGCGTTTTTCTCGCCTGCCTCCCCGTTGGAATGATCCAGACCTCTGGCGCGCCTATGCTTATAAGTGCAAAAGGAGTTTATATACCCGTACCACAAGCAGCATTCGCTGCCTGGATACGGTGGCGGGGAATCTGACGCCACAGGGCGTTGATATCCCCTGATTGCCTCTCTCGACGTGGACATGCGACCCGGACATTCGCAGTCCAGCTCGAGTCATCCAAGAGGAGAAATGATATGTCTACCGTTAAAAAAATGCCGATCAGCACCGAACAGAAGACCAGCCAGCCATCAGTGAGCAAGGATCTCTGGCGTCCCTTCGACGCGCTGCGCCAACAGGTCGACAATTTGTTCGAAGACTTCGGTCGAGGCTCGGCGCTTTCGCCGCTCGGCCGTAGCCTCTTCGATGTCGAGCCGTTCAGCCGCGGCCTCTTTGATGTCGAGCCATTCTGGAATCGGGAGATGAGCGGTCGTGGCATGCCCGCCGTGGACATTGCCGAGCGGGATAAAAGCTACGAAATCACCGCCGAACTTCCCGGTATGGATGAGAAGGACATTGAGATCAAACTGTCCAATGGCAGCCTGATCATCAGAGGCGAAAAGAAAGCAGACAGGGAAGAACAGAGGAAGGGCTATCACCTCACTGAACGCAGCTACGGCTCATTCGAGCGGGTCTTCAACCTGCCCAAAGGGGTCGATGTCGACAAGATCGACGCGCATTTCAGCAAAGGCTTGCTGACGGTGGCTCTGCCGAAAAAAGCCGAGGCCATAAAACCGGAAAAAATTGTGCGAATTAAAGCCGACTAAAACCGCGTGCCCATTGGCCCCTTGCCAGGAAAACCTGGCAAGGGGCTTTTTGTGGGTTTCCCCTTTGCAGGCGCTGGCGCAGCCTGCGATCTTTTCAGCACTCACCCAGGATCGCGTTCTGACCGAGGATCAAAAGATCGTCCGTACACGGCCCGAACCTTTGGCAGCTGCTGCGAGCAAACCACAGGGCGCCCGCTCGATATACATAAAACTGATCGACTGACAGCAGGTCTAAAATTTTAACCAATACTCAAGTGTAGGGCGCAGAACGACTCTGCGTAGCACTGCACAGGGTCGTTGCTCACATGCATCGTTCACTCTCGAGCCCAGACCATGAAGAAGACCGATCAGTGGAATTTTTCATACTTCCTCATCACCTTCGTCGCGTTGACACTGGCGCAGTTCCTGTTTGCCGGACGCGCTGCCGTCGAGTCGATCCCTTACAGTCAGTTCCTGCAGTTGCTGAACGAGCATAAGGTCAGCGAGTTGAGCATCACCAAGGACCAAATCAACGGCAAGCTGCAAGAGCCTATCAACGGTCATAACCTGTTCAGCACAGTGCGGGTCGACCCAACCCTGGCGGCAGAACTCGCTCAATCAGACGTCGGTTTTTCCGGTGTCAACGAAAACACCTTTCTGGGCAATCTGCTCGGCTGGTTCCTGCCCTTTATCATGATCATGGGCGTCTGGCTTTTTCTGTTTCGCGGCCTTGCCGAGAAGCAGGGCCTTGGTGGCCTGATGAGTGTCGGCAAGTCGCGGGCCAAAGTATTCGTCGAACGCGATACGGGCGTGACCTTCGCCGATGTAGCCGGTATTGACGAAGCCAAGGCCGAGCTGGTGGAAATTGTCTCGTTTTTGAAAGACAAGGCCAGGTACACCCGCTTGGGTGCCCACATCCCCAAAGGGACTTTGCTGGTTGGCCCTCCCGGAACCGGTAAAACCCTGGTCGCCAAGGCCATCGCCGGTGAAGCCGGGGTTCCGTTTTTCTCCATCTCCGGCTCCGAGTTCGTCGAGATGTTCGTCGGCGTTGGCGCCGCCCGGGTCCGCGACCTGTTCGAACAGGCTCGTCAGGCGGCACCCTGCATCATTTTCATTGACGAACTGGATGCCCTGGGAAAGATGCGGGGGATCGGTGCGTTCGGTGGCAACGACGAAAAAGAGCAGACACTCAACCAACTGCTGGCGGAGCTCGATGGCTTCGATCCCCGCGAAGGCGTGGTTCTGCTGGCCGCCACCAATCGTCCGGAAGTCCTCGACCCGGCGCTGCTGCGGGCCGGCCGCTTCGATCGTCAGATCGTCATTGATCGCCCGGACCGCAAGGGCCGGTTCGAGATTCTCAAAGTGCATATCAAGAAAATCACCGTTGAGCTCAGCGTCGACTGCGGGCGCATTGCCGAGATCACTACCGGCTTCACCGGCGCGGACCTGGCGAATCTGATCAATGAAGCCGCTATCGTCGCAACCCGTCGCGGTGCCCAGGCGGTCAGCCTCGATGATTTCACCGCTGCGGTGGAGCGTATCGTCGCCGGAGTGGAGCGCAAGAGCAGCTTGCTGCAGCCACAAGAACGTCTGGTGGTCGCCTATCACGAAATGGGCCATGCGCTGGCCGCCAGCACCTTGCCGGGAATGGATCCGGTGCACAAGGTCTCGATCATTCCCCGCGCTATCGGGTCGTTGGGCTATACCCTGCAACGCCCGACCGAAGATCACTTTCTGATCAGTTGTCAGATGCTCAAGGACCGCATCGCAGTGTTGATGGCCGGGCGGGCCGCCGAGTACATCGCCTATGGCCAGATCTCCACGGGAGCGGCGGACGACTTGACCCGGGCGACCGATATCGCCCGGCAACTGATTACCCGCTTCGGCATGAGTACGGAGCTCGGGCAGTCGGTGCTGGAGCGACAGACCCCCACTTTCCTGGGCGAACACATGTTGAATCGGGGGGAGAAGGATTACTCGGAACAAACCGCGCGGGAAATCGATCTCGGCATCAGAGCCCTGCTCGATGAAGCCTACAGTCGCGCCAAGGCGTTGCTTGAGGACCGTAGGGCTGATCTGGATGCCGGCGCCAGACTCTTGCTGGAAAAGGAAACCCTGACGCCTGAAGAATTCCCCGCGCTAATGCCCCTCAAGTCAGCGCTGCCCCGGCAGTCGACGTGATGCCCCAGAGCGCTGCACGTCGGGCAATCCACTCTCATCGGAATGACGCTCATGAGCCCATCTTTCCAAGACTTCTCGAAGAAACTTCCCGGCTCCCGTGCCAACGGGGTGCAGACCTCCATTGTCCCCTTGTTACGCCAGTACGCTGAGGAGCTGCCGGCGTTGAATTCGCAGACCTTCGGCGCGATGTTCGACCGTTACGCCGATGCTCGTGTGGTGATGATCGGTGAGGCCAGCCATGGCACCAGCGACTTCTATCGAACCCGGGCGGCCATCACCCAACGGCTGATTGAGCAGCATGGGTTCAATATTGTTGCCGTCGAAGCGGACTGGCCGGATGCGGGCCACGTTGACCGTTACGTCCGCGGGCTGGCGCCTTCGGCCTGGAAACGTCATATCTTCAGCCGATTCCCGACCTGGATGTGGCGCAATACCGATGTGAGGGCTTTCGCCCACTGGCTTCATCAGCACAACAGCCACAAAGCCTCCGAGCTGCGTGTCGAGTTTCGCGGGTTGGACGTTTACAGTTTGCGCAATTCCATTCGCGAGGTCTTGAACTACCTGGACCTGGGCGACCCTCAGCTTGCGCACGAAGCACGACAGCGTTATGGCTGTCTGACACCCTGGCAGGATGATCCTGCGCTATATGGCCATTTTGTCGAGCGCGGCGGCGTCATGCCTTGTGAGCAAGCGGTGATCGAGCAGCTCAATGCCATATTGGCCGAACAAATGGCCGGGCTTATCCAGGACGACGAAGCTTTCTTCAATGCCACGCAAAACGCCCAGGTCGTTCGGGCGGCGGAACAATACTACCGAGCGATTTATCGAGGCTCGACCACCTCCTGGAACCTGCGTGACAGGCATATGTTCGACACCTTGTGTGCGCTGCTCGAGCATCGTGGCCCTCAAGCCAGGGCCGTGGTGTGGGCGCACAACTCCCATATCGGCAATGCCGCCGCCACACAGATGGGCTGGAAGGGCCAGTTCAATATCGGTCAGCTGTGCCGCAGCGCCTATGGGCGCGACGTCGTGCTGATCGGCATGAGCACCGACCGCGGCCAGGTGGCGGCGGCCGATGACTGGGATGGCGACATGCACATCATGGACATCCGGCCATCTCGAACAGACAGTTGGGAGTATCAGTTCCTTGAGGCGGGCATCGCTGCGTCATTGACCGACTGGCGCGATCCTCAGCGAGAAGCGTTGCGCCAGGCCCTCAGCGAGCCACTGCTGGAGCGGGCCATTGGGGTGATTTACCGACCTGAAAGCGAGCTCGCCAGCCACTACTTCCAGGCGGTGCTTGCCGAGCAATTCGACGCCATGGTCTGGATTGAACAGACGCAACCGGTGACCGCACTGCACCTGCCGAAAAGCCAGGAACTGGAACCGGAGGACGAAACCTTTCCGTTTGGTGTGTGATATCCGCACACCTGTAGGAGCACGGCTTGCCGGCGATGGCGTCCTTGAGATCGCCATCGTCGGAACGCCGCCCGGACCAAGCTCGGCTCCTACAAGGTTTGGCTCATTCGGGCGTTTTTTTTGCCGGCGTGTGCAGATACACCTCAAACCAGTCGCCAGCCAGGCTGGCGACTTTCTCCAGGGCTCCTGGTTCTTCAAAAAGGTGGGTGGCTCCGGCGATGACGTCCAGCCGGTGCTCACACTGCAGGGCCAGGGCGCTTTGGCGGTTAAGGCCAAGCACCGTCGGGTCCTGATCTCCGACGATTTGTAAGGTGGGTGCCTTCACCAGGGCCAGCGCTGCCCCGGCCAGGTCGGTCCGCCCTCCCCGGCTGACCACGGCATGCACCACGTCCGGGCGCAGCGCCGCTGCCAACAACGCCGCTGCGGCCCCGGTGCTCGCGCCGAACAGCCCGACGCGCAACGATTTCAATTCAGCCCTGTGCCCTATCCAGTCGATCACACCCACCAGTCGTCTGGAGAGCAGCGCGATATCAAAGCGCAACTCTCCGGTCAGGTAGTCCACGTATTGTTCCTGCTCGGTGAGTAGATCGAACAGCAGCGTGCCCAGACCGCGCTGGGCCAGAGATTGTGCAACCTGCTGGTTACGTGGGCTCGAGCGACTGCTGCCACTGCCATGGACGAACACCACCAATCCGCCTGCGGCTGCAGGCAAACGCAAATCAGCGGCTAACTCGACGTCCGCCAGTTCCAGATTGCGACGCTGTGGCTTTAGCATTGGACTGCCTTAAGGCACTCCCTGCCCCGAATTCGATTCGCGTCGCCAGGCGCGTTGCAACAAATCAATAACCTCTTCGTCCGGGGTCTGGGAAAAATCCGCGTACCAACTGCCGATCGACATCAGCCATTCGGGGGTGAGCGGGCAAACCAGCTCATCCACTTCGCTGCGCAGCGCCTCCGCGGTCTCCAGTGGCGCCACCGGTACAGCGACAACGATGCGTGCCGGTTTTTGCAGGCGCACGGCGTGTACTGCGGCCATCATTGAAGCCCCTGTGGCCAGCCCGTCATCGATCAGAATCACCACCTGGTCTTGCAACGCCACGGGCGGACGCGTTGCCCGGTAGATGCGCTCGCGGCGCAGCAGCTCCTGCGTTTCCCGTGCGGCCACGGCCTCGAGTGTGCGTTGATCAATGTGGTTAGCCCGTAGCGCATCCTCATTCACTATTTGTATGCCACCGCTGGCAATGGCACCCATGGCGAACTCCTGGTGAGAAGGAACGCCGAGCTTGCGGACCAGCATCAGGTCCAGGCGAACCTCCAGGGCTGTGGCCACTTCATAGGCCACCGGGACACCCCCTCGGGGCAAGGCGAGGACAATGACATCGGGTTTTGCGCTGTATTTAAGCAGCGGCTCCACCAGGCTACGACCGGCAGCAGCCCGGTCATGCAAGGTCGTTTGCTGAGAGGAATAATGAATCATTTAATAACCTCCTCCAGGTGGTATGCCCCCGATACCGGCTTCATACATACCCACATAGTGTTTGACTGACGCGTCCAAGCCTATGTTCCCCGGTTACGCGAGCATTGACGGCCGCAGCGATGTGCGGCGCTTACCACCGTAGCTCCGGTCGCCAGGGTTCTCGTTCGGTCTGCACCTGCGAACTACAGTGATTAATATCCCTTACTCTGGAGAATGGTCATGCGCGCCATGGTTTTACATTCCCCTGGTCAGCCGTTGCAGTTGGAAGAGCGTCCAGTCCCGACACCTGCCCCCCATCAATTGCTGATCAAGGTGCTGGCCTGCGGTGTCTGCCGTACTGATCTGCACCTGTTCGACGGCGAGCTCCCTCAAGCGGTGCTGCCACGGGTTCCGGGACATGAAATTGTTGGTCAGGTCGTGGCGGTCGGCTCGCAAGTGGCACCTTACTGGATCGGCAGACGGGTCGGCGTTCCCTGGTTGGGCTGGGCCTGCGGACACTGCGCTTTCTGCCTGGCAGGACGGGAGAACCTGTGTAATCGGGCACTTTTCACGGGGTGTCAGCTCGATGGAGGTTATGCCGACTACGTCCTCGCCGATGCGCGCTTTTGCCTCACCATTCCAGCCGCGCTGCCGCCTGTCGAGGCTGCTCCGTTGCTGTGTGCCGGGCTGATTGGTTATCGCGCCTTGCGGCTGGCGGGGACAGCGCGGCGACTGGGTCTCTATGGTTTTGGCGCCGCCGCTCATCTGGTCATACAAATCGCGCTAACACGTGGCCAGCAGGTGTATGCCTTCACCCGCCCTGGCGACACACAAGGCCAGGATTACGCCAGAAAACTGGGCGCTGTCTGGGCCGGGTCTTCAGAACAACCGCCACCGCAACCGCTGGACGCCGCGCTGATATTCGCCCCCGTCGGGGCCTTGATACCACTGGCCCTTGCCGCGACGATCAAGGGTGGCTGTGTGATCTGCGCCGGCATTCATATGAGTGATATTCCGGCTTTTCCCTATCAACTGCTGTGGGGTGAACGAGTACTGCGTTCGGTGGCCAATCTGACCCGCGAGGACGGCAAGGCGTTCTTCGCCGAATTTCGTCATACCCCCATTCGCTCCCATGTCACCTGTTTTGCTCTGAAAGATGCCAATACCGCCCTCGCCTGCCTGCGACAAGGACAGTTCAAAGGGGCGCTCGTACTGACGCCCTGAACGCCAGTCAGTTACCGGGCGCTTCATCCCCGACCACACGTCGGACACCCCGGCTGACGTTGATGCCAATCAACCCGTTTGCTCGTACTGGCGGCATGATCAGATAATCGTCTTGCCACTTGATGTCCAGTCACGGCCCTGAGGGACCGCTGTCTTTACTGTTTGGGAGGTTTGTCATGTCCAGACAAAAACGCTTCATGCTGGTGACTTCGCCATTGATGCAGCACAGCGCAGCCTTCGACAGGGCCGCCGCCCTGGCCAAAGCCGAAGGTGCAGCGCTGCACATCGTGGCTTTTGATTATCTCGAGGGCCTGGCGACAGCGGGCCTGGTCAATGAGCAAGCGCTGGAGCAAATGCGTTTGGGCTACGTCGGGCGGCACCGCCAGTGGCTTGAGGAACAGGCCAGGCCCCTGCGCAAAATCGGTGTTGATGTGACCACCGAAGTGACATGGGTCGAACGTCCACTGGAAGAAATCCTTGTCCACCTCAACGAACAACCCATGGACATGCTGATCAAGGCCCTGGAGCACGAGTCGCTGTTGACGCGGATCATGTTCACGCCTCTCGATGTGCACCTGATGCGCCAGTGCCCTGTACCGTTGCATTTTGTGAGCAATACCCGTCATGCCTTGCCGCGCAAGATCGTCGCAGCGGTGGACCCCCTCCATCACAGTGACCAGAACCCGGGCTTCAATGACCGGATCGTCCGCGAAGCGGTGAAACTGGCGATGCGATGCAACGCCGAAATCGATGTGTTGTACGCCTATGACCTGTCATCGATTACCTCGTCAGAGTTCGGCTTTGCCAGCGGTTCATCCTTCTTCTCCTCAAGCATGGCCAAGACCATGTATGACATTCAGGATGAGGCCTTCAACGCGTTGGCCGAACGCAACGGCATACCGACCGGGCAGCGCCACCTGATCATGGGCAATCCGGCCAAGGTCCTGGCCAGTTATGCCGACACCCATGACGTCGATGTCATCGTCATGGGCAAAGTGAGCCCGCATGGCCTGGACAAACTTATCGGCAGTACGGCAGAGCACCTGCTCTACAAGATGCCTTGCAGTGTGTTGGTGGTCGGTGCTGAACAACCCGAGTATTGAATCATGCAGATCCCGCGCATTTTTCTTTCCCGGTTTGCGTAGTACCTGAAAGTCAGCATCCAGTCCCCGTTCAATCTTCGTCTGAGCAAGCGCTTGTTCAACCAGGCGCTGCGCTCCTGACGCGCTTCAAACAACCGTTGTATTAAACCCACCTGACGACTGGCAGGAAAATTCACTTGCGAGCCAATATTACATATATCATATTACACGCGTAATATTTATCTGATCCGACAGGTACCCTGCCATGACCAGCATGACTGCAGTTGAAGAGCCCGGAATCGCTACCGCACTGAACCCACCCAGGCCTGCACTGCTCAAGCGCCTGATGCTGATGATTCTGGCCGCCGCTGCGCTGGTGCTGATCGGGCTCTATGGCCTGCACTGGTGGACCAGCGGGCGCTTTATCGAAGATACCGACGATGCCTACATCGGCGGCGATGTCACGGTGATCGGGCCGAAAGTGGCCGGCTACATCGAAGAAGTGCTGGTGACCGACAACCAACAGGTGCATGCCGGTGACGTACTGATCCGGCTCGACTCACGGGATTACCGCGCCAGCCTGGCCAAGGCCGAGGGTGCGGTAGCTGCCGAAGAAGCCTTGCTGGCCAACCTCGACGCCACCGAACAACTGCAACACGCGGTGATTGATCAGGCCCGGGCGGGGATCGATGCCACGGGCGCGGAGATGTCGCGCTCACGCGACGACAATGCGCGCTACAAACGCCTGGTCGGCAGTTCCGCAGTGTCTGTGGAGAGTGCGCAACGGGCAGACGCCGCCTTCAAAACCGCGCAAGCCCTCAGCGCCCGGGCGCAGGCTGAACTGCTCGCCACCCAGCGCCAGTTGAACGTGATCGCCACTCAGAAACAGCAGGCCAGAGCGGCGTTGATGCAAGCCCAGGCCGAGCGGGATATCGCTCGATTGAACCTCGCTTACACCGAGTTGCGCGCGCCTGCAGATGGCGTGATCGGCAACCGTCGGGCGCGGGTGGGCGCCTATGCCCAGGCCGGATCGCAACTGCTCTCGGTGGTACCGGCCAGCGGCCTGTGGGTCGATGCCAATTTCAAGGAAGATCAGCTCAGACTCATGGTTCCCGGCCAGCGGGTCAGTATCCACGCTGATGTGATGCCCGGTCGGGAGTTCCACGGCCACCTGGACAGCCTGGCCCCGGCGACTGGCGCGCAGTTCAGCGTGTTGCCGCCGGAAAACGCTACGGGCAACTTCACTAAAATCGTCCAGCGCGTGCCGGTGCGAATCATCCTCGATCCGGCTGACGCGGTGCTGGGCCAACTGCGTCCGGGCCTTTCGGTGACCGCGTCAGTCGATACGAAAGCCGAACATAAAGAACCCTCGGCGGCCGTCGCCCAGGCCAGCGCACCATGAGTCGCGCCCTCGCTGCCCGGGCTCAGCCCTTCGATGCCAGTACCATGGCGACCGCGACCAAGGTGTTCGCCTTCGCCACTATGTGCATCGGTATGTTCATTGCGCTGCTGGATATCCAGATTGTCTCGGCGTCGTTGCGCGACATCGGTGGCGGGCTCTCGGCCGGCACCGACGAAACCGCCTGGGTGCAGACCAGTTACCTGATCGCCGAAATCATTGTTATCCCGCTCTCGGGCTGGCTTTCTCGGGTGTTTTCCACACGCTGGCTGTTTTGCGTCTCGGCGGTCGGTTTCACCCTGGCCAGCTTGCTCTGCGGCGCGGCCTGGAACATCCAGAGCATGATCGCCTTCCGCGCGTTGCAAGGGTTTCTCGGCGGTTCGATGATCCCGCTGGTGTTCACCACCGCGTTCTTTTTCTTCACCGGCAAACAACGGGTGATCGCCGCAGCGACCATCGGCGCCGTGGCTTCGTTGGCTCCGACCCTGGGCCCGGTGATCGGTGGCTGGATCACCGATATCTCATCCTGGCACTGGCTGTTCTACATCAACCTGGTACCGGGGATTTTCGTCGCGGTGGCGGTGCCAATGCTGGTGAAAATCGACGAGCCGGAACTGTCGCTGCTCAAGGGCGCCGATTACCTGAGCATGGTCTTCATGGCACTGTTTCTCGGTTGCCTGGAATACACCCTCGAAGAAGGCCCGCGCTGGAACTGGTTCAGCGACAGCACCATCCTCACGACCGCATGGATCTCCGGGTTGGCGGGACTGGCCTTTATCGGTCGCAGCTTGCACGTGGCCAACCCGATCGTTGATCTGCGTGCATTGAAAGACCGCAATTTTGCCTTGGGTTGTTTCTTTTCCTTCGTCACTGGCATCGGCCTTTTCGCGACCATTTACCTGACACCGCTGTTTCTCGGACGGGTACGCGGCTACGGCGCGCTGGACATTGGTCTTGCGGTATTTTCCACCGGGGTGTTCCAGATTATGGCGATTCCGCTGTATGCCTTCCTGGCCAACCGCATCGACCTGCGCTGGATCATGATGACCGGCCTGGGGCTGTTTGCCTTGTCGATGTGGGATTTCAGCCCGATCACCCACGATTGGGGAGCCAGAGAATTGATACTGCCGCAAGCCTTGCGTGGTATCGCCCAGCAATTGGCGGTGCCGCCGGCCGTGACCTTGACCCTCGGTGGGCTGGCCCCGTCTCGGTTGAAGCACGCCTCGGGGTTATTCAACCTGATGCGTAATCTGGGTGGTGCGATTGGCATTGCTGCCTGCGCGACCATCCTCAATGACCGCACCAACCTGCACTTCACCCGACTGGCCGAGCATCTCAATAGCAGCAACGAAGCCTTGAACCAGTGGCTGACGCAGGTGGGCGGTAACTTCGCCGCCCTCGGTCAGACCGGCGACCAGGGCGTTACCGCCAGCCTTCATCAACTGTGGCTATTGACCTGGCGCGAAGCCCAGACACAAACCTATGGCGACGCGTTTCTGATGATCATGGCCTGCTTCATCATCGCCACGGCGATGGTGCCCTTGATGCGCAAGGTCAAACCACCGGCCGCGCCGTCTGCCGATGCTCATTGAGCCTCAGATTTATTCCTGCGGGAACTTGCGAAAGCCTACCGCAAGACGGTTCCAGCTGTTGATTGTGGAAATCGCCATGGTCAGGTCGACCATTTCGCTGGCATTGAATTCAGCGCTCAGCAGCGCGTAATCTTCATCCGGCGCGTGGGTTTCCGAGAGTCGGGTCAGGGCTTCGGTCCAGGCCAGCGCGGCACGTTCGCGCGGGGTGAAAAACGGCGTTTCACGCCAGACCGAAACCGCATACAGACGACGTTCGGTTTCACCGCCCTTACGGGCATCAGCGGTGTGCATGTCGACGCAGAATGCACAGCCATTGATCTGCGAAGCGCGCAGCTTGACCAGCTCGACCAGGCTTTTTTCCAGTGGCAGTTTCGATACCGCAGTTTCCAGCGCCAACATGGCTTTGAAGGCATCCGGCGAAGCGGTGTAGAAATCGATACGAGGTTGCATGCTGTGCTCCATAACAAGTGGGGGTGTAGATACGTTAGCCCCGCCTGTGAGTTGCACAAATAACCAATTTTTTGGAAGTTGAGGATACCAATCGGTGGAACGACGACTCCGATAGACCGAGTCGCCTACTCCTTGCCCGCGATAGGCGTCAGACCAGACACCCTCAATAAACAGGCCACCTCTCTAGGCCCTGCTGCGCAACCACTGCAAAAAGCCCTTTTTTTTCTCCACCACTTTTGGCACTTCCTGAGTCAGGGTGTGTGCGGTGTGCAGGCGGAAATCCAGCAGGTTTTTCATTGCATCACTGATATCGCGGCGCGCATCCAGGCAAGGTTTCAAGTACTCCTTCTCGATGCGATACAAGGTGCAAAAGGTCTTGGCCGAGAAATCGGCGATCACGGCCTGATCGGAGAGGATCCCGGCCTCGCCGATCACCTCTCCCGGCCCCATGCGCCCGGCTTCGAACTTGCTGCCGGCACGGCTCAGGGCTACCGAAACCACACCGGACTCGATAATGAACAAATGATCGCTGACCTCGCCAGTGGCCAGGATCATCTCGCCGGCACGGAAGGTTTGCAGGGTCATGTTCTGGCTGAAGGTGTCTTTCTCCTCCTTACGCAAGGTCGAGAAAATATTCGAACTTTCCAGCAGCGCCCGGGGCCGTGAGTAGTTGGCCGGCGTCGCGCTTTCCACCGTCGACAACAGGCTCACACCCGACGCCCTCAAGTGCCGATACGCCAGATCGAACAGCTGATTGCGTACTTCACGCTTCTGAGCCATGGACGATACAAACCCGCTGATTTCGTATTCCACCCCATCGCTGCTGGAGCTTTTCAGCGCAACATTGGGTGCTGGCCTGCCGAGCAGTGGCCGACACCCCTGCATGGCGCGCTCCAGGGCTTCGATCACCGTTTGCGGCCGGGCATGGGGACTGATCTGCAGGCTCACGGACAGACCGAATATGTCGCGGGGCCGGCTGAAATTGATGATCTTGGCTTTTGCCGCCAGGGAGTTGGGGATCACGGCCATGCTGCCTTGAGTCGTTTGCAAGCGCGTCGCCCGCCAGTCAATATCGGTCACCCGACCTTCGGTGCCATCGATCGAGATCCAGTCATCGATTTGATAGGGCTTGGTGGCGTTCAGGACGATGCCGGAGAACACATCGCTAAGGGTGCTTTGCAGCGCCAGACCGACAATGATCGCCACCGCCCCGGAAGTCGCCAGCACACCCTTGACCGGCAAATCGAGCACGTAGGCCAGCGCCGCAATGATCGCGATCAGGAAAATCACCGCGCCGAGCAAATCCTGCAACAACCGCCCGGTGTGCCCGACCCGCTGCATCATCAGGGTACCGAGCAGCACCGTCAGGGTCCGCGCGCCGAACAACCACCAACCGATCTGCAGACCGGTCGCGGCCAGGTGCAACGGCACATTCTCCGGCCACGGCGGCGTTTCCATCGGGTTCATGCCCTCGTTGAACAGCAGCGCGCTGAACAACGAGAAAATCACCAGCCGCACCACCAGTTTCCAGTTGCTGCCACTGGCTGAAATCAACCGCCACAAAAAGATGTCGATAAGGACCAGGGCCAGGGCACAGAGCAGTGGGTGATCGGTGAGAAATGTCGGCATCAAGCAACTCCAGCAAGCGAATGGCGCGAAGATCGCACAAATACCCCCTGTGGAGTTATAGCTTTAAATCGAGTAGGAGGCGGATTCACATCCGCCGTCCTCCCACCGTACGTACGGTTCCGTATACGGCGGTTCAGGTTAAGCGGTTAAGCCGGCGTATCGTGTCCAGTATCGAGACCAGCCCGAGTCGATCCCATAGTTTCTTCGCCAGCGCCTGATTCATGTGGAGGGCTCCGGAGTTCCGCCAAGGGCCTCGACCATTGAATGCCGAGTTACAAGCACGCGCCTCATTGAGTCCCATGCGTGGCCACCACAGCCAAGCTGGTTGCGCTGACGCGCAACGCGCCATGCCTGGCGCACAGAAAAAAACCGCCTGGCGCGAACGCCAGACGGTCTTGATACCTGCTATTCAGACGCGTGGTAAGGTTATTTGGCGGTCCACTCGGCAACACGTTGCGGGTGCTTGGCCACCCAGTCCTTGGCAGCAGCTTCAGGCTTGGCACCATCCTGAATCGCCAACATGACTTCGCCAATCTCGTCTTTGGACCCCCACTGGAATTTTTTCAGGAAGGCAGCGACCTCCGGAGCCTTCTTCTCCAGATCTTTACTACCGATGCTGTTGACGGTTTCGGCAGCGCCGTAAACGGCTTTAGGATCGTCGAGGAAGCGCAGTTTCCACTTGGCGAACATCCAGTGCGGCACCCAGCCGGTGACAGCGATGGACTCGTTCTTCTCTTCAGCACGGGTCAATTCGGCAATCATTGCCGCACCGGAACTGGCTTGCAGCTTGTAATCGAGACCGTAATCCTTGATGGCCTGATCGGTCTTGAGCATCACGCCTGAGCCGGCATCAATCCCGACGATCTTGCTCTTGAAGGTAGTGTCATCTTTCAGGTCGGCGATGGACTTCGCCTTGACGTACTCCGGTACGATCAGGCCGATTTTCGCGTCCTTGAAGTTAGGACCGTAGTCGACCACCTTGTCCTTGTTCTTGGCCCAATACTCACCGTGAGTCACCGGCAGCCAGGCCGAGAGCATCGCGTCGAGTTTGCCGGTGGCAACGCCCTGCCACATGATCCCGGTCGCAACGGCCTGCAGCTTGACGTCATAACCGAGCTTTTGCTTGATCACTTCAGCCGCCACGTTGGTCGTCGCCACGCTGTCGGACCAGCCGTCGACATAGCCGATGCTCAGGGTTTTGCCGTCGGCACTGGCCACGCTGGAACCAATCGCAAGTACCAGAGCGGCACCTGCACCTAAGAGTTGTCGCATCTTCATCGTTACTTCCCCGAAAGTGCTGCGCCCGACGGATGCCGAGCGGCGTCAACTTATTGCTATGGTGCATTTTGGCCTGTGTGGCTGGTTCTGTTAGTCAACTTCGGCGCCACACAGGTCACTTGCGCCCCCTTCACGCTTCATTGCCAAACCCGTCCGAATATCAGCGGAGTACTGATGCTTCGATCATCAACCTGACGTGCGCGACGACCTGCTCTGGCTGCGACCTCAAGGCAACGAGAAACGACATCAGAACGCCAGTAATCGTGACAATGAGGAATACCTCACCGGGTACCGCCCGAACATTGCTTGTCAAATTTATGCGGCCCCCCAAGCACGCGGCAAATGCAGGTAAGATGCGCGGCTTTGCTCCCAGACGGCCTGACCATGCCCGCGACTGCCCGCTTTCCTTTCTTACCTTATCTATTCGCCTGTCTGCTTGGCCTGTTTGCGCTTTGCGGCTTCTGGTACGGTCTCGGCCAACCGGTACTGCTACCGGATGTAGCCAGCGCCAGGCACAAGCTGCAATGCGCCTCCTATACCCCGTTCGATAAAGACCAATCACCGTTCGACGAACCATTCAAGTTGCGCCCCGAACGCATGGACGCCGACCTTGCGCTGTTGGCGACCCGCTTCGAATGCATTCGCACCTATTCCATGACCGGTCTCGAAGCCCTTCCCGACCTGGCGCGCAAGCACGGCTTGAAGCTGATGATCGGCGCGTGGGTCAACAGCAACCCGGTGGATACCGCCAAGGAAGTCGACATGCTGATCGCCTCGGCCAATGCCAACGCGGATGTAGTGACCTCGGTGATCGTCGGCAACGAAGCCCTGCTGCGCAAGGAAGTCACCGGAGCCCAGTTGGCCAAGCTGATTCTCAAGGTGAAAAGCCACGTCAAACAGCCGGTGACCTACGCCGATGTCTGGGAGTTCTGGCTCAAGCACCCGGAAATCGCCCCGGCAGTAGATTTCCTGACCATCCATTTGCTGCCGTATTGGGAAGATGATCCGTCCAACATCGACGCCGCCCTCAATCAGGTCGCGCAAGTCCGCCAGGTATTTGGCAATCGCTTCGCCCCCAAAGACGTGATGATTGGCGAAACCGGCTGGCCAAGCGAAGGCCGCCAGCGCGAAACGGCGCTGCCAAGCCGGGTCAACGAAGCCAAGTTCATTCGTGGTTTTGTCGCCTTGGCTGAGCACAATGGCTGGCACTACAACCTGATTGAAGCCTTCGACCAACCCTGGAAGCGCGCCAGCGAGGGGGCTGTCGGCGGCTACTGGGGGCTGTTCGATGCAGATCGTCAGGACAAGGGTGTATTGGCCGGGCCGGTGTCTAATCTGCCCTTCTGGCCTCAATGGCTGGGCATCGGTGGGTTGCTTTTCCTCGGCACGCTGATCCTCGGCGGTCGCGTGCGCAGCACTCGCACAGCTCTGCTCCTGCCGCTGCTCGGCGCATTGGGCGCCTGCTCCATAGGCGCCTGGGGCGAACTGGCACGAGTCACCAGCCGCTTTGCCGGCGAATGGATCTGGGCCGGATTGCTGGTCGGCTTGAATCTGCTGGTGCTGGCCCACGCAGCACTTGCCCTGAGCGCCAAAACCGCATGGCGCAAGTGTGCCTTCAACTGGCTGGAACAGCGCGCTGGCTGGCTGCTGGCGGCCGCAGGCTTTGCCACAGCGGTGATGATGCTGGAGCTGGTGTTCGACCCACGCTATCGCAGCTTCCCGAGCGCAGCCTTGTTGCTGCCGGCGCTGGTTTACCTGTGCCGCCCGATCAGCGTTGCGCGCCGGGAGGTCGCCTTGCTGACCTTTATCATCGGTGCCGGCATCGCCCCGCAGCTGTACCGCGAAGGCCTGCAAAACCAGCAGGCCTGGGGCTGGGCGCTGGTGAGTGTGTTGATGGTCGCTGCGTTGTGGCGCAGTTTGCGGGCTCGCAAGGGCTGATCGACAGGCACAAAAAAGGGATGACCACGGTCATCCCTTTTTTTCGCTCGCGATTCAGCTCAAGCGGCAACGTCCGGCGCCCGGACCAACCGCAATGCCCCAATCACCACCGCAAACACCGCAAGACTGACGTTATACAACGCCAGCGCCGGAAAGCCGAACAACAGTGACAGCACCGCCAGACTCCATCCGGCACGCCCCGGCACCAGGAACCCAATGATCGCCGCTGCCAGCGCAGTCCAGCCCATGATCTTGAAATGAATCATCAGCCCCAGGGTCGAACGCGCCTGGCACTCCCAACGGCTCGCCTCATCGACACAGACGCCAACCCACCGGGCATCCTCCATAAGCCCATAACGCATGCCATAACTGGCGGCCAGCCATAATGGCAAGACAATAAGCAGCAGAATCACGGGCAGACGACGGGACATGAAGCACTCCGATAAACGAAAACGGCGCTCAGCTTAATCGCCCGACGAGGGTATGCAAGCGCGTTGCACAGATAACTGTCCGCCAAACAGCTGCAAAGTGTATCGTCTAGCTACTATTACCCCGATTATGGCTGTCTGGACCAGCTATTTGTGCCGATGCATGGCACTTCGGCGACAGCGCGATGGTCATAGCCTGCATACCTCACTCGGCACCTTCTTCTTAGGGATCCAGTCATGCTCCGTTCCTTGCGCCTCGCTGCCTTGTTTGGCGGCCTTATCTTGAGTGCGTCCGCGCTGGCGGTCGATATCGACGCCGTCAGTTATGGCTACCCGCTGACCAACCCGTTCGAGGCGACGATTGCTACTACCCCACCGGATTTGCGGCCGGAGCTGCCGTCCGATGAGGATATCGATCAGGCTGATTACAGCCTGAGGTTGCGCCCGGAGCGTGAGTTCAACCTGCCGGATAATTTCTGGGCAGTGAAGAAGCTCACCTACCGGATGGCCAAACAGGATCACGCCGCACCGCTGATTTTCCTGATCTCCGGTACGGGCGCGCCCTACAACAGCAGCATTAACGAATACCTGAAAAAGCTCTACTACAAAGCCGGCTATCACGTGGTGCAACTGTCGTCGCCAACCAGCTTCGACTTCATGAGCGCTGCATCGCGCTATGCCACGCCAGGTGTGACCAAGGATGACGCCGAGGACCTGTACCGCGTCATGCAGGCCGTGCGTGCACAAAACCCGAAACTGCCGATCACCGACTACTACCTCACCGGCTATAGCCTGGGCGGCCTGGATGCGGCGTTTGTCAGCAAGCTGGATGAAACCCGACGCAGTTTCAACTTCAAGAAAGTCCTGCTGCTCAACCCTCCGGTCAACCTTTACACCTCGATTACCAACCTGGACAAGCTGGTCCAGACCGAGGTCAAGGGCATCAACAACAGCACCACATTTTATGAACTGGTGTTGAACAAACTGACTCGCTACTTTCAGCAAAAAGGCTATATCGATCTCAACGATGCGTTGCTCTACGACTTTCAACAGTCCAAACAGCATCTGAGCAATGAACAGATGGCCATGCTGATCGGTACCTCGTTCCGCTTTTCTGCGGCCGACATTGCCTTCACCTCGGACCTGATCAACCGCCGCGGCCTGATCACCCCACCCAAATACCCGATCACCGAAGGCACCAGTCTTACACCGTTCCTCAAGCGTGCCCTGCAATGCGACTTCGATTGTTACATCACCGAGCAACTGATCCCGATGTGGCGCGCCCGCACCGATGGCGGCAGCGTGCTGCAACTGATCGACCAGGTCAGCCTTTATGCACTCAAGGACTACCTGCACAACAACCCGAAGATTGCCGTAATGCACAACGCCGACGACGTGATTCTCGGCCCGGGCGACCTTGGTTTTCTGCGTAGAACCTTCGGCGACCGCCTGACCGTCTACCCCCATGGCGGCCATTGCGGCAACCTCAACTACCGCGTCAACAGCGACGCCATGCTGGAGTTCTTCCGTGGATAGGGCCCGTTATAAACATCTCCTGCTTATCGCTGCGTTACTTTTCACAGGCTATGCCAACGCCGACAACAGCAAGGCCAACACCACCACCGTGGTCGATCAGGACGGTTTCACCGAGCCCATGACCAAACTCAAGTTCAACCCTGGGCTGGACCAGCGCGAATTCGAACGCTCGACCTTGAACGCGCTGAATGTCTATGACCCGCTGGAGTCGTGGAACCGCCGGGTCTACCACTTCAACTATCGCTTCGATCAGTGGGTGTTCCTGCCAGTGGTCGACGGCTATCGGTATATCACCCCAAGCTTCCTGCGCAGCGGTGTGAGCAACTTTTTCAACAACCTCGGTGATGTGCCCAATCTGCTCAACAGCCTGTTGCAGTTCAAGGGTAAGCGCTCCATGGAGACCACCGGTCGATTGTTGCTCAACACCACCATCGGCATCGCCGGTTTGTGGGACCCGGCAACCATGATGGGCCTGCCGCGCCAGAACGAAGACTTCGGCCAGACCCTGGGCTTCTATGGCGTCCCGGGCGGTGCCTACATTGTCCTGCCGATCCTCGGCCCGTCGAACCTGCGTGATACCGGCGGGCTTGTATTCGACTTCACGGCGGAATCGCAGATCAACTTCCTCAATGTCTCGAAGGTCAGCGAGAACCATCCGGAAATCTGGGTCCTGCGCGGCATCGACAAGCGCTACCAGAACAGATTCCGCTATGGACAGACGAACTCGCCGTTCGAGTACGAAAAAGTGCGTTACGTCTACACCGAGGCGCGCAAGTTGCAGATTGCTGAGTAACGCGATCCATGGGTGAAAAAAAGGCCATTCGACTCAATCGAATGGCCTTTTTCTTTGGCGTTTTGTAGAACGCCGTTTCAGGCCTTCGCCATCCGCCAGACCTTGCCCGCCGCCATCACCCCCACCAGGACCACCGCCCCGGCGATAATCCCGGCCACAGCATTGAGCAGTATCGGCACGATCAGCGAAAAGCCACCTGTGCTCTGGCTCACGCTTTCTATCCAGTGATGAGCCGCCGGCACACCATGGGTGAGAATCCCGCCACCGACCATGAACATCGCCGCGGTGCCGATCACCGAGAGGCTTTTCATCATGTACGGTGCGGCACGCAGGATGGCGCCGCCAATGCGTTTGGCCACCTGCCCTGGCTTGCGGGTTAGCCATAACCCGAGATCGTCGAGTTTGACGATGCCGGCCACCAGGCCATAGACGCCAACGGTCATGATGATGGCGATACCCGACAGCACGATGACCTGTTGCATCAGCGGCGCGTCGGCCACAGTGCCCAGGGTGATGGCGATGATTTCTGCCGAGAGGATGAAGTCAGTGCGCACAGCACCCTTGATCTTGTCCCTCTCGTAGGCCACCAGGTCGACGGCCGGATCTGCCACGGCATCGATCAGTTGATCATGACCGGACTTGTCGTCGGCCTCGCTGTGAAGGAACGTGTGGGCGAGTTTTTCGAAGCCTTCGAAGCACAGATAGGCCCCGCCGAGCATCAACAGCGGAGTCACCAGCATCGGCGCCAAGGCGCTGATGGCTAATGCAGCAGGAACGAGGATTAACTTGTTGCGAAACGAGCCCTTGGCCACGGCCCAGACCACCGGAATTTCACGCTCGGCGCGCACACCGCAAACTTGCTGGGCGTTGAGCGCCAGGTCGTCGCCAAGCACGCCGGCGGTTTTCTTGGCGGCCAGCTTGGTCATCAAGGCTACATCGTCGAGCACGGCGGCGATGTCGTCGATCAGCACCAGCAAACTGCTTCCTGCCATGGATCAGGCTTCCTTCGATCATGAATTTTGTCGAGCATAGCGCGACACAAGGCGCTGCGGGGCATTCTTGAGCCCCGCGCAAAGCCGGTGCTACCATGCGCAACCGCCAGAACAGGCAAGGAATCACCTGGTTTATGAGCACCATCCGCGAGCGCAACAAAGAACTGATCCTGCGCGCAGCCAGCGAAGAGTTTGCCGACAAGGGCTTCGCTGCGACTAAAACCAGTGACATCGCGGCCAAGGCGGGGTTGCCCAAGCCCAACGTCTACTACTACTTCAAGTCCAAGGAAAACCTCTATCGCGAGGTGCTGGAAAGCATCATCGAGCCGATTCTGCAGGCCTCGACGCCGTTCAATGCCGACGGTGTGCCCAGCGAAGTGCTCAGTGGCTATATCCGTTCCAAGATCCGCATCTCCCGCGATCTGCCGTTCGCGTCCAAGGTGTTCGCCAGCGAGATCATGCACGGCGCACCGCACCTGAGCCCCGATCAGGTCGAGCAGCTCAATGCCCAGGCCAAACACAATATCGACTGCATCCAGACCTGGATCGACCGCGGGCAGATCGCCCAAATCGACCCCAACCACCTGATGTTCAGCATCTGGGCGGCAACCCAGACGTACGCCGATTTCGACTGGCAAATCTCGGTCGTCACTGGCAAAGCCAAGCTGGATGAAAGCGACTACGAAGCGGCAGCGCAGACCATCATTCGGTTGGTGCTCAAAGGCTGCGCACCGGACTGAAAGACCGCAGCGCCCCCATCGCGAGCAAGCTCGCTCCCACAGGGTTCTTCTGTGTGCACAAATTCTGTGAACGACCGAAATCCACTGTGGGAGCGAGCTTGCTCGCGATAGGGGCAACTCGGTTTTTCGGTCAAACCCAAATAGCATCCCACAGCGGATAATCACCCAGACGCGTCACCAAGCCTGCACGCAACGGGTTTGCCACGACGTACCGTGCAAGTTCTACCAAATCCACCTCCCGCCGCAGCGCCCGATCGTGATAGCCCTGCTGCCAAAGACTGCCCTTGCGACCAGTCGCCCTATTCACCGCTCGCGTACTCAATGACTTGGTTTTTTGCATCAGTTCACTCAACGATCCGTACTGCAACTCGATCAACCAGTGAAAGTGATCAGGCATGACAACCCAGGCCAATGAGTTCGCCCAGCGCAGATCCTGCGCACTTCGTAATTGATCAACGATCAATCTGCCCAAGGCGAAGTCTTCAAAAACCGGTTCTCGATCGAGTGTGTTGGTGGTCAGCAGGTAAGTTCGGTTCTGCTCGGCATAGCGGCCGATGCGCAAGCGATGTGAAGCGGGTAGATCCGGCATTCCCTGCCCCTTTCATGATCAAGTCATGAAGAAGGCTAGACTGTGAATGCTTGAGGGTGGTGCAGACTTTTAGCTGGATGTGTCTGGTAGATGGCTATCGCGAGCAAGCTCGCTCCCACAGTGGATCTACAGTGAACACAAAATATGTGAACACCCGTGATTACTGTGGGAGCGAGTTTGCTCGCGATGGCGGTGGATCAGTCAATGCAAATCAAGCCGTCACCCCCGCATCCGCCTGCAACCCCTGCGCCTCGATGGCGCTGATTGCGCATTGCTCGTCGATGTCAGAGGTATCGCCGCTGATGCCAATGGCGCCAATCACCACACCCTGCTGATTGCGAATCAACACCCCGCCCGGCGCTGGCACCACGCTGCCCTGCCCCAGGCTATTGAGCGCGGCGATAAAGGCCGGCCGCTGCTGCGCGTCCAGCGCCAATAGCCGTGAACCCTTGCCCAAAGCAATCGCGCCCCAGGCTTTGCCGATGGCGATCTGCGGGCGAAGCAGGCTCGCGCCATCTTCACGTTGCAAGGTCACCAGATGCCCTCCGGCATCAAGTACCGCGATGGTCAGCGGTGCCGCGGCGATCTTGCGCCCCGCAGCAATGGCTCGACCAGTCAGGCTAACTGCGTCTTTCAAGGTTAAAGCGCTCATGGGTGCCGTCCTTATCTTGTTAGGGGAAAGCCTTTGGGTTTCTTTTTCTTGAGAAGCCCGACGCGACAAATAGAACACAATGAGTTATTTTTTTGTATACAATAATTATCGAAAAGCTGCTTGTGCGACGAAAAGCCACAGTACTTCTGGCTTCTGACGAATGAAACAGCCGCTTGATAAAATGGATTGACCTGCGCCGTCTGCCGTGAATACACTCTGCGCAAAGCCACTTGTATACAATTACAAAACCTAAGAGGCACAAAACCATGAGCAAAATGAGAGCAATCGAAGCCGCCGTTCTGGTGATGCGCCGCGAAGGGGTTGATACCGCTTTTGGCATCCCCGGTGCAGCCATCAACCCGCTGTACTCCGCCCTGCAAAAGGTCGGCGGCATCGATCACGTCCTCGCTCGCCACGTTGAAGGCGCCTCGCACATGGCCGAGGGCTACACCCGCACTAAAGCCGGCAACATCGGCGTGTGCATCGGTACTTCCGGGCCTGCCGGCACCGACATGGTCACCGGGCTCTACAGCGCCTCGGCCGACTCGATTCCAATCCTCTGCATCACCGGCCAGGCACCCCGGGCCCGTATGCACAAGGAAGACTTCCAGGCGGTCGACATCACCAGCATCGTCAAGCCAGTGACCAAGTGGGCGACCACCGTTCTGGAACCGGGCCAAGTGCCTTATGCCTTCCAGAAAGCCTTTTTCGAAATGCGCTCCGGCCGCCCTGGCCCGGTGCTGATCGATCTGCCGTTCGACGTACAGATGGCAGAAATCGAATTCGATATCGACGCCTACGAACCGCTGCCGCTGGCCAAACCAACGGCTAATCGCGTGCAGGTCGAGAAAGCCCTGGCCATGCTCGATCAGGCTGAACGGCCATTGCTGGTCGCCGGTGGCGGCATCATCAATGCCGATGCCAGTGACTTGCTGGTGGAGTTCGCTGAGCTGACCGGCATTCCAGTAATCCCGACCCTGATGGGCTGGGGCACCATCCCTGACGATCACCCGTTGATGGTCGGTATGGTCGGTCTGCAAACCTCGCACCGCTATGGCAACGCGACCATGCTCAAATCCGACGTGGTACTGGGTGTGGGTAACCGCTGGGCGAACCGTCACACCGGTTCGGTGGACGTGTACACCGAAGGCCGCAAATTCATCCACGTTGACATC
The DNA here is from genome assembly GCF_059420325.1 of Pseudomonas sp. GW821-FHT04C07. Taxonomy (NCBI): domain Bacteria; kingdom Pseudomonadati; phylum Pseudomonadota; class Gammaproteobacteria; order Pseudomonadales; family Pseudomonadaceae; genus Pseudomonas; species Pseudomonas sp. GW821-FHT04C07. The sequence continues at coordinate 114,933 of NZ_JBWKTM010000011.1, forward strand.
GAACCGACCCAGATCGGCCGCGTGTTCACCCCGGACCTGGGCATCGTTTCCGATGCCGCTGCCGCGCTGACGGTGTTCATCGAAGTCGCGCGTGAATGGCAGGCTGCCGGCAAACTGAAAAACCGCAGCGCCTGGCTGCAAGACTGCCAGCAGCGCAAGGCCAGCCTGCACCGCAAGACCCACTTCGACAACGTGCCGGTCAAGCCGCAGCGCGTATACGAAGAGATGAACCAGGTGTTCGGCAAGGACACCTGCTACGTCAGCACCATCGGTCTGTCGCAGATTGCCGGCGCGCAGTTCCTGCACGTCTACAAACCGCGTCACTGGATCAACTGCGGTCAGGCCGGCCCGTTGGGCTGGACCATTCCGGCCGCGCTGGGTGTGGTCAAGGCTGACCCGAGCCGCAAAGTCGTGGCGCTGTCCGGCGACTATGACTTTCAGTTCATGATCGAAGAGTTGGCGGTGGGCGCGCAGTTCAAACTGCCGTACATCCACGTCGTGGTGAACAACTCCTATCTGGGGCTGATCCGTCAGGCACAGCGCGGTTTTGACATGGACTACTGTGTGCAGCTGTCCTTCGACAACCTCAACGCTCCGGAACTCAACGGCTACGGTGTCGACCATGTCGCGGTTGCCGAAGGCCTGGGTTGCAAGGCTCTGCGCGTCTTCGAACCGGCTGACATCGCCCCTGCCCTGCGCAAGGCCGAAGAGCTGATCGAGGAGTTCAAGGTTCCGGTGATCGTCGAGATTATCCTGGAGCGCGTGACCAACATTTCCATGGGCACCGAGATCAACGCCGTCAACGAATTCGAAGATCTGGCGCTTGTCGGCAGCGATGCGCCGACGGCGATTTCGTTGCTCGACTGATTGCGTTGAAGGATCGTTCCCACGCTCCCGCGTGGGAATGCCGCCCCGGACGCTCCGCGTCCAGCCCTTAGGTGACGCAGAGCGTCACCGGATGCATTCCCACGCAGAGCGTGGGAACGATGAATCTTTACAGGAGACCACCATGCCGCGTTTCGCAGCCAACCTGTCCATGCTGTTTACCGAGCAGGGTTTTCTTGCCCGCTTCGAAGCTGCCGCCAAGGCCGGCTTCAGTGGTGTCGAATACCTGTTCCCGTATGACTTCAGCTCCGCCGAAATCAAGGCGCAGCTCGATGCCCACGGTCTGACCCAAGTGCTGTTCAACCTGCCGGCCGGTGACTGGGCCAAGGGCGAACGCGGTATCGCGTGCCTGCCGGATCGGGTCGAAGAATTCCGCGCGGGTGTCGATCTGGCGATCGCTTACGCGAAAGTGCTGGGCAATACCCAGATCAACTGCCTGGCCGGCATCCGCCCACAAGGCCTGGACGCCGCCACCGTTGAAAAGACCTTCGTCGCCAACCTCAAGTACGCCGCCGACAAGCTGCAAGCGGTGGGCATCAAGCTGGTGATGGAGGCGATCAACACCCGCGACATTCCGGGCTTCTACCTGAATAACACCGCTCAGGCCCTGTCGATTCGCGAGCAGGTCGCCAGCAACAACCTGTTCCTGCAATACGACATCTACCACATGCAAATCATGGAGGGCGACCTGGCCCGGACCATGGCCGACCATCTGGACGAGATCAATCACATCCAGCTCGCCGACAACCCGGGGCGTAACGAACCGGGCACTGGCGAGATCAACTACCGCTTCCTGTTCGAACACCTGGACCGTATCGGTTACCAGGGCTGGGTCGGCTGTGAATACAAGCCGCTGACCACGACTGAAGCCGGGTTGGGCTGGTTGAAAACCCATAACGCGATTTGACTGAAGACCGCCTCATCGTTCATCGCGGCAAGCCTCGCTCCTACGTCGAACGAGCCCCCCTGTAGGAGCGAGGCTCGCCCGCGAAGCGGCCTCACTGACACTCCACGAATTTTGTGATAAAGCAATAAAAACAAGAGGATTTTCTCATGGCTAAAATCGGATTTATCGGCACCGGCATCATGGGCCACCCAATGGCGTTGAACCTGCAAAAAGCCGGTCACAGCCTGTACCTCTCGGCGCACCACGACCCCGCCCCTGCCGACCTGGTGGCCGCTGGCGCGGTCGCTCTGGCGAACCCGAAAGAAGTCGCTCAGGAAGCTGAGTTCATTATCATCATGGTTCCGGACACCCCGCAGGTCGAAGACGTGCTGTTCCGCGCTGACGGCGTGGCTGCCGGTGTCGGTCCAGGCAAGATAGTGATCGACATGAGCTCGATCTCACCGACCGCGACCAAAGCCTTCGCCGCAAAAATCAACGAAGCAGGCGCGCAATACCTCGATGCCCCGGTGTCCGGCGGTGAAGTCGGCGCCAAGGCTGCCACGTTGAGCATCATGATCGGCGGCGACAGCCAGGCCTTCGAACGCGCTCTGCCACTGTTCCAGAGCATGGGCAAGAACATCACCCTGGTCGGTGGCAACGGCGACGGTCAAACCGCCAAAGTGGCGAACCAGATCATCGTCGCGCTAAACATCCAGGCGGTTGCTGAAGCCCTGCTGTTCGCCTCGAAAAACGGTGCTGATCCCGCCAAGGTCCGTGAAGCACTGATGGGTGGCTTCGCTTCGTCAAAGATCCTCGAAGTCCACGGCGAGCGCATGATCAAAGGCACGTTCGATCCTGGCTTCCGCATCAGCCTGCACCAGAAGGATCTCAACCTGGCCCTGGCTGGTGCTCGCGAGCTAGGCATCAACCTGCCCAACACCGCCAACACCCAACAAGTGTTCAGCACCTGCGCGGCCATCGGTGGCAGTAACTGGGACCACTCGGCGCTGATCAAAGGCCTTGAGCACATGGCGAATTTCTCGATTCGCGATAAATAAACCAACCCGATCGTTCCCACGCTCTGCGTGGGAATGCATCCCGTGACGCTCCGCGTCACCGCCGAAGCGGACGCAAAGCGTCCATTGAGGCATTCCCACGCAGAGCATGGGAACGATCAGCCAAAACAATAAGATTGGGAGCCCGCCATGTCGGTCGATCCGCAACAATTTCTGCGTGAGCTGTTCGCCACAGCCATCGACGCCGCCCACCCGCAGCACGTCCTTGAAGCCCATTTGCCCAGCGATCGAAGTGGTCGGGTGATCGTGATTGGCGCGGGTAAAGCCGCCGCGGCCATGGCGCAAGTGGTCGAGCGTTGCTGGCAGGGCGAAGTCTCGGGACTGGTAGTGACCCGCTACGGTCACGGCGCCCCTTGCGACAAAATCGAAGTAGTCGAAGCCGCCCACCCGGTGCCTGACGCGGCCGGTCTGGCCGTGGCAAAACGGGTGCTGGAACTGGTCAGCGATCTGACTGAAGACGACCGGGTGATCTTCCTGCTCTCGGGCGGCGGCTCGGCATTGCTGGCACTGCCGGCGGCCGGGATCACGCTTGCCGACAAACAGTCGATCAACAAAGCCCTGCTCAAATCCGGTGCCACCATCGGCGAGATGAACTGCGTACGCAAGCACCTCTCGGCCATCAAGGGCGGCCGCCTGGCCAAGGCCTGCTGGCCAGCGACGGTCTACACCTACGCGATTTCCGATGTACCGGGCGACCTGGCAACGGTGATCGCCTCCGGGCCGACCATGGCCGACCCGAGCACCTCGGCCGAAGCCCTGGCTATTCTCAAGCGCTATGCCATTGATGTTCCGGCGACCGTGCGCAGCTGGCTGCAAAGCGCCGAATCGGAAACGGTCAAACCTGGTGATCCGGGCCTGACCCGCAGTCATTTCAAGCTGATCGCGCGACCGCAGCAATCGTTGCAAGCGGCGGCGGTGAAAGCTCGTCAGGCCGGTTTCAGCCCGTTGATTCTCGGCGACCTGGAAGGCGAGTCCCGGGAAGTGGCCAAGGTCCACGCCGGGATCGCACGCCAGGTTGTGCTCCACGGCCAGCCACTGGCGGCGCCGTGTGTGATTCTCTCTGGCGGTGAAACCACCGTCACCGTGCGTGGCAATGGCCGCGGCGGGCGCAACGCCGAGTTCCTGCTCAGCCTCACCGATAACCTCAAGGGTCTGCCCGGCGTCTATGCGCTGGCCGGCGACACCGATGGCATTGACGGTTCCGAAGACAATGCCGGCGCCATCATGACCCCGGACAGCTACGCTCGCGCCGCCGCCCTGGGTCTGAGCGCCAGCGATGAGCTGGACAACAACAACGGCTATGGCTACTTCGCCGCGCTGGATGCGTTGATCGTCACCGAACCGACCCGCACCAACGTCAACGACTTTCGCGCCATCCTGATTCTCGAGAGCCCTAAACATGACGCCTGACAAGAAGGTCAAAATCCTCGCCACCCTTGGCCCTGCCACAGACGGAATCGACGATATCCGTGAGCTGGTCGAAGCCGGGGTGAACATCTTTCGCCTCAATTTCAGCCATGGCGACCACGCTGATCATGCTCAGCGCTACCAGTGGATTCGCGAAGTCGAGAAACAGCTGAATTACCCGCTGGGGATTCTGATGGACCTGCAAGGTCCGAAACTGCGGGTCGGGAAGTTTGCCGAGGGCAAGGTTCAACTGATGCGCGGTCAAGCCCTGCGTCTGGACCTGGACGCAACGCCCGGCGATCAACGCCGGGTCAACCTGCCCCACCCGGAAATCATCGCCGCGCTGGAACCGGGCATGGACCTGCTGCTGGACGACGGCAAGCTACGCCTGCGAGTGACCGCCAAACATGCCGATGCCATCGACACTACGGTGCTCAACGGCGGCGAGCTGTCTGACCGTAAAGGCGTCAACGTCCCGCAAGCCCTGCTCGAATTGAGCCCACTGACCGCCAAGGACCGTCGCGACCTGAGCTTCGGCCTGGAGCTGGGTGTGGACTGGGTAGCGCTGTCGTTTGTGCAGCGCCCGGCAGACATCCTCGAAGCTCGCGAACTGATCGGCGACAAAGCCTTTCTGATGGCGAAAATCGAGAAGCCGTCAGCCGTCGAACACTTGCGAGAAATTGCCGGGCTGAGCGACGCGATCATGGTTGCCCGTGGCGATCTGGGCGTGGAAGTGCCGGCCGAAAGTGTCCCGCAGATTCAGAAGAACATCATCACTATCTGCCGCCAGCTCGGCAAACCCGTGGTGGTGGCGACGCAGATGCTCGAGTCGATGCGCTTCTCCCCGGCACCGACCCGCGCCGAAGTCACTGACGTTGCCAACGCCGTGGCCGAGGGTACCGACGCGGTGATGCTCTCGGCAGAAACCGCGTCCGGTGATTACCCGCTGGAAGCGGTGCAGATGATGAGCAAGATCATCCGCCAGGTCGAAAGCGGCCCGGATTATCAGGCACAACTGGACGTCAGCCGGCCTCAGGCCGAAGCCACGGTGTCCGACGCCATCAGCTGTGCGATCCGCCGCATCAGCAGCATCCTGCCAGTGGCGGTGCTGGTGAACTACAGCGAATCCGGCAGCTCCAGTTTGCGGGCAGCGCGGGAACGACCGACAGTGCCAATTCTCAACCTGACACCAAACCTGCAAACCGCACGCCGCCTGACCGTGGCCTGGGGTGTGCACTCGGTGGTCAATGATCGATTGCGTCAGGTTGACGAAGTTTGCTCCACGGCCCTGGAAATCGCCCAGGCGCAAGGCATGGCCAAGCGTGGCGACACGTTGTTGATCACCGCGGGCGTGCCTTTCGGTCAGCCGGGATCAACTAACTCGTTGCGCATCGAGACGTTGATTTAGCGCCTGTTCCGGCCTCATCGCGAGCAGGCTCGCTCCCACAGTTGATTTGTGTTGTTCGCAGATCTGACAACTGAACAAAGATTCAGTGTGGGAGCGAGCCTGCTCGCGATGGGGGCGCCTCGGTTTACCAGACATAGACTCGAAATGCCCTCAAACCACTTCAACACCCACTGCCCCGACTGGGCCACTGCCCTGCTCAACGGCTTCAGCCAGATTTTCCTCCAGCGCCATCCGCTGTTTGGTCTGCTGTGCCTGCTGGCCATTCTGTTTACTGCTCCAGCCTTGCTCGGCGGTGCGCTGCTGGGCGGTGTCGCCGGGTTGCTCACCGCGCAACGTCGCGGTTATGCCAAGGCTGAGCGTCAGGCCGGTCTGTTCAGTTACAACGGTGTTTTGCTCGGCTTGCTGCTGAGCCTTTATTTCCCCTGGTCAGCGATGTTGCCGCCGCTGATCATCGCCTGCGGTGGCCTGAGTGCGATACTCACTCAGCAATGGCTCAAGCGCGCCCGCGATCAGCATTGCCTGCCCGCCTACACCGCGCCCTTCGTTGGATTGAGCTGGTTACTCCTGAACTTTGCTGCACCCCAGTCTCCTGCACCCTTGATTGAAATGAACACCCTCAACCTGGTCGCAGCCTCGTTGAAAGGGCTTGGTCAGGTCATGTTTCTGGGTCATCCGCTGGCCGGTGCACTGATTGCTATCGGATTGCTGATCGCCGACCGCCGCGCTTTCTTATGGGCGCTGCTGGGTTCTGCCGCGGGTCTGTGCTTTGCCTTGCTGCATCACGAAACGTCAAACGCGCTGCTGGGTTTGAGCGGTTACAACGCAGTGCTCGCCGCCCTTGCCTTCAGCCAGCAACGTCGCCAACCCTGGCTACCGTTGTTCGGCATTGCCCTGGCCATACTGCTGACACCCGGCTTCAGCGCCTTGGGCCTATCGGCGCTCACCGCGCCTTTCATCCTCGCTTGCTGGCTGATCCGCGCCGGCACCCGCGTACTACGTCAGGCCGCCGTGGACAGTGCGCCTTGCGCTATCAGGGACAATCACCCTAGGCTGCGCTGATCATTGCTTCAGGCGCTCTCCATGAACAGCAGCAACAACAACTGGCGTGAACCGCTTTACGTCATGATTTTCCAGACCGATACGATGGCCGGAAGACGTTTCGACAGCGCACTGCTGTTAATCATCCTCGCCAGTCTGGTGATCGTGATCCTCGACAGCATCAACAGCGTCCATCAGAACTACGCAGACCTGCTGGCCTACATCGAGTGGGGCTTCACGGTCATCTTCGTCATCGAGTACGGCTTGCGTCTGTACTGCTCGCCCAAGCCGCTGCGTTACGCCTTCAGCTTCTACGGACTGGTGGACCTGCTGGCCATCGTCCCGGGGATCCTCGCGCTGTACTACAGCGACGCTCAGTACCTGCTGATCATCCGGATCATCCGGATGCTGCGGATTTTCCGCGTACTCAAGCTCGGCCCGTACCTGAAACAGGCCAACTACCTGCTGGATGCCCTGCGCGGCAGCAAACAGAAAATCCTCGTGTTCCTGCTCAGCGTCTGCACCCTGGTGACCGTGTTCGGAACGCTGATGTACGTGGTCGAGGGCCCTGAACACGGCTTTACCAGCATCCCCAAGGGGATCTACTGGGCGATCGTCACTCTGACCACCGTCGGTTATGGCGATATCGTGCCCAAGACGTCACTGGGACAAGTGATCTCGGCCATGGTGATGATCACCGGCTACTCGATCATCGCCGTGCCTACCGGGATTTTCACTGCGGAACTGGCCAGCGCCATGCGCGGCGCCCAGTTGCAGCACAACTGCCCGGTGTGCCCAAAAAACAATCATGAACACGACGCAGCGTTCTGTTCACGTTGCGGCAATGCGCTATTCAAAAAAATAGAATAAGCAAAGTTCTTTTTAATCTTTAAAGAGATATGAAGCCCCGGCTATAGTCGCTGGCAACTTGCATCACTTTTAATAGAACAAGGAATGCGCAGTGAAAAGACTCTTTAGCGCCTCACTTTTGGCCGCTGGCCTGGCCTTGGGTAGCGTGGCTCAGGCCGCACCGACCCTGCTCAACGTTTCCTACGACGTGATGCGAGATTTCTACAAAGACTACAACACTGCCTTCCAGAAACACTGGCAAGCCGAGCACAACGAAAACATCACCCTGCAGATGTCCTTCGGCGGTTCCAGCAAACAAGCCCGGTCGGTCATCGACGGCCTGCCGGCTGATGTCATCACGATGAACATGGCCACCGACATCAACGCTTTGGCCGACAATGGCAAACTGGTTCCCGACAACTGGGTCACCCGCCTGCCGGACCACAGCGCGCCGTTTACCTCGGCCACCGTGTTCATCGTCCGCAAAGGCAACCCGAAAGCCCTGAAAGACTGGCCGGACCTGCTAAAAGACGGTGTGCAAGTCATCGTGCCGAACCCGAAAACTTCCGGCAACGGCCGCTACACCTACCTCTCGGCGTGGGGCTACGTACTGAAAAACGGCGGCGACGAAAACAAGGCCAAAGAATTCGTCGGCAAGCTGTTCAAGCAAGCGCCGGTACTCGACACCGGTGGCCGCGCCGCCACCACGACCTTCATGACCAACCAGATTGGCGACGTGCTGGTGACCTTCGAAAACGAAGCCGAAATGATTGCCCGCGAATTCGGTCGCGACCAGTTCGAAGTGATCTATCCGAGCGTCTCCGCCGAAGCAGAGCCACCAGTGAGCGTGGTCGATAAAGTCGTCGACAAAAAAGGCACCCGCGCCGCAGCGGACGAATACCTGAAGTACCTCTGGTCTCCAGAAGGTCAGGAAATCGCTGCCGCCAACTACCTGCGACCACGCGACCCGAAGGTCCTGGCCAAGTACACCGACCGCTTCCCGAAAGTCGACTTCCTCTCGGTAGAGAAAACCTTCGGTGACTGGCGAACCGTGCAGAAGACCCACTTCAACGATGGTGGAGTTTTCGATCAGGTCTACAGCGGGCAATAAGCGCTGGGCTCCCATGAAAAAGGCGACCTTCGGGTCGCCTTTTTCATGCCGGATAGATGCTCACATCGGTGGCGTCACGCCATCCTTGCCGGCCGAAATCGATTGAGCAGTCAGCGTACCATCGACGCTTTGCGAGGCGAACAACACAACTTTGACCCCAACCTTGAGCAGGCTGCGATCGCCCGGAGCCAGGTTGACGATGGGCACGTCATCCGGCACCAGGATTGTCTGTTGGCCGCCCTTGTAATTGACCGTCAGGGTGCGCCCGTTGCTGACCACCAGATCACCGACGCTACCATTGGTCATGCTGCTGCCCTTGACCAGATCGAAGGGTCGATGGCCATCGCCGGTGCCAGCCATTTGTGGGGGGAACACGTGAACCTCCAGCGCCTTGAGCGTCCCATCCGCCTGCGGCACCGCGGCCGAACCGATGTAGCTGCCAGGTTTAATGTCTTCGATGTTGGCCAGGGTCACCGCGCGCACCACGGTGTTCGGGGTGAGGTTGATGGTCACGTTTTCTCCGCTATTGGCGCGCACCTGCATCACGTCCCCGGCGACCTCGATGATTTCACCGCGTACGGCGACGCGCATACCCGGAGCGTCCTGGGTCTGAGCGGCGCCTGCGGGCATCAATGCCAATAAAATGATGGCCCACGCCAGTGCCGTACTTCGTATCACGCTGCTGCAAATCTGATTCATGGGTTTGGCTTCCTGTGAGGAAACATCCAAGAGAGACGCTGGAGAGCCGGTCACATTCATAGAGTGTAGATAGCACAAGCAAGCTATCTAACGAGATTTGAGCGAATGTTTCATCGGACGCTGACGTCGGACACAGGTGAGCGGCGCGCCTTTGGTGCTGCGATCGCCAGTGCACTGCACGATCAGGGTGGGCGGTTGTGAATCGTGATCATCGGCAGCACGCTTGCGCCGTTGGCGTTGGTGCGGTTTTCGAGTGTATCCGGGAAAGGGTCGCTGGCGGCTGTGTAATGCTCAAAAGCTTCGCCAGCAAGCGAAGCGCCGCCCGGCCCTGTCCTGCAAGTTCCGCGCCCCCCCATGAATCAGGGGGTACTCGGTGGGTGTAGGAGCTGTCGCCAGGCTGCGATCCTTATCGGCCACGCAACGCGATTCAATCGTGGAACTGACGCCCCAATCCCGATGGCACGCCGTGGACATCCGTCTCTTCCCAAGGCCCGTTCGGGCTGACGGAGCGGCTCCAGCCGTTGTTCCAGCGGTAGTAAGTGCGCTGGCGGTAGAAGGTATTGGTCTGGTCGTCGAGGACGTAGACACCCAATCGCGCATCCCAATGGCTATTACCGCCCGGTGGTGGGGCGAAGCTGGCGGACGTGCGTGGCAGCGACTTGGCGGGTTTCGAGGGTGTCGTCGGCGTACCGGGCTTTTTTGCTGGAACCGGCTGAGTGCCCGGCCCCGAAGGCGGGATGGGTGGCAAGGTGGTCGGCTGCTGGACCGCACATGCGCTTAATCCCAGGACCAGACTGAGCAGAGTGATACGAGCGATGGTGGTCATAAGCGACTTCTCTGTTATTTATCCGGGCTGTCGATGGTCAGTTGTTGCGACGCTGTGGTGCTGCTGGCCAAGGGCTGGCTGCGACCGATCCATTCGCCGGCAGTCGGTTGGCCGGCGCGGGAGATGCGCGCAACCAGTTGGACTTCAGGGAAGTTCGACAGTTTCAACTGCGGCATCATCGCGTCGGCATCCCCCAACTCGACGGTCGCAGGCAAATCAGCAACGGTCAGACGCTTGGCGGCCAATGGCGCAGGTGGGCCGGAGGTGGCGCGGGCGAAGATGAATACACTGTCGCCCGGCTGGACCTTGGCTTTCAGATCCGCCGCCAGATCGACACGAACCTTGAGCAGTGCCGCAACCTTCGCCACAACCGCCGGGGCTTGAGCGACTTTGCCACCACTGGCCTGCAGTTTTTCACTGGCCCGGGCGATCCCGCCTTGCAGCGCAGTACGGGAGTTATCATCTGGCGGCAGTTGCGCCAGCAAACGATTCCAGTAGTCGATGGCGTCCTGATAACGCTCGCCTTCAAAGGCGGCGATGCCCAGCAGGCCAAGGCTGGTGACTTCTTTCGGGTCAGCCTTCAGCGCTTCGTCAGTCAGCGCCTGAACCTTGTCCGACCATTTTCTGTTATCGGCAAAGTACTGCGCCTGAGCCCATTGGCCGAGCAGTTCCGGCTGAGGACCAGCCAACGCCACGGTGCGCTCGAAGATCTTCGCCGCATCCGCCGGGCGATCCTGGGCCATGTAGGTTCGACCGAGGAAGTACAGGCCTTCAGCCGAGTCCGGCTGCGCGGCGACGGCACGCTCAAGACGGCGGGTCATCTCTTCCATTGATTGCGGCGCCTGGGCGAATTCGCGGGTCAGTTCGACCTTGTCGCTGGCACCGAAATGCAGGTACAGACCAAGGCCCAACACCGGCACCAGTATCGCCGCCAGCAACGGCAGCGGCTTGCCCAAACGCGAAACCCGCGCGGTGTCGGCGCCTTCGGTGTCGTTCAGCAGTTCACGGACCGCTTCCGCGCGGCCGGTGTCCATTTGCACTGGAGTGAGTACGCCCTCTTCCTGCTGAGTTTGCAACTCAGCCACGCGCTCCTGGTAAAGCACCACGTTCAGCGCGGTACGATCCTCTTCACGCTGGGCACGGCGGCCGCGTAAAACAGGGATCAGCAGAAAACTCAGGGCAACTGACAAGAGCAGACCTGCAGCGAGCCAGAAATCAATCATTCTTATCGTTATCCAAAAGTTGATCGAGGCGCTTGCGCTCATCAAAGGAAAGCGTATCCGGGGCATCAGTGCGCTGTACGCGACGCCGGCGGATGATCACGCCAATGATCACCACACCACCGAGCAACAGCCCCGCCGGACCGAACCAGAGCAACGCGGTTTTCGAGGTCAGGGCCGGTTTGTAGCGCACGAAATCGCCGTAGCGATCGACCATGAAGTCGATGATCTGCTGATTGTCTTTGCCCTCGCCGAGCATGCGGAAAATCTCTTTGCGCAAATCAGCGGCAATCGGTGCGTTGGAATCAGCGATGTCCTGATTCTGGCACTTGGGGCAACGCAGCTCTTTGGTCAGCTCACGAAAACGCTCGCGGTCGCCGTCATTGGCGAACTCGTAAGTGTCGATCGCGGCGTGAGCCACACCTACGATGCTCAGGCCGAGAACGGCCGCGGCTATCCAGCGCTTCATGGCTTGGCCTCATCGACCAGCGCCTGATATTTGGCGGCCAGTTTTTCACGCCAGACCGCTTCGTCGATCACCCCCACGTACTTGTCGCGGATGATGCCTTTGCTGTCGACGAAGAAGGTTTCCGGCGCGCCATACACACCGAGGTTCAGGCCCAGAGAGCCCTCCCCGTCATGGATATCCAACTGATACGGGTTGTGAAACTCGCTCAACCACTTCAATGCCGCGGCATTGTCGTCCTTGTAGTTGATGCCGTAGATCAGCACGCCCTGTTGGGCCAGTTTGTTCAGCACCGGGTGTTCGACCCGGCAGGAAATGCACCAGGTGGCCCAGACGTTGACCAACGCCGGTTTGCCGATTAGATCGGCCCGGGTCAGGGTCTTGCTGTCTTGCACAGACCGCAACGAGAACGCCGGGAATGGCTTGCCAATCATCGCCGACGGTAGCTCGGCCGGGTCCAGGTACAGCCCTCGGTAGAGGAACACCGCCACCGCCAGAAACAACACCAGCGGCAACAACATTATCCAACGCTTCATGCAGTGGCTCCCGACATGCCCAGTGCTTCCCGCACACGGCTTTTCACCTTGACCCGATAACGTCGATCCAGCGCCGCCAGCAAGCCACCCAGACCAGTGAGCAAGCCACCGAACCAGATCCAGCGCACGAACGGTTTGACGTGCACCCGGACCGCCCAGGCGCCATCGCCCAGAGGCTCGCCCAACGCAACGTACAGGTCACGAGTGAAACCGGCGTCGATCCCGGCTTCGGTCATCATCGAGTTCTGCACAGTGTAGAGACGTTTTTCCGGGTGCAGCACGGTAACTTCCTTGCCGTCGCGAATGACACGAATAGCGCCTTTGTCGGAGGTGAAGTTCGGGCCTTCGAAGTGCCTGGCGCCTTCGAAGATGAAATGGTAACCGGCCAGGTCCATGGATTCGCCCGGCGCCAGACGCAAATCACGCTCAGCACTGTTCTGGCTGGAAAGCACCACGCCCAAGGCGCAGACCGCGATCCCAAGGTGCGCAACCTGCATGCCCCAATAGCTACGGGTCAGGGTTGGCAGACCTTTGATCAGGCCTTTGTGGCGGGTTTTGTCGAAGATGTCTCGCACACCGGCCAACAACACCCAGGCAGCGAGCATGAAGGTGGCCAGCACGGCCCAGTTGAAGTCGCCATATGCGATGCCGGCCACCACGGCCAGCGCGGCACTGCCGAGCAGCACCGGGGTGAGCATGCTCCCCAGCCATTTGACCGGGGTGTCCTTCCAGCGCACCAGCATCCCGACCGCCATCACCACCATCAGCAGCGCCATCAACGGAATGAACAGCGCATTGAAGTACGGCGGGCCGACCGACAACTTGGCGCCGGTCAGGGCATCGAGCACCAGCGGGTACAGGGTGCCGAGCAGAATCATTGACGCGACGACGACCAGTACCAGGTTGTTGCCCAGTAGCAGGGTTTCCCGCGACCACAGGTTGAAGCCGACATGGCTCTTGACCACCGGTGCACGCAACGCGAACAACGTCAGCGAACCGCCGACCACGAACAGCAAGAAGATCAGGATGAACACGCCGCGCGCAGGATCAGAGGCGAAGGAATGCACCGAAGTCAGCACGCCGGAACGCACCAGGAAGGTTCCCAGCAGGCTCAGGGAGAATGCGGCAATGGCCAACAGCACGGTCCAGCTTTTGAACACGCCACGTTTTTCGGTAACGGCCAGCGAGTGAATCAACGCGGTACCGACCAGCCAAGGCATGAAGGAAGCGTTTTCCACCGGGTCCCAGAACCACCAGCCACCCCAGCCGAGTTCGTAGTAGGCCCACCAGGAGCCGAGGGTGATGCCAACACCGAGGAAGGCCCAGGCGACGATGGTCCATGGCCGCGACCAGCGAGCCCAGGCCGCATCAAGACGACCGCCAAGCAAGGCAGCGATGGCAAAGGAGAACGCCACGGAGAAACCGACATAACCCATGTAGAGCATTGGCGGATGAACGATCAAACCAATGTCTTGCAGCAACGGGTTGAGGTCGCGACCGTCGGTAGGAACCTGCGGCAGGATGCGCGCGAACGGGTTGGAGGTGAGGATCAGGAACAGCAGGAAGCCAGTGCTGATCATGCCCATCACTGCCAGCACCCGCGCCAGCATCACTTGCGGTAACTGCCGGGAGAACACCGACACTGCGAAGGTCCAGCCACCGAGGATCAGCGCCCAGAGCAGCAACGAACCTTCGTGGGCACCCCATACGGCGCTGAACTTGTAGTACCAGGGCAAGGTGCTGTTGGAGTTACTGGCGACATAGGCGACAGAAAAGTCATCGGTCATGAAGGCGTAGGTCAGGCAGCCGAAAGCGAATACCAGAAAGGTAAACTGCCCCCAGGCCGCCGGCTGAGCCAGGCCCATCCACAGCCGATCACCGCGCCAGGCACCCAGCAACGGCACGATGGCCTGAACGATGGCAAAGCACAGGGCCAGGATCATTGCCAGATGGCCCAGCTCGGGAATAAAGAGTGCGGAAGTCATCGATTAACCCTCTTTGGCTGGTGAAGGCGCCGACTGACCGCTGTCTTTCAGGGCCTTGCTCACTTCCGGCGGCATGTACTTCTCGTCGTGCTTGGCCAGCACTTCGTCGGCCACAACCACGCCATCACCATTGAGCTTGCCGAGGGCGACAATGCCCTGCCCTTCGCGGAACAGATCGGGAAGGATGCCGCGATACGTGATGGTGACGGATTTATTGAAGTCGGTGACGATGAATTTCACGTCCAGAGAATCCCCGGAGCGCTGCAGCGAACCCTTCTCGACCATACCGCCGGCACGAATGCGGGTGTCTTGCGGCGCTTCGCCGTTGACGATCTGGGTCGGGGTATAGAACAGATTGATGTTCTGCTGCAAGGCGCTCAAGGCCAGGCCAACGGCACTTCCGACCCCTACCAGGATCGCGAGGATGATCAATAGACGCTTTTTACGCAGCGGATTCACTTGCCGTTCTCCCGGCGCAGACGACGCGCCTCTTGTTGCAGATAACGTTTGCGGGCCAGGACCGGCGCCGCGACGTTGAGGGCCAGCACTGCAAAGCAGATGCCATAGGCTGACCAGACATATAAACCGTGATGACCCATGGCGAGAAAATCACCGAAGGATGCAAAATTCATCGTGCAGCCTCCAGAGTATTCAGCACCTGATCCTTGACCCAGCTGCTGCGGGCTTCACGCTTGAGCACTTCAAGGCGCATGCGCAACAACAGCACCGCACCGAAGAAACAATAGAAACCCAGTGCCGTCAGCAGCAGCGGCAGCCACATTTCGGCGGGCATGGCCGGTTTCTCAGTGAGACTGAATGTCGCACCTTGATGCAGTGTGTTCCACCATTGCACCGAGTATTTGATGATCGGTATGTTGATCACACCGACGATTGCCAGCACCGCACAGGCCTTGGCCGCGCTGTCACGATTGCTGATGGCATTGCCCAGCGCAATGAGACCCAAGTACAGGAACAGCAGAATCAGCATGGACGTCAGTCGTGCATCCCAGACCCACCACGAGCCCCAGGTCGGCTTGCCCCAGATCGCCCCGGTGAGCAGCGCCACGGCGGTCATCCAGGCACCGATCGGTGCTGCGCATTGCAGCGCGACATCGGCCAGTTTCATCTTCCACACCAGTCCGACAATGCCGCACACCGCCAGCATCACATAGCAGGACTGCGCCAGCATGGCGGCCGGGACGTGGATGTAGATGATCCGAAAGCTGTTGCCTTGCTGGTAGTCCGGCGGCGCGAACGCCAGGCCCCAGACCACACCGACGCCAATCAGCAGCAACGCCGCAACACTCAGCCAAGGCAGCAGTTTGCCGCTGATGCCGTAAAACCACTTGGGCGAGCCGAGCTTATGAAACCAAGTCCAGTTCATTACTGTTTCCATCACGGTTGCTGCTCGCTATCACGAGCCGCCAGGGTCTTTACTGATCAAAACTGACCAGACCTCATTATTCGCCGACGCTGATCTTCAGACTAGCGGCTATTGCAAAGGGTGTCAGGGTTATCGCCAAGGCAGTCAGGCTACCAAGCCACAGCAGATACCCGGTCGCCGGCATGCCCTGCAATGCCGCCTGCAAGGCGCCACTGCCGAGAATCAATACCGGGATGTACAACGGCAGAATCAACAGCGCCAGCAGGAGTCCACCACGCTTCAACCCAACCGTCAGCGCCGCGCCCACCGCACCGAGCAGGCTCAACACCGGTGTACCCAGCAACAGGGAAAGCAGCAACACCGGCAGACAGGCGGTAGGCAAACCGAGCATCAAGGCTAGTAACGGTGCGAGCAAAACCAGTGCCAGGCCGGAAAACGCCCAGTGTGCCAGTGCCTTGGCCAAAACCAGAAGAGGCAGAGGGTGCGGCGAAAGGACCCACTGCTCCAGTGATCCATCCTCGAAATCACTGCGGAAAAGCCCGTCCAGCGAGAGCAGGACGGACAATAAGGCCGCTACCCAGACCAGTCCTGGAGACAAGGTTTGCAACAATTGAGTCTCAGGACCGACCGCCAACGGAAACAACGCGATGACGATTGCGAAGAAAACCAGAGGGTTGGCCAGTTCCGCCGGACGCCGAAACAACAACCGCGCCTCACGGGCGACCAGTAGTCCGAAAACACTCATACGGCCCAGCGCCCCAAATCGATGTCACGATAACCGGCAGGCATGCGGTTCAAGGTGTGGTGAGTGGTCAACACCACCATCCCGCCCTTTTCACAGTGAACGGCCAGATGCTCTTCGAACTGCGCCACACCTTGTTTGTCGAGGGCGGTAAAGGGTTCGTCAAGGATCCACAGCGGTGGGCTGTCCAGATACAGCCGGGCCAGGGCCACGCGGCGCTGCTGACCTGCGGACAAGGTGTGACACGGCACATCCTCGAAACCGCGCAAGCCCACCGCTGCCAGCGCTTCCCGGATGGCCTCATGGCTGGCCGGCTGATGCAGGGCGCAGAGCCAGCTGAGGTTTTCTTCCGGGGTCAGCAAATCCTTGATCCCGGCAGCGTGGCCGATCCACAGCAGGTTGCGCGCCAGTTCGCTGCGCTGCGCGGTCAACGGCTGGCCATTGAGCAGCACCTGGCCGCTGGTCGGATGCATCAACCCGGCGAGCAGGCGCAGCAGACTGGTCTTGCCGCTGCCGTTGGGGCCGCTGATCTGCAACATGTCGCCGCCCGCCAGACGAAATTCGAGGTTTTCGAAGAGCATCCGCCAGTCTCGCTCACAGGCGAGCGCTACGGCTTCTAGAAGAGGGCTGGTCAAGAGATCGCGGGCCTTTACGGTTCAAGTCGGCGGTGGAACGGCCGTTATAGTGATGCAGAATAGATGTATTAGCGGCCTGTACTAGAGAGCTGCGTCAAACATTTGCGATGTTTTTAGCACTCCGCTGATAACGGGGCGGCATTATACATGCTGTACCCCGCCCTCAAGAGGGCAATTTCCACAGGCTGCGACCCGATGACAGGCGAAATGAACATCCTCCCGCTGCCGCAGCCAAGCCCCGGCGTCATGCGCCCGGCCGTGGTGAGTGGTGAGTTGCTCACGCTTGCGCAACCGCTGGAAGGCTTGATCGCCGCTGGGCAAACCGCCAAGGCTGAAGTGCTGTCGCTCAAACAAGCGGATCAGACTTTTCAGTTGCTGCTTAAGGTCACCCTCGACAGCGGTCGCCAGACCACGGTTCAGGCCACCAGCAACCAGCCGCTGCCGCAAGGCACCAGCCTGGCGGTGAGCCAACCGTCGGCCGGCAATCTGGCGATCATGGTGCAGCAGGCCATCGCCTCTAACGTCGCCACCCTCACCCGCCTGGACACTTCACAATTACCGGTCGGCACTTTGTTGCAAGGCAAGGTACTGACCACCCAACTGATGCCGCAAGCCACTGGCCAACCGGCGGTGTATCGCTCGCTGGTCAGTTTGCTCAATACCGCGCTCAGTGGTAGCACCTTGAGCATTGACAGCCCACAGCCGTTGCGCATCGGCACGTTGCTCAGTGCCATGGTCCAGGATTCGCAAACCCTCAGCTTCGTGCCGCTGAGCAGTCGCCAGGAACAGTTGGCCGTGGCGCAACAATTGATCGCCCAACAAAGCCGCCAGGGCTCGCTGGACGGGCTGATCAACGCGCTGCAAAACCAGGTGCCGTCCGACGCGACATCGGCCGACTTGCGCGCCGCGATCGACCAGTTGCTGGCCGGGTTGCCGGACGCTCAGCAACTGAGCACGCCAAAAGGACTGGCCCAGGCACTGGTCAACAGCGGTCTGTTCCTTGAAGCGAAATTACTCGCCGGTCAGAACCCGTCGCTGACACCGGACATGAAAGGCAATCTGCTGCGATTGATTGCGCAAATTACCCCCGACCTGCCGGGCAACACCAGTTTCAACGCGATCATCGCCGCCAATACCCTGGCTCAGGTGCTTCCAGGTTTTGTGCGCAGCGCCCTCGGCACCCTCGGTCAGGTCAGCGCCAAACCCCAGCCAACCAGCTTCCCTCTACCCTCACGCTTACTGCAAAGCCTGGAGGACGAAGGCGACCTGGAACACTTGCTGCGTTTAGCCGCTGCGGCCGTTTCGCGCCTGCAAAGCCATCAACTGTCGAGCCTGGAGCAGACGGGTATCACCGCCAATGGCAATCTACAAACCACTTGGCAGCTGGAAATCCCCATGCGCAACCAGCAAGACATTGTGCCGCTGCAGGTCAAGTTCCAGCGCGAAGACGCACCGACAAAGGAACACGACGAAAAACCCGCCGAGCGCGAGCCAAAACAGCGGTTGTGGCGAGTTGAGCTGGCCTTCGACATGGAGCCCCTCGGGCCGCTGCAGGTTCAGGCGCAGCTGGTTTCGGGAAAGCTCTCCAGCCAGCTCTGGGCCGAACGCCCCTACACCGCCAGCCTGATCGAGAGTCATTTGGGCAGTTTGCGCGCCCGGCTATTGGCGTCGGGGCTCAATGTAGGTGACCTGAATTGCCACCTCGGCACTGCGCCCCAAGGCAATCAAACCCGCCTCGAACAACGCTGGGTCGACGAAACCGCATGAAAAACCCCACCCCACCACGTCAGGCCATCGCCCTCAAATACGATGGCCACCAGGCCCCGACCCTCACCGCCAAGGGCGACGACGAACTGGCCGAAGCGATCCTGAAAATCGCCCGCGACTATGAAGTGCCGATCTACGAAAACGCCGAGCTTGTAAGACTATTGGCAAGAATGGAACTGGGTGACAGCATCCCGGAGGCGTTGTACCGGACCATCGCCGAGATCATCGCCTTTGCCTGGAACCTGAAAGGCAAGTTCCCCGAAGGCCATGACCCGCAGGCGCCGAGGGTGGAGCGGGATGTGACAGATCGGGGGGAAGATTATTGATCAGCAAGATGAACGCAGGCCCCGTAGCAGCTGGCGAAGCCTGCGTTCGGCTGCGCAGCAGTCGTAAATTCACTGCTGGCGGTATATCAGGATAACCGAGGCGGCCGGATTGCGACCGCTCCGCGGCCGAACGCAGCCTTCGGCAGCTGCTACGTTGACCGCGTCACTTCTTTAACCCTTATGCAACTTGCTCATCAACTCGGCTTCGGCCTGGGTCAACCCGCAGGATTGGGTCAACTCGTCGACGCTGGCGCCCATTCCGACCAGGCGTGCAGCCTGGGCAAATGACAGGCTGGTCGGATCGCGCTGCTCCAGTTGGGTCAGTTTGTCCGGCAACGGCCTGACCACCGCGCGCAGTTCGTGCAAGTCCTCGCCCATGCGCACGCTACCGTTCTGGTAATCGTCAACGCGCTTGGCCAGATCCTTGATGCGCTGATCACGCAACGCATCGCCCTGAGCCTTGAGGATGGCCTGCTGCCGCTGTTTACGGGTGTAAGCCAGGAAAATTGCCAGGGTCCCTACCCAGAGAAGCCCCAGCACAATCACAGCAACCTCGAGAATCAATCAGATACTCTCCAGTTCCGACCACTCTTCTTCGCTCATCATCTTGTCCAGCTCGACCAGGATCAGCAACTCGTTGTTCTTGTTGCACACGCCCTGAATGAACTTGGCCGACTCTTCGTTACCGACGTTTGGCGCGGTTTCGATCTCGGACTGACGCAGGTAAACCACTTCCGCCACGCTGTCGACCATGATCCCGACGACTTGTTTGTCGGCTTCGATGATCACGATACGGGTGTTGTCGCTGATCTCGGCGTTCATCAGACCAAAGCGCTGGCGGGTGTCGATCACGGTGACCACATTGCCGCGCAGGTTGATGATGCCCAGCACGTAGCTTGGCGCACCCGGCACAGGGGCGATTTCGGTGTAACGCAGGACTTCCTGAACGCGCATAACGTTGATGCCGTAGGTTTCATTGTCCAGCTTGAAGGTTACCCATTGCAGGATCGGATCTTCGGAACCTTTTGCAGACGACGCCTTATCATTCATACCCTGACCCCTCGAAAAACCGCCTGTGCGGTGTATGTTCTGGCCGACCGCATCTTGTATGCGGCCAGGTGCTTGTTATGTAGGTTTGTGGATCGGCTTGCGGCCGTTCATGTGTTTGGCACCGCCACTGGCGATCAGCTCCGCCAGCTCCGAGACATCCAGCAACGCGCACATATGCTCGATTACCGTGCCGGCCAGCCATGGCCGCTGACCACGATGGCTACGCCATTTGATTTCGTTCGGGTCCAGGCGCAAGGAACGGCTGACCTGATGCACCGCCAGCCCCCATTCATAGCCCTGAACCGAGATCACGTATTGCAGGCCCTGGCGGAAATCATCGCGGTAACGATCCGGCATGACCCAGCGAGCGGTATCCAGCACTTTCAGATTGCCAGCCTGGCTCGGCAGAATCCCGAGGAACCATTCCGGCTGACCGAACAGCGGCGTCAACTCGTGACCGGCCAGGGAATAGATGGAACCCAGGCACACCAGCGGCACTGCGAGCGTCAGACCGGCCACATCGAACAGCAGGCATTCGAACGGCTCGGCTGCCCACGACGGGCGACCATCGCTTTCCACAGGTGGCGGTGTGTTGCTCGGCGGCAGATGGACTTCGGCCACCGGCTCGACCAACGCTTGCAGCATTGGTGCGACCAGTGAAACCGGCGCGAGAATCGGCGCAGGCGCTTCCAGCACCGGCACGGCAATCGGCATCGGCGCCTGCACCCGCACGGCGGCAGCTACAGCCGGAACGGCCATGCCTCGCTGTTGCGCATCACGGGCCTGCTCTTCCAGCACGGCGGCTTGAAACTCATCCAGCGTGTCTTGCGGCGCTATGACCTCAGTCAACGCTTCGAGCTCAAGCTCCTCGGTCGCGTCCTGCAACAACGCGTCCAGATAAGACTGCAGCGCCAATTGCGGGCGAGTAGTGATTTTTACCGGACTGTTCATTGGAACACTCCCCGCAGAAAGAAGCGTCATCTCAGGCCACCTGTGGGACGAGTTGCAGGGAAAGCAGGTGCTTGAGCAATGACCGATAGGCCAGAACCCCACGACTTTTGCCGTCGAACCGAGAAGGCGTCAGCCCTGCCCGGCTGGCATCGCGCAAACGGGTATCGACCGGAATGTAGCCTTGCCAGATGTCCTCGGGATACATGTCGCGCAGTACCCGCAATGTCCCCATGGACGCCTGGGTTCGGCGATCGAACAGGGTTGGCACGATGCAAAATGGTAACGCCTGCTTGCGCGAACGATTGATCATCGCCAGGGTGTTGACCATGCGCTCGAGGCCTTTGACCGCCAGGTGTTCAGTCTGTACCGGGATCACCAACTGCTGGCTGGCCGCCAAGGCATTGACCATCAGCACGCCGAGCAACGGAGGGCTGTCGATCACCGCGTAATCAAAATCCTGCCACAACTGCGCGAGGCTCTTGGCGATCACCAGACCCAGACCGCTCTGCCCTGGTGACTGACGCTCAAGGGTCGCCAGCGCGGTGCTCGAAGGCAGCAGGGAAATGCGTTCGTCACTGGTGGGCAGCAGCAGTTGACCGGGCAACCCCGCCGGCACGCTACCCTTGTGCAGGAACAGGTCGTAGCTACTGTGTTCCAGGCTGTCGGGGTCATAGCCGAAGTAGCTGGTCATGGAGCCGTGGGGGTCGAGATCAACCACGACCACGCGCTTGCCCGCCTCAGCCAGCAAACCGGCTAGAGCGATGGAGGTGGTGGTTTTACCGACACCACCCTTTTGATTGGCAACTGCCCAGACTCTCATTCAGATTGTTCCTCCCGGTCGAACAGGCTCAACCGAGAAATAGCACTAAGTTATAGGGCGGGCGACGGAGAATTGACGGCACTCTCTCGTCTCGTCGACTTTACGGACGAGGGTGCAGTTTGTGTGCCAGCACGCTTCAATGCGGCATCGGGTTTGGCATTTGCCGTGCCGGTGCCCGTCAGACTGCGGCGCACATCGAGGTTGCGCGACACCACCAGCACCACGCGGCGATTGCGCGCACGGCCTTCGGAGGTCGCGTTATTGGCCACCGGCTGAAATTCACCATAACCGACCGAAGCCAGACGGCCCGGATTCACTCCTTCCATGGCAAGCATGCGCACAATGCTGGCGGAGCGAGCTGACGACAGCTCCCAGTTGGTCGGGTATTGCGAAGTGCGGATCGGCTGATCATCGGTGAAACCTTCAACGTGAATCGGGTTGTCGAAGGGCTTCAGAATTTTCGCCACCTTATCGATGATATTGAACGCGACATCGCTGGGCATGGCGTCACCGCTGCCGAACAGCAGGCTGGAATTCAGTTCGATTTCGACCCACAACTCGTTGCCGCGGATGGTCATTTGATTGGAGCTGATCAAGTCACCGAACGCGGCGCTGATGTCATCGGCAATGGACTTCAGCGGGTCGTTACTCGCCTGAGCAATGCCCGCGTCAATCTGCTCGCTGTCCTTGACCAACGGCTTGGCCGGCGTGACCGTCCTGGGCCGCTCGTCACCGATGGGAATCGGCTTGAGGGTGCGTTGCGAGTCGTTGAACACGCCGATCAGGGCCTGGGAAATCTCTTTGTATTTGCCTTCGTTGATCGACGAAATCGAATACATCACCACGAAGAAAGCAAACAGCAGCGTGATGAAGTCGGCATAGGACACCAACCAACGTTCGTGGTTGACGTGCTCTTCAGGTTGGCGACGACGTGCCATGGGCTACTCCATTAGTCCATGAAGCCCTGAAGCTTCAACTCAATGGAACGAGGGTTCTCACCTTCGGCTATCGACAGGATTCCTTCGAGCAGCATTTCGCGATAACGCGACTGGCGCAACGCGATGGACTTGAGCTTGCTGGCAATCGGCAGCAATACCAGATTGGCGCTGGCCACACCGTAGATGGTCGCAACGAACGCCACGGCGATCCCGCTGCCCAGTTGCGAAGGGTCACCCAGATTGCCCATGACATGGATCAGGCCCATGACAGCACCGATGATGCCGATGGTTGGCGCATAACCGCCCATGCTTTCAAAAACCTTGGCAGCGTCGGTGTCACGGCTTTCCTGGGTGTAGAAGTCCACCTCGAGGATGCTGCGGATCGCTTCCGGTTCAGCGCCGTCGACCAACAACTGCAAGCCTTTGCGCGAGTAGCTGTCGGGCTCGGTATCAGCCACGCCTTCAAGACCCAGCAAACCTTCCTTGCGGGCGATCAGGCTCCAGTTCACCACCCGATCGATGCCACCGGGCAGATCGACACGGGGCGGAAACAAAATCCAGATAAAGATCTGCATGGCGCGTTTGAAGGCGCTCATTGGCGACTGCAACAACGCAGCGCCGACGGTGCCGCCCAACACAATCAGCGCCGCCGGGCCATTGGCCAGTGCGGTGAGATGACCACCTTCCAGGTAATTGCCACCAATGATGGCGACAAACGCCATGATGATCCCGATAAGGCTTAAAACATCCATCAGAGGCAAGCCTCGACCAGATGTTTGCCTATATCGTCCAGGCCGTACACAGCATCCGCCAGATCGGCTTTGACAATGGCCATCGGCATGCCATAGATCACGCAGCTGGCTTCATCCTGGGCCCAGATGGCGCTGCCACCCTGCTTGAGCAGACGCGCGCCTTCGCGACCATCGGCACCCATGCCGGTGAGCACCACCGCCAGAACTTTGTCACCGTAGGATTTGGCTGCCGAACCAAAGGTGATGTCCACGCTCGGCTTGTAATTCAGACGCTCGTCGCCCGGAAGGATTTTCACCGCGCCACGGCCATCGATCATCATTTGCTTGCCACCGGGTGCCAGCAAAGCAAGGCCTGGACGCAGAATATCGCCGTCCTCTGCTTCCTTGACAGTGATGCGGCACAGCTTGTCCAGGCGCTCGGCAAACGCCTTGGTGAAGGCCGCTGGCATGTGCTGGATCAGCACGATCGG
Source organism: Pseudomonas sp. GW821-FHT04C07 (assembly GCF_059420325.1). Lineage (NCBI taxonomy): Bacteria > Pseudomonadati > Pseudomonadota > Gammaproteobacteria > Pseudomonadales > Pseudomonadaceae > Pseudomonas > Pseudomonas sp. GW821-FHT04C07. Next base: position 139,160 of record NZ_JBWKTM010000011.1, read on the forward strand.
CGCCGGGAAATTTGCTGGCAGCTGAGTCAGCACCCGCTGCAACGCTACCGGGCCGCCCGTAGACGTACCGATGGCGACCAGTTTGTAGGATTTGCGTTTCGGTGCGGGCGAGCTCGGGCTGGCCGCAGGAACACGGGCAGGAATCGGCGCGGGTGCGGGACGTACAGGCGCGCTGCTGCCGAAAGTGCTGACAGAGGGCGACGGTGCAGGCACGGGCGCAGCGGCCGGTTGCGAGGCGAGTGCGCTGTAGGCACTGAAACGACGGTTACTGCGCGAAATGCTGTGAACCTTCTCGCACAGCAGTTGCTTGACCTTCTCGGGATTACGCGAGATGTCTTCGAAATTCTTCGGCAGGAAGTCCACCGCACCGGCATCCAGAGCGTCGAGGGTTACCCGGGCGCCTTCATGGGTCAGCGAGGAGAACATCAATACCGGAGTCGGGCAGCGCTGCATGATGTGCCGCACCGCCGTGATGCCATCCATCATCGGCATCTCGTAGTCCATGGTGATCACGTCTGGCTTGAGGGCCAGCGCCTGATCGATCGCTTCTTTGCCGTTGGTCGCCGTACCGACGACCTGGATGCTCGGATCCGCTGAAAGAATTTCCGAGACGCGGCGGCGGAAAAACCCCGAATCGTCCACCACCAGGACTTTGACTGCCATAAACACTCCGTTAGACGGAGCGAGGCTCAGTCGCCCCGCTCCATCAGAATCAAATACGCCGTGCGGCGTAACGCTTGAGCATGCTCGGAACATCGAGAATCAGCGCAATGCGGCCGTCACCGGTGATGGTGGCGCCGGACATGCCCGGGGTTCCCTGAAGCATCTTGCCCAATGGCTTGATGACCACCTCTTCCTGACCGACCAGTTGATCGACGACGAAGCCGATCCGCTGGGTGCCCACCGAAAGGATCACCACATGGCCTTCACGCTGCTCTTCGTGAGCGGCGGAAGCGACCAGCCAGCGCTTGAGATAGAACAGAGGCAGCGCTTTGTCGCGCACGATCACCACTTCCTGGCCATCGACCACGTTGGTGCGCGACAGGTCGAGATGGAAAATCTCGTTGACGTTGACCAGCGGGAAAGCAAAGGCCTGGTTGCCGAGCATGACCATCAGCGTCGGCATGATCGCCAGGGTCAACGGGACCTTGATGACGATCTTCGAGCCCTGGCCCTTGGTCGAGTAGATGTTGATCGAACCGTTGAGCTGGGAAATCTTGGTTTTCACCACGTCCATGCCCACACCACGACCCGACACGTCGGAAATCTCGGTTTTGGTCGAGAAACCTGGTGCAAAAATCAGGTTGTAGCATTCGGTGTCGCTCAGACGATCGGCGGCATCCTTGTCCATCACACCGCGTTTCACCGCAATGGAACGCAGGACACTCGGGTCCATGCCCTTGCCGTCATCGGAGATCGACAGCAGGATATGGTCGCCTTCTTGCTCGGCCGCCAGAATCACCTTGCCGCCACGGGACTTGCCCGATGCTTCGCGTTCTTCCGGGGACTCGATACCGTGGTCGACCGCGTTGCGCACCAAGTGGACCAACGGGTCGGCCAGGGCCTCGACGAGGTTCTTGTCGAGGTCGGTTTCTTCACCAACCAGCTCCAGGTTGATCTCTTTCTTCAACTGGCGAGCCAGATCGCGTACCAGTCGCGGGAAGCGACCGAAGACTTTCTTGATCGGCTGCATCCGGGTTTTCATCACCGCGGTTTGCAGATCGGCCGTCACCACGTCGAGGTTCGACACGGCTTTGGACATGGCTTCATCGCCGCTATTGAGGCCCAGACGGACCAAGCGGTTACGGACCAGCACCAATTCGCCGACCATGTTCATGATCTCGTCCAGCCGCGCGGTATCGACCCGCACGGTGGTCTCGGCTTCACTGGCCGGTTTTTCCGATGACGCAGCCGCAGGCGCTCTGGCCGCAGCCGGTGCAGGAGCCGCCGGTTCTGGCGCTTGGGCCCTGGCTTCAGGTGCTTTTGTGACCAGCTGTGCAACCGCTTTGGCAACAGGCGCCGCCACTACCGCAGTCGCAGCAGCAGGTACTTCAGTGAACTTGCCTTTGCCGTGCAACTCGTCAAGCAACGACTCGAACTCATGATCGGAAATCAGATCACTGCCAGCCGCCAGAGCACTTGGCAGGGCAGCAGCTGGCACCGAAGCGATCGCCGCATCCAGTGCATCTACCGCGAATGTACCTTTGCCGTGCAACTGATCGAGCAATGCTTCGAATTCGTCGTCGGTAATTTCGTTGCTGGCCGCTTCGCCCTTTGGTGCAGCAGGCTCAGCTTGTGCCGCGACGGCGTCAACGGCGAACTGGCCCTTGCCGTGCAACTGATCGAGCAACGACTCGAACTCGGCATCGGTGATTTCATCGCTGCCTGGAACCGCTGGAGCCAGCTGAACCACCGCAGGCGTTTCTGCCTGGGCTTTGACCGCATTGAGCGAATCGAGCAGCTGTTCGAACTCATTGTCGGTGATGTCGCCCGATTCGCTCTCGACGACAGGTTCGGCGCTCACTTCAACCGCCGGTGCAACATCGGCAGCGGCAGGCTCGGCCAGCCGCGCCAACGCTGCCAATAATTCAGGTGTTGCAGCGGTGATCGCGGTGCGCTCGCGGACTTGGGTGAACATACCGTTCACAGCATCCAGCGCTTCCAGAACCACGTCCATCAATTCCGAGTCGACCCGACGCTCACCCTTGCGCAGGATGTCGAAGACGTTCTCGGCGATGTGACAGCACTCCACCAGCTCGTTGAGCTGGAGGAAGCCGGCGCCCCCTTTTACAGTGTGAAAACCGCGAAAAATTGCGTTGAGCAAGTCCGCATCATCTGGTCGGCTTTCAAGCTCAACCAGTTGTTCGGACAGTTGCTCAAGAATCTCGCCGGCCTCAACCAGGAAATCCTGAAGGATCTCTTCATCGGCGCCGAAGCTCATGTGTATGGGTGCTCCTGATAAGTCGGCCTAAAATCCAAGGCTGGAAAGCAAATCGTCTACATCGTCCTGACCGGACATAACGTCTTCACGTTTATCGGCATGAATCTGCGGACCTTCACCCTGAGACAGATGTTTTTCCGGATCTTTTTCCGCGAGGATCGATTCGCGGTCATGTTCAATGCCCGCAAACCGGTCGACGTGACTGGCCATCAACACGAGTTTGAGCAGATTGCTTTCGACTTCCGTGACCAATTGGGTCACGCGCTTGATCACCTGGCCTGTGAGGTCCTGGTAATCCTGAGCCAGCAGGATGTCGTTGAGATTGCTCGACACGACACGAGTCTGTTGCTCGCTACGCGTCAGGAAACCGTCTACCCGCCGGGCCAGTTCACGGAACTCCTCGGCACCGACTTCACGACGCATGAACCGCCCCCAGTCCACGCTCAAGGCCTGAGCCTCGGTGCTCAGGCCATTGACCAACGGGGTGCTGTTCTCGACCAGGTCCATGGTGCGGTTGGCCGCAGCCTCGGTCAGCCTGACCACATAGGACAGGCGCTCAGTGGCATCCGTGATCTGTGAAACCTCCTCGGCTTGCGGCATGTGCGGGTCAATATGAAAATTGACAATTGCGCTATGCAGCTCGCGGGTGAGCTTGCCTACCTCTTGGTACAGGCCGCGATCACGGGTCTGGTTGAGCTCATGGATCAGTTGCACGGCGTCGCCGAATTTACCTTTTTCAAGGCTTTCGACCAGTTCGCTGGCATGTTTTTTCAGGGTCGATTCAAAATCGCCCAGTGAAGATTCGTTATGCTCCATAGCTCCCCCGTGGCGGACTGGCTCCGCATATCAACCGATGCGTTCGAAGATTTTTTCGATCTTCTCTTTCAGCGCCTGAGCCGTGAATGGTTTGACCACATAGCCGTTCACGCCGGCCTGAGCGGCTTCGATGATTTGCTCGCGCTTGGCTTCGGCCGTCACCATCAACACCGGCAGGTGCTTGAGCTTTTCATCGGCACGCACGTGGCGCAGCAAGTCGATACCGGTCATGCCGGGCATGTTCCAGTCCGTTACCAGAAAGTCGATGCTCCCGCTGTTGAGGACCGGAATCGCGGTAGTACCATCATCCGCCTCGACCGTGTTGGTGAACCCAAGGTCACGCAACAGGTTTTTTATGATCCGCCGCATCGTTGAGAAGTCATCAACGATGAGGATTTTCATGTTCTTGTCCAATTCGACCTCCAAGCAGTCTTAAAACGCGCCCAGCACCTGAACGCGCCATTCAATCAATTCGGCGTAACACTCAACGGTTGCATGGAGCACAACGGGCCGTGACCGGTGCGGCTACGCCATACCAGCCTCGTTCGCAGTGTCCCCACACTGCCTGTCAGCGCGCTCGCCACTCCCCCAAACGCCCCCGTAAACGGGCCGCGCACTGGCTGTGTAACTGGCTGACCCGCGATTCGCTGACTCCCAGGACCTCACCGATTTCCTTGAGGTTCAGCTCTTCGTCGTAGTACAGCGCCAACACCAGTCGCTCACGCTCCGGCAAATTGGCAATCGCGTCCGCCAACGCAGCCTGGAAGCGTTCATCTTCCAGATCACGCGACGGCTCGAGATGAGCACTCGCGCCATCCTCGTGCAGCCCTTCATGCTCGCCGTCCTGCAACAGATCGTCGAAGCTGAACAACCGACTACCCAAGGTGTCGTTCAAAATCCCGTAATAATCATCGAGACTCAATTGGAGTTCGGCCGCAACCTCGTGATCTTTAGCGTCACGTCCGGTTTTAGCTTCAATTGAGCGGATTGCGTCACTGACCATCCGGGTATTGCGGTGTACCGAACGTGGAGCCCAGTCACCTTTACGCACTTCATCGAGCATCGCGCCACGAATGCGGATCCCCGCATAAGTCTCGAAACTCGCGCCCTTGCTGGCGTCGTATTTGGTCGACACTTCCAGCAAGCCGATCATCCCGGCCTGGATCAGATCCTCGACCTGAACACTGGCTGGCAGGCGTGCCAGCAAGTGGTAGGCAATACGCTTGACCAGTGGCGCATAGCGCTCGATCAGCTCGTACTGGCTGTCACGTGCCGACGCCTTGTAGAGGTTGTACCCGCTGGCGCTCATAGCACCGGCCCTGCCGTTTGATGCACCAGCCGCTCGACGAAGAATTCCAGATGCCCGCGTGGATTGGCAGGCAGCGGCCAGGTATCGACTTTCTGAGCAATGGCTTTGAACGCCAGGGCGCACTTCGAACGAGGGAAGGCCTCATAGACCGCACGCTGCTTTTGCACAGCCTTGCGCACACACTCGTCGTAGGGAACCGCACCGACGTACTGCAAGGCCACGTCCAGGAAGCGATCCGTGACCTTGGTCAACTTGGCGAACAGATTGCGACCTTCCTGCGGGCTCTGCGCCATGTTGGCGAGCACACGGAAGCGGTTCATGCCATGGTCACGATTGAGCAATTTGATCAGGGCATAGGCATCGGTGATCGAGGTCGGCTCGTCGCAGACCACCAGCAGCACTTCCTGGGCCGCGCGAACAAAACTGACAACCGAATCACCAATACCGGCGGCGGTGTCGATCACCAGCACGTCGAGGTTGTCGCCGATATCGCTAAAGGCCTGGATCAGGCCGGCATGTTGGGCCGGGCTCAGATGCACCATGCTCTGCGTACCGGATGCTGCCGGGACGATGCGAATGCCGCCTGGCCCCTGAAGCAGTACATCGCGCAACTCACAACGCCCCTCGACCACATCGGCCAGAGTGCGTTTGGGTGTCAGTCCCAACAGAACGTCGACGTTCGCCAGCCCCAGATCGGCATCCAGCAGCATGACGCGCCGGCCGAGCTCAGCTAGAGCCAGGGACAAGTTCACTGACACGTTAGTCTTCCCGACGCCACCTTTGCCGCCGGTCACCGCAATCACCTGTACGGGATGCATGCTGCCCATGTTCTTTCTATACCTTGTCTTACTTAGACGGAGGCCACATAACTGGCTGCGCGTTCACCACTGAAACAATGCATGGCAGACCATCGATGTAGATTCACTGCAATCTATTCGTTATTACCTTAGCCGACCCGCTTGGTCGGGCTGTGGTAGAGGTCAGCGAACATATCAGCCATGGCTTCTTCGCTGGGTTCTTCCTGCATCTGCACACTCACGGCGCGACTGACCAATTGATGGCGGCGTGGTAAATGCAGATCATCCGGAATCCGCGGCCCATCGGTCAGATAAGCAACGGGTAACTCGTGACTGATCGCCAGACTCAACACTTCGCCCAGGCTTGCCGTTTCATCCAGTTTAGTCAGGATGCACCCGGCCAGCCCGCAGCGTTTGTAACTGTGATAAGCGGCGGTTAGTACCTGCTTCTGGCTGGTTGTTGCCAACACCAGATAATTCTTTGACTTGATCCCGCGACCGGCCAGGCTTTCCAGCTGCATGCGCAACGCCGGGTCGCTGGCCTGAAGGCCGGCGGTATCGATCAATACGACGCGCTTGCGCAACAGCGGATCGAGCGCCTGCGCCAGGGACTGGCCCGGGTCGACGTGGGTCACGGAGACATTGAGGATACGCCCCAGGGTCTTGAGCTGTTCCTGGGCCCCGATACGGTAGCTGTCCATGCTCACCAGCGCGATGTTCTGCGCGCCGTACTTGAGCACATAACGCGCCGCCAGCTTGGCCAGCGTGGTGGTCTTGCCCATGCCGGCAGGACCGACCATGGCAATCACCCCGCCCTCCTCCAGCGGCTCGATCTCGGGGGTCGCGATCATCCGCGCCAGGTGCGCCAACAGCATGCGCCAGGCCTGACGTGGCTCTTCAATTTCGGTAATCAGTGCCAGCAGGTCGCGCGACAGCGGACCGGACAAACCGATACGTTGCAGGCGACGCCAAAGATTGGCCTGCTGTGGCCGGCTGCCTTGCAACTGGTTCCAGGCCAGCGAGCCCAACTGCACTTCCAGCAGCTCACGCAGACCGCTGAGCTCGAATCGCATCGAGTCAAACACGCGCTGATCCACGGAAGGCGAAGCAGCGGGTGCCGGTGCTGGACGACGGGGCTCAGCGAAGGTCGGCTCGATCAACGGTTCGGCGGCGGTCAGCGGCAAACCGGCGAACAACTGACGATTGGTGGTTGAATCGCCGTCACCGCGCAGGCTCAGTTCAGCCTGAGCCGTGACGATTCGCGACTGGGTTTTACGCAACTCGTCTTCGAGCTCGATGTTCGGTACACGAGGCGCCAGCGCGGACAGTTTGTAATCCAGGGCTGCAGTCAGCTCGACACCACCGGCGATCCGGCGATTGCCGATAATGGCGGCATCAGCGCCCAGCTCATCGCGAACCAGTTTCATGGCCTGACGCATATCGGCGGCGAAAAAACGCTTAACTTGCATAAACCACTACCTCAGCCGTTGGGCCCTACTGTCGCAACGATGGTCACTTGCTTGTTGTCAGGAATTTCCTGATACGCCAACACGTGCAAACCCGGGACTGCGAGACGTCCGAACCGCGAGAGCATCGCGCGCACCGGACCTGCTACCAACAGAATCACCGGTTGACCTTGCATTTCCTGACGTTGCGCCGCATCGATCAACGAGCGCTGCAACTTCTCAGCCATGCTTGGCTCCAGCAGAACGCCCTCTTCCTGACCTTGTCCTGCCTTCTGCAGACTATTGAGCAATATCTGTTCCAACCTTGGTTCCAAGGTAATCACAGGTAGCTCGGACTCAGTGCCTACAATGCTTTGGACGATAGCGCGTGATACGCCAACCCGCACGGCTGCCACCAGAGCGGCAGTATCTTGACTCTTGGACGCATTGTTCGCGATGGCCTCGGCAATACTGCGAATGTCGCGAACCGGAACCTGTTCGGCCAACAATGCTTGCAGCACTTTGAGCAGCTGCGACAGCGAAACAACGCCCGGCACCAGCTCCTCGGCCAGTTTTGGCGAGCTTTTGGCCAGCAATTGCATGAGCTGCTGAACTTCTTCGTGGCCGATCAGCTCGCTGGAGTGCTTGTACAAAATCTGATTGAGGTGAGTCGCCACTACCGTACTGGCGTCGACCACGGTGTAACCCAGAGACTGCGCCTGAGGACGCTGACTGATTTCGATCCAGACTGCCTCCAGACCAAAGGCCGGATCTTTGGCGGTGATGCCATTGAGCGTGCCATAGACCTGCCCAGGGTTGATCGCCAGTTCGCGATCCGGATAGATCTCCGCCTCGGCGAGGATCACCCCCATCAGGGTCAGGCGGTAGGCACTCGGCGCCAGATCGAGGTTGTCACGGATGTGCACGGTCGGCATCAGGAAGCCCAGATCCTGGGAGAGCTTCTTGCGCACCCCCTTGATCCGCGCCAGCAACTGACCACCCTGGTTACGGTCCACCAGCGGGATCAGTCGATAGCCGACTTCCAGACCGATCATGTCGATCGGCGTCACGTCATCCCAGCCCAACTCCTTGGTTTCCTGAGCACGCGCCGGTGAAGGCAGCAGCTCCTGCTGACGCTTGACCTCTTCCAGAGCCTGAACCTTGACAACGTTTTGCTTCTTCCAGAGTAGATAAGCCATACCACCGGCCACCGCAGCCAGGCTGAGGAACGAAACGTGCGGCATGCCAGGCACCAGCCCCATAACCGCCATCAACCCTGCCGCCACCGCCAGGGCCTTGGGCGAGGCGAACATTTGCCGGCTGATTTGCTTGCCCATGTCTTCGGAACCGGAAGCACGGGTCACCATGATCGCCGCCGCCGTCGACAGCAACAGTGAAGGCAATTGCGCCACCAATCCGTCACCAATGGTCAGCAACGCATAAACCTTGCCCGCATCGCCAAAGCCCATGCCGTGCTGGAAGATGCCGACCGCCATACCACCGATCAGGTTGATGAACAAAATCAGCAGACCGGCGATGGCGTCACCGCGAACGAATTTACTGGCACCGTCCATCGAGCCGTAGAACTCTGCCTCTTGTGCCACTTCAAGACGGCGCAGCTTGGCCTGCGGCTGGTCGATCAGGCCAGCGTTGAGGTCGGCGTCGATCGCCATCTGTTTGCCAGGCATCGCATCGAGGGTAAAACGCGCGCTCACCTCGGAAATCCGTCCGGCACCCTTGGTCACCACCACAAAGTTGATGATCATCAAAATCGCGAAGACCACGATACCCACCACGTAGTTGCCGCCGATCACTACCTCACCAAAGGCCTGGATCACCTTACCGGCGGCGGCATGACCTTCCTGACCGTGGAGCATCACCACCCGAGTGGAGGCCACGTTCAGCGCCAGCCGCAACAGCGTGGCCACCAGCAGAATGGTCGGAAACACCGCAAAGTCCAGCGGCCGCAACGCGTAAACGCAGACCAGCAGCACGACGATCGACAGGGCAATGTTGAAGGTGAAGAACACGTCCAGCAGGAACGCAGGAACCGGCAACATCATCATGGCCAGCATGACCAACAGCAACAGCGGCACACCCAGATTGCCTCGAGAGAGGTCAGCCAGGTTGCTGCGAGCGGCGTTGATTAACTGAGAGCGATCCACCGGTATTCCCCGTTCCCTGAAGCAAACTTTTGACGCCTGAAGCGACGCACGGGGGTTCCTGCAAGAAGCCTTCCAACTTTTGCGCAGACAGGAAATAGTGGGCTATGAAAGATGCATAAGGATCAAGGATTTGCAGTGCCCGGGAGGGCGCTATCGCGAGCAAGCTCGCTCCTACAATGGGCCACATTCGGACATCAAACCCCTACCCACGCAGGAGCGAGCTTGCTCGCGATGGACTCAAGGGCAACGAGTTTATTCAGAAAACATGCGGGGGCCGGGACTATCACCGGTAATTACGAGTCGCGCCGCAATTCCTGCGGAATCGGCAGATCTTTCAACGGATCCGGACGCTTGCCTTTGCCGGCTCGGTACTGACGGATCTGGTAGACGTAGGCCAGGACCTGGGCCACCGCCAGATACAACCCCGCCGGGATTTCCTGCTCAAGTTCGGTGGAGTAATAGATCGAACGGGCCAGGGCTGGCGATTCGAGCAGCAGGACTTCATTGGCTACGGCGATTTCACGAATTTTCAAGGCCAGGAAATCACTGCCCTTGGCCAGCAGCACCGGCGCGCTGCCTTTTTCCGGATCGTATTTGAGGGCCACCGCATAGTGAGTCGGGTTGGTGATGACCACGTCCGCCTCGGGAATCGCCGCCATCATCCGCCGCTGGGACATCTCTCGCTGCAACTGACGAATCCGCTGTTTAACCTCAGGCCGACCTTCCTGATCCTTGTGCTCGTCACGTATTTCCTGCTTGGTCATCAGCAGCTTTTGATGGCTCTGGTAGAGCTGCACCGGCACGTCCACCGCAGCGATCAGAATCAGGCCGCAGGCCATCCACAAGGTGCTCCACCCCACCAATTGCACACTGTGAATGACCGCCTGCTCCAGCGGCTCATGAGCGATGCGCAGCAGGTCGTCGATATCCGAGGAAAGCACCGAGAGCGCCACAAACAGCACCAGCAAAAACTTCGCCAGTGCCTTGAGCAGCTCGATCAGCGACGTTGAGGAAAACATCCGTTTGAGCCCGTTGGCCGGGTTCATCCGGCTGAACTTGGGCGCCAGACTACTGCCGGCAAACAACCAGCCACCCAGCGAAATCGGGCCGAGAAACGCCACCAGTAACAGCGTGAGCAGCACCGGCTGCACCGCCAGTATCGCGATCTTGCCTGAATGCAGCAGGTACAGCCCCATAGCCCCCGGACTGAGCAGCGTTTCACGGGGCAAAGAGAAGTTCAGGCGCATAATTTCCAGCAGATCCTGCGCCAGGCCGCCGCCGTATACCAACAACGCACCCGCCCCACCGAGCATGATCGCCAAGGTATTGAGCTCCTTGGAGCGGGCCACCTCACCCTTGTCCCGCGAATCCTTCTTGCGCTTGTCCGTGGGATCTTCTGTTTTGTCCTGACCGCTTTCGCTCTCTGCCATGACTCAGCGCGCCTGTGCCAGTTCGCGTAAAAATTGCAGAGCCTCGCTGGCCAGCGGCTGATACTGATTGAAGATGTCGGCCAGACTGACCCAGAAAATCACCAGACCCAGCACCAGCGTCAGCGGAAAGCCGACGGAGAAGATGTTCAATTGCGGCGCCGCACGGGTCATCACACCGAAGGCGATGTTGACTACCAGCAACGCGGTGACCGCCGGCAACACCAGCAACAGGGCCGCGCCCAGCACCCAGCCCAGCTTGCCGGCCAATTCCCAGAAATGATTGACCACCAGGCCACCGCCCACCGGGAAGGTGGTGAAGCTTTCGGTGAGCACCTCGAAGACTACCAAGTGGCCATTCATCGACAGAAACAGCAGCGTCACCAGCATGGTGAAGAACTGCCCGATCACCGCCACCGACACGCCGTTGGTGGGGTCGACCATCGAGGCGAAGCCCATGCCCATCTGAATCGCAATGATCTGCCCAGCCACCACGAACGCCTGGAAGAACAGCTGCAAGGAGAACCCCAGCACAGCGCCAATGATGATCTGCTCGGCAATCAACAGCAGCCCACTGAGGTCCAGCGCGTGCACCTCAGGCATGGGTGGCAAACCCGGAACAATGACCACGGTGATCGCCAGAGCGAAGTACAGACGCACGCGCCTGGGCACCAGGGTCGTGCCGAAGATCGGCATGACCATCAGCAAGGAGCCGACACGAAACAGTGGCAGCATGAAGGACGCCACCCAGGTGCTGATCTGTGTGTCGGTCAGCGCAAGCATCGACATGGTTTAACCGATGACCTGCGGAATACTGCCGTACAACTGCAGGATGTATTCCATGAAGGTTTGCACCAACCAGGGCCCGGCGACGATCAACGTGACCAGCATCACCAATAAACGCGGCAGGAAGCTCAAGGTTTGTTCGTTGATCTGCGTGGCCGCCTGAAACATTGCCACCAGCAAACCCACCAGCAAACTCGGAACGACCAATATGGCAACCATCATCGTGGTCAGCCAGAGCGCTTCACGGAAGATGTCTACAGCGACTTCAGGAGTCATAACGCACCACCCGCCAACAAGGTTTTAAACACCGCCAAAACTGCTCGCCAGCGTACCGATGATCAACGCCCAGCCATCCACCAGTACGAACAACATGATCTTGAACGGCAGGGAAATGATCAGCGGCGAGAGCATCATCATCCCCATGGCCATCAGCACACTGGCCACCACCAGGTCGATGATCAGGAACGGAATGAAAATCATGAAACCGATCTGGAACGCGGTTTTCAGCTCGGAAGTGACGAAGGCCGGGACCAAAATGGTCAGCGGCGCCTGGTCCGCAGTGACAATGTCAGTGCGCTTGGACAAACGCATGAACAACTCCAGATCGCTGCTGCGGGTCTGCGCCAGCATGAAGTCCTTGATCGGCACTTGCGCCTTGGCTACTGCGTCCTGGGCCGTGAGCTTTTCAGCCAGGTATGGCTGCAAGGCGTCCTGATTCACTCGATCGAACACCGGCGCCATGATGAACATGGTCAGAAACAACGCCATGCCGGTGAGAATCTGGTTCGACGGCGTCTGCTGCAGGCCCAGGGCCTGACGCAGAATCGAGAACACGATGATGATCCGGGTGAAGCTGGTCATCAGCATGACGAACGCCGGAATGAAGCTGAGCGCCGTCATGATCAGCAGAATCTGCAGGCTGACCGAGTATTCCTGCTGCCCGTTGGCCCCCGTACCCAAGGTGATCGCCTGAATCGACAACGGATCGGCGGCGAACGCCAACGGCGCCGCGAGCATCAGCACCAGCGTCAGCACTATGCGCAATGCGCCCATTACTTCTTTTCCTTCTGATCCTTGCCCAACAATTCCATCAGGCGCTGGGCGAACTCGGGTGTCGCTTGCTCGGTGCCGGGCACCTGCACCGGCTCCTTGAGCACATGCAACGCGGTGATGGTGCCCGGCGTCAGCCCCAGCAGAATCTGCTCGCTGCCGACCTGCACCAACACCAGCCGATCCCGCGGCCCGAGGGCCCGCGAACCGATCAGCTCGATCACCTGCCCTTTGCCACCTGGCCCTGCCTGTTGAACCCGGCGCAACAGCCAGGCCAGGAAGAAGATCAAGCCCAACACCAGCAACAAGCCCACCACCAACTGCGTCAGTTGCCCGGCAACACCGCTGCTGGCCACCGGCGCTGCGGCCTGAGCCAGCGGTTCGGCCGCCAGCACGCTGAATGGCAAGGCCAGGAGTACACCGAGAAACGTCTTCACTTAGCGCAGCTTCTTGATGCGTTCGCTAGGACTGATCACGTCCGTCAGGCGTATGCCGAACTTCTCGTTGACCACCACAACTTCGCCGTGAGCGATCAGCGTGCCATTGACCAGCACGTCCAATGGCTCACCCGCCAGACGATCGAGCTCGATCACCGAACCCTGGTTCAACTGCAACAGGTTACGGATGTTGATATCGGTGCTGCCGACTTCCATGGAAATCGATACCGGGATATCCAGGATCACATCCAGGTTCGGACCGTCGAGAGTGACCGGGTCGTTATTCCTTGGCACGCTGCCAAACTCTTCCATCGGCAATCGGTTGGACGTCGGCGCATCGGCCGCCAGCAAGGCATCGATATCGTCCTGACCGGCATCACCGGCTTCTCCCAGAGCGGCAGCCCACTCATCAGCCAAGGCCTGATCATCCGGGGAAATTACATCGTGTTCGTCAGCCATCAGTTATCCTCGGCGGGCAAAAAATCATTTAACAAAGCGAATTAGTACAGGCGCCGCTTAACGGCGCTCGATCGGCTCAACCACTTGCAATGCCAGGTTGCCCTTGTGGGAGCCCAGCTTGACCTTGAAGGCCGGCACACCGTTGGCGCGCATGACCAATTCTTCCGGAAGCTCTACCGGAATCACATCGCCGGGCTGCATATGCAGGATGTCCCGCAGACGCAATTGACGGCGCGCGACCGTGGCGCTCAGTGGCACATCGACGTCCAGCACATCCTCGCGCAAGGCCTTGACCCAGCGCTCGTCCTGGTCATCGAGATCCGACTGAAAGCCCGCATCGAGCATTTCCCGGACCGGTTCGATCATCGAGTACGGCATGGTCACGTGCAGATCGCCGCCGCCACCATCGAGTTCGATGTGGAAGGTCGAGACCACGACGGCCTCACTCGGCCCGACGATGTTCGCCATGGCCGGGTTTACTTCCGAGTTGATGTACTCGAAGTTCACTTCCATGATCGCCTGCCAGGCCTCCTTCAAATCGATGAAGGCCTGCTCCAGCACCATGCGCACCACGCGCAACTCGGTGGGTGTGAATTCGCGCCCTTCGATCTTCGCGTGACGACCGTCACCACCGAAAAAATTATCCACCAGCTTGAACACCAGCTTGGCGTCCAGGATGAACAACGCGGTACCGCGCAACGGCTTGATCTTGACCAGGTTGAGACTGGTTGGCACATACAGCGAGTGAACGTATTCACCGAACTTCATGACCTGCACGCCACCGACGGCAACGTCCGCCGAACGACGCAGCATGTTGAACATGCTGATGCGGGTATAGCGGGCAAACCGTTCGTTGATCATTTCCAGGGTCGGCATGCGTCCGCGGACGATGCGATCCTGGCTGGTCAGGTCATAGCTTTTGATGCTACCGGGCTCAGCAGCGTTGTCGGTCTGAACCAGACCGTCGTCGACACCATGCAACAGCGCATCGATCTCATCCTGGGACAGCAGGTCCTGCACGGCCATGTCGTGTTCCTACTGCAGTACGAAGTTAGTAAAGAGCAACTGCTCGACCACCACTTTGCCAACTTCTTTCTGCGCCACTTCCTGCACGCTGGCAGTCGCCTTCTGGCGCAACATTTCCTGGCCGACCGGGGTCGCCAGGCTGTCGAAGCTTTGCCCGGAGAAGAGCATGACCAGGTTATTGCGGATCACCGGCATGTGGACTTTCAGCGCATCCAGATCGGCCTGATTGCGCGCGAGCATCGTAATGCTCACCTGCAGGTAACGCTGACGACCGTTCTGATTGAAATTGGCCACGAAAGCCGGAGCCATTGGCTCATAGATCGCTGCCGGTTTGACGCTGCTGGCCACATCCGCAGCAGTCGGTTCAGGCTTGCTTTTGGCACTGTGCATGACGTACCAGGTCGCCCCGATTGACACGCCGATAACCAGCAGTAAAGCCAGAACAATCAGGAGAATAAGCTTGAGTTTGCCTTTCCCGGCGGGGTCTTTCACTGCTTCGCTCTTCGCCATGCCAATAATCCGTCACTATTCGGGTTTTCACAGTCGCACGGCAAGGCAAGAGCAAGTGTTATGCCAGAGTTGTCAGGACGGAAAACGAACGGAATGGTGAATGATCGTTCCCACGCGCCGCAAAGGAACGCATCGAGTGACGCTCTGCGTCACAAAGCGGACGCCGGAGCGTCCAGGGCGGCATTCCCACGCGCGAGCGTGGGAACGATCAACAGGCGATGCAGATTCAATCAGGCGTAATAATCCACCGCACTGGAACCCACCACACTTGTGGTGCTGGCGGCGACTTCAGCCACACTCATCGGCAGCTCATCGTCCCCCGAATCCAGCCGACCGCCATTGCCGCCATTGCGGTTCTGCCCTTGCTGGGCCTGCTGCTGGCCCTGCCAGCCACGGGACTGATCGGACACGTTGACGTCGACCTGCCCCATACCTTGCTGGGAGAACATGTCGCGCAAGCGGTGTACCTGCCCTTCCAGCGCTTCACGCACGACGGCGTGACCACTGATGAAGGTCACTTGAGTCTGCTGATCCGCTGCCATGTTCACGCGAATATCCAGACGCCCCAACTCTGCCGGCTGCAGCTGAATATCGGCGGACTTGAGATTGGCACTGGACAGGTACATGACCCGATTGACCACCTCTTCGGTCCAGCCACTCTGATGCATGGCCAACGGTTGATTCACCGGCAGCGCATTGGCGGTCTTTGGCGTTGCAGCCTGGGTCAGCGCCGCCAAGCGGCTGGCGAAGTCGTCGACACGGGTATCGCTGGAGGCATCTTTCAGGTCTTTGAGGCCACCGTCGATCAAGCCGCTGAACGCCTTGTCACCGCCCTGGTCGGTACTGTCTTTAGCCGCTTGCTGATCCACCATGGTCGCCAGGCCGTTGGCAAAGGTTTGCGCCGCAGTCAGCTCAGACTGATCCGGTGCAGCTTTGGACTGAACCTGACTGGAAGCCGACACATGCCCGCTTTGCTCAAGGGCCAGACGCACGGCGGGCAGCGCATCGAGCGGATCCGCTTGCGGATCAAATTGGGGATCTGCCACCGCCGCCTGGGCAGGCGCGCATGGGGCAGTCGCCACTGCGGCGAGCGGGGCTTCAACCTGCGGCTGCACGGCAGCAACCACTGGCGGCGTTTCGGGCGCAGGGGCCGGCACGACCGGCTGCACTGTTTGCATCAACGCAGGGTCCAGTGTCGGGTCGGCCGGCACACTGTCAGCCACCGGGGTGTCGGTCGCGGGCGCATTATCACTGGCGAGCTTATCGTGCGAATCGGCCGTTTTATCGGCAGGCAAGGAATTGCCGCTATCGGCAACTGCCGGCTCCGGGGCGGCAGCTTTATCACTGACCGTGCCCTTCTTGCCGGCGCTAACCGCGACCGTGTCGCGCACCGGCCTGACTGATCCCACACCTGTCGCGGCAGGTTTGCTCTGCGACTCTTTGGCGTAGACCTGTGCAAAGCTTGAAGCCTTATCCCCAGGCCCGGCAACGACTGCCGGGGTATCGGCAGTGGCGGCCGGAGTCTTGGCCTTCGACGCGGCCTGAAGAAGCATGTTCGGGGTGAGGGGCATAAAACGGTCTCCGCTGCACTGGGATCGTAGGCACAGTTGGAGGATATCTAGCAAAGGTCGAGCCAGATTGGTTCAGTAAAGTTAAAAACCGCCAGGCGGCGGCTTTTTTTCAACAATGGAAACGCTCGAGCTCCTCCTCATACAGAGGGCGGACGATAGCGAATTCGCCGTCAATCTCTGCCACCAGCTTTTCGATATCGGCAGGCGACGGCTCTTTGGCCCGCAGCTCAAGTTGATGGCACAGCTCGGCGAGACGGGTAGCGCCCATATTACTGCTACTGCCCTTGAAACTATGAGCCGCCGCTATGAGCTGGTGTGCATCATCGGCTTTATGCAACTGCCTCAAACGCTCTTCCGAATCTGAGAGAAAGGTATCCAGCAGCAGCGGATACTCATCCTCCATGACTTCCTGCAATGCGCTCAGCACATCGTGGTCCAGATGAATCTCATCCACTTGCTCGCTCCTTGATCAAGAATTCGCGGATTATGCCAGAGCCTCCCAGTAAAACTCCACGCGGGCGCTGCGGCCATCGTCAGACCAGCTCGCACTGCGACTCAACTGGCGAATCAGGCTCACTCCACGCCCCGACAACCTGCCGGTATCAATGGGCCTGGCCATTACTCGCTGCACATCAAAACCTGCACCACTGTCCTCGACCCGAACCACCAGGCATCCACCTTCGCCTCGCGGCTCCACCTGCAAGTGCACCCGCACGTAGCCGTCTTCAAGCTCGGTGAGGCGCGTGTTGCGCTGGTGATAGTACTGCGTAAAGCCCAGGGCATCGCGCTTGAGGCTTGAATCGAGCCCCAGCACGCCGTGCTCCAGGGCATTGGAATAGAGCTCGGACATCACACTGTAAAGCGCTCCGCTTTGCGCCCGCAGCCCATGCACTTCAAGCAACAACCGCAGCAAATAAGGCAGAGGATTGAAGCGTTTGAGCGTAGCCCCGCGGAACTCGAAACTCACCGACCAATCCAGCGGGCAGGATTGGCCGCTGTCTGAATAAACCATCACTGGAGCGCTCAGCAGCTCTGCCGCAAGCTGGCTCACCTCGACCATGCTGACATCGTCGCGCGCCTCACCGCGAAAATCCTTCAGCGCTTGCTCGATCTCCTCGAACAGCCGGGCTGGATGGCTATTGGCAGCAAATACCCGCTCTAATCGTTCAACGCCAAACAATTGCTCATTGGCGTCACAGGTATCGATCACCCCATCCGACAACAGAAAGATCCGGTCCCCGAGCGCCATGGGGAAGACTTCGGTTCGATCATCGAAGTCTTGCGCGCCCAGTACACCCAACGGTAAATGCCGCGACAACAGCGACGTACGCTCGCCCGTTGCGCTGCAATGCAGATAGCCATCCGGCATCCCGCCATTCCAGACCTCCACTGCCCGTCGCTGACCACTCAGGCAAAGCATCGTGGCGCAGCAAAACATATCGACCGGCAAGATGCGCTTGAGCTTGGCGTTCATCTCGCGCAGGGTTTCCGACAGACCATAGCCTTTGGCAGTCATGCCATAGAAGACTTCCGCCAACGGCATGGCCCCCACCGCCGCCGGCAAACCGTGGCCGGTGAAGTCGCCCAGCAGAACGTGCATATCGCCGGCGGGCGTAAACGCTGCCAGCAGCAAGTCGCCGTTGAACAAGGCATAAGGCGATTGCAGGTAACGGATATTCGGCGCATTCAGACACCCGGCATGCGCCACCTTGTCGAATACCGCCTTGGCGACCCGCTGCTCATTGAGCAAATAGTCATGGTGACTGGCAATCAGGTCGCGCTGCTCAAGCACCGTCGCCTGCAACCGGCGCAATCGGTCCATCGCTTTGATCTTGGCGGCCAGAATCACCTGGTTATAAGGCTTGGCCAAAAAGTCGTCGCCACCCGCTTCCAGGCAACGAGCCAGGGCTTCGCTTTCGGTCAGAGAGGTCAGAAAGATAATCGGCACCAGCGTTTCGCCGGCCAACTGCTTGATCTGCCGGGCGGCCTCGAAACCGTCCATCACCGGCATCATCGCGTCCATCAATACCAGCTGCGGTCGCTGCTGCCCGAACACGGCCACCGCCTCGGCACCGTTGCCGGCCGTCAGCACTTCATGCCCCTGGCGACGGACGATACTCGACAGCAGCAGGCGATCGGCTGCACTGTCTTCGGCGATCAGGACGGTCAGCGGTTCAGACACCGGCTGCATGGCGATCAACTGATGTCGAAGAGCTTGTCGAAGTTGGAGATGGCGAGGATCTTGCGAACGTCCGAGCTACCGTTGATCACCCGTATATCGGATTTTTCTCCGCCGGCATGATCACGCAGCAACAGCAGCATGCCCAGCGCGGAGCTGTCCAGATAAGTGGCCTCTTTCAAATCGACCACAATGTACTCGGGTGTTTTATTGAGTCGCTCATAGGACTCGCGAAACTCCTGATGCTTGCCGAAATCAAAACGACCCTTGATCGAGATCGTCAGCTTTTGCCCGTCCGGTGAAACTTCAGTAACGACCGACATGATAATGCTTCCTTGTCATTGGCAACGTGTAAAAGGTTTAGCACCCCGCACGCCCGCGGGCAACCGGCAAAACCGGAAATAGCGGATCAATACTGATCCTGACGCGGCAAGCGCTGCGACAATTCGTCGAGCAGCTTCTGTTCGCGCTTGTCTTCAAGCTGACGCGCTTCATCGATATAGCGCTGAACCAGCTTGCGCAACCCCTCGACCCGCGCATAAGCCTGCTGCCAGGTTTCTCGCGCCTTGTTCAGATTGTTCTGGTGCCAGACAAGACTTTGTCGCTGCTGGCCGACCGCCGTTTCCAGTTGATTGAGGAAGTGCTGGTAATTCATCAGCCATTGTCCGGACACCCCCTGACTGCCACGGTCGATCCATTGCTGCTGGTACTCGCCACGAAAGCGCTCCAGGTCGCCCAGCTTGCTCTCCGCCAGACGGACCTGCCCCTGAAAGTGCCCCAGACGCTGGGCGGCAGTGCGCTCGACGCTTTCAGCCATGTCGACCACTGGCGCCAGGCGCGCCGCACGGCTCTGGGCCACGACGACTTAACCGCCGGCCACAGGAGCAAACACCGATGCCAGATGAGCCTCGCTCTCGCCCATGCCGATGTTGTCGTTCAAGCCTTGGCGAAGGTAGGTAAGCATCGACGGTTGCAAGGCGATGGCCGTGTCGGTTTCCCGATCGCCGCCGGGCACATAGGCACCGACGCTGATCAAGTCGCGGCTCTGTTGGTAGCGCGACCAGAGTTGTTTGAAGTGTTGCGCACGCCTCATATGCTCCGGGCTGACCACCGACGGCATGACCCGACTGATGGACGCCTCGATGTCGATGGCCGGGTAGTGACCTTCCTCGGCCAAACGCCGCGACAGCACGATATGACCGTCAAGTACGCCTCGCGCCGCATCGGCGATGGGGTCCTGCTGATCATCACCCTCTGAAAGCACGGTATAGAAAGCCGTGATCGACCCCCCGCCCGCTTCGGCGTTACCTGCGCGCTCCACCAGTTTCGGCAATCTGGCGAACACTGAAGGCGGATAGCCCTTGGTCGCCGGCGGCTCGCCGATGGCCAGGGCGATTTCCCGCTGGGCCTGAGCGAAACGGGTCAGGGAATCCATCAGCAACAGAACATTCTTGCCCTTGTCGCGAAAATACTCGGCAATACGCGTGCAATACGTGGCGGCACGCAGGCGCATCAGTGGCGCATCGTCCGCAGGCGAGGCCACCACCACCGAACGCTTGAGGCCTTCTTCACCGAGAATGTGCTCGATGAACTCCTTAACTTCACGACCCCGCTCGCCGATCAGCCCGACGACAATGATGTCGGCCTCGGTAAAGCGCGTCATCATGCCCAGCAGCACACTCTTGCCGACACCGGTACCGGCGAACAGCCCGAGACGCTGACCGCGGCCGACTGTCAGTAATCCGTTGATACTGCGAATGCCGACGTCCAGCGGTTGGCTGATAGGATGACGCTTGAGCGGGTTGATGGTCGGACCGTCGATCGGCACCCAGTCTTCGGCCTTCATGCCGCCCTTGCCGTCCAGCGCGCGCCCGGCGCCATCGAGCACCCGCCCGAGCATGCTCATGCCCATTGGCAAACGACCGGTATCGGCCAACGGAACGACCCGCGCGCCCGGCGCGATGCCAGCGACACTGCCCACCGGCATCAGAAAGACTTTATTGCCGGAGAAACCCATGACTTCAGCTTCTACCTGTACCGGGTGATAACTGTCATCGTTGATCACCACGCAGCGACTGCCCATGGCAGCACGCAAGCCTTCTGCTTCAAGGGTCAAGCCGACCATGCGCAGCAATCGCCCTTCAAGGATCGGCTGGCCCGCCAGCTCGGTGGCTTCGGCGTAGCTGCTCAGGCGCTTGCCAAAGCTGGTTCGCTCAAGACGCATCCGCACGATCCAGTTCGACGCGATGATTCTCAACAGCAGCAAGCTCGACACTCAGGTCAGGTTTGGCTGGATGCAGGGCCTGTTCGTGCAACTGGTCGAAGAGCTTGGCCATGACCTGGGTGATACGGGTTTCGATGGTCGCATCAATGCGGCTGTGGGCGGTTTCAACCCGCAGACCACCGGCCTGCAACGCCGCATCCTCGACGATCCGCCATTTTTCTTCGTGGCGTTCGCGCAGGGCTTTGACTTGGTCGAAATCCTGCGGATTGATAAAAAGGCGGACATTTTCGGCATCGAGCGGTAGCAGCTTCAACGCTTCGCGCATCACCTGTTCGATCTGTGTCGAGTCGATAGCCAGCTCACGCTGGATCACCTGACGTGTAATGTGCTCGACCAACCCGACCATCGACTTCTCGATCTGTGAATCCTGATCGGCAATCGGCTCGAAGAGGTTTTCCATCAACCGCTCGAGGCTGGCGAGCCTGGCACTCAAGGCAACCTCGGCTTCCTGGCGAACCTTGAGTTGAGTGCTGTGAAAGCCCTCTTTCTCACCGGTCGCGAAACCTTCGTTATAAGCCTCCTGGCGGATACTTTCGAGCTCTTCGAGGGTCAGTGGCTGGACTTCTTCCAGCGGCACTTCTTCCATCTCGGCCGGTGTTTCTTCTACAGGCTCCGGCTCAGGTTCCGGCTCCGGCTGATGCGGGTCGAAGCTGGGCAACGACCAGATGTCGAAACCGCCGACATCCCGGGCGCGAATCAGGTCGCTTGGGGACTCATCATTTCTGGAAGACATGGACCTGCCTTAGATCATTTCTTCGCCGCCCTTCCCGCCGAGAACAATTTCTCCGGCTTCGGCCATACGGCGGGCAATGGTGAGGATTTCTTTCTGAGCGGTTTCCACATCGCTGACGCGTACCGGGCCCTTGGCCTCGAGGTCGTCACGCAGCAGTTCGGCCGCCCGTTTGGACATGTTCTTGAAGATCTTTTCCTTGACGCCTTCGTCCGAGCCTTTGAGAGCCAGCACCAGCACGTCGGATGAGACCTCGCGTAGCAGCGCCTGGATACCGCGGTCGTCGACGTCGGACAAGTTGTTGAACACAAACATGAGGTCTTCGATCTGACCGGACAGGTCTTCGTCGACTTCGCGGATCGAGTCCATCAACTGACCTTCGATCGAGCTGTCGAGGAAGTTCATGATGTCGGCAGCACGCTTGATACCACCCAGGGTGGTACGAGCCGCATTGGAGTTGCCGGAGAACTGTTTCTCGAGAATCTGGTTGAGCTCTTTCAGCGCCGCCGGCTGCACGGTATTGAGCGAGGAAACCCGCAGAATGATATCCAGCCGCACCTTGTGATCGAAATTCCCGAGCACTTCACCGGCCTGGTCCGGGTCCAGATAAGCGACGACGATGGCCTGGATCTGCGGGTGCTCGTAACGGATCACGTCCGCCACCGCCCGCGGCTCCATCCACTTCAGACTGTCCAGGCCGCTGGTGTTGCCACCCAGCAGGATCCGGTCGATCAGGCCGTTGGCCTTGTCTTCGCCCAGGGCCTGAGTGAGCATCTTGCGGACATAGTCATCGGAACCGACGCCGAGGCTGGTCTGGTCGCCGACGATATTGACGAACTCGCTCATGACCTGCTCGACCTGCTCGCGGTGCACATTGCGCATTTGCGCCATGGCCACGCCGACACGCTGAACCTCCTTGGGCCCCATGTGCCGCAACACTTGCGCGGCATCGGTTGAACCCAGGGACAGCAGCAGAATCGCGGCTTTGTCGACTCGAGTGAGTTTTTCGGTAGCAGCTCGGTTATCACTCATCTGCGTTAATCCACTCTTTCACGACCTGAGCCACTCGACCCGGGTCTTCTGCCACCAGACTTTTGATTGCATTCAACTGTGCGTCATAGCCTTCGCTCGGGCTAGGCAGCAAGATGCTTTGCGGGCCACCAAGGCTGACGCGGTCGTTGCTCAGTTCGCCATCCAGAGCACCCATGCCGCCCAGCTCGGCGTCGCTACCGATACCCGCCAACTGCTTGCCTTTGCCGGTGATGTTGTTGAGCACCGGACGCAGCACACCGAACACCAGCACCAGGATGAACAATACCCCGAGCAGCTGTTTCACGATGTCCCAGAACCATGGCTGCGAGTAGAACGGAATTTCGGCGATCACTTCACCGCGCTCGGCGGAGAACGGCACATTGATCACGCTGACACTGTCGCCACGGCTGGCGTCGAAACCGACGGCGTCCTGCACCAGGCGAGTGAAGCGCGCCAATTCGTCGGCGCTCCATGGCGCGCGGGTGGTTTCGCCGTTGGCTGCATTGACCTTGACCTGATCATCGACCACCACCGCAACCGACAGACGACTCAAACGTCCCTGCTGCTGCTTGGTGTGGCTGATGGAGCGATCAAGCTCGAAGTTCTTGGTGGATTGTTGACGCTTGTCCGCCGGGTACGGCGCCAGCATTGGCTGACCTGTGGCCGGGTCCATGATTTGCTGACCGTTGGCATCGAGCAACGGTTGCCCTGGCTGCACCATACCGGAAGCAGGCGCAGCGCCGGCCGTGGTTTGCGGCGCGGAGGCCGGGGACGGAGGCTGGTTGCTCAGGGCGCCCGGCACACCTTGCGGGCCATTACTGCTGGAGCGTTGTTCGTTGACTGACTGCTCGCTGCGCAATGCAGGCTGGTCAGGGTTGAACTGTTCGGAAGTCGACTCGACGGCACTGAAGTCCACGTCAGCGGACACTTCGGCCTTATAGCGGTCGTTGCCCAGTACTGGCTGCAGAATGTTGTGCACACGCTGAGTGAGCATGCTTTCCATGCGGCGGCTGTAGTCGAATTGCTTGCCGGCCATGGTCAGTTCGGAGTTTTCCGCCTGGTCGGAGAGCAGGGTGCCCTTCTGATCGACCACCGTGATCTGCGACTTGCTCAGCTCGGGAACACTGGTTGCCACCAGATTGATAATCGCCACAACCTGACCCGGCTCCAGCGAGCGGCCGGAATACAGTTCAACCAGTACCGAAGCACTTGGCTTGCGCTCGTCGCGCACAAACACCGAGCTTTTCGGAATCGCCAGGTGCACGCGCGCGCCCTTGACGTTATTCAGACTGGAGATGGTCCGCGCCAATTCCCCTTCAAGGCCGCGACGATAACGGGTCGCCTCCATGAACTGACTGGTACCCAGGCCCTGGTCCTTATCGAGGATTTCGAAACCGATATTGCCGTCGCGCGGAGTCACACCGGCAGCGGCAAGTTTGAGTCGCGCCCGTGGCAAATCATCAGCCTTGACCAGCAACGCACCGGAATTAGGCTCAACGGTATAGGCAATGTCTGCGGAGGCCAGAGTGTCCATGACCTGCTTGGCGTCCATACCGGCAAGGCTGCCATACAGCGGACGATAATCGGGCTGCTGGGACCACAACACCACGGCAAACCCAATCGCCACGCTCGCTGCCAGACCAACCATGAGGCCAACCTGACGCAGCATGGTCATCTCGGAGAGGTTTTCCAGAAAGGACAAACCGAACAGCGGCGGCTTGCCGCCTGCTGGGCTGGCCTTGACCGGAACGTTATCGGCGACTGCTTCTGCCATGACTCAATCTCTTCCTTAAACTGGCATCTGCATGATGTCTTGGTACGCCTGAACCAGCTTGTTACGCACTTGTGTCAACGCCTGGAAAGAGACGCTGGCCTTCTGCGAGGAAATCATCACATCCGTCAGGTCGACGCCGCTTTTGCCGATTTCGAAGGCACTCGACAATTGGTTCGATGCCTGCTGAGTGTCGTTGACCTTGTTGACGGCCTGCCCAAGCATGTCGGAAAAGCTGCTGCCGCCCATTTCCGGCACTGCGACAGCCGATTTAGGTTGAGCCATGGCATCCATCTGCATGGAACGCATATCCAACATCAATCGATTAAATTCAATACCCTGGCTCATGGTCTACTCTCTCTGACGACCCGCAATTTTTTGACACTCACACAGCGGATAGACAGGTGTTAGCAACAAGGGTGCCAGCTCCATGGCAACCATGAACAAAACCCGCTCCCGGTCTTTGCCGACTCATCAGGTCGCGAACAAGTAAGCCTCAACGTCCATTCCGGCATCGCGCATTTGCGCCAGCTTGTAGCGCAACGTCCGTGGACTGATGCCCAGGCGCTCGGCCGCTTCTTTGCGGCGACCGCGCTCGGAACGCAGGGTATCGATGATCATCTGGAACTCGTGACGACGCAGATCATCCCCCAGCCCGCCCGCCGACTCACCCTGCTCCATATCTACCGGCGTGCCGCGCACTTGCGGCGAGCTGGGCACAGCCAATGCACGAAGCGGCGCACAGGCCACAGGTCCCGCCAGACAAAAATCCTGAGGCTGAATCAATCCGCCTTGCTGCAGGATCAGCGCACGCTGGATCGCGTTATCCAACTCACGTACGTTGCCCGGCCACGGATAACCGACCAGGCAAGCCCGAGCCTCGCTCGACAACCGCGCGGCGGCGTGTTTCATTTTATTGACGTGCCTGGCCAGCAGACGCTCGGCCAGTGGCAGGATATCGGCGGTGCGCTCGCGTAACGGACGCCAGGCCAACGGAAACACGGACAGACGATAGTAGAGATCTTCACGAAACCGCCCCGCCGCCACTTCGCCAGCCAGATCACGATTGGTGGTCGCAACCACGCGAATATCCAGCGCGATCGGTTTGCGCGCACCAACGCGCTCAACCTCGCGTTCCTGCAATACACGCAATAGCTTGGCCTGTAGCCCTAAAGGCATTTCGGAGATTTCGTCGAGCAGAATAGTACCGCCATCAGCCTGCTCGAATTTGCCGGCCTGAGCGGCAATGGCGCCCGTGAACGAGCCCTTCTCATGGCCGAACAAGGTGGCCTCGAGCATGTTGTCGGGAATCGCCGCACAGTTGATTGCGATAAACGGCTGACTCGCTCGATGAGAATGCTGATGAATGTAACGTGCCAGCACCTCCTTGCCCGTACCGGACTCACCAGAAATCAACACCGTGGAATCACTTCGGGCGACCCGCGCCGCCAACTCAAGCAACTGTGCACTGGCTGGCTCGAAGGCCACCGGGCCTTCATCCTGCGCCCCCTCCAGACAACCCAAGGCATGACGCGCCACCAGATCGAGCAACGCCTTGGGCTCGAACGGCTTGACCAGATAATCGGCTGCCCCCTGGCGCATGGCGTCCACCGCCCGCTCGACCGCACCGTGAGCCGTCATCAACAAGACAGGCAACTGCGGCTGACGCGCACGCAACAGGCCGAGCAACCGATGACCGTCCATCCCCGGCATGTTCACATCACTGACCACCAGACTGAACGCTTCGGCGGCGACCGCCTCCAGCGCCTCCTCTGCCGAGCCGACAGCCTTGTAGTCATGCCCGGCCAGCAGCAGCGTATCCGTCAATGCCTCGCGCAGCGCACGATCGTCTTCGACCAGTAAAACCTTGACTGCCATGAGCCTCATTCCACTCCTTGAACACTGGGCTGCTCACAAGAAAAAAGTGGCAAAACCACCAGCGCGCAGGTGCCGCGGCCCGGCCGTGAGCGCAACAGAAATTCTCCCTGATGAGCACGCGCCACCGCTTTGACCACCGTCAGGCCGAGGCCGGTTCCAGTGGTTTTAGTGGTGAAAAACGGCTCACCCAATCTGGCCTGCACGGCCGCATCGATACCACTGCCGTTGTCACTGACGCACAAGCGCAAGGTGTTTTCACGGGTATAGAGATGCACCTTCAAACAGACATTGCCGACACTGGCCTGAATGGCGTTTTCAATCAGATTGAGCACAGCCCCCACCAGCGTGTCGCGGTTGCACAGCAGCTCGCCAGCATGACTGTCGCACTGCCAGCGCACCGGTAAATCCTGAACATGGGTCAGTGCTGCGGCTTGCAGCGACTGCATCAATGCCTGAGGGGTAACACGGTCAGTCAACGGCAACTCGCCACGGGCGAACACCAGCATGTCGCGCACCTGATGCTCCAGCTCGTGCAAGCGCTCTTTCAACCGTCCGGCAAAGCGTTGCTGAGTGGCTACCGGCAGTTCCTGTTCGGTCAGATGACTGGCGTACAGCAAGGCCGCCGATAACGGCGTGCGAATCTGGTGGGCCAAAGAAGCGACCATCCGCCCCAGGGACGACAAGCGCTCATGGCGGGCAAGTTGATCTTGCAGGTGACGGGTTTCAGTCAGATCGTTGAGCAGCACCAATTGACCCGGCTCGGCATCCAGCGACCGGGTGGCAATCGACAGCCGTCGACCATCTTTCAGGGAAATTTCATGACCGTCGTCCTCGCGGGGCGCAAAGCAGCGCGCGATGACCCGACGCCAGAGCTCACCCTCCAGCGGCAGGCCGAGCAATTCACACGCCGCCGGATTGGCTTCACGGACCATGCCTTGCGCATCGATGACGATGACGCCACCGGGCAACAGGTCAAGGAGGTTTTGCAGTCGATTGGCCAAGCGCTCTTTTTCGGCCAGCTCTTCCATGCGCTGAGCACTGACCACCGCCAGCTCACCCTTGAGTTCGGTGACTCGCGCTTCAAGCATGCTGTAGGAGTCGGTAAGTTGGCTCGACATCTGATTGAACAGTGCAAACGCCTGCTCAAGCCCAAGCCGGCTTGCCTGCTCTACGGACGACGATTGCCCTTGCGCATCAGGGGCAGGAGACATCTGGGCGGCTTGGGGCATCGTGCTCTCTCGCTTGGCTGACCGTCAGTTAAACGGAACGTTGCGAGAGCTATAGCAATACCCGTGCCGAAAAATAATGCGTGCCCCGCCTCGGCAATACGTTCAGTTTTTGACGAGCGGCTCTTGCCGCCAGACAAGGCGCCGCGACGAGTCATAGCCCGCCATGGCGAGGAGCGGCAACGCCGTATGACGGCAAGAGATGCCGTCAAAGACGAACAGTTACTGTCGAGGCGGGGTACGTGCTTTTCAGCACGTTAAAAAACAGGCGTCAATCATCCGCCTGTTCATCGCCATCACGACGGCTCATACCGTACTTACGCATCTTCTCCACCAAGGTGGTACGACGAATGCGCAAACGCTCGGCAGCCCGCGCCACGATGCCATTGGCATCATCCAGCGCCTGCTGAATCAAGCCTTGTTCCAGACCACCAAGGTAGTCCTTCAAGTCCAGACCTTCCGGCGGAAGCATCGCAGTGGCCGCGAAGTCCGGGGCATGCCCATTAATGGCCACCCGCTCCTCCAGATCGCTGCGCAGACTGTCGACCATTTGCTCGTCTTCATCGTCCACGTAACGGAATTTCTTCGGCAGCTCGACCACACCGATGACCCCGTACGGATGCATGATCGCCATGCGCTCCACCAGGTTGGCCAGCTCACGAACGTTGCCCGGCCAACCGTGACGGCACAGCGACATGATCGCCGCCGAGTTGAAGCGGATCGAACCGCGCTTCTCGTGCTCCATGCGCGAGATCAACTCGTTCATCAGCAACGGAATGTCTTCGACGCGCTCGCGCAGCGGTGCCATTTCGATCGGGAATACGTTCAGGCGGTAGTACAGGTCTTCGCGGAAACTGCCAACCTCGATCATGCTTTCGAGGTTCTTGTGGGTCGCCGCAATGATTCGCACATCGACGCTTTGGGTCTTGTTGCTGCCGACACGCTCGAAGGTCCGCTCCTGCAACACACGCAGCAGCTTGACCTGCATAGGCAACGGCATGTCACCGATTTCGTCGAGGAACAGCGTACCGCCGTTAGCCAGTTCAAAACGTCCGGCACGACTGGTGATCGCTCCAGTGAAAGCGCCCTTCTCGTGGCCAAACAATTCGCTTTCCAGCAACTCGGCCGGGATCGCACCACAGTTGACCGGCACGAACGGCCCGTCACGACGCTTGGAGTGGTAGTGCAGATTGCGCGCCACCACTTCCTTGCCGGTGCCGGATTCGCCAAGGATCAGCACGCTGGCATCGGTGTCGGCCACTTGCTGCATCATCTGGCGGACATGCTGAATCGCCCGACTGGTGCCAACAAGACTGCGAAAGAGATTGGGTTCGCGATGACGACCGCGCTCGCGGGCCTGGTCGTACATCTCGCGATAGACCTGGGCACGGTGCAGGGAGTCCAGCAATTTGCTGTAGCTGGGAGGCATTTCCAGCGTGGAAAGCACTCGGCGGCGCTGGTCTTCAGGCAGGTCAATGGAAGAAATATCGCCCATTAACAAAACCGGAAGGAACTCATCCCACATTGAGAGTGTCTTTAACAAACCCAAAACCGCGCCAGGAGCATTTACGGTCCCGATCAAGACACAGATTACTTCACGACTGGATGACAAAGAGCCGACAGCCTGCTGCCAATCATGGCTACCACAGGGTAAATTTTCTTCGCCAAGAAAATTTAAAATCACCGCAAGGTCGCGGCGACGGACGCTATCGTCATCAATAAGCAGAATTTTGGTTTCACGCCACATGCAATAGCAACTTCCCTAGTCAACTCAATGCCCAACATGAGGGGCAAGCTAGACGCTTGTAGGCACTTTCTGCCAGATAGACGCCTGAATTCTGAAATCAGCCACTAGTTAAGTCAAAAAAGCGTGCACAGTCAAATTTATGACGCACTACGTTCGGATTAACTGAGTATTAACCGAATAGATGGTAAACCTTTGCCGCGCTCTGTGCTTGATGGATCTGCGACATCTCGTCAACTATCGCCTGACGCTCGCCCATCGCGGTTTCCAGCAATTGCCGGTAAACCCCTAGCAACTCTTCCAGATTATTACGCAGCGCCATCTCGTCCAGCGAAGCCTCACTCAGCACATCTTCCATGCAGGCACGGCATGCCAGGTCCAACTGGCCGATGGCCTCCCAGTCACGCTCGGCCAATGCCCCTACAAGGGCCTCACGGGTTTCTTCGATACGCTGCAGTACAAGACTCATGGTGATCTCCCTAGAACTGCGGACCAGGCACAGCAATGGCATCCCAGCCTTCTTTAACGGTGCGAAGCAAGCCGGCGACCTCGTCGAGAATCTTTGGATCGCCGTTGATATTGGCCTCAGCGAGACGCTTCATCATGTAGACATAGAGATTATCCAGGTCCCCCAATGAATCGGCCGAAGTCTCGAGATCCAGCCCCTCACGCAAGCCACCGATGATCCCGATGGCCTTGCTGATCAACACACCTTTACCCGGAATATCCTTGCGCTCCATGGCGCCTTTGGCCTGAGCAATACGATCCAGCCCGCCCTCCATCAGCATCTGCACCAAGCGGTGCGGGCTGGCTTCGGAGGTCTGGGCTTGCGCTCCAACCTTCTGATATTGCCGAAGGGCTAACATCGGATTCATGTTCTACCTCATCACAACTCAAGGGCTCGTATAACCAATGTATCGTCTACGAGTCAAAAAACTTTAGATCGAAAGGCAAAAACCCGGCGCGCTAAAAACGCAGCCGGGTTTTTTGGCACCAGTTCATGACTAGCCAGAGGATTTCTGCGCATTAAGGGATGTGAAGAACGACGAAATATTGGTCGCCGTCGCCTTCATCTGCCCAACCAGCAAGTCCATGGCGTTGTACTTGGCGGTCAGAGTGGTCGTCAGACTGGTGACCCGCAGATCCAGTGCCGCCTGCTGATTGGTCAGATCGCTTTTCTGCTTGCCCAGACTGCTGTTGCGCTGATCAAGAAGGCCGCCGGTCTGCGAGTAGGGCTTGATCGCCGCCCCCATCCGGGCCAGCAGACCATTGGTACTGTTGGTACCGGTAAACAGCGTCTGGACCTGACCACCCAGCGCCTTATCGGTCATCGCCTTGGTGAACTTGGTCGTGTCGAAATTCAGCGTGCCGGCCTTTTGATCAGTGGTGATACCCAATTGCGACAGCACCGATAACTGCCCCCCCGCCCCGGGAGTGACCAACACGTTACGCACATCGGCAATGAGCGAACGCGGCAGGGAGTCACCGGTCATCGCAGCAGAGACGGTCAGCTTGCCATTCGCATCTGCAGTGGCCTGGGTCAGGGAGGTTACAGTCTTCACCAGCGTGTTATAGGCATCGACAAACGACTGGATCGAGGTCTGCAAACCCGTGGTATTGGTTGCCACTGTCACCGTCGAGGAACCCGGTGCAACCAGCGTCATGCTCAGGCCACCCACCGCCTGATTGACAGTATTGCTCTTGCTGGTCACTGCCAGACCGTCGATTGTGAGACTCGCGTCGCTGGCAAACGCGCCGATAGTCCCGGCACTTGCGGTATTAGTGGTGTCCGCCAGCTTCGTGCCGTCGATTGCCAGACCGGCAATGCCGCTGACCGTAAGATCCGAGCCCTTGCCTGTGGTGGTCGACCCGATCACCAGGCGCGAACCATTGCTGTCGGTGACGATGTTGGCCGTGATGCCCTGGGTTTTCAGCGTGCTGTTGATCGCATCACGGGTTGACTGCAAGGTCGCACCGGACGGAATACTGACGTTGTAGGCAGTGCCATTTTGACTGATTTGCAAGGTACCAGTCGGAATGGCACTGGTAGCACCGCCAGCAAAGGAAGCACTGGCGACTTTCGAACCGGTGGCCAGATTATTGACAACAACGTTATAGCTACCGTTGACTGCAGTATTGTCAGTGGTAGCCGTGAGCGTTGCCGGCGTCGACGAAGTCGCCGAAAAGCCCGCAAAAGCCGGACTTGTAGCACTGTTGAGCTTGTCCATGGCGGCCTGATAAGCAGCCAGGGCGCTTTTCAGCGAGCCAACACCGGAAATCTTCGACGTGGTGAGCGTGGTTTGAGTGTTGATCTGCGCCTGCTTGGCCGCCTTGTCGGCATTGACCAATGCAGTAACGATCGAATTGATGTCAAGACCAGAGCCAAGGCCTGTAGACGTTGTAATTGGACTTGCCATGTACATCTCCCTTTCAGTCTGTTGCCAGCCTTTTGACCACAATCGCCATCAAAAGAATGTAAAGACACTATTCATGCCAGTTGTCAGGCTTTCGCGTCGAACAACACATTACTCGCCGTATTCAAACTGTCCGCCAGCTTCAACGCCTCTTCGGAAGGGATCTGTCGCACCACTTCCCCCGTTGCAGTAGCAATCACTTTTACAACGACCTTGCCGGAGGCTTCATCGATTGAAAACTCCAGGTTGCGCTTGATCGACTGCACGAACTTTTCGATTTCCTGCACGGCGGTTTTCAACTTCTCCGAATCAGAATCTTTACTACCAGCCACAGCCTGTACGCTGTCGACCCCAGGCGCCCCAGCCGGTTTATCGGTCGTGCTGCCCACCGGTTTAACCGCCGGGTAAGACAAGTTCAGCTTTACGCTCATATCCATGTCCATCACCTCCTAAAGTAAAAAAGCGGAAGAGCACGACCAGCGCACTCCCCCGCCAAAACTCACTGCGAAATTACTGAAGCAGTTTCAGTACGGCGTTTGGCAGCTGGTTGGCTTGCGCCAGAATAGCGGTGGAAGCCGATTGCAGAGTTTGGTTCTTGGTCAGTTGAGCAGTTTCCGCAGCGAAGTCGGTATCTTGTACGCGACCCAGTGCAGCGGTGGCGTTTTCGTTAACGTTCTGCAGGTTGGAGATAGTGCTGGTCAGACGGTTTTGCGAAGCACCCAGGGCTGCACGAGTGGCACCTACGGAGGCGATTGCAGCGTCGATTGCAGTGATTGCGCCGTCGATGGCGGAACCCGCTGCGGCGCTGGTGGCACCGGTCAGTACAGTAGTACCGCTACCTACGGAGAGGCTGACGGCGTCGAACTTGCTGCTCAGGGTCAGGGTGATCTGGTTGGCGGTACCGGTGTTGGAACCCACTTGCAGGGTCATGCTACCAGCGGAACCGTCCAGCAGGTTTTTGCCGTTCAGGTTGGTGCTTTGCGAAATACGAGTCAGCTCGTCGGACATCTGCGTGAATTCTGCGTTGGTCGCAGTCTGGTCAGCGGTGCCGTTAGTGCCGTTACGGGCCTGAACAGCCAGTTCACGCATACGTTGCAGAATGTTGGTGGTCTCTTGCAGAGCGCCTTCAGCAGTCTGAGCCATCGAAATACCGTCGTTGGCGTTTTTGATCGCTACGGTCTGACCGCGGATCTGGCTGCTCATACGGGTAGCGATCTGCAGGCCGGCAGCGTCGTCTTTGGCGCTGTTGATTTTCAGGCCGGAAGACAGGCGTGTCATCGATTGAGACAGAGCGTTCGCGGCATTGTTCAGGTTCTTTTGAACAGACAGGGAAGCAACGTTAGTGTTTACGCCTAAAGACATGGTGAGTTCCTCATTGGATGGGTACAGCGGCTTCCGGCCCTGGCAACCGCCGGGTGTGGCCTAGAGAACCTTCGTAATAGTTATCGTCGCGATAGCAGGTTGCTTTAGGGCTTTTTTAAAAAAAATTGCCATCACACTGCCACCCCCCCACAAAACAAAGGTTTGGGAGGGTATGCAAAAGAAAAATGACGTCAGAGAATTGCCGGCAATGAGGAGAGCAGGACGCTTTTTACCGGAACAGGATTTTTCAGGAATAACTCAGGCCGGAATCCAGCAGCTCGACCAGTTCATACTCCATGTAATCAGCAAGCCCTGACCAATCCTGGGCCTGCTGACAGGCCAGTATGCGCATCAGGAGTTGCGCCCACTGCTGCTGGATATCCGGCGAGGCTCGGCTGAACAGGCTCTGCGCCTCGTCAAACACCTCGACCATATTCAATGCCGCCTCGACATCGCGTCCCAGGCGGAACAGCCCGGCACACTGCCGACTGTCGATAACACACTGCGCAATCCGGTTCATTGCACGAACTCCTGATTGAACGCCGTGCCTGCAATCATCGCGCCCGCCCGACTGCTATTGAAGAAACGCACCTGTGGATGCCTGGCGATGTAACGCTCCAGCTCATTCAGGTAGCGGCGGAAATTCAATTGCGTCTTGACTCGCTGCCCATGACCATCGAGCACCCAGTGCCTGGCCAGATCAACGCCCGGCCCCAGCTCACCATCATTCCAGCCGGCGTGGGTCTTGTTCATCGGGAAGGCAAAGTCGGCTCCGAATACGGTGATCTGCGCCGCCCCCATCTTCACCGCCAGATCTACCGCCGGATGAATCACACTGCCGCCGACGTAGAGTTCGGCTTTAGCGATTTGCTTGCGCACCGCGGCATAGATCGGGCTGGCAGAGTAGGCCGCGTAGCGCACTCCTTTCCAGGCAGACATCACCTGTGGATCACTCATCGGCAGATACACCAGAGGTATGTTGTCGGAGTCTTCAGGCGGCAAGTGTCGGGCGCTGATCCGCTGGTCGACGCTCACCACCAGATCTGGCTTGATGCCGTGTTCAATCAACGGCCGGTAGGCCGTATCGACACTGATGAACAAGGGGCGCTGCGCCTGGGCGCGAATAGTCCGTAGTTTGTCAAAGTGCTGCTCCAGGCTCGGCCCGGTAGCAATCACGTAGATTTCCTGACCCGCCCGCGAGCCAAATAGCTCGGCAACATCACGATCGCTGCGCACCAGTTCAAGACTGTCCTGCAGGCGCTGGATGATCTGCGGGGACTGCGGATCGAACTCGCGATTGTTGAAGCTCAAATGCACTTCGCTGACTAATCGATCCCGGATCCTGGCATTGAAGTCATCCGCCAGCACCATCTCGGAGGGCAGCACAAAAAATGGCAACCGAATGTCTGACAAGTCACCTGCATACATCAGCTCGACGCGCGGATCGTTGAGCCATTGCCGCTGGTCGAGCAACTGCAGTACCAGCGCGAAAATCGCGCCGTTGAGGATATGAACATATAGACGTTGAAGCATCGGCCGCTCCAGCAACACGTGCTGCAGGTCGCCCAGCCCCGTGCCATAGACATGCAGCACCGGGCTCTCGGGAGGCAGACTGTCGGCCTGTAAGCGAGCCTCGCGGGTACGATCATGGCGACTGGTGAGCTGAATGCCGGCAATGCTCAGGGTCGAACCCAGGCCCTCCACCAAATCGGCCTGCAAGGCCTGACTGTCTTCATCCAACAGACGGGCGAGCAGCGCCGGCCAACGGTTCTGTATTACCTGGGCATTGTGCTCAAAGCTCTCGCTCATGCTGCCTCGCTCATCATTCATGCAAAAAAATAGCGCTCAAGGTTACACCTTGGAGCGCTATTTTTGCTGCCGGGGACTTTAGTTCAAGGGCGATAGATAATCGCAGAGCCCCAAGACAGGCCAACGCCGAAACCGCTTAGCGCGACACGCTTCCAGGAGCTGTCGAGCACGTGCTTTTCCAGCAGCAGTGGAATGCTCGATGACACCGTATTCCCGGTCTCGACCATGTCCTTGATGAACTTTTCCGGTTCGCCTTCGAAGCGTCGCGCCACCGCATCGACGATTGCCGCGCTACCCTGGTGAATGCAGAACGCATCGATATCGCTGGCCTGCAGGCCGGAATCGTCAAGCAGCTCATGCAAATGCGCCGGAACCTTCAACAAGGCGAAGTTGAACACCTGACGACCATTCATGAAGAACACGCCATCGGTGACTTTCAAGTGCGGCGCGCCAGAGCCATCGGTGCCGAACTTGGCTTTACCCAGTTGCCACGGCGCGTCTTCGCCCATCCAGGTAGCCGTCGCAGCATCACCAAAAAGCATGGTGGTATTGCGGTCTTCCGGGTCGACGATTTTTGAATACGGATCAGCGGTCACCAGCAGGCCATTCTTCAGGCCCGCAGCTTCCATGAAGCCTTTGATTGCGTAGATGCCATAGACATAGCCCGAGCAACCCAGGGAAATATCAAAGGCGGCCACGGTAGTCGGCAGACCAAGTTTGTCCTGAACGATGGCTGCGGTGTGCGGCAGGCCCTCTTCGTCGCCGTTCTGGGTGACGACGATCAACGCATCGATCGATTCGCGCTTGAGCTCGGGATTGTTGGCGAACAGTGCATTGACTGCTTCGACGCACAGGTCCGAGGTTTCCTGCCCGGCGTGTTTGCGCGGCAGGAAAGCGGAACCGATTTTACCCAGAATGAACTCTTCATCCTTGTCGAATTTTGCACCTTGCGCGTAATTGTCTACGCCGGCTACGGGTACGTAGCTCGCAATGCTCTTTATGCCAATCATTACGGCTTCCCAATAATAAACAGCTGAATACCACCGCTCGCAGGAATCGAGGGGCGCCGACAAACAGAGATTTTACATCACCCCAAGAGGGCGCCAGCGGGAAAAACAAAAGGCCATCACTGGGCCAGCCAGGGGCCAGGCGCCATATTCCCGGTCAATACAATACAATACAGTGAAGATGCGCGTTATGACTCGCAGGTCACGCTATTTTGCCGAATCAACCACACAAGCTGCTACTCGACCAACGACCAATCCAGTGGCGTACCACGTTTCAGAGGGTTTCGAGCGTGTCGACCGAGTATCGCATCAATGTGCTTGGGGGGCAGTCCGAGGCCCGGACGGATGGCCCGCACGTTGCCCGAATTGAAGACTTCACCGGCCGCCATATCCCGTGTCACGTAGAGTGAGCGGCGATAAACCAGCGATTTCCGCTCCGCCTCGCTCACGCCATAACGCACTTGGCCCATGGCCTGCCAGGCGCGTTCGGTTTCGATTACCAGGCTGGCCAACTCGGCCGGTTCCAGAGAAAAGCTCGCATCCACACCGCCAGCGCTACGGTCCAGGGTGAAGTGTTTTTCCACCACCGTCGCCCCGAGCGCCACCGCCGCCACTGAAACACCAACACCCATGGAGTGATCGGACAACCCCACCTCACAGCCAAACAGCTCCCGCAAATGAGGGATGGTGCGCACATTGCTGTTTTCCGGGGAGGCCGGGTAGGTGCTGGTGCACTTGAGCAACACCAGATCTGTGCAGCCAGCGGTACGGGCTGCGCGGACGGTCTCGTCCAGTTCGGCGATGCTGGCCATGCCGGTGGAGATGATCAACGGTTTACCGGTGGCGGCGACCCGTCGAATCAACGGTAAATCGGTGTTTTCGAAACTGGCGATTTTGTACGCCGGCACGTCCAGGCTTTCGAGGAAATCCACCGAGCTCTCATCGAAGGGCGTCGAGAATGCCAGCATGCCCAGCTCTTTGGCTCGGGCAAAAATCGGCGCATGCCATTCCCATGGCGTATGGGCCTTTTCATACAATGCGTACAGCGACGAGCCGGCCCAGAGGCTGTTGGGATCCTTGATGAAGAACTCACCATGATCCAGGTCCAGGGTCATGGTATCGGCGGTATAGGTTTGCAGCTTCAAGGCATGGGCACCGGCCTTCGCTGCCGCCTCGACGATCTGCAACGCAAGTTCCAGCGACTGGTTATGGTTGCCGCTCATCTCGGCGATGATAAATGGCGGCGCATCGGCACCGATCGAACGCGAACCGATCTTGAAACTAGTCATTAGGATGATCCTTTAACACCCGCCTGAATTCACAGGCATTTTGCTGGTAGCCGGCGCGGCGAAACAAACCAGACGACACTTGATTGCCGGCAAGCACTTGAGCCGTGATGAGGTGTAGATCAGGCCATAGCGCTGCAACAAACGCTTCCCCTCGCGCCAGCAACGCCCTGCCCCAACCCAACCCTGAACGCCCCTCCAACAGATAAATCGACACCTCGGCCTGAGCCTTGACGCGGTCATAGCGCAGCACCCCGACAGGGCCGTCAGCGGCGCAAGCGATCAACAGCAAGCGCTGAGGGTTGCATAGACTGGCCGCGAGCCAGGCCTGATGGTTCTTCCAGCTTACTTCTTCGGACTGCACGGCCCAACGGCGGACCGCCTCGGCATTGCGGCCATCAAACAGCAGTCGCGCATCCTCAAGCGTGGCCCGGCGTAATTGCAGGACAACTCCAGACAACGCGACAGCCACACGCCGCGCACCCAACCCATCGACCAACTGTCGGGAGCGCTGCGCCAGACTTTGCCGCAAACCAGCATTACCCAGCAAAAAACCAATGGCCTGGCGCAGCTGCTCAATACTGACCTGGGCGCTGGCCCCTAGATATACATGGGCGCCGGCGCTCGCCAGGCGTTCGGCGTTCAGTTGCTGATTGGCGGCCACCGCAATGCAAATCGTTGGCAGCCCCATGGCCGCGCGCTCCCAACTGGTACCGCCGCCCGCGCCGACAAACAGATCGGCCTCGGCCATCAACCGGGCAAAATCGCTGACATGGCTGTGCAGCCGCCAATGGGGACGGCTGGCAGCCAGCACCTGCATTTGCGTCCAGGCCGGATTGTCGACGCCCGCCACGAAATCAACGTCCAATTCACCAAAGTCAGCCATTGCCAACATTGCTTTCCAGGTCTCACCCACAGCGTCAAAGCCGCCGAAATTCACCAGTACCCGACGTGCCTGATCCTTGATCGCAATCGGCTCGCGACGGAACTCGTCGCGCAACAAGGCGAAGCGCGGGCCGAGCAACTGTTGGCACCCGGGATCGGTCAATGGCCCATAGACGTGCGCGGTCGCCGTCAGATTCTGGTCCAGTAGCAGATCGGCATCGTGCTGCCGGTTGGCCAGATCGTCGATCACCGCAATCCGCTGCGCCCACTGTCGGGCCGCCGTCTGCCAACGATGATCGAGGCCGTAATGGTCGACGATGATCCAGTCGAAGGGTTGCGTGGTCTTTAAAACGTTCTGGAGTTCAACAATCTCGGCCTGCCAGGGCAACAACGCCTCAATGCCCTGCTCGGGATGTTCCTGCGGATACTCATCAGGCAACGCGAAAGTCTCGAAACCCTGGGTTTGCAGACTCTCCAGGCGATTGCCCGGCAGCCGACGACAGGCGAACGCCACCTGCACACCCTGCTGACGAAGCACGTTTGCCAGCGTCAGGCATCGCGCCACATGACCACTGCCAATCGCCAGCGAAGCGTCGGCACGGATCAGGACTCTCACGAAAGCTCTCCACCGGCCTTCAACGCGGCGTACAGGTATTCGGCGCGCTTCCAGTCCTCTTCGGTGTCGATGTCTTGCACCAGATGCCGAGGCAAAATGACTGGCAGGCTCTTTTCAGAGAACAGCCTGTCCCCGCGTAACCAGGCCTCGGCTCGCCCCCAGTAAAACTGCCCGGCATCCTGATAGGCGGCGGGCAAATCCTGGGAGCGGGTGTCGCGAAACTCCGGATAGAGCGAAGCCAGAGTGCCTTGCGCATCGATGGTCAACGCACGTTGAATGGGGAAGCCAAAACTGCACAACGAGAAGGCAAAGGATTTCTCTGGATGCTGCTCCAACACGTCCAGGCCCTGATGCAAATACCGCGTTTGCAGCAACGGAGCGGTCGCGTAAATGCAGCAGGCGTACTCGTAGTGCTGTCCCTGCTCATGCAGTGTATTCAAGGCATGAGCGATCACGGCTGCGGTTCCGGTGAAATCATCTGCCAGCTCCGCCGGGCGCATGAACGGCACTGTTGCTCCACGGGCGCGGGCCAGCTCAGCAATTTCTTCGTCATCAGTGCTGACCAGCACCTGATCGAACAAGCCTGAGTTCAGCGCGGTACGTATCGAGTGGGCAATCATCGGTTCGCCGTCGAACAGCTTGAGGTTCTTGCGCGGGATGCGCTTGCTGCCCCCGCGGGCGGGGATGATTGCGACGCTGTTCACGTGCGTTTTTCCAGCAGAAACCAGGTGATATCGTCGACGGGAAACTGAGGATCACGATGGTATCCAAAGCCATAGTCGAGCAATTGCAGATCAGTGTAGCGATCGAGCATTTCGCCGGCGAAATCGCGCTTGAACAACTTGCCGCTGTTGCCGCGATACGGCACCTCGACCGGTGCAGGGTTGTAATACTCACAAATCAGAATATAGCGCTCACTCAACTCATAGAGCTGTGCGTAGGCGGCAGGCAACAGCTCGGGCGCCAGGTGGATCAGCACCCCTTTGCTCAAGGTCAACTGGAAGGTCCGGTCACTGGGATAATCGAACAACGACCCGTGCCAGATATCGGCAATACCCAAGGCTCGGGCTTGGGCGTAAGCCTTCGCGTTGATCTCGACACCGTGCAAGGCACACCCCGCAAGCAACTGATGCAGCGCTTGCAGATTGTTCCCGGTATTGGTCCCCAATTCGATCAGGCTGTCGATTCGGGAGGTGCGCGCCAACGCCTTGGAAAACAGCGCCAGATTGGCCGCGACTAGCTGATGGCCCTGATTGCGAGCCACATAGTCGTCGCCGAAGTCACCTTGCCAGAAAATTTCCTGCTCACTTGCTTCACGCATAAATCACTCTTATCAAAGGCCAATGGGCAGCTGTTCAGCCGACCAAGCGCCGCAACTGCTCGACCACATAATCCTGTTGCTCATCACTCAGGATTGGAAACATCGGCAAGCTGATGGCTTGCGCGTAGTAGCGCTGCGCTTCAGGGAAGTCGCCTTCGGTGAAACCCTGCTCGCGGTAATACGGCTGCAGGTGTACCGGAATATAGTGCAGATTAACCCCGACCCCGGACGCGCGCAGCGCCTCGAAGACCTCTCGATGACTGAGTTTGATCCGCTCGAGCTGCAGGCGTACCACGTACAGATGCCAGGCTGACACTGCACCGGATTGAGCACTTGGCAGGGTCAACGGCAGATCTGCCAGTAACCGATCATAGCGGGCGGCCAGCTCACGACGCCGCGCGATAAAGCCTTCAAGCTTATCCAGTTGCGAAAGCCCCAGCGCGGCCTGAAGGTCAGTAATCCGGTAGTTGAAACCCAGCTCGATCTGCTGGTAGTACCAGGGGCCGTGGCTCGGCTCAGTCATCTGCGCAGGGTCGCGAGTCATGCCGTGGCTGCGCAAACGCTGTAAACGTTCAGCCAATTCCGGGCGATTGGTCAGCACCATCCCGCCTTCGGCACTGGTGATGATTTTCACCGGATGAAAACTGAACACCGTCATTGCCGCGTATTCACCGCACCCCACCGGGCGCCCGCCATAAGAAGCGCCGACCGCGTGAGAGGCATCTTCGATCACCGTGAAGCCATACTGCCCGGCGAGTTTGCCGATGGCCTGCAGGTCACAGCTCTGCCCGGAGAAGGCCACCGCCACCAGCACTTTTGGCAACGTGTCGCTGCGCTCCGCCGCCTGGAGCTTGATCGCCAGCGCGTTGGCATCGAGGTTCCAGGTCAGCGGATCGATATCGACGAAATCCACTTCGGCGCCGCAGTAACGTCCGCAGTTGGCCGACGCCAGGAAAGTATTCGGGGTGGTCCAGAGTCGGTCACCCGGTCCGAGCCCGGCTGCCAGGCAGGCGATGTGCAAGGCCGCGGTGGCGTTGCAGACTGCCACCGCAAAACCGGCCTCGCAACGTTTAGCCATTGCCTGCTCAAAACGCTCGATGGTCGGGCCCTGGGTCAACCAGTCGGACTGCAACACGGCAACCACCGCATCGATATCCGCCTGATCCAGGCTTTGCCGACCGTACGGGATCATGCCGACAGCTCAGCGTGCAGCTCGGCGATCTGCCCGACCGAGAGGAATTGCGGATTGGTGTCGGAGCGGTACTCGAAGTCTTCATTCACCGACTTGCCCCGCTCGCCCAGACCATCCACAGAGAAGTCGACATCGACACTGGTAAAGCGAATCGACGGCTGAATGGTGTAGTGATCGGCAAACTCCAGGGTCATGCGCGCATCGTCGAGGGGCACCATCAGTTCGTGGAGCTTTTCACCCGGACGGATCCCGACGTTTTTATGCGACAGATGTCCGGCCATGCCACTTGCCAGATCGACAATACGAATCGACGGGATCTTCGGTACGAAGACTTCACCACCGTGCATACGGGCAAAGCTGTCGAGCACGAACTGCACGCCATGATCCAGAGTGATCCAGAAGCGGGTCATGCGCTCGTCGGTGATCGGCAGCTGCCGCGCGCCCTCGGCAATCAACTTGCTGAAAAACGGCACGACAGACCCGCGGGAACCGGCAACGTTGCCGTAGCGCACCACGGCAAAGCGGGTTTGCTGATCGCCGGCGATATTGTTCGCCGCGACGAACAATTTGTCCGACAGCAGCTTGGTCGCGCCATACAGGTTGATCGGGCTCGCGGCCTTGTCCGTGGACAAGGCAATGACTTTTTTCACACCATTGTCGATGGCCGCAGCGATGATGTTTTCCGCGCCGTTGACGTTGGTGCGGATGCATTCGGTGGGGTTGTACTCGGCCGCCGGCACTTGCTTGAGGGCCGCTGCGTGCACCACGTAATCGATGCCGCGCATGGCCTGGCGCAAACGCTCGGCATCGCGCACGTCACCCAGAAAATAACGCATGCAGGGTGCATTGAAGGTCTGCTGCATCTCGTACTGCTTGAGTTCGTCGCGCGAGAACACCACCACGCGCTTGGGCTGGTACTGCTCAAGCAGCCGGCGGATAAAATTGCGGCCGAACGAACCGGTGCCGCCGGAGATGAAAATCGATTTACCGTTGAACATGCCGTGAATCCTTTTACCTGTGCGCCAGACTTAAACCAGCAACCGCGCCCAATCCACACCGCAAGCGCTGCCAAGGGTGAACCCCTTGCCGGTCAGGGCGAGGTTCTTGTTGTAGGCCAGATCGTGCTGGAACGGCCCGGCCCACTTTTCGCGCAAGGCTTCGAGGGCCTGCGGTGCGTCGGGCAGGTTGCCTGGGTGGATGACCTGCACTTGCGGAGTCCACACCACCAGATAGCCGGCCTGGCCCGCTTTCAGGCACAGGTCGACATCACCGAAGGCTTCGGCGAATGCGCTTTCGTCCAGCCCTGCGACTTCGTCGAACAGTGCTTTGCGGATCATCAGGCACACTGCCGAGACGGCCGAATAGTTCTGTTCCAGTACCAGGCGATTCAGGTAGCCCTTGGCATCCTTCGACTCACCGACGAAGGCAGAACCGACACTGTCGTTCATGCCCAGAATCAACCCGGCCTGAGTCACTTTGCCGTCGCGGTCGAGCAGCTTGGCGCCGACCACGCCAACCTCTGGACGCTGGGCCTGGTTGAGCAGGGATTCGAGCCAGTTCGGGTTGACCACTTCACTGTCCGCCGCCAGCAGCACCAGGTATTCACCCTGAGCCTGCTGACCGGCCAGATTGTACAAAGCCGACACACTGAGTCGCTCTTCGGCCCGCAGAACACGGACCTTGTCACCCGGTTGTCCAAGGCCGGCCAGCCACTGCGTGACCTCGGGCGACTGGCTCGCGTTGTCGGCGATCAGTACTTCATAACGGGTGTAGCGGGTTCTCTGCAGAATGCCGGTCAGGCAACGCTGCAACTCCTGCAGGTTGTCCTGGCTGTGAACGATGATCGACACCAACGGACGCTCGGGGTGGCGGTAATCGATGTGATAGGTACCCGGTTCGGTTGAGCTGATTTGCGCCTTGTATCCGCGAGTCGCGAGGTGACGAATCAACGCCTGACGTTCGTGGGCATTGTCTTGCGGCACTGGCGCCCGGGCGATCAACAACGGCTCGTCCAGGTGGGCCAGCCAGGCCATGCCACCCTCCTCGATGATGCGCAGCAGCAAGTCGAATTCCAGTGCCTTGCTGAAGTCGGCCTTGTAACCGCCCGCCTCCAATAGCACATCCTTGCGGATCAGCCAGTGCCGCGCCATCAGCGCCGGCAGGCTTTGCAGCAGGTCGAGGTTGAAGCCTGGACGGAATACATCGACCAATGCGCCATTGGCGTCACGCTGAATCTCATCGGTGGCCACCGCCCGGCATTCGGGGGCGGCTTGCAGTTCCAGACCGGCGCGCAACAGGCCACCGGCGGTGAACTCGTCGCCCGCCTCAGTCAGCAGCAACCAGTCGCACGGCGACTGACGCGCGATCTGATTGAGTTTGTCGACATAGTTGGCCTGGGTCACGCAAACAAAGTGCAGAGTGTTGTGCACTGTCGTCGCCGCCAGCGCCTCGCCGGTAGTGAACACCACGATCTTGAACGCGTGGCTGTGACCTTCCAGCAGACTGTCGAGGGTGG
Organism: Pseudomonas sp. GW821-FHT04C07; assembly: GCF_059420325.1. NCBI lineage: Bacteria > Pseudomonadati > Pseudomonadota > Gammaproteobacteria > Pseudomonadales > Pseudomonadaceae > Pseudomonas > Pseudomonas sp. GW821-FHT04C07. The sequence goes on from NZ_JBWKTM010000011.1 coordinate 183,150, forward strand.
TCTGTAGCCTGGCCGCGTCGTTGTCCAGGTCCAGCACCAGAATGCCAAACTGCGGACCACCGTTGTGGGCGGCCAGATAACGCGACGTCGCGGCGACTTCGTCAGCGTCCGGGGTGCGTGCCGCCAGCCACTTGAGCAGGCGACCGGAGCGCATGGCACCGAACACCTCGTCATTGCCTTGAGTCGATACCGCGTCCAGACGCTCGGCCCAGGCGAACATGTCACGTGCGTCGTGCGCTTCGCCCATAAGCTCCAACTGTTGCGCCAGGCGCTTGACCACCCGACGGTTGAACGGGCTGCTGTCGTACGCATACCCCAGCCGCTCGACTACGCTTTCGGCGGTGTCGTTGTTGCGGGGCCGCATCAGGTCTTCCTGCTGGGTCCAGATACCTTCGAGCCCCTGAAGCTGAACGCGGCCGGCCGGCATGGCGTGCAGCAGAAACTCGAACTGGCTCAACAGGTCGAAGAACGCCTGATTGTAGAAAGGCATTTCGACGTACTGCAAAAGCCCGAACCGGCGGTCTGGCCCCTTCTGTACATTGGTCCAGCGCGACTCGAAAATCGGCTCCGCCGTCAGCGCCCGACGGGTGCGCAAGCTGTCGGCCATCGCCTCGAAACTGTCCAGTGCCAACTGCCTGGCCTGTTCCGGGTCGAGGCCGGTGCGGGTACTCGGCAGCGTCGCCAGTAATTGGGCAAACGCCTCACGATCGGCCACCGATTTGGCATCGCCGAGGGTCAGGGTGCTGTAGATCTCGGTGTTGTGCTCCGACTCCAGGTAATTGACCTCTCGCACCACATAAGGAATCGGCAGAATTCGCGCCTTGGCCATTGCCAGCATGTAGTACGCATGGCCGATTTCCTGCCATTCGAAGATGGTGTCCTCCGGCATGACCGCGTACCAGTCACGCAACAACGCGGTGCGGTGAACGGCATAGAACGGCGGGATGTACTGATGCATGAAATCGATGACACGATCCTGAGCGCGCTCGGACGAATAGTCTTCACAGACCTTCTTGTCCCGACGGTAGTAGCTCACGCTGTTGGCCAGGGCCAGGTACATCAGGCAATAGCCATGGCACATGCCGTAATCGGGGTTCGCTTCCAGGAACGAGACCGAAGCGTCGAGGGCATCATGCACGATGAAGTCATCGTCGGCGGCAAACACCATGTAGGGCGTGGTGACTTGCTGCACGCCGTAGTCGAGCTTGGCCCGAATGCCCCAGTAGCCGTACTGCGGCAGGTGCTGATAGTCGACCGAGGGGTACACGCCATCGATGCCATCGGTGGCCTGAGTCGAAGAGTCCAGCACCAGAATCCTGCAAGGCAAGGCGCTGTAAAACTTCACCGCCCGGCGCGCAAATGCCGGACGGTTGTGGGTAATCAGGACCACCGTCAACAACTCGTTCAGTGGTAATCCGCTTTCAGAACCGTACTTGCCTTGCATAATTTTTCCCCACAACCGGCGTATCGCCCGATGAACTCAACAATGATGTCGTTGCTTAACGAACCCGACGCAGATAGCCGTCCGGCGCCACGGTGATCAGCAGCTTGCTGTGAATCCGTGCATCGATCTCGAAGTCGCGGTTCTCTTCCAGGTAAGCCCAGACCGCGGTTTTCGGATTGTCGCCCTTGCCCCAGGGACGATCCGGGAAGGCATCTTGCGGCATGTCTTCGACCACGGTGTCCATCACCACGCAGTAGCTGCCGACCGAAACCAGCGGTGCATACAGGCGCAACTCTTCAAGCACGTGTTCGTGGGTATGGTTGGAGTCCAGAACCACCAGCACTTTCTTGCCGGCAACCCGCGCACGAACTTCATCAACGATGGCCGGATCGATGCTCGACCCCTGGATCATGCTGATCCGTCGCGCCATCGGGTGGGCTTCAATGGCTTCGCGATTGTGTTGACGAATGTCGATATCCACACCCAGCACTTCGCCGTGGCCGATCAGCTCCAGCATCGAGGCGTAAAACACCAGGGAGCCGCCATGGGCAATGCCCGTTTCGACGATCACATCAGGGCGCAGGTCCCAGATGATTTCCTGCATGGCGACCATGTCCTGAGGGAACTGAATGATCGGCCGGCCCATCCAGCTGAAGTTGTAGGTGTACTTGTGCCTGGCCGTGACACCGACCCAATCCAGCGACTCAGCCTGAAGCTTTTTGTCTTGCTGCAAGCCTTCGATGTTCTGGCTTACTTCTTCACGAAACTGCTCATGAGGATTCATGCAAACACTCCGATACGGGGGTTTTTATTAGTTGAAAACCCGGCCGTCCCGATAAGGAACAGTCTGAGTCTTGATAATTCGGGCGGGATTACCCACGACCACCGCGTAGTCAGGGACATCCCTGGTGACCACCGCCCCGGCGCCGACCGTGGCCCAGCGACCGATGCGCAAACGCGGCAGGATGGTGGCGTTGGTGCCGATGAAGGCCCCATCGCCGACCTCGACACAGCCAGCGATAGCGACACCAGGCGCCATGAACACGGAGTGACCGATCCGGCCCTCGTGTCCGATCAGACTGCCGTAACTGATGCTGCTGTTATCGCCCAGGGAGACTTCGGCCTGAATGATCACGCCTTCCTGGAGATAGTTGCCCGTCCCCAATTGCGTCATGGCCAGGTCAATACCCGGGTGCAGAAAGTTGCCCAGTGTTCCGCCGGCTTCGATGATCTGCCGGGTCGTCTCGTAACGGGTTTTGGTATCGCGGGTGATCAGGTTCACGAAGCGCGTGTCCGGTCCCTTCAAGTCGGCCACCCGCTCCACCCCGCCGATCACCGCAATGCCGTAAAACATCGTGCCGTGCTTGGCCGCATCGTTGTCCAGGAAGGCAAATTTCACCGTGGGGCTGGCACGCTGGACTGAACCAATCATGCGCACCGCTTCAGGGTTCGCCGCGCCCAACAAGTAGACGTTCACAGCAGATTCCTTTGCTTGCAGACGGTGCGAATAACATCGATCACCCGCTGCTGATCGGCATCGCTCATGTCGTGATAGCTCGGCAGGTTGATGGCCCGCTCCGACAGCGAAAACGCCATTGGTGTATCCACCGGTTTATCGGCAAACATCGGTAGCGCCGACAACGGCCAGAAAAACACCCGGGCATCGATGTCGGCAGCTTGAAAGGCTTCGATCAACATCTCCCGAGTGACACCGGTACTGGCGTCGAACACCACCGTGGGCATCCAGTAGCCGTTCCTGGAATGATCCGGTTGCGGGTTCATGGACAGCACCGGGATATCCAGTAGCCCCTGGGCATAACGATCGAAGATCGCGCGCTTGCGTGCGATCAGCTCATCGACACGTTCGATCTGGGCACACCCGATCGCCGCCTGCAGGTTGCTCATCTTGTATTTGAAGCCGATGAAATCCGGCCAGAACTGGCGCGTGCTGCCATTGACCCGGCCGTGATTGGAGAGCGTAAGCACCCGCTCATACAGCGCCTTGTCCGAGGTCACGAAAATCCCGCCTTCCCCGGTGGTCATGGTCTTGGTGCCATGAAAGGAGAACGCACCGAAGGCCCCCAGCGAGCCGGCCGCTTTTCCACGCCATTGCGAGCCAATGGCTTCGGCGGCGTCTTCGACGACGGCAATACCGTGTTCGCGGCCGATATCCAGCAATGCGTCCAGATCGCACAGGTTGCCGTACAGGTGCACCGCCACAATGGCTTTGGTCCGCGGCGTAATGGCTTGCCGGACCTGCTGCGGATCCAGGCACCAGCTGTCCGGCAACACGTCGACAAAGACCGGTGTGGCACCCAGGTAATCGATGGGCGCCGCCGAGGCGATCCAGTTGGTGTTGGCCAGAATCACTTCATCGCCCGGGCCGATACCCAGCGCCGCCATCCCCATGTGCAAGGCACCGGTGCAACTGGACGTCGCGATGGCGTACGGCACGCCCATGTGCTGCGCGAAGGATTTTTCGAAACGCGTGATGTATTCGTAGCAACGCTCGCCCCAGCCATGCTGCACGGCATCCAGCACATACTTGGCTTCCAGCTCGCCCACACTGGGCTTGGTGTAATGAATTCGGCTCATCTGAAGCTCAACTCCGGAATGGCAACGACAAAACGAGCGCCCCAGTTGCGCACAACTGCGTATTGCTGGGTGATCTCATCCAGCAGATTCCATGGCAGCACCAGGACGTAATCCGGCTTCTCGATTTCAATCCGTTCGGGAGAAACCACGGGAATGCGACTGCCCGGCAAGAACTTGCCCTGCTTGTGCGGGCTGGCATCCGCCACCCAGGCCAGCAGGTCCGGTTTGACCCCCGCATAGTTGAGCAAGGTGTTGCCTTTGGCCGCGGCGCCGTAGCCGACCACCCGCTTGCCGTCGGCCTTGGCCTGCAACAGAAAGCGCAGCAGTTCGTGCTTGATGCGCTTGGCAGCGGGGGCCAGGGTGGCGTAGTACTCCGGGGTTTTCACGCCTGCTGCCAACTCGCTCTGCAATTGCTGCTGCACCGCTGGTTGCACCTCACGACGCTGGCCATCGGCGCGCTGCACGAAAACCCGCAGTGAGCCGCCATGGGTCGGCAGTTCGCTGACATCGAAGACTTCCAGACCGTTGCGTTCGCACAAACGCTGTACGGCGCTCAGCGACAGATAGGAATAGTGTTCATGGTAAAGAGTGTCGAACTGCTGACCGGCCATCAGCGTCAGCAAGTGAGGAAATTCGAACGTCGCGACGCCGTTCGGCTTGAGCAGGGTTGCAAACCCGCCGAGAAAATCATTGATCTCCGGCACATGGGCCAACACGTTGTTGGCCGCCATCAAATCCGCCGCCCAACCCTCGCCGAGCAACTGCAACGCCGTGTCGCGGCCGAAGAACAGTTCGCGTATTTCCAGCCCCTTCTCCCGCGCAGCTTGCGCCGTGCTGCGGGTCGGCTCGACGCCCAGGCAACGGATACCGCGCTGTGCAACGTACTGCAGCAAGTAACCATCGTTGGCGGCAATTTCCACCACACGACTGTCGGCGCTCAGCCCGAAACGCTCGACCATCTCGGCCACATAGCGCTCGGCATGGGCCAGCCAGGTGCTGGAAAAGGAACTGAAGTACGCATAGTCGGCATCGAACAGACTATCGGCGCTGGTGTAGTCCTGGGTCTGAACCAGCCAGCATGCCTGGCAGACCGCCACTTTCAACGGCACCCACTGCTCGGCCTGCTCCAACTGGTCAGCCCGCAGGTACGCGTTGGACGGTGGCGAGGTGCCCAGATCGATCAACGGCAAAGCCAACGGGATGCCGCAACCTCGGCAGTTCATAGACGCACTCCAGGGAAATGGTCATCGATCCGGGGATGAGCGGCATCCCGGGCCGACAGATTTTTGACAGGGTTGGGCCAGGCAATCGCCAGGCGCGGGTCGAGCACCGACAGGCCACCCTCGTGATCCGGGGCATAATCGGCGCTGTGCAGATAAAGCAGCTCGGCGTCGTCGCTCAGGGTCTGGAAGCCATGGGCGAAGCCGGCCGGAATCAACAGGCTGCGGCCGTCGCCAGCGCACAGATGCTCGGCGTGCCACTGCAGGAAGGTGGCCGAGTCCGGTCGCAGGTCGACCGCAACGTCCCAGACTTCACCGCGCAGACAAGTAATCAGCTTGGCTTCCGGCGCCTGGGCATTCTGATAATGCAAACCACGCACGCTACCGCGCTCACGGGTGCAGGAGTGATTGATCTGACGAATATGGAACGGCTCGCCAAAGGCGCTCAGGCTGCCTTCGCAGAACAGTCGGGCGAAGTGCCCGCGCTGATCTTCATGACGCTTGTGCTGAACACTGAACAAACCGTTGAGAGGCAATGCACTGATCCGGAACTCGCTCACAGCGCCCCCCGGTAAAGGCTCAACTGATCCAGGGTGATGGCACGCATGTCATCGCCATTTTCCCAGGCCAGGTGCCAATCCAGGGTCTGCGTCAGGCACTCTTGCAACGACCAGCGCGGTTGCCACGCCAGCAACTGACGGGCACGACTGCTATCCAGGCGCAAGAGACCGGCCTCATGCAAATCACTCGGTTCTATGCGCAAACCCCGCGCTTGCGGCCAGCGCCTGGAGAGCAGCTCAACCACTTCGCCGACGCTGCACATGTCGCCTTCGCCAGGCCCGAAGTTCCAGGCACCGGCGAATTTCGGCCCATGCTCAAAGAGCCCCGCCGCCAGTTGCAGGTAACCTGCCAGGGGTTCCAGAGCATGCTGCCAAGGGCGAACGGCCTGTGGATAACGCAGGGTGACCGGCTCATTCGCCGACCAGGCCTTGAGCACATCGGGGATCAAACGCTCCGGGGCGAAATCGCCGCCACCGAGGACATTCCCGGCGCGCGCGGTGGCCAGGGCCAGGCCGTGTTCGGCATAACGTTCTGTGGGGAAAAACGAGGCAGCGTATGACTGCGCGAGCAACTCGCAACAGGCCTTGCTGCTGCTGTAAGGATCATGGCCACCGAGGGCTTCGTCCTCACGATAGGGCCACGGCCACTCCTGATTGGCGTAGACCTTGTCGGTGGTCACCAACACGCAGGCACGTACCCCGCCGACCTGGCGAATCGCTTCCAGCAGGTTGAGCGTACCCATGACATTGCTCGAGTAGGTCCCGAGCGGGTCGCGATAGCCTTCACGCACCAGCGGCTGCGCCGCCAGATGCAGGACGATTTCTGGCTGAACCTCGGCGATCAGTTCCAGCAAGGCGGCCAGATCACGCAAATCACCACGCTGATCGTTGATGCCTTCAGCGACGCGCGCCAGTTCGAACAGGCTCGGCCCGGTGGACGGATCCAGGGCAAAACCGCTGACCTCGGCCCCCAGGCTTTGCAGCCATAACGTCAACCAACTGCCTTTGAAACCGGTGTGACCGGTCAACAGCACCCGCTTGCCGTGCCAGAACTGCGGACTCAGTCCCATTGCTTCCACGGGGCCTCCCCGCTTTGCCACAGATGCTCCAGATGGTTCTTGTCACGCAGGGTGTCCATTGGATGCCAGAAACCATCGTGCTGGAACGCATTCAACTGGCCCTGGGCGGCCAGGGTCGTCAACGGCTCGGACTCCCAGACCGTCTCGTCAGCGGTGATCAGCGGCAGCACTTTGGGCGACAAGACAAAGAAGCCACCGTTAATCCAGCCGCCATCACCGCGAGGTTTTTCGGTGAAACCACGAACCAGATCACCGTCACGCTCCAGCGCGCCGTAACGCCCCGGCGGCTGCACCGCCGTGACCGTGGCCAGCTTGCCGTTGCTCAAGTGGAAATCCACCAGCGCGCCGATATTCAGATCCGACACGCCATCGCCGTAGGTAAAACAGAACGCCTTCTCGTCTTCGACGTAACGACTGGCGCGACGCAAACGCCCGCCGGTCATGGTCTCTTCACCGGTGTCGATCAGGGTGACACGCCAAGGCTCGCTGTAGTTCTGGTGAACGTCCATGCGGTTGTTACACATGTCGAAAGTGACGTCAGAGGTGTGCAGGAAGTAGTTGGCGAAGAAGTCCTTGATCGCGTAGCCCTTGTACCCCAGGCAAATCACGAAATCGTGAATTCCGTGTGCGGAGTACTGCTTCATGATGTGCCAGAGAATTGGCTTGCCGCCGATCTCGATCATTGGCTTGGGCTTGAGGTGCGATTCTTCGCTGATCCGCGTACCCAGGCCACCCGCCAGAATAACTGCCTTCATCTTGTCCCCTCTTGTTCGTCACAGGGCTCAGCCAAGCTGTATCAAGCTTTTGCAGGCCTTCTGGATAAAACGCTCAACGCCGCTCGATGCCTTTCAGGCAGCGCCGGAAATGCACGATTTATGGCGATATATGGGGGACTTGCAGGAAACGCGCCAGCTCGAACCGCCACCGGCGCTGGCGCAGACTGCAATCTTTTCAAGGGGCTTTGCGACGGTGTGTGAGGCGGGATGATCGAGCGGTCAGAATCAAAAGATCGCAGGAGCCTGCGATCTTTTGATGGCGGGCGACTTTAATCGGCCAGCCAGCCATTTTCCCAATACCGTAAATTATCTGCGCGCAGCATGTAATCGCGCAGCACCGCTTCGCGCAGCTCATCACCCATGCGGTAGCTGGCATCCGGGTCGGCCAGGTGCATGCGAATGGCCTGCAGCCATTCATCAGTACTGTTGGTGATGACTCGTGTACACGGCAGATAACCTCGATAGGCTGCGGTGTCGGTACACACCACCGGGTAGCCACAGGCGCCATACTCCAGCAAGCGCAGATTGCTCTTGCAGTCGTTGAAGATATGAAACTCCAGCGGCGCCAGGGCCAGGTCCAGATTCAGACTGGCCAGTTTCGCCGGGTAGATACTGAGGTCGATAACGCCATGGAATTCGTGCATGTATGGGCGCAATTCCTCCGGGCACATGCCGAAGAAAACCCAATCCACTTCGCTGGCCAATTCGCGGACGACGTCGGCAATGATTGCCAGATCACCCGAGTGACTGGTGCCACCGCCCCAACCTACCCGTGGTTTTCTCGAGGTGCGGCGCTGACTGCGCAGATCGCCCCATAGCTCGGTCGCCAGCATGTTCGGTACGACCCGAATGTCATGGTGCATGGACGACAACGCATCGGCCAGAGGCTGGGTCGATACCACCACCCGATCACACAGACCGATGGCGCGCCGGACCAGACGTTCCATCTCGACGTTGTCCGGCATATTGCGAATGTGCGCGTTTTTTTTCGGGGCCTGGATGACATAGTCATCCAGCTCGAAAATCAGTCGGGCGTTGGTGTAGGGTTTCAAATTGGCGATCTCATTGATCGGCCCTTCGCTGTAGCGCCCCTGCAAAACGATAACATCGGGCGATTCGCGCTCGATCTCGATGATCGTAGGCAGGTCATGGTAGATACGCCCGCCCGCCCGGCCCGCCGCCTCCAGCTCAACCAGTGGCTGTATCACCCGATAATGCCCGACGGCCGAGGAGTTGACCGGCAGGCCCATCACCTTCGGTACCTGGCGAATGGAAAACGGGTTCCATCCTGTGCGTAAGCCTGGCTCCAGACTGAAACTGGAACCCCCCAGCGTATTCAACATCAGGTTAGGGTTGTAAGCCGGATCGCGGGCAACGACGGGCAGCCAGCGCTGGTAGAACCTTTCCTGTTCCTTTCCTCGAAGCGCCTGCTGGGCAACGTCCGGCGCTACTGCAGGTTGGGTTCCGAGAGCCAACTGGGCATACGGCGTCCATACCACCAGATAGCCGCTTTGGCGGACACGCAGACACAGGTCCACCTCGCTGAGGGTCGAGGCGAAGTCCTGCTCTTGAAGACCGCCCACACTGTCAAAGACCTGTTTGCGCACCATCAGGCAATCGGCACCGACCGCACTCAAGTCCTGGACCACCTGCAACCGGTGCATGTAGCCGACCGCGTCCAGCGAATCGCCGAAAAACGGCGAACCGGCCGGCCCTTGCAGCCCGAGAATGAGGCCAGCATGCAGAATACGACCGTCCGGGTTGAACAGCTTGGCCCCCACCACACCGACTTCCGGGCGCTGCCCATGGTTGAGCAGCTCATCCAGCCAGTCCGCACGGGTGACCACCACATAAGGGTCGAGCATCAGCAAGTATTCGCCCTGTGCCTGCTGCGCCGCGAAGTTGCGAATCGCCGCGACATTACCCTGCTGCGGATACTCCAGCACCCGCAACCTGTCACTGCCCAACTGCGCCATACCGGCCAGCCAGTCAAGCGCCTGCGGGGTTTCACTGCCGTTGTCGATCAGCAACAGCTCGTATTCGCTGTAGGCGGTTTTCTCCAGCAGGCTCTCGACACAGCGTTGCAGCACCGCCAACTGGTCCTTGCAGACAATGATGATCGACACCAGCGGCCGTTCCGCGTGCCGGTAATCGACGCGATTGAGCAGAGTAAAACTGCCTTGGCGAATCTCATGGGCAACCCCCATACGCTGAAGATGCGCCTCCAGCACCTGCGGGTTGAGTTCGATCACCTCGGGCAACGCGAGCCACTGAGACAAGCCAAGCGTCGATTCCAGCAATACCTCGGCGATATGTTCGACGGCCTGAATGCCGTCATCCTCGACCATGCGCCAAAGCACATCGTGCGGTGCCAGCTCGCCATAGCACGAGTTGAAACCGCCCAGCGCCAGGAAGCGCTCGCGCTCAAATGCCAGAGACCGTCCTACATAGGGGTAACTGCGCATGAGGTCCAGATTGAAGTCCGGCTTGAAGACGGGGTCTGCCGATTCACCGTCACGCAAACCACCCTCATCGCCGTAGATGCACAGAGCGCTTGGCGAGGCGCAGATACGCTCGGCCAGCAGCAGCAACGCTGGCTCCACCAGACGATCTGCGGCACGCACGACATAGAACCAGTCAACCCCGTCCAGTTGTGCCAGCAACTCATTGAGCTGCTGGCACCAATCTTCCTGCAACGGCAAGGTGAATACCCGCTCATCGAGCTGCGCTTCGGTACAGGCACTGGACAATACCAGTATCAGTTCCGGCGCATAGAGCTGCCCGGCAAGGCTCTGAAGGGTGATATCCAGACCGGCGCGGCTGGCTTGCTCATCGATGATGATCGGAACAATTTTCGGCTGCCGCGACCAACCGGCCAACGTTTCCGGCAATAGACGCCGCTGAGTATCACTGAGCGTGCGACAGGCCAGCCACTGCGCGTAAAGCTGGGAAAAACTTTCGCTGGCGATGCCAACCCGATATTCCTGGTTGGCCTGCCGCGCGCCCAGGGTTCGACTCAAGGGCAACTCGTCCCAGACCCTCGGCGCCTCATCGGCCCGGGCCAACGGCAGATAACGAACCCAGCCAGCCGCAGGTGCGCCCTCGCCACCACGAACCTTGAGCATTTGCACCAGCCATTGCTTTTCCGTGTCGGCCGCATCTTTCATCGGCTGCTGACGGATCAGCCGTTCCGGATACTGGCGCTCGACACTCAGGACATAGTTCAGCTGCGCCAGATTGCCCCGTCGCAGCAGGCAAATGTACAAGGCAAGATCGAGCGATGCGACAAAGCAATGACCGGGCTGAGTCAAAGCCGGCAACAACTCCAGCACATCCTCACGGCGAAACAGTGCACTGCTGAACCCGCCGAGGAAGTTGACCGGAAAGCTCTCGAAAATCGCCAGCAGGTCATCGCCCTTGAACATCCCGCATACAGGCGAGAGCGTGCTGTTCTCCAGGCGCGACGGCAAGGGGTGATCGTCAGCGTCCCAGAATACCCGCTGAGCAAGCACCAGATTGATATCCGCCTGCTCGATCAGCACTTGCGCCTGGCGCTCGATACAGGCTGGGGACAGTTGATCGTCATCACAGAGAAACTTGATGAACTCGCCTTGCGCCTGCTCCAGACACGCCTGCAGATTGCCGACAAAACCCAGCGTCTGCGGATTTCGTACATAGCGCACGCGCCCTACCGCCTCTGCGGTCAACGACTCGACAACCTGCTTGATTTCATCGTTGCGACTGTCATCGCACACAATGATCTCCAGGTTCGCGTAGTGCTGGATCAAGGCGCTGCGCAGGGCCCTGCCGAAAAAGCGTGGATTGAAGGCGGGAATGACAAGGCTGACTAGCGGGACTGGATTCACGGCAGGGCTCTCAAGCGGCGGGGCTCACCCGGTCGGGTGAACCCCTGAAACCGCTGAAAAAAGGCGGTTGGTATTCGGCGGTTGTTACGATCGGGCGCTTACTCGCCAGCCCCCCCTTAGATCTTGTTGAACAGGCCCAGCTGACTGACTTTGCTGAACGCCAGTTGCGCGGCCTGCAACATGGTTTGCTGCAGGGTCAGGCGAGTCATGACCTCGGCCGTGTCGGAGTCGCGAATCGCCGACTGGCTGGCTTTGTTGGCAAGCACCAGGCTCTCATTGGTTGTCGTTTGATCATCCAGGACCTGGCCGCGTACGCCCACGGAAGTGATTTGCGAACCCACCTGCGCCTGCGCACTGTCCAGGTTACCAATGCCCGAAGCCACCGCCGCTTGCATTTTTTGCAAGGCGACCGGGTTGTTATCGGCCGGCGTATTCAACGCGGTACGCAACTGCCCCAGGGTGTCCAGAACGTTCTGGGTCTGGTGGTTATTGGTCTGGACCACGAATTGATCACCGGCCGCCGGAGTACCGCCGAGGGTGAATGTGACCCCGGCCGCCGTCGCCGTGGCGCCCGCCATGATGCCCGAGGAAACCGGTTTGCTGCCTGCCGTGATCGGCGAAGCATAAAGATCGTAAGCGGTGGCACTGGTGAACTTGAGGATCGCCCCGCCCGCCGGGAAGGTGCTGTTATAGGCCGCCGAGTTGCTCTGGACAGCGCCAGTGATCACCGCCGTGGAAGGGTTGCCCGCGCTACGCGATGCGTTGATGGTGTCCGCCTGGGCCGACAACTGGAACGTATGGCCGGCAATCACCGCATCCGGGACATCCCCGGACTTCAGATTGATGTTCAAGCTCAGGTCGACACCACGGAAACTGACAGTCTGGTTGGCGCCGTTGCTATTGCTGATCACACCGTTCTGGCTGGCTTCGGCGGTAACATCATTGCCCAGGCTATCGGTGATCTGCAGCTGCGTACTGCTGAGAAAGTTCACGGTGTAGGGCTGACCAGCGGCAAATTTGGAATCGTAAGTCCCGGTGTTGCTGACCTGACCGTTGGACAGCGTCACCCGACCGTCATCCACCGCCGGTGCCGTCATGCTGCTCTGGGTGCGACTGGTGTTGATCGCCTGCTGGAAAGCATCCCAACCCGTGGTGTTGCTGGCGACCGACATGGAATCGCCGATGGCCAGGTTCAACTTGGACTGGTCGCCATTGTAACTGTAGGTGCCGTCGGAGTTTGCCGTGTACGGCGGCGTACTGGTTTTCGAACCGCCGAACAGATAGTTGCCGTTGGCATCCTGACTGTTCATCAGGCCCAACACCTGACTCTGGATTTGCCCCAACTCCTGGGCAGCGGCCTGGCGGTCCGCATCGGTCTGGGTACCGTTATTGGCGCCGAGCGCCAACTCCTTGGCCCGCTGCAAGGCATTGCCAATGGAACTCAGGGCTGTTTCCGACTGGCTGTACGCACCCTTCAGGCTACTGATGTTGCCGGCGTACTGATCCAGCATCGAACTCTGCTGCCCGAGCTGCAGCAATCGAGCGGCACCTATCGGATCATCGGCGGCCGTGTTGAGCTTGGTCATGCTGCTGGCTTCGGCACTGCTCTTGATCATGTTCGTGTAGGTGCGCTGGTAGTTAGCGGCGGTCGTTTCGTAATACTGGGCGGTAGAAATGCGCATGAATTACGACTCCTTAAAGACTGTTGATCAGCGTGCTGAAGGTTTCCTGCGCAGCCTTGATGATCTGCGAAGAGGCCGTGTAGTACTGCTGGTACTTGACCAGATTGCCGGTTTCTTCGTCCAGATCGACGCCGGACAGGGAGTCGCGGGCACTCTTGGCCTGGGTCAGAATCGCCGTGGTGGCGTCATTGTCAGACTTGCCCTGGGCGGCTTGGGCGCCGACGTTGGAAACCAGTCTGCCGTAGGCATCCGAGAGGCTGATGCCTTTACTCGCCGAACCGGTGTCGACCGTCTGTTTGCTCTGCAAGCCAACGAGCGCCGTACTGTTGCGGTTGTCCGAGGAGCTTGCGCCAGTCAACGAAATACTGAAGCTTTCACCGGTGGCGGGTGAGCCTGCGACCGTCGTTTGAACCGTGAAGGTCTTCTGCACTGCCGGCACGACCGTGTTGTCCATGATCGGATTGCCGCTACCATCGATCATGTTCACTTGCAGGTTCAGGGTATTGCTTTGACCGGGAACGATAGTGCCCGTGCCCATGCTGGCGCCCTTGGCATCGTAGAGCGTATAGCCCTGGCTACCGGCGCTCGCGGCATTGAACGCCAGTTTGACCGGCGTCGAATACGTGAGCCCGGTTTGCAGATCGGTACTGGCCGCGGGATCGTAAATATCCAGGGTGCTGGTCAGTGTTGGCTGGCTGTAGGCACCCTTGTTGTTGGCGCTGGTGACTCCGGTCAGAGGTGCCGCTGCAGCGATTTTCTTCGGATCGGTGAGCACGGTCTGGATATCAGTGGCGCCACTGCGGGTCGGCGTTACCTTGAAGGTATCGCCAGCGCTCATGGCGCCGCCACTGAGTGTCATGTTGAAGCCGTCGATGACCGGAGGCGGTGTAGTGGTGGTGCTGAAGGTACCCATGTTGGTGCCATCGGAGCGTTTGACGCTGTAGTCCGTGGCAGTGCTGAAGGTCACCTGATAATCGTTGGCGGTCAGTTTGCTGGTGTCTTTGATGGTGACATTCAGGTTTCCGGAACCTGCGCTGTTGCCCGTCTGGGCAATGCTGCGCTGACTGATCAGCGCCGCGCTGTTGATATCGCCGAAGATCGCCGAACCAAAGTCGCCATTCTTGTCGATGCCCTGGGCCTGCTGACTGTTCATCTGATCGGCGACAACCAACGCGACCCGCCCCAACTCGTTCATCGCCGGGTCGAGCACTTCGTTGCGATAACGCAGCAAGCCACCGATCTGGCCGCCGGTCACCACCGACGTGATATCGATGGTGCTCGAACCGCGATTCAACTGGAGCGTCGAACGGCTCGGATCGGTCTTGCCCGGCACGGTTTCCAGGGTGTTGGTGGTATTGCCCATCACCAGCGGCTGGCCACTGCCGATGTAGACGTCGTAATTCGTGCCGCGCTCCACCACCTGGGTACCGACCAGCGCGGACAACTGACGGACCGACTCGTTACGCTTGTCGAGCAGGTCGTTCGGCGCACTGGCGCCGCCCGACACTTGAGAGATCTGCTGGTTGTACTGAGCGATCGTGGTTGCCAGTTTGTTCACCTGGGACGACAGGTCCGACAGGTTGGTGTTGATGCCGGTGTTCTGGTCGGTCAACTGTTTGGAAATCGAGTTGAAGCGATCACTCAAGGCCTGGGCATTGGTCAGCACCGACTGACGGGACGCATCATCGGTCGGCGTGCTCGACACACTTTGCAGGGAAGTGAAAAACTTCTGCAGCGCACCGGTGACGCCGGTGTTGCTGTCGGACAGCAGCGTGTCGGTCGGCGTGACCTGCGCCAGGTAGGACGACGAATCGCTGCTGAGCGAGGTCGAAGTGCGTAACTGGGCATCCAGGTAGGCGCTATAGACCCGGCGCACATCCGCCAGGGTCGTGCCCGTGCCGATGAAAACGCTGCCGTACTGATTCGAGGCCTTGCTGCTCTGCACGGTTTGCTGGCGCGAATAACCGGCGGTATCAACGTTGGCAATGTTGTTGCCGGTCGTCGCCAGAGACGATTGGCTCGAAGCCAGACCCGACAAGCCGATATTGAGCAAACTCATGATTCAAACCTTATAAATTCGTGGAAGCGCCCGCCGCAGCGTAGTTCTGGTAGCTCTTCATCTGTTTCGCTATCTGCGAAATCTTGCTTGCGTAATCCGGATCTGTTGCATACCCGGCTTTTTGCAATTCGCGTACAAACTGTTCTGGGTTATCGGCCGACTTCAGCACATCTTGATAGCGATTGTTGCTTTGCAACATGGTCACCAAGTCATGGAAGCTGTCCTGATAAGAGTCATAGGAGCGGAACTCAGCCGTCTCCTTGACCATCTCGCCATTTCTGAATTCGCTGGTGATCGCACGGGCCTGAGCGCCCTGCCAACTGCTGCTGGCCTTGATCCCGAACAGGTTGTGGCTGCTGGTGCCGTCCTGCTGACGCATCACCGATTTACCCCAGCCGGTTTCCAGCGCAGCCTGGGCGACCAGATAGCGCGGATCGACGCCGATCCGGTCAGCCGCCTGCTGCGCCAACGGCATCATGGTCGCGACGAATTCGTCAGGGGAATTGAACGACTGCCTGGCTGGCGCCAAGGGCGGCTGAGCCACTGCACGACCGTAAATCTGCATCTGTCCACGGGGCGCAACGGCACTTCGCGCGGTCAGCCGGTCACCCTTGATCACCGCATCCGTAGCGGCGGTGGTGCGGCTCGGCACAGCGGTTCTACCAATGGTATCCGTGGCATTCGCAGCCGAAGGAACAATCCCCGCCAGCAAGCGATCGGTCATTTTGCTCGGCAACGACAAACGTCGCTGATTGAGCAATGCCATGTCGTTATGCACCGCGCCATTGGCGGACTTGTGCGGGTCCACGGCGCGCGATGCCCACAGCGGACGCTGACCATTGAGACGAGTCAATGGGCCATCCACCGCGCTGGTGCCCGCGGCAATGGCAGTAGGCGTCGATACCCTGGTCTCTGGCGCGGCGCCCGGCAACGCTGACTCTGTGACAGCAGTGGCCGGGTGGGCTTTCGACATTTGCCGCATCAGCACGTCAGCCAGACCGATACCACCACCCTGACGAGACAAGGAAACCGCCAGCTGCTGGTCGTACATTTCCTGGTATTGCTTGGCCGCTGGCGTGTTGAGCGGATTGTCCTTGCCCAGCGCCTCGGTGGCCGAGCGCATGGATTTAAGCATTTCGCCGAGGAACAGCGATTCGAACTCCTGCGCGACTTTGCGCATGTTGCCGTCACTGTTCTTGTCGCCGACCTTGAGCTGGTTAAGCCGGTTGAGGTCGGAGTAAGCCCCCGAGTCGCCAGTGGTGACCAGACCGCTCTTGCGAATATCCATGGCCGCCATATCAGATCACGATCAGGTCGGCTTGCAAGGCGCCGGCCTGTTTCAAGGCTTCCAGGATTGCCATCAAGTCACCCGGCGCAGCGCCAACCTGATTCACCGCCCGGACGATTTCGTCGAGCGTGGTACCCGGACCGAACTTGAACATCGGCTTGGCTTCTTGCTGGGCACTGACCCGCGAGCGCGGCACGACCGCCGTCTGGCCGTTGGACAGAGGGCCCGGCTGGCTGACGATCGGGTCTTCGGTAATGGTCACGGTCAGGCTGCCATGGGTCACGGCGGCCGGTGACACCTTGACGTTCTGGCCGATCACAATGGTGCCGGTGCGCGAATTGATGATGACCTTGGCCACCGCCTGCCCCGGATCGACTTCGAGGTTTTCCAGGATCGACAGGTAGTCAACGCGCTGACTCGGATCCAGTGGCGCCGTCACCCGAATCGAACCGCCATCGATGGCTTGAGCGACCCCAGGGCCCAGCATGTCGTTGATCTTGTCGACAACGCGCTTGGCGGTGGTGAAGTCTGAACGGTTGAGGTTAAGAGTCAGGCTGTTGCCCTGATTGAAACCGCTCGGCACCGCACGCTCGACGGAGGCACCACCGGGAATCCGGCCGGCCGACGGAACGTTGACGGTGATCTTCGAACCATCGCGACCTTCAGCATCAAAACCACCGACCACCAGATTACCTTGAGCGATGGCGTAGACGTTGCCGTCGATACCCTTGAGCGGTGTCAGCAGCAAGGTACCGCCACGCAGGCTCTTGGAGTTACCGATGGAGGACACGGTGATATCCACCTGCTGCCCCGGCTTGGCGAACGCCGGCAAATCTGCACTGATCGATACCGCTGCGACGTTCTTCAACTGCACGTTGCCCGAGCCTGCCGGCACCTTGATACCGAACTGCGACAGCATGTTGTTGAAGGTCTGCAGGGTGAACGGGGTTTGCGTGGTCTGGTCACCCGTGCCGTTAAGCCCGACAACCAGGCCATAGCCGATCAACTGGTTGGAACGTACGCCCGAAATACTCGCGATGTCCTTCAGCCGCTCGGCATGAGCATCCAGGGAGATCGACAGCAAAACCATGGCCGCCATCAGGTGCTTGAAATTCAACATGGGGCGGGTCATCACCTAGAAAGGGAACAGCGGGCTGAGGAAGAAACGGTCGAACCAGCCTGGCTGACTCGTATCGGCAAACGAACCGGTACCCGAATACGTGATACGCGCATCGGCGATACGGGTCGAAGACACGGTGTTGTCGGTGGCGATATCGTCAGCTCGTACCAGACCGGCAATCCGCACCAGCTCATCGCCGGTATTGAGGGTCATCCACTTCTCGCCGCGCACGGCGATGATGCCGTTAGGCAAGACTTCAGCGACGGTCACGGTGATCGAACCGGTCAGGCTGTTGCCCTGCCCGGCCTTGCTGTCACCCTTGGTCGCGCGGTCACCGTTGTAGCTGGCGTCCAGACTCAAATCACCACTGCCAAACGGGTTATTGGTGTTGGGCGTACTACCGAACAGCGAGGTCAGGCCGATGCTGGTCTTACTGGTCTTGGCCAGTTGCGAGTTGGCATTTTTACTGGCCTGGGTTTTCTCGTTCAGGGTGATGGTGATGATGTCACCGACCCGGAACGCCTTGCGGTCACCGTACAGGTTCTGTTCGAAACCGGCCTGGTAGATTGAACCGTTGTTCGCCGCAGCAGGCAACGGCGTACGCGGCAACACCGGCGCGTAGTAAGGGTCATTGGGCTTCGGCGTCGGGCCGACACAGCCCGCGAGCACAGCGATCCCACTCAGTGCCAGAACAGAAACAAACCGATTCATGACCTTACCTCACGGTATTGCAGGCGACCTCAGGCCGCCCCATAGACTTGATTACAGATTCTGCGTTACGTACGAGAGCATCTGGTCGGCGGTGGAGATCACCTTGGAGTTCATCTCGTAAGCACGCTGAGTGGTGATCATGTTGACCATCTCCTCAACGGTGCTGACGTTGGAGGTTTCCAGGGTGTTCTGCAGCGTGGTCCCGAAACCGTTCAGGCCTGGCGTGCCGATTTGCGGCGCGCCGCTGGCGGCGGTTTCGTGGAACAGGTTGCTACCAGCCGCTTGCAGACCGGCCGGGTTGATGAAATCGGCGGTTTGCAGGTTGCCGATCACTTGCGACGCAGCGCTACCGGCGGTCGTGATCGAAACGGTACCGTCCTGGCCTACGGTGAAGGTTTGCGCATTGTTTGGAACGACGATCGCCGGCTCCAGAGCGAAGCCGTTGGCCGTCACGATCTGGCCGTTGGAGTCCAGGTGGAAGGTACCGTCACGGGTATAGGCGGTCGTGCCATCCGGTTGCAGTATCTGGAAGAAGCCGCGGCCATTGACGGCCAGATCCAGAGGCTGCTCGGTGGTTTGCAGGCTACCGGCAGTGAAGTTCTTCTGGGTACCGACAATGCGCACACCGGTACCCACTTGCAGGCCCGATGGCAACGAACTGTCCTGGGTCGACTGGGCACCTGGCTGACGCTTGATCTGGTACAGCAAGTCCTGGAACTCGGCACGGTCACGCTTGAAGCCCGTGGTCGAGACGTTCGCCAGGTTGTTGGAAATAGTCGTGAGGTTGGTGTCCTGGGCGGACAGACCTGTTTTGGCAACCCATAGAGCCGGAAGCATTCGATTCTCCTCGCGCGCCTGTTTTACGGCGCTACGTTCTGATAATTAGCTGATCTGCAAGACCCGAGCCATGGCCTGGTCGTCGTCTTTGGCGGTGTTCATCATCTTGATGTGCAGCTCAAACTGCTTGGACAGAGCCAGCACCGAGGTCATCTCTTCGACGGCATTGACGTTGCTCGACTCAAGGAAACCGGACACCACCTGCACGCTGGCATCAGCCACCACTGGCTTGCCGTCCATGGTATGGATCGAACCATCCAGGCCCTTGGTCATGTTTTTGAGGTCCGGCTTGACCAGCTTGATGCGGTCGACTTCAGCCATTACCCGCGGACCTTCGCCCATCGCACGGATACTGATGGTGCCGTCCTGACCGACTTCGATTTTCTGCTCTGGCGGCACGGCAATCGGCCCACCGTTGCCCAACACTGGCATACCGTTGCCGGCCCGCAGTACGCCAAGGGCGTCCACATTCATGCTTGCGGTGCGCACGTAACCTTCGCTGCCATCAGGCGTCTGCACGGCGATCCAGCCGTCGCCGCTCACCGCCACATCGAGGTCGCGGCCGGTTTCCACCATGGACCCGGCAGTAAAATCGGTTGCCGGACGTTCAGACAAAGCAAACGCCCGCGCCGGAAAGCTGTCGCCAAACACCGGCATCGAGCGCGCCTGCTCCAGGTCACGCTGAAAACCGTTGGTGGAGATGTTCGCCAGATTGTTGGCATGCGCCTTTTGCGCCAGTGCATTCTGGCTGGCGCCGGTCATTGCCACGTAAAGGTACTTGTCCACAGTCTTTCCTCTGTCTGCCGGACGTTTGCCGCCCACCGCTGTACTGCTGAGCCATAAGCAATAAGTGCACCAACTTTCTTTTGGTGGCTTGAGGGCAGGCAAACAAAGGACTTGATGGAATCAGAGGGGATTTATGAATTGTGTCAAAGACGAAAAACCGGCGCCGTTATGCCGCTTGCGGCGTATCAGCTGCCGCAGGCGGCGATCTTTTGATCTGATCGTTCCCACGCTCTGCGTGGGAATGCAGCCCGCGACGCTCCGCGTCACAGCTAAAGCGGACGCAGAGCGTCCAATGAGGCATTCCCACGCAGGAGCGTGGGAACGATCTTTTAAAGGTTATGCACTCGACTCTTGATCGTTCTTTCCCACCCCGTACTCGCGCAATTTGTTGGCGATGGTGGTGTGGGAAACCCCAAGTCGCTTGCCCAGTTGCCGACTGCTTGGATGCTCCGAATACAGCCGCTCCAGCACTGCTTTTTCGAAGCGCCCGACAATCGCATCCAGCCCTCCTTCCAGCGAAAAATCGCCGAGTGGCTGGCGCACGCCGTAGTCCGGCAAGCGGATATGCTCAGCTTTGACCGTCCCGCCATCACACAGTGAAACCGCCTGAAACAACACGTTCTCCAATTGCCGAACGTTGCCCGGCCAATGGTAATGACTGAGCCGATCCATCGCCGCCGGTGCCAGTTTCGGCAACGAGCAACCGATCTGCCGGCTGGCCTGATCGAGGAAGTGCTCCACCAGCGGTGTCAGACCGTCGAGACATTCGCGCAGCGGCGGAATATGCAGGGACAGCACATTGAGCCGATGGTAAAGATCCTGGCGGAACTCACCACGGGCACACAACTCGGACAGATCGACCTGAGTCGCGCAAATCACCCGTACATCCAGATAGACCTCTTCATCACTGCCGACCCGACGGAAACAGCCGTCCTGCAGAAAACGCAGCAGCTTGACCTGCAGGCGCGGGCTCATCTCCCCCACCCCATCAAGAAACAGCGTGCCGCCGGCCGTCAGCTCCAGCAGACCGAGCTTGCCTTCGGCCCGTGCACCTTCGAAAGCACCCGGGCCATAACCGAACAGCTCGGTCTCGGCCATCGACTCCGGCAACCCGGCGCAATTGAGTGCCATCAGCGGTGACTGCCCACGCGGGCTGGCCAGATGGCAAGCCCGAGCCAACAATTCCTTGCCGGTGCCAGTCTCGCCTTCAATCAGCAAGGGCGCGTCCAGCGGCGCCATGCGGCGCGCTTCGCGGACCACCGCCGCCATGATTTTAGAACTCTGAAAAATGCTGTCGAAGCCACGCAGCTCCTGTTTGCGCACATTGTAGATACGCTCACCGACCCGATCGGCCCGGTGCAGCGTGAGCACGGCGCCGGCCATGGCCTCACTGTCATCGTGCTCGGATTGCAGCGGCGCGATATCGGCCAAAAACACATCGCCCTTGACCTTGACCCTCAGGCCATTGATCCGCGACTTGTTGGCACGAACCAGTTCAGGCAAATCGAAATCTTCGGCATAGCGCGACAGCGGAATCCCCGGCACTTCATCCACCCGCACACCAAGCAACTGCGCAGCCGCGCGGTTTGCCGCAACGATGGAACCGCCCATATCGATAGACAGCACCGGAAACTCCAGCGCCCCCAACAACGCATTGAGTTCCATATGCCGACGCTCGCTGGGCATCAGCCCTACCCGCTTGACGCCGAACACCCCGGCAATCGCCTCGAACTTCGGACGCAACGCCTGGAACTGGATGTTGATCAGATTCGGACAATGCAGGTAGATCGCATTGCCGTGCTCACCGCCGACTTCCCCGCGGGCGACGTTGATCCCGTACTCCACCAGCAGATTGAGGATGTCGCGCAGGATGCCAATGCGATTCTGACAGTGGACTTTGATACGCATATAAAGGTCCGCAATTTTATTGGGAGATCGACGCTGCACCTTGTAGGAGCCGAGCTTGCTCGCGATGGACGTTAACGATAACGCGTGTTTTCTGAATGAACGCGCCGCCCTTGAGTCCATCGCGAGCAAGCTCGGCTCCTACAAGGTATTAAGACAAGGCCTGCCACTTTTTTTGCAGCCAGGCTCAGTTAGTCGTCAAGATTATGTGACAGTTACAGGCCTTTTCAAACCGACAAATCTCAATGAGTGTGGGATCGAGGTCGTTACGTAACGAAAACTTTACAAATAGCAGGGGAAATTCCCGCTTACGCTGCGACCAAGGTGCTGCAACTTGTTCTTCTCTGAGCTATCTCTATGGACATAGCTGGACATAACAAGAACGAATCCCCTCGCAGGAGAGCAGCATGAAGCAGACGCAATACGTGGCCCGCGAGCCCGATGCGCAAGGTTTTATCGACTACACCGCCGAAGAACATGCGGTGTGGAATACGCTGATCACTCGCCAACTGAAAGTGGTCCAGGGTCGTGCGTGCCAGGAATACCTGGACGGCATTGAAAAACTCGGCTTGCCTCACGATCGCATTCCGCAGCTCGGCGAAATCAATCAGGTGCTGGGCGCCACCACCGGCTGGCAAGTCGCCCGGGTTCCGGCGCTGATTCCCTTCCAGACTTTTTTCGAGTTGCTGGCCAACAAACAGTTTCCGGTGGCGACCTTTATTCGCACCCGCGAAGAGCTGGATTACCTGCAAGAGCCGGACATTTTCCACGAGATCTTTGGCCACTGTCCGTTGCTGACCAACCCCTGGTTCGCTGAATTTACCCACACCTACGGCAAGCTTGGCCTGCAGGCCTCCAAGGAGGAGCGGGTTTACCTGGCGCGGCTATACTGGATGACCATCGAGTTCGGCCTGGTCGACACACCGCAAGGTAAGCGCATCTACGGCGGCGGCATTCTTTCCTCACCCAAAGAAACGGTTTACAGCTTGTCCGCAGAGCCTGAACATCAGGCCTTTGACCCACTGGAAGCGATGCGCACGCCATATCGCATCGACATCCTGCAACCGCTGTACTTTGTCTTGCCTGACTTGAAGCGCCTGTTCGACCTGGCTCATGAAGACATCATGGGAATGGTCCAGCGCGGCATGCAGCTGGGCTTGCACGCACCAAAATTTCCGCCTAGGCCCAAGGCGGCTTGAGAACGGCAGCACTCGCGACGCTCTCAAAAAAATAGTAGTTTTCAATAAGAACCGAATTCAGGAAAACACCATGTCCACTCTGAACCAAGCCCATTGCGAAGCCTGCCGTGCCGACGCTCCTCAAGTCAGCGACGAAGAACTGCCGGTATTGATCAAGCAGATTCCTGACTGGAACATTGAAGTACGCGATAGCGTCATGCAGCTGGAAAAAGTCTTCCTGTTCAAAAATTTCAAATTTGCCCTGGCCTTCACCAACGCTGTCGGCGAAATCTCCGAGGCCGAAGGTCACCACCCAGGCCTGCTCACCGAGTGGGGCAAAGTCACCGTGACCTGGTGGAGCCACTCGATCAAGGGCCTGCACCGCAACGACTTCATCATGGCCGCGCGCACTGACGAAGTGGCCAAAGACGCCGAGGGCCGCAAATAATGCATTTCGATGCCATCGGTCGAGTGCCCGGCGACCCGATTCTCGGCCTGATGGAGGCCTACGCTTCGGATACCAACCCGCACAAATTCGACCTGGGCGTTGGCGTCTACAAAGACGCCCAGGGCCTGACGCCGATTCTTCAGTCAGTGAAGCTGGCCGAGCAACGGTTGGTCGACCGGCAAACCACCAAGACCTACATCGGTGGTCACGGCGACGCGGCGTTCGGCAAGGTCATCAATGAGTTGGTGCTGGGCGCGGACTCGGCCTTGCTCGCCCACCAGCGTGCTGGCGCGACCCAGACACCTGGCGGCACCGGCGCATTGCGTCTGAGCGCCGATTTCATAGCCCGCTGCCTGCCGGGCCGTGGCATCTGGCTGAGCAACCCGACCTGGCCGATCCACGAAACCATCTACGCGGCGGCTGGCCTCAAGGTCAGTCACTATCCGTATGTCGGCAGCGACAACCGCCTCGACGTCGAAGCCATGTTGGCGACTCTGAAACTGGCGCCCAAGGGCGACGTTGTGCTGCTGCATGCCTGCTGCCATAACCCCACCGGTTTCGATCTGTCCCGCGATGACTGGCGTCGGGTGCTGGAGGTCGTGCGCAGTCGCGAACTGTTACCACTGATCGACTTCGCCTACCAGGGCTTCGGCGACGGTCTGGAGCAGGACGCCTGGGCGGTACGCCTGTTCGCAGAAGCACTGCCTGAGTTACTGATCACCAGCTCCTGTTCGAAAAACTTCGGTCTGTACCGTGAACGCACCGGCGCACTGATCGTCTGCGCGGCCAATGCCGACAAGTTGCTGGATATCCGTAGCCAACTGGCCTTTATCGCCCGCAACCTGTGGTCGACACCGCCGGATCATGGCGCAGCGGTTGTCGCGACCATCCTTGGCGATCCAGAGCTGAAAAGCCTCTGGGCCGATGAGGTCGAGGCCATGCGCCTGCGTATTGCACAACTGCGTTCAGGCCTGGTGGAAGCCCTTGGCCCTCATGGTCTTGGCGAGCGCTTCGCGCACATTGGCGTACAGCGCGGAATGTTTTCCTACACCGGCCTGACTCCGACACAGGTGCAGCGCCTGCGAGAAAACCACAGCGTGTACATGGTCAGTTCCGGGCGCGCCAACGTCGCCGGTATCGATGCGACGCGCCTGGATTTGCTGGCTGAAGCGATTGCTGAGGTTTGCGCGTAATAATTTTGGCAAAGCACGGGCTCGCGGCTACGAAAATCTAATGTGGGAAGGGCCGGGCGACGCTTCGCTTGCTCGCGATGCAGGCGGCGCGGTTTATCAGAAAACCGTGTCATCGTTCATCGCGAGCAAGCCCGCTCCCACACTAGAGCTGTGGTGTTTTGCAGATTGCATCTCCTTCCCTGCTGGCTCCCCCCTTCACCTGTCTAGACAACCCCATCCGTCGTAACAACTGGATATAAAAGCCTTTTTGTCTTTTCCAGTGCTGTATGCTGCGCAGGCTTTTTAAAAGCGTGGATCTACCAGCGATTTAAAAACAGACCTTGCGAGGAGCGACTACGATGCACGAGATCCCTAATCTCCCCTTCCCAAGCCTGCACGAAACTGAGCAGACAACCCCGCGGCAAGCCGGCGCCCATCAGCCCGAGCCAAAAGAAGCAGCTGAACGCCGCAAGGCCGACAGCAAAGACTGAACGCGATACCCAGACCGTGTGGAAAGCGCTGATTCATGCGCTTTCCACACAGCCTGAACGCCAGAGACCCGAACCATGACCGACAATTTCAGCGAAACCCAAGCCGGCATCCTGATCGACACCGCTGAAAAAATGATCGAGGTCTGGAATCGCCTCACTCCAGAAAAACAAACCACCCTGCTGCAACGCTTCGGCACCCAGGAAAATGCGCTCGCCGCTCTGGTCGCCACTCAGATGCTGGCACCCGCCAAATCCTGATTTTTCTCATCCCGATCAAACCGCTGCCGGAACCTCATCGTCGGCGAGATAGTTTTTCGTTTTAGCCCCCCTGCATCGGCGCAACCATCGGTATCATAAGCAGCCTATCTATCCTGCTGCGCCAGTGGACCTTTACCGATGCCAGATACCCAACGCCCCATGGCGGTCACGCTGCAAGTCGTTTCCATCGTACTTTTCACCTTCATTGGCTATCTGAATATCGGTATTCCCCTGGCCGTGCTGCCAGGTTACGTGCACAGCGATCTGGGCTTCGGCGCGGTGATCGCGGGCCTGGTGATCAGCGTGCAATACCTCGCCACCCTGCTCAGCCGTCCTTATGCCGGCCGGATCATCGACAACCTCGGTAGCAAACGTGCAGTGATGTACGGCCTGGCCGGTTGCGGTTTGAGTGGTGTGTTCATGCTGCTCTCGGCCTGGCTGCAGAGCATGCCGGCCCTGAGCCTGATCAGCCTGTTGATCGGCCGACTGGTGCTGGGCAGCGCCGAAAGCCTGGTGGGTTCCGGCTCGATTGGCTGGGGTATTGGCCGGGTCGGCGCGCAGAACACCGCCAAGGTTATTTCCTGGAACGGCATCGCCAGTTACGGCGCGCTGGCCATTGGTGCTCCGCTGGGGGTATTGCTGGTCAATCAACTGGGACTATGGAGCATGGGCGTCAGCATTTTGTTGCTGGCTGCACTGGGCCTGCTGTTGGCCTGGCCAAAAATCGCCGCGCCGATCGTGGCCGGCGAGCGCTTGCCGTTCCTGCATGTATTGGGGCGAGTGCTGCCCCACGGTTGCGGCCTGGCCCTTGGCTCAATCGGTTTCGGCACCATCGCCACGTTCATTACGCTGTACTACGCCACTCAGCACTGGTCCAACGCCGTACTCTGCCTGAGCCTGTTCGGTACCTGCTTCATCGGTGCGCGACTGCTGTTCGGCAACCTGATCAACCGCCTCGGCGGCTTTCGTGTGGCAATTGCCTGCCTGTCGGTAGAAATCCTCGGGCTCTTGCTCCTGTGGCTGGCCCCGGACGCTCACTGGGCGCTGGCTGGCGCAGCGCTGAGCGGCTTCGGATTTTCGCTGGTATTCCCGGCCCTGGGTGTGGAAGCGGTGAATCTGGTACCGGCCTCCAGCCGTGGTGCGGCGGTCGGGGCCTATTCGCTGTTCATCGACCTGTCGCTGGGCATCACTGGCCCCTTGGCCGGGGCGATTGCGGCAGGCTTTGGTTTTGCCTCGATCTTCCTGTTCGCCGCATTGGCCGCCATGGCCGGTTTGATGCTGAGCATCTACTTGTACCGGCGAGCGCCGAAATACCGTGAAGAGCGCGCGGCCACTACTGCCTGAACTAGAAATCGACCTTGCCGCGCCCGGCCTTGATCGAGCCACGCTTGGTCTTGGATTCCAGCCGACGCTTCTTCGAACCCAGGGTCGGCTTGGTTGCACGCCTCTTCTTTTCGACCTTGGTGGCGCTGAGGATCAGCTCGGTCAGGCGCTCCAGCGCATCAGCGCGATTCTGTTCCTGGGTCCGATACTGCTGCGCCTTGATGATGATCACCCCTTCGCTGGTGATCCGGCTGTCGCGCAGCGCCAACAGCCGCTCCTTGTAGAACGGTGGCAAGGACGAAGCCGGTATATCAAAGCGCAAATGCACCGCGCTGGAGACTTTGTTGACGTTCTGCCCACCCGCGCCCTGGGCGCGAATTGCGGTCAAATCGATCTCGGCATCTGGCAGATGCACATTGTTGGAAATCACCAGCATGGAAAACGATCCGGTTTCAGGGCCTTCAGGATACGCGGGTCTACCCGTTTCAATAAACAAAAAGCCCAGAAACAACAAACCCGGCACAGGCCGGGTTTGTTGTCAGCAGGTTGCGCTTACTTCACCGCAGAACCGGCCACTCTCAACGCATGTTGAGCACTGCGCTTGTTCTTGATGCCGTAGCAAATCCACATGAATGCCACCCACACCGGAATCGCATAGACCGATATCTGGATGCCCGGAATCATCAGCATGACGCAGAGAATAAACACCACGAACGCCAGGCAAATATAGTTGCCGTACGGGTACCAGAGCGCCTTGAACAGCGGGGTCTGCCTGGTACGGTTCATATGCTGACGGAACTTGAAGTGCGAGAAGCTGATCATCGCCCAGTTGATTACCAGCGTCGCAACCACCAGCGACATCAGCAATTCCAGTGCATGTTGCGGGATCAGGTAGTTCAGCACCACAGCGACGAAGGTCACCGCCGCCGACGCCAGAATCGAACGCACCGGTACGCCGCGCTTGTCGATCTTCGCCAGCGCCTTCGGTGCATCACCCTGCTCGGCCATACCCAGCAGCATACGGCTGTTGCAGTAAGTACCGCTGTTGTACACCGACAACGCGGCGGTCAAGACAACGAAGTTCAGGATGTGCGCCGCGGTGTTGCTGCCGAGCATCGAGAACACCTGAACGAACGGGCTGCCGCTGTAGGCATCGCCGGACGCGTTCAAACTCACCAGCAGGCTGTCCCATGGGGTCAGCGACAACAGCACCACCAGTGCGCCAATGTAGAAAATCAGGATCCGGTAGATCACCTGGTTGATGGCTTTCGGGATCACGGTCTTCGGCTGGTCAGCCTCGGCGGCAGTGAAACCGAGCATTTCCAGGCCCCCGAAGGAGAACATGATGATCGCCATGGCCATCACCAAACCACTGACGCCATTGGGGAAGAAACCGCCGTGTTCCCACAGGTTGCTGACTGAAGCCTGTGGGCCGCCATTGCCGCTGACCAGCAGGTAGCTACCCAGGGCGATCATGCCGACGATGGCCACGACCTTGATGATCGCGAACCAGAACTCGGCCTCGCCAAAGACTTTGACGTTGGCCAGGTTGATCGCGTTGATCATCACGAAAAACAGGGCTGCCGAAGCCCAGGTCGGGACATCCGGCCACCAGTAGTGCACGTATTTGCCGACCGCGGTCAGCTCCGACATACCCACCAGGATGTAGAGGATCCAGCAGTTCCAGCCCGACAGGAAGCCGGCAAATCCGCCCCAGTATTTGTGGGCGAAGTGGCTGAACGAACCGGCCACCGGCTCTTCTACGATCATTTCGCCCAGTTGGCGCATGATCATGAAGGCAATGAAGCCGCAGATCGCGTAGCCGAGGATCATCGACGGACCGGCCGATTTCAGAACGCCGGCGGAGCCCAGGAACAACCCGGTACCGATCGCGCCACCGAGGGCGATAAGTTGAATATGGCGATTTTTCAGGCCGCGCTGAAGCGTACCTGAATGCGAGTTTTGTCCACTCATTAAAAGGGTCTCACGCAAGGTTTGATGATGTTCGTTTTACGTTGCTGCTTGAATACGGGTTTAAGCAGCACAGATCAAACCCCAGCGCAGGCACCAGGAGTTCAGCGTTTTTTCACGGGTCATGCGTCACCTGTTTGTTTTTATCTGTGACGAGATCGAACCCACCACGCTTGTGACGCGGCGGAGTGAACAAGGCGGATAGCCTTGAGTTTATTGGCCTTGGGCAATCGAGCGGGTTGCCGGGAGCAAAAGCTCGCAGCGAGTCATGACAGCCGACAGGCGCAAAATGCGCGGATACGCAGTTGAGTCACAGTTAAAACGCCGCGCATTGTACACCCGTAACCTCCTGCTGCCAGACACCGCTTGGTCAGCGCGGATCACGCAGCGTCAGGCTGGGGCTTGCTCGATGGTCTTCAATAGCAGCAAAGGAATGGACATACCCACATGGGTGGTCGCTAAGGGCGAAGTCGATTTCGCCTCGCAGAAAATGAGTCACAGCGTTCATTGCGCCTCCTTGTTGTTATGGCCTGCACGACAGGCATGGGGCGCATAACACCCTCACCAGCCTTGCGAAACAACCGGGGCAGAGCCTTGGAATAGCTCGCTTCAACACTTTTCCGGCAGGTTTTCCTTACGGTTGGGATGAATCGTCGATTCCATGGGTGGAAAGCTGGAATTTCGTAAATATTTGTTTACGAGGCGGCACGCAAAATTTCCAATACAGATCCGCCAGGGATTGGTCATTTGCTGAATCACAACGCCCATAAGATGGTGTTTGATGGGTGGTTTGTGTTTTAAGTGCAACACATGATCATTCCCACGCTCCCGCGTGGGAATGCATCCCGTGACACTCCGCGTCACTGCCGAAGCGGACGCGGAGCGTCCAAGGCGGCATTCCCACGCAGAGCGTGGGAACGATCAACACTAGTGACGCAGAGCGTGGGAACGATCAATACGAAGCGCAAAAAAAAACGCCAACCCTGGGGTTGGCGTTCTTGTTTGCAGCTTACCGCTTACTCAGGCTTGCGACGGCCAAAGCCTGGACGCTGACCGGAGCCGGCCGGTGCGCCACGGCGCTTGCCGGATGGCGCATCCCTGTCGACCAGGCCGATACCCGGACGTTTGGACTTTGGCCCAGGCTTGGCTGGACGCTTGGTGTCGGCCGGACGGTCTGCCACTGGCGTACCACGATCGCTGCGACCGCCTGCTGGAGCACCGCGACCGGTAGCCGGACGCGGAGTGCGTGGGCCGCGCTCGCCATCCTGACGTGGAGCAGGTTTGCGCGCCGGGCGCTCGCCTTCGATCTGCGGCTCACGGACTGGACGCGGGCCAGCGGCAGGTGCACCAGCGGCTGGACGCAGGGTCCGCACGCGCTCGGCCTTGCCAACCGGGCGGGACGATTTGCGTTGCATACGCTCAAGCTTGTCTTTGCTCTTGGCGTTCATCTGCGGCATGGCGACCGGCGTCAAGCCGACTTCAGCGCTGAGAATATCGACTTCGTACTGGCTCATTTCGCGCCAGCGGCCCATCGGCAGGTCGGAGTTGAGGAACACCGGACCAAAACGTACACGCTTCAGACGGCTGACCACCAGCCCCTGGGATTCCCACAAACGACGCACTTCACGGTTACGGCCTTCCATCACTACGCAGTGGTACCAATGGTTGAAGCCTTCGCCGCCCGGTGCTTGCTTGATATCGGTGAACTTCGCCGGGCCGTCTTCGAGGACCACGCCGGCCTTGAGCCGCTCGATCATCTCGTCATCGACTTCGCCACGCACACGCACCGCGTACTCGCGGTCCATTTCGTAGGAAGGATGCATCAGACGGTTGGCCAGCTCACCGTCGGTGGTGAACATCAGCAGACCGGTGGTGTTGATGTCCAGACGGCCAATGTTGATCCAGCGACCTTCTTTCGGACGCGGCATTTTATCGAACACGGTCGGACGGCCTTCAGGGTCGTCACGGGTGCAGATTTCGCCGTCGGGCTTGTTGTACATGATCACGCGGCGCACCGACTCGGCGGCCTCTTCACGCTTGATCACCTTGCCATCGATAGTGATGGCGTCATGCAGGTCGACGCGCAGGCCAAGGGTGGCATCTTTGCCATTGACCTTGATCCGGCCATGGCTGATCCAGGCCTCTACGTCACGGCGCGAGCCAACGCCGATACGGGCGAGGACTTTCTGCAGTTTTTCGCCTGCTGGGCCGATTTCCTGGCTGTCTTTCTGGTCGTTGTCACTCATCTGGGCACCTCCCGGTGTGGTCTGTTCAGGCCTGGCCTGAAGCGTTGAAAGCTGGTCTTTGGGCGCAAGGATCGCCAAAGGGTCGCGAATCATACGCGCATGGCGCTGTTCGCGCATCAGAGACTAGCGGATAAACGGTCGGTTAGTTGTTTTTCCGCCGACCGGTGAGGGGAAAGGTGATCAGATCGTTCCCACGCTCTGCGTGGGAATGCCGCCATGGACGCTCTGCGTCCGCCTTCGGCTGCGACGCAGAGCGTCACGGGATGCGTTACCACGCAGAGCGTGGGAACGATCAATCACTCATCCTCCAGCAAGCGTCTTTCGTTCTCGATCGCTTCGGCGAGCGCCTGGGCCTCGGCTTCTTCGTCGCTCAGGACTGGTGCAGTTTGTTCCAGCGCGGCGACAGCGGCCAGCAGTTTGGCGCGGGCCTCTGCGACGCCGATAAGGTCGTCTTCCTGCTCTTCCTCAGTTTCGGCTTCAGCCTCAACGTGAAGCTCAACCTCAATTTCGGGTTGTGCTTCGGCTTGGACTTCGGTCTCGCTCTCGACGCTGGTCTCGTTCACTGCCCCATCCCGAAGCAAATCGTCGAAGTCGGTCTTGATCCCTTCCTCCATCGAGTCCAGTTCCAGCAACAGGGTATGGAAGCTGGTTTCGTCTTTCGGTTCTTCCGGCTCGGCGCTGGCATCGGCCAGCTCTTGCAGGCTCTGCGGCACTGGTGCGTCGTCGAAATCGAGAATCGGATCGGGCTCCAGCTCACGCAGTTCGGCCAGCGGCGGCAGGTCGTCGAGATTTTTCAGGTTGAAGTGGTCGAGAAAGGCTTTGGTGGTGGCGAACATCGCCGGTTTACCTGGCACTTCGCGGTAACCAACGATGCGGATCCACTCACGTTCGAGCAGGGTTTTGACGATATGACTGTTGACTGCCACACCGCGCACATCCTCAATCTCGCCCCGAGTTATCGGCTGGCGATAGGCGATCAAGGCCATGGTTTCCAGCATGGCCCGGGAATAACGCTGCGGCCGCTCTTCCCACAGTCGCCCAACCCAAGGCGAGAACTTCTCGCGAATCTGCAGGCGATAACCGGATGCGACTTCCTTGAGCTCAAAGGCCCGGCCGTCACAGGATTTGCGCAAGATCTCCAGGGCTTTCTTGAAAACCGGCGGTTCCGGCCGCTCACCCTCTTCGAAGAGCTCAAACAGACGTTCCATGGTTTGCGGCTTTCCCGAGGCCAACAGAAAGGCTTCAAGCAATGGCGCCAGCTCGCGGGGTTCACTCAGATTCATTGATTTCGGCTCGTTATTCGGCTCGCGCCCGCACATGGATAGCCGTAAAAGGCTCATTCTGCACCAGCTCGACCAAAGATTCCTTGACCAGCTCGAGGATTGCCATAAAGGTCACCACCACACCCAGGCGGCCTTCTTCAGCGGTGAACAGCTCGACAAAGGGCACGAAGCCGCCGCCCTTGAGGCGTTCGAGTACATCACTCATGCGCTCACGGGTAGACAACGCCTCGCGGCTGACCTGATGGCTTTCGAACATATCGCCACGGCGCAGGACTTCGGCCATGGACATCAGCAACTCTTCCAGGCTCACGTCCGGCAACAATTTGCGCGCCCGGGCTTCCGGGGCATCGAGCCTGGGCACCACCACATCGCGCCCTACCCGGCTCAACCCGTCGATGCCTTCTGCCGCGGCTTTGAAGCGTTCGTATTCCTGCAAGCGGCGGATCAGCTCGGCGCGCGGATCGTCTTCTTCCACCTCGATCTCGCTAGACCGAGGCAGCAGCATCCGCGATTTGATCTCGGCGAGCATTGCCGCCATGACCAGGTACTCGGCGGCGAGCTCCAGGCGCACCGACTGCATCAACTCGACATAGCCCATGTACTGGCGGGTGATTTCCGCCACCGGGATGTCAAGAATGTTGATGTTCTGTTTGCGGATCAGGTACAGCAGCAGGTCCAGCGGGCCTTCGAAGGCTTCGAGGAAAACCTCGAGCGCATCCGGCGGGATGTACAGGTCCAGCGGCATTTCCATGACCGCCTGGCCATAGACCATGGCGAACGGCAGTTCTTGCTGCGCTCCCACCTGGCTGTCCACTGATTCGACTGCAGACATCTAGGCTTCGACCGTGAACGGCGCCGGGTCGCCGCAACCGACACGGATCACTTCAGGCTCGCCATCAGCCAGATTGATCACCGTGGACGCCTTGATGCCGCCGAAACCGCCATCGATGATCAGATCGACTTGATGCTCAAGCATTTGGCGCATCTCGTAAGGATCGCTCATTGGCTCAGTCTCACCGGGCATGATCAGCGTCACGCTCATCAGCGGCTCCCCCAACTCTTCAAGCAACGCCAGGGCAATCGGATGGCTCGGCACCCGCAGACCGATGGTCCGCTTCTTGGGGTGCAGCAACAGGCGCGGGACTTCGCGGGTAGCGTTGAGAATGAACGTGTACGGGCCCGGCGTATGGGCCTTGAGCAAGCGAAAGGTACCGGTATCGATTTTGGCGAACAGCCCCAGTTGCGACAGGTCGCTGCAGATCAGCGCGAAGTTGTGCTTGTCGTCCAGTTGCCGCAAACGACGGACACGTTCGATGGCGTTCTTGTCGCCGATCTGGCAACCAATGGCGTAGGAGGAGTCAGTTGGATAGATCACCACCCCACCGGACCTGATGATCTCAACAGCCTGTTTGATCAGGCGCGCTTGCGGGTTTTCCGGATGAATCTGGAAAAATTGACTCACATTCTCTACCTGTTCAGACGGCGGCAATAATTGGGTCATGTTTGAACCGACACCAAAGCGGCGGCAGATCCTCCGGGAGCGGACGGTATTCGCCAATCTCGGACCAGCCTCCAGGTCCATGGAAATCACTGCCGGCGCTGACCAGCAGCCCAAATTCACGAGCCAGAATAGCCAGGCTGCCCACCTGCTCGGCGGGCTGATGGCCATTGACTACCTCAATCGCGTGGCCACCCGCTTGAATATAGTCGGCAATCAGGCGACGACGTTTGCTGCGAGTGAAATCGTAGTGCCAAGGATGTGCCAGGCTGACCCAGGCGCCCGCCGCACGCAGCGTCTCGACGGTTTCCTCCAGGGTCGGCCAATGCTGCTTGACGTCCCCCAGCTTGCCGGCGCCCAACCATTTGCGAAATGCCTCGGCGCGGTCCTTCACGAAACCGGCACGTACCAGGTAATCAGCGAAGTGCGGTCGAGCGGGTGCATTGCCGCTGTCCCCCAACTCCTGCTGAACCGCCCGGGCACCTTCCAGCGCTCCCGGCATGCCTTTGAGCGCAAGTTTGCGGCTGATTTCTTCGGACCTTAGCCAGCGACCGTGGTGCAACTTGCCGATGGCCTCGACCAAAGCCGGGGCATTAATGTCGAAACCATAGCCCAATACATGAATGGTCGCACCGCCCCAGGTACAGGACAGTTCGACACCGTTGATCAGTTGCATACCCAGCGCAACCGCTGCACTGCGGGCCTCTTCCAGGCCTTCGAGGGTGTCATGGTCGGTCAAGGCCAGGACTCGCACGCCTCTCTCGAAGGCACGCGCAACCAGTGCCGCAGGCGCCAGGGCGCCATCGGAGGCCGTGCTATGGCAGTGCAAATCAACATTCACAGGACTCTGTAACCTCAAATCAGCTGGCGCTTTCGCGGCCTAAGATGTTTGTTATTATGCCGCCACATCCTGCTTCTGGCTGCCACTGTGAAACAATTCATCGACTTCATCCCGCTGTTCCTGTTTTTCATCGTCTACAAAATCGATCCTCGGGTCGTCGACATCGCCGGCCATGAGCTGACTGTAGGCGGTATTTACAGCGCCACCGCGATGCTGATCATCAGTTCACTGGTGGTTTACGGCACGTTGTTCGTTTCCCAGCGCAAGCTGGAAAAAAGCCAATGGCTGACGTTGATCGCCTGCCTGGTCTTCGGCAGCCTGACCCTCGCCTTCCACAGCGAAACCTTCCTCAAGTGGAAAGCCCCGGTGGTCAACTGGCTATTCGCCGTGGCTTTTGCCGGTAGCCATTTCATTGGTGACCGACTGCTGATCAAACGCATCATGGGCCACGCGCTGTCCTTGCCGGACCCGGTCTGGACCCGCCTGAACATTGCCTGGATCGCGTTTTTCCTGTTCTGTGGCGGTGCCAACCTGTTCGTGGCCTTTACCTTCCAGAGCTACTGGGTCGACTTCAAAGTCTTCGGCAGCCTGGGCATGACTCTGCTGTTCCTGGTCGGCCAGGGTATCTACCTGTCCCGCCACCTGCATGACGCCGACACCACCACTCCGAAAACCGAGGACTGACATGCTTTACGCAATTATTGCTACAGACGTCGCCAATTCCCTGGAAAATCGCCTGGCTGCACGCCCCGCGCATCTGGAGCGGCTGCAACAGCTGCAGGCCGAAGGTCGCGTGGTGCTGGCAGGTCCGCACCCGGCCGTCGACAGTAATGATCCGGGCTCTGCAGGTTTTACCGGCAGCCTGATCGTCGCCCAGTTCGACTCGCTGACGGCCGCCCAAGCCTGGGCCGATGCCGATCCGTACATCGCGGCAGGTGTCTACGCCAGTGTTCTGGTCAAGCCATTCAAGCAAGTCCTGCCGTAAAGTGTCCCTTGCGCGGTGAATCCTGTCGGTTCATCGCGCGCTCAATCGCTCATTATTCTCGTTTAACGGCCGACAACTTGCCTAACACTCGATTGGAATCAGGAGTTCCGATGCGCCAAGGTCCGTTGTGTCTGCTGTTGGTCATGTTATCGATCGGGGTCCCTGCCCATGCCGAAGAACGCTCTGATTCGGGCAATTCAACGCCTCTGTCCCTGAGCGCCGGCAGTCAGATCACCGAGTTGCAGCAGCGTTTGAAAGAAAGCGAACGCCAGCGCGATGAGCTGAACAAACAATTGCAAAGTGCCGATGCCGAACGCGAGAGCGCCCAGCTGACCCGTCTGCACCAAGAGAACCAGCGCCTCAAGCTGCAACTCAAGGAAACCCAGGCCAGCTCGGTACCGCACCTGCTGACCGATCAGCAGCGGTGGTTCGTCACCGGTGCCGGAGTAGCGCTATTGGCCCTGCTCTGCGGTATCTTCGCCAGTGGCGGACGTAGACAACGTCGGCAATGGCTAAATTGAGTGAGTCATGAGCGACCTGTTACTGATAGATGATGACCAGGAGCTGTGTGAGCTCCTGACCAGTTGGCTGAGCCAGGAAGGCTTTCAGGTGCATGCCTGCCACGATGGCCTGAGCGCTCGCCGCGCCTTGGCCCAAGCCGCGCCAGCCGCCGTGGTGCTGGACGTGATGCTGCCTGACGGCAGCGGTCTGGAGCTGCTCAAGCAACTGCGCAACGATCATCCGGATTTGCCGGTGCTGATGCTCTCGGCCCGCGGCGAGCCGCTGGACCGCATTCTCGGTCTGGAATTGGGCGCTGACGATTACCTGGCCAAACCCTGCGATCCACGGGAGTTGACCGCCCGTTTGCGCGCCGTGCTGCGTCGCAGCCATCCGACGGCGGTGTCCAGCCAGCTCGAGCTGGGTGACCTGTGTTTCAGCCCGGTCCGTGGCGTAGTCAGTATCGATGAGCAGGAATTCACCCTGACCATCTCCGAGAGTCGCTTGCTTGAAGCGCTGCTCAAGCAACCGGGCGAGCCGCTGGACAAACAGGAACTGGCGCAGATCGCTCTGGGACGCAAACTGACGCTGTATGACCGCAGCCTGGACATGCACGTCAGCAACCTGCGCAAAAAGATCGGACCACACCCTGATGGTCGTCCACGCATCGTTGCCCTGCGCAGCCGCGGCTACTACTACAGCCTGTAAGCCCGACACCATTTCCTGTAGCAGCTGCCGAGCCCGCGAGGCTGCGTTCGGCTGCGCAGCAGTCGTAAAAGCAAACAGCTCGATCTTTCAGGTTGCCCGAGTTGTCCGGATCACGACTGCTTCGCAGCCGAACGCAGCCTTCGGCAGCTGCTACACAGGTCATGCTTCGTCAGGAAGAAATCGGCAAAGTACTGGATTTGTCAGGTCCGTCCAAAAACATCTTTACCCAAGCTTTACGCTCCGCTGACCGCCGCTGACCTTGATCTCCGTAATCTGCACACATCCGGACTCACCGGAATCGAAACAGGAGATACACGATGCGCAAGACCCTTATCGCTCTGATGTTCGCGGCTGCCCTGCCGACTGTTGCCATGGCGATGCCAGAAGGCTCGGGCCCGATGGGTCCAATGGACGGCCCGCGCTACAGCGAGCACATGCACGGCAAAGGTCCGTACAGTCAACTGGACCTGAGTCGCGAACAGCGTCATCAGATTGGCAAAATCATGGGCGAACAGATGCGTGAGCGTCAGCACCTGATCGAAACCTACCTGGAAAAACTCTCGCCAGCCGATCAGAAAGCCTTGAAAGACGAAATGGCTGCCAGACACAAGAAAGCCGAAGCCGAGATTCGCGGCCTGCTGAAACCTGATCAGCAGAAGCAATTCGACGAGATTCAGAAAAAGCAGGCCGAGCGTCGCGCTGAATGGGCCGAATTCCAGGCCTGGAAAGCGCAACAAGCGAAAAAAGCGCAATAATGCGTTAGCGCTCATTTCCAGCCCAACGGTTCACGCCGTTGGGCTTTCTTTGTTGAGGACTTCCCGTGCGTTCATTGTTCTGGCGCATCCTAGCCAGCTTTTGGCTGGCCATCGCCCTGGTTGCAGGGCTTTCGATCCTGCTCGGGCACATGTTGAATCAGGACGCCTGGATCCTCAGCCGCCACCCCGGCCTCAATACCCTGGCCGAAGACTGGACACAAACCTTTGAGACCCAAGGCGAAGAGGCTGCGCAAGATATTCTTGAGCAACGCAAGCGCCAGTATCACATCGATGTCCAGGTGCTCAATGAAAGTGGCGACCCGGTGGTGCATGGCACCTTTCCACGTCGCGCGGCCGCCTTCGAAGCACGGCAAAACAATGATGACCGACGCCTGCCGTGGCGCCGACTGACCGTCGAATACACCAGCCCGAAAACCGGTGATACCTACCTGCTGATCTACCGTATTCCGCACCCCGAACTGAATGCCTGGCACCGTGAGAGCCTGCTTTGGCCACTCAGCGCCTTGGGTATCGCATTGGTGGTGCTGACCTTATTCAGTCTGCTGGTCACTCTCTCCATCACCCGCCCCCTTAGCCGTTTGCGCGGCGCGGTGCACGACCTTGGCCAGACCACCTATCAACAAAACAGCCTGGCGAAACTGGCCAATCGTCGCGATGAGTTCGGCGTGCTGGCCAACGACTTCAACCGCATGGGCGCACGCCTGCAAAGCCTGATCGGCAGCCAGCGGCAATTGCTTCGCGATGTCTCCCACGAACTCCGTTCTCCACTGGCCCGACTGCGTATCGCCCTGGCATTGGCAGAGCGCGCCACCCCTGAAGAACGAGAAAAACTCTGGCCACGGCTGACCCGCGAGTGTGATCGCCTGGAAGCCTTGATCAGTGAAATTCTGGTGCTGGCACGGGTGGATGCCGACAACGCCAGTGCTGAAGAGATTGATCTCAATGGGCTGCTGAACAACCTGCAAAAAGACGC
The DNA here is from genome assembly GCF_059420325.1 of Pseudomonas sp. GW821-FHT04C07. NCBI lineage: Bacteria > Pseudomonadati > Pseudomonadota > Gammaproteobacteria > Pseudomonadales > Pseudomonadaceae > Pseudomonas > Pseudomonas sp. GW821-FHT04C07. The sequence continues at coordinate 221,727 of NZ_JBWKTM010000011.1, forward strand.
CTTGCTCAACTCAGCCGAGCAAAACGTGAGGATTGAGATGGAATCACAGCTGAGTCTCAAGGGTTGGCCAACGATGATCGAACGCGCCGTGGATAACCTGCTGCGTAACGCCCAGCGCTTCAATCCGGCAGGGCAGCCGATTGAAATGCTGGCGTTACGGCGGGGGGAAAGGATTGTCATCAGCGTGCGCGACCATGGGCCGGGCGTTGACGCTGAACATCTGAGCCAATTGGGTGAACCGTTCTACCGAGCGCCCGGCCAGACTGCTCCGGGGCATGGCCTCGGGCTGGCGATCGCCCGCCGGGCGGCGGAACGACATGGCGGTAATTTGATCCTGGCCAATCACCCGGAAGGCGGATTCATTGCCAGCCTGGATTTGCCGTTGGTGCCCGGGACGGTCGCGTAGATGATAGATGATCGTTCCCACGCTCCGCCTGGGAATGCAGCCCGTGACGCTCTGCGTCACAGAATGGACGCAGAGCGTCCAATGAGGCATTCCCACGCGGGAGCGTGGGAACGATCATCAGGTCCTGGTCGACCAGGCGCTGACAAACTCGGTGATGTCTACCTTCGGTGCCGTACGCGGCTCATTCTGCGGTGTACCGAGGTACAGGAAGGCAATCACCTCTTCGCCCTCGGCCAACCCCAGGCCTTTGGCAACATGGGGCGAATAGGACAATTCACCGGTACGCCACACCGCGCCGATACCTTGGGCATAGGCGGCCAGCAAAATACCGTGGGCGGCACAGCCGGCGGCCAGCAATTGCTCGGACTTCGGTACCTTGAAGTGATCCTGCAATCGCGCAATGACCACCACCACCAACGGCGCGCGCATCGGCATGGCGCGGGCCTTGTCCAACGCAGCCTGGGTCACGTCACCACCTTGCAACTGCGCCGCTTCGACCAGCAACTCGCCCAATTGCTCGCGTGCCGCGCCTTCGACCGTCAGAAAGCGCCATGGCCGTAGTTGGCCGTGATCCGGGGCGCGCGACGCAGCGCCAAACAGAACTTCGCGTTGCGCCGCAGTGGGCGCCGGGTCGAGCAAACGCGGCACGGAAACACGGTTGAGCAAAACGTCGAGAGCCTGCATCGGCTACCTCCTGAGAAAAATGTCCGGCCATTCTAGCGGTAACTGCCCAAGGTCTGCAGACGTTTGGTGACGGTCGCAACGGCGGTCCCGGGGATGCCCGTTTACATGCCCTGCCCCGCAGGTAGAATGGCGCCCTTCCCTTATCAGCCCGAGCGGACCTCATGGCGTTGCCGACCTTACGGATTATCGGTTTCATTATCGGCATCTTCCTGATTACCCTGGCCATCAGCATGGTCGTACCGATGGCGACCCTGCTGATTTTCGAACGCACCAGCGATCTTCCATCGTTCCTCTGGGCCAGCATGATCACCTTTATCGCAGGCCTTGCGCTGGTGATTCCCGGGCGTCCAGAGCACATTCACCTGCGCCCGCGGGACATGTACCTGCTCACCGTAACCAGCTGGGTGGTGGTCTGCGTCTTCGCCGCGCTACCGTTCCTGCTGACCCAACACATCAGTTACACCGACTCGTTTTTCGAGAGTATGTCCGGCATCACTGCCACCGGTTCCACCGTGCTCAGCGGCCTGGACACCATGTCTCCCGGCATTCTGATCTGGCGCTCGCTGCTTCACTGGCTCGGCGGGATCGGCTTTATCGGTATGGCGGTGGCGATTCTGCCGTTGCTGCGCATCGGTGGCATGCGGTTGTTCCAGACCGAGTCCTCGGACCGCTCGCAAAAGGTCATGCCGCGCTCGCACATGGTGGCCCGACTGATCGTCGGCGCCTACGTCGGCATCACCATCCTTGGCAGCCTGGCGTTCTGGTTGGCCGGGATGAGCCCGTTCGACGCCATCAACCATGCCATGTCAGCGATTTCCACCGGCGGTTTTTCGACCTCCGACCAATCCCTGGCCAAGTGGACCCAACCGGCGGTGCATTGGGTCGCGGTGGTGATCATGATCCTCGGCAGCCTGCCTTTTACCCTCTACGTTGCGACCTTGCGCGGCAATCGCCGGGCGTTGATCAAGGACCAGCAGGTTCAAGGCTTGCTCGGGATGTTACTCGTGACCTGGCTGGTGCTGGGCACCTGGTACTGGTGGACCACCAACCTGCACTGGCTGGACGCCTTGCGGCATGTGGCGCTGAACGTCACCTCGGTGGTCACCACCACCGGGTTTGCCCTGGGCGACTACAGCCTGTGGGGCAATTTCTCACTGATGCTGTTTTTCTATCTGGGGTTTGTCGGCGGTTGCTCCGGCTCGACCGCCGGCGGGATCAAGATCTTCCGTTTTCAGGTCGCCTACATCCTGCTCAAGGCCAACCTTAATCAGTTGATTCACCCGCGGGCAGTGATCAAACAGAAGTACAACGGTCATCGTCTCGACGAAGAAATCGTCCGCTCGATTCTGATGTTCTCGTTCTTCTTCGCCATCACCATCTGCGTGATCGCCCTGGCCCTGTCGCTGCTGGGCGTGGACTGGATGACCGCCCTGACCGGCGCAGCCAGCACCGTCTCCGGCGTTGGCCCGGGGCTGGGTGAGACCATCGGCCCGGCCGGCAATTTCGCCACGCTGCCGGATGCCGCCAAATGGATTCTTTCGCTCGGCATGCTGCTTGGTCGACTGGAAATCATCACCGTGTTCGTGCTGTGTATTCCGGCGTTTTGGCGTCATTGAGCAACGCCGGTGCCTCCAGCAGCCGCACCCGGTATTCACCGGGCGTGACATCGAACCAGCGACGAAAGGCCCGGAAGAAGTTACTCGGGTCGGCGAAACCCAACAGATAGGCGATTTCCAGCAGGGTCATGGCTGGCTGCGCGAGATACTGCTCAGCCAGCTCGCGACGGGTGTCGTCAAGCAGTGTCTGGAAACTGGTGCCCTCTTCTTGTAAACGCCGTTGCAGAGTGCGCTGAGACAAGTGCAGGGTCTGCGCGACCGCTTCACGCTTGGGCTCGCCCTGGGGCAACAGGCGGCACAACACCTGCCGCGCCTTGTGCGTGACCCGACTTTCAGAGAACCGCGCCAGATACTCACCGGCAAACCGGTCATGCAGCAGCGCCATCGCCTCATTGGCCGTCGGTAGCGGTGCTTCCATGTCCGCCCGCTCGAAAATCAGCGCATCGTACGGCGCGTTAAACACCAACGGCGCGTGGAAGGCTTGTTTGTAGGGTTCGATATTGGCTGGCTGATCGCCTTCGACCAACACCTGGCGCGGCTGCAAGGTGCGCCCGGTCAGCCAGCCACATAATGCCAGCGCACAGGCCAGCGAGGCCTCGGCACTTTGCCGGGTCGGCGGCAGATGATCGCCATGCACGGTCAGAATCAGCGCATAGCCTTCGGGCAGAAGACGAAAGCTCAAGTCAGCGCTTTCGGCGATTATCCGTTGATAACGCACCAACCGCTGAAAGCCTTCGGCCAGGGTCCGACTGGACATCAAGGCATAACCAGCCACGTGAAAGGATGCCGGGCGTACCACCTTGCCCATGTTCAAGCCGATCGCCGGATTGCCGGACAGCTCCACGGCTCGCTGCCAAAGCCGCGTCATGGAGTCCTGAGGGAATCGCGCATCCGGGTCGTCCAGAGCCGCGTAGTCGAGCCCCAGTTGCTTGAACAATACACGGCAATCCAGACCGTCCATCTCCAGCGCTTCGACAATCCCCATCGCCCAGCTTGCAGAAGTCGTTCTTTCGCTCATGGCGTTTACTTGCATGATGAGCCGCATCCCACGGCTGATTTCAGAAGGATACTAAAGTGGCGCCTATTGTCACTGGCTGTTACCACTGATCACTCTAGACTCAAATAAACTCCCCGTAGGACATCTGGCCATCAGCACAATAACCACAGAGATCGCAGTCGTGGGAAACATCAAACGCTTCAACAGCTTTGCCCAGTTCTACCCCTACTATTTAAGTGAGCACCGAAACAGCACTTGCCGCCGGCTGCACTTCATCGGCACCAGCCTGGTCATTCTCATTCTGGCCTTTGCCATTGGCAAAAGTGCCTGGCTGCTGTTGTGGGTGCTTCCCCTGGCCGGTTACAGCTTCGCCTGGGTCGGCCACTTCTTCTTTGAAAAAAACCGCCCTGCGACTTTCCAGCATCCGCTCTACAGCCTGCTCGGCGACTTTGTCATGTACCGCGACATGATCCTTGGCAAAGTGCCATTTTAGGCTCACCGGGTCATTAAGCCGTCCCGTGCAGCCAGTGCAGGATTGGATCCAATGCATACACTGAAAAGACATCCTTTCGAAAACATTAAGAGAATCGTCAATGAATGCCAACGCCCGCTTCACCCATATGCGAGATGGCACGCAGGATGACTGGGCGATCATCGCCGCAGACTTCAGTACCTATGCCAGGCAGCTGCCGACGCGAATCGTTGCGCATCTCAAGTTGCTTGAAGGCGACTTTGGCGGCTTCCCGGTAGATCGTCTGACCCACTCACTGCAAACCGCCAGCCGTGCCTGGCGTGATGGTCGTGACGAAGAATATGTGGTCTGTGCCCTGCTCCACGATATTGGCGACACCCTGGGGTCCTACAATCACCCGGACATCGCTGCGGCGATCCTCAAGCCCTTTGTCAGCGCCGAAAACCTGTGGATGGTGGAGAAACACGGTATTTTCCAGGGTTATTACTTCTTCCATTACCTGGGTATGGATCGACATTTGCGCGAGCAATTCAGCGAACATCCACAATACCGGCGAACCATCGAGTTCTGCGCCAGGTACGACGCTGCAGCCTTCGACCCGACTTACGACACCCTGCCCCTAAGCTTCTTCGAACCGATGCTGGAGCGCTTGTTTGCCCATCCGAAGAACTCGATCTACAAGGCGGCGATGAAACAGCACGCACCGGCGTGACCCCCTGAGCAAGCTTGCGATGACGCCAGGCCAGGCAACATATTCCTTGTGTCCTAACCTGGCTCCACCACCTTCACCAACCCGGCCTTGAGCTGCGCTTCCCGAGCCTGGGCGTCGGCCAACCGATACAGCTCGATCGAGCCATCCCAGTGCTCGATCAACGCGGTGCATGACTCCACCCAATCTCCGCAATTGAGGTATTCCACCTCGCCGACCTTGCGGATTTCAGCGTGGTGAATATGCCCGCAAACCACGCCGTGCAGGCCCCGCTTGGTGCATTCATGGGCGATGGCTTCTTCAAAGTCACTGATAAAACTGACCGCGGTTTTGACCTTGTGCTTGAGGTACGCCGACAACGACCAATAGCCGTAGCCATACCGTGCACGCCAGTGATTAAGCCAGCGGTTGAGGGTCAGGGTGAACTCATAGGCCGAGTCGCCCAGAAACGCCAACCAGCGGTGATAACGGGTAATCACGTCGAACTGATCGCCGTGGATCACCAACAATTGCCGGCCATCTGCGGTGACATGCACGGCCTCGTCCACCAACTGGATATTGCCCAGGATCAGTTTCGAATAACGCCGCAGGAACTCATCATGGTTACCGGTGACGTAGATCACTTCGGTACCGCGTTTACTCATGGTCAGCAACCGGCGAATGACATTGGTGTGTGCCTGGGGCCAGTACATGCCGCTGCGCAGCTTCCAGCCATCGATAATGTCGCCGACCAGGTAGACCCGGTCCGCATGGTAGCTCTTGAGAAACTGCGACAAATGTTCCGCCTGACAATCCCGGGTACCGAGATGTACATCGGAAATCCACAATGTGCGCACGCGTTGCTTACGACTGGGTTTGGCGAGCTCAGCGCTGGTCATGGACAACCTCTCCGGTATTTTTTGCGAGCTTGCGCCAGAGCGATTAATAGCCCATGACACTAATACGGCAGTCCGATGACAGCGAAAGCCCGGGCAGTACCGGTGTAAACTGCCGGTCTGCCAAGGAGACTGCGATGAGACCGATCCTCACGCTACGCCAATACACCCACGACTTGATTGTCCATAGCCATGAACACGCCCAATTGGTGTTCGGCCTGTCGGGCCAGCTCGACTTCGAGGTCGATGGCCACGGCAGCCGGGTGGTTCAGCAGAGCTTCGTGGTGGTCCCCTCGGATGCCCATCACACCTGTGGCAGTGCGAATGGCAGCCGCTGTCTGGTGCTAGACGTGCCAAGCGATCACTGGGTGACGCAATCTCTGGGCGAGCACGCCGATGCCAGCCGCCGCTTGCTCGACACCCCCGCTCGGCTGCCATTGAATGCCGGGCAAAGCCAATTGGTCAGCTGGCTGGCTGGCAGCCCGGTGAATGACCCATTGATTGCTCAGCAAGGTGCCGTTCTGTTACTGGCCAGCCTCAATAACGCCGCGCCGAACAGCGTCGGCGGTCGACGCTTGCCTTATGCCGCGTTGAACGCACATATCGATCAATACGCCGCGTACCCGTTGCAAGTCGCGGACCTGGCCCGCGTTGCCGGCCTCTCCAGCGCGCGCCTGCACGCACGATTTATCGCCGAATGCGGCCAGACGCCCATGGACTACATCCGTAGTCGCCGCCTGCACATCGCCGTGCGGCTGTTGCGCGAGTCCGGATTGCCGATCGGCGAAGTCGCCAACAAAGTCGGCTACAGCTCCCAGAGCGCGTTCGCTGCGGCGGTGATGCGTGAGTTCGGTGCCTCGCCCGGCAAATTGCGCCGCGAGGCTGTCGAACGCTAGGCCTGCGATAAAAGGCGCGAGGATCGCGACAGACAAACGTGAGAGTAGCGAGGTTCAATGTAGGGACAGCATCGCGCTATTGTCCCCGCTCAACACGTTTATCAAGGATTGCAATGACTCCGCGTACCGCCCTTGGCGCCCTGCATATCGGCGCACTGATGTTCGGCCTGACCGGCGTGTTCGGCAAACTCGCCGCCGCCACGCCTGCGATTATCGTCTTTGGCCGTGCCGCATTTGCGGTGATCGCGCTGGCTTTTTTTGCCCGTTTTGCCAGCAACACTCGCTGGCAGAAACTTGAGGCTGCCGACTGGCGTCGTCTTCTGCTCAGCGGCCTGTTGCTGGCGGGGCACTGGGTGAGCTTCTTTATCGCGGTGAAAGTGGCCGGTGTGGCAATTGCGACCCTGGGTTTTGCCAGTTTCCCGGCGTTTACCGTGATCCTTGAAGGGCTGATTTTCCGCGAGCGGATTCGCGCCAATGAAATCCTGCTGGTGGTGCTGGTGAGTGTCGGCCTGGTCCTGGTGACCCCGGACTTCGACCTCGCCAGTGAGGCTACTAGCGGGCTGCTCTGGGCGATGGGTTCGGGGTTGTTGTTCGCCCTGCTATCGCTGACTAACCGCGCCAGTTCGGGGCGAATCCCGGCGGTGCAGGCCGCGCTGTGCCAGAACGTGGTGGTCGCCCTGTGCCTGCTGCCGGTGGCTGCGCCAGGGCTGACCGGGGTTCGCGCCATTGACTGGCTGTGGATCGGTCTGCTCGGGGTGTTCTGCACCGGCGTCGCCCACAGCCTGTTCGTCGCCAGCCTCGCGGTGATCAAAGCGCGCACGGCTGCCGTGGTGTTTGCTCTGGAACCGGTCTATGGCATCACAGTTGCCTGGCTGTTGTTTGGTGAAAACCCGACCCTGCGCATGCTCATAGGCGGCGCCTTGATCATTGTCGCCATCGTGGTTTCCAGCAGCGTCTCAAGCGGCTCAAACAAAAAAACAGTGGTGGCTGAAGCAGCGTCTCACTGAGTTCGCTCGTTATGCCCGAGATCGCGCTCCGGATCGATCTGATCGCGAACCCGCTGCTTGAGTACTTTGGCCTCGGGAAAACCACCGTCAGCCTTGCGCTCCCAGATTTGAACGCCATTGCAGGTGATGTGGAAAATTCCGCCCGTGCCAGGTGCAAGGGAGACTTTACCCAGATCGTCGCTAAAGGTACTGAGCAGTTCCTGGGCCAGCCAGGCGGCGCGCAACAGCCATTGGCATTGCGTGCAGTAGGTGATGATGATTTCCGGTTTACTGGCAGTCATGGTGAGGCGAACTCCTGAACTCGATGGCGTCGTTATAATAACCGCCTTTAACGCTCGTCCCGAGATGTGCAAGTTATTGGCAACAGTTCGATGTCTTGCAGGGGGCTTGGGGCGAAGTCGGGCGACGTATCGGCGGCTGGTTTGTCGAGAGACGGCGGCGCCGCTTCAAACGGGCTGATCAAATCCCGGTCCGCGTCCATCGACAGGTCGTCCAGGTTCAGCCGGAACTCATCCAGTGCCGGGCTGCCCGATGCTTTGGCTTCGGACTCAGCACTGGCAGCAACGTAAAGACTGCCCCCCTCGATGACAACGGACGCTTCAGCGCACGCAGGGTGTGGTGCCACGGTTTTCTGCACCGTAGCCACGGAGTTCGTTTCATGGTCCGCTTTTTCCGGCACGTGAGGGGCCATTTGGCTAGCGAGTGACTCACGGGCCACGGGCTGTATGGGCAACGGCTCAGGGGTTACTTGAGCTTGATGCCGCTGACGGCGAACCCGCAATGCCAGCATTAACAGAGCTGACAGCACCACCAACCCCGTCATCACCCACACGTTCGGTCCGCCGGGCTCTTCGGTCTGCGGAGCAACCAGTGGCAGGCTTGCTGCCGGCGGTACGGCAGGACTGGCAGAGCGCCTTTTGACCTCGGCCAACTGCCCGGAAGTGAATGCAGGCGACTCCTGAGACGGTGCCACGGCGGTTGATTGAGTGTCGTCTGCGGGTTCGGGCGACTTCGGCTGCACCGCTGGCGGTGGCCCGAGCGCAGCCACTTGCCGGGAGAGCGAAGCAGGTGACGGAGATGTCGCGGGTGCCCCTTGCCCGAACGCACTCCAGGGTACGATCCCCGGTGAGCCCGGTGGGTCGATCAGCAGGGTGTATTCACGCAGCAAACGCCCATTGGGCTGATTCGCTTGTACCAGAAAGTTCAGGAAAGGCTCGTTGACCGGGTTGCTCGAAACCACCCGAATCGCGCTGCGGTTGCCGTGCAGGATCAGGCTGAAACTCAAGTCATTGAGGAAGAACTCCCGCTCGATCCCGGCGCGGCTGAACTCTTCGGCCGTCGCCAGGCTCACGGACAATTGGCCTTCAACCAGATCACCCGGCTCCACCAGCGCAATCTCGGCATTGAGCGGTTGGTTCAACGCCGAATGCAGCGTGATATCGCCCAACCCCAGCGCCGGGGCCAATGCCGAGTAACACAAGGCACCGCACGCTGCTAACAGCAAGCGGATGTTGAAAAAGCGGGGCTTTTTTTCAGATGAGTTCAATCTGACTGAACAGCGCAACGCGGACTGCAAACTCTCGAGCATGAGCATCCTTTGGATAACCGAAACCAACCTGCGGGCGTTCATGCGTCCTGCACAAACACGGCTATCTCTTATAGTCCGCCAAGCACTGAATCTCAAAAGTCTGCGGGGTTGTAATACCTCAAGATTTTTCCAGATTGGCCAGAATGCGCCCGTGAACCCGCATGCACACGCGCAATTCTTCTTCGTCGACACCGACGAAAAGCTCGTGGCGCAACGCGGTGGCGATGGTTTCAATTTGCTCGATCAATGGCCGGGCCGAAGCACAAAGGACAATCTTTTTCGCCCGGCGGTCTTCAGCAACCGATTGTCGCTGCACCAGCCCCTGAGTTTCCAGACTGTCGAGCAACCGCGCCAGGGTTGGACCCTCGACGCCCACGCTTTGGGCCAACTCACGTTGAGTCGGCGCCTCGTCAAAACGGGCGAGATGCAGCAGCACCAGCCAACGGGCCTGGGACAAGCCAAGCCCGGCCAGACGGCGATCCAGTTCGGCACGCCAGCCTCGAGACATCTGCGCCAACTGCATGCCAAAACGGTGTTGATCGGTTAACGGCATAAAAAACTCATGATTAGACTGAAATAGGGCGAAACTAATTATTAGTCAGCTAAGCATGCCCCCTGCCCCGAGGCAAGACATGCTATGTACTGAATCGTTACATCTATAAACCAGACCACTCAAATCTCGAATTCCGACTGTAAGGCCGCACGCACGCAGTACAGAACGCCTTCGGGAACGCGCCCGGCAAACAGCTCGATCACCTCTGCGGCAGGCGGTAGCTCGCCCTCGCCGTCAAGGAACGCGTCCTGTATTTCACCCAGCAAGTCCTCCGGCAGATCCAGCGCCTGCTCAAGCGATAGCTGCTGCTTGCCAATGGCCTCGGCGAGCAAGGTGTAGACGTTCTTTTCCGAGCACTGCAATTGACCGGCGATCTGCATCGGCGTCATGCCGGCGCGGGCCAGGGTGATCAGCTCGTGACGGATATCGGCGACCACTTTCGGCGCCTCGGCCTGACCGCCCAACACTTCAAGGAACGCCTCGCCGTAACGTTCCAGTTTGCGCGCACCGACGCCGCTGACCCTGGCCATTTCCGACAAGGAGCCTGGCTGGCTGCGGAGCATTTCCAGCAACGTTGAATCGGGAAAAATGACGTACGGTGGCACGCCATGTTCTTCGGCCAGTTTGCGCCGCAGGGCCCGCAACGCTTCCCACTGCTCGCGCTCTTCGCCACGCACCAGTTGGCTGGCCTGGCTGGTACTGCTTTTCGCGGTCGTCTGCGGTTTGAGATCGCGGCGCAACTCCAGTGTGACTTCGCCCTTGAGCAATGGCCGGCAACTGTCGCTCAGGCGAAGGCCGCCGTAGCCTTCCAGATCGATGTCCGCCAGACCTCGAGCCACCAGCTGTCGGAACAGAGAGCGCCATTCGCCCTCGGTCCGCGCCTTGCCTACACCAAACACCGAAAGATGTTGATGACCGAAGCTGCGTACCTTGTCGTTGTCTTTGCCCAGCAGCACGTCCACCAGATGCCCGACACCATAACGCTGGCCGGTGCGGTAGATCGCCGAGAGCGCCTGACGCGCCGGCTCGGTGGCGTCCCAGGTCTGGACACCGTCAACGCAGTTATCGCAGTGACCGCACGGTTGCGGCATGTCTTCGTCGAAATACGCCAGCAGGGTCTGGCGCCGGCAACGGGTTTCTTCACAGAGTGCCAGCATGGCGTCGAGCTTGTGCTGTTCCAGACGCTTGTGGCGCTCATCGCCTTCGGAGTTTTGCAGCATCTGCTTGAGCATCAGCACGTCTTGCAGGCCGTAGGCCATCCAGGCGTCTGCGGGTAAACCGTCGCGACCGGCGCGACCGGTTTCCTGGTAATAGGCCTCCAGGGACTTGGGCAAGTCGAGGTGCGCAACAAAACGCACGTTCGGCTTGTCGATGCCCATACCGAAGGCGATGGTGGCAACCATGATCAGGCCTTCCTCATTGAGGAAGCGCTTCTGGTTGAAGGCACGCGTCTCGTTGGGTAACCCGGCGTGATACCCCAGGGCCGGAAAGCCTTGCTCGCACAGGAACGCAGCGACTTCGTCGACTTTTTTGCGCGACAGGCAGTAGACAATGCCCGCATCGCTACGGCGCTCGGACAGGAACGCCAACAACTGCTTGCGCGGCTGCTCCTTGGGCACGATGCGGTAGAAAATGTTCGGTCGGTCGAAACTCGATAAAAAACGTTCGGCGTCCTGCAGATACAGGCGATTGACGATTTCTTCGCGAGTACGCTTGTCGGCGGTAGCGGTCAGGGCGATGCGCGGCACATTGGGGAACAATTCCGCCAACTGCCCCAGTTGCAGGTATTCCGGACGGAAGTCATGGCCCCATTGAGAGACGCAGTGCGCTTCGTCGATGGCGAACAGGGCGATGTCCAGGTTCTGCAGGAACGCCAGCATCCGCGGCTGTACCAGGCGCTCGGGCGCGAGATAGAGCATCTTCACTTCGCCACGTTTGATTCGCGCCGCCAGATCGCGCTGCTGCTCGGCGCTCAGGGTCGAGTTCAAGGCGGCTGCGGCAACGCCCAGCTCTTCCAGGGTCGCGACCTGATCGTCCATCAGTGCGATCAACGGCGACACCACCACCGCCAGACCTTCACGCAGCAGCGCCGGGACCTGAAAACACAACGACTTGCCACCGCCGGTAGGCATCAGCACCAGAGCATCGCCGCCACTGGCCACGCGCTCAATGATCGCACCCTGACGGCCACGAAAACTGTCGTAGCCGAAGATGTCCTTGAGGACGCGCTGAGCCTGTTCGAGCATGAAAAACTCCAAATATCGCCGAATATCCCTGCGCGCAGGCTGGATGAAAACGTCACGGTCTTCACGGACAAATCCGTAAGCGGACTTTTCCTGATCCGTCGCAACACCTGCAGGGCATTACAAAACGCGGCAGTATACCCGAGCGGTCCAGGGCAAAGGGCGCCAGTGACGAATAGCCGCCCGATCAGGCTCGCCCCCTTCCTCGTAGCAACTGGCGAAGCCTGCGTTCGGCGGCGAAGCCGTCGCAAAATCGGGCTGTGGGGTGCTTCAGGCGGACCAAGTCGCCAGGGTTTACGACCACTACACGGTCGAACGCAGGCTTCGCCAGCTGCTACGGACCGCGTTAAGGCGTGTTTTGAATGCAGGCAATCGGCCCTGCGACTGGCCTGAGCGCTCAAGAAGGCCTAGAATTCAGCATCGTATATTTCCCCCAAGGTAGCCCTTCAATGTCCTTCGCTGAGCAACTAACCCGCCTGCAAGCCTTCCTCGACGCCGACGAGCTGCATGACGAGGCGCTGGACTATGTGGCCGCCCACGGTTACATGACTGCGCTATCGATCTGCTCCGAGATCGTTCCCGACCGTGAGTGGATCGACGCTCTGTTCGCCGAAGAGCCGCATTACCGCGACGCCGCCCAGCGTGAAGAGATCGAAGCTACCCTGCTGCTGCTCAAGGCGCACATCGCCCGTCAGCTGGCCTCCGATGAAGAATTCGAGCTGCCGTGTGACCTCGATCTCGGCGACGATCCGGACGACTCCGACCTGCGCGGTTGGTGCATCGGCTTCATGGAAGGCGTGTTCCTGCGCGAAGCGGCCTGGTTCGAAACCGCCGAGGACGAAGTCAGTGAAATGCTCCTGCCGATCATGGTCGGCTCCGGCCTGTTCGACGAACAGCCTGAGTTCTCCGATATCGCCAGCGATGCCAACCTGATGGACGACATGATCGTACAGATCCCTGAAGCCCTGACCGCGTTGTACCTGCTGTGCAACGCACCAGACGAAAAACCGGCCATTCTCAAGCCTCGTCACCACTGAGTTCCTGCCTATGGCGGCCAACTCCATAGGCAATCGCCCCCTGATACTGCGTTACGTTCTGCTGGCCATCGGCTGGCTGAGCGTCGCGTTGGGGGTGATCGGGATTTTCCTGCCCGTGTTGCCCACCACCCCCTTTCTGCTGCTGGCGGCCGCCTGTTTCGCCCGCAGTTCGCCGCGCTTCTATCAATGGCTGGTTGAGCATCCACGGCTTGGCCCATGGATCCGCGACTACCTCGACGGCAACGGCATCCCGCTCAAGGGCAAGGTTTACGCCATCGGCCTGATGTGGGCGAGCATTGGCCTGTCCTGCGTGCTCGTCCCCCTGCCTTGGGCCCGTGGCTTCATGCTGACCAGCGCGGTATTGGTGACGGTTTATATCCTTCGGCAGAAAACCCTGAACAGATCTTGATACTCGAGCGTTTCCGGCTGCGCTCTTTTTTCGCCACATACCATTCTCACATCGACCGACAATCTGCCTGATCTTTCATAAAACACCGCCTAGACTTCAGAAATCTGCACTTGAGCAGCCAGACATGTCCCGTCGTCCGCGTAGTCCAGGATGGTCAACGCTCCGACTTCGGCTCGGCGGATGGCCGGTTGTGTCGGTTTTTTTGCTGACCGGCCGAGGCAATGTCCGGACAAACCGGGATTTTGCGCTGTTCCTGCAAACCGCTGAGCAACACTATGGCCCCTTGGCCCGTCCAGCCTCACAACGCGAAGACCCGCTTTCGGTGTACACCTTCAATGCCGAAGGTTTTGTCGTGGGTGAAGGCTAACGCCGCCAACAAGGAGCGCTTCATGTCGCTACTCAAACAGTTGTTTCTCGCCATCTGCCTGTTCCTGCTGGTGGCGTTGAGCGGCAGTTTTTTTGTCAGCCTGGAGACCTCGCGTGAGCAAATGCTCAGCCAGTTACGCTCCCACGCCCAGGATGCCGCCACGGCGCTGGGGCTATCGTTGACCACGCAAGTCGACGATCCGGCAATGATTGAACTGATGGTCAGTTCAATCTTCGATAGCGGTTACTTCTCCAGCATCCGGGTGGTGACCATCGAGAATGAAAAAGTGCTGGTGGAGCGCAGTACACCGACCGTTGCCGAGGACATACCCGACTGGTTCGTGCATCTGGCGGACTTGCATCCTCAAGGAGGCGACGCGCTGATCATGCGCGGCTGGGAGCAGGCCGCACGGGTCGAAGTACAGAGCAATCCACAGTTCGCCCTGGCCAGGCTCTGGGACAGTACCCTCGGCAGCCTGGTCTGGTTGCTGCTGTGCGGGTTGCTCAGCACAGTGTTCGGCGGCTGGCTGCTGCGCCGGCAATTGCGTCCGCTCGACAGCATGGTCAAGCAGGCCGAAGCCATCAGTAAACGCGAGTTCCTCAGTTTGCCGAAACTCCCCCGCACGTCGGAGCTCAAGCGCGTGGTGCTGGCCATGAATCAGATGGTTGAAAAACTCAAAGGCCTGTTTGCCGAAGAAGCCGCACGCAGTGAAAAATTATGGGCCGAGTCCTTTCAGGACAGCCTCACCGGGCTGGCCAACCGGCGCCTGCTGGATGAACAACTCGCCGAACAGCTACTGGTCACCGAACAGAGCAGCGATGGTCACCTGTTGATGTTGCGAGTCAACGATTTGACCGGCCTGAACCAACGTCTGGGTGGCCAACGCACCGACGCCTTGATCAGACTGATCGGTGACTTGCTCAAACGCATGATCCGACAAGCAGATCGCCGCCACTGGCTGGCGGCGCGCAACCGTGGCGGCGAATTCAGCCTGTTAGCCCCCGGTCTGGACAGCAAAGACGCCGCACGCCTGGCCGCCGAGATCAGTGCGACCCTGGAAAACCTGCGCCTCACCGGCTCCAGCGACTGCATGCCAGTTGCACACCTGGGTATCGTCGCTTATCAACCGGGCGACTCCGTAAGCACGGTGTTGCTGCATCTCGATCAGGCGCTGGCCCAAGCCCGGCAACATCCGGAACGGCCCTGGGTGCATCTGGCAAGTTTCGATGGCGCGCCCGGGCAGACTCAGCACGATTGGCGTAACTGGATCGACGATGCCCTCAGCTACGACAAAATGCAGCTGTACTTCCAACCGGTGGTGCAGTGTGCCGATACCAGCCAGGTGCTGCATCACAAGGTACTGGCCCGCTTGCTCGACCCGCAGGGCGAAGCAATTGCCGCCGGGCATTTCCTGCCATGGATCGAGCGTTTGGGCTGGTCGGCGCGTTTCGACCTGGCAATGCTCGAACACACCCTGGACTACCTCGCCGAACACCCTTGGCCGCTGGCGTTAAGTCTTTCCGGGAGCACCCTGCTTGATGCACCACACCTGCAACAAATCCTGGCCCTGCTCGAAGGCCTGCCCGATCTCGCGCCGCTGCTGACTCTGGAAATCGACGAGCGCCAACTGCCACCACCGGACAAACTGCAGCAACTGTGCGAAAGCATTCAGGACACCGGCTACCGGATCGGCCTGCAGCACTTTGGCGGCAACTTCAGCCAGATCGGCAACCTCAGTTACCTCGGTCTGGCCTACCTGAAAATCGACGGCAGCTACATCCGCGCCATCGACCAGCAGAGCGACAAACGCCTGTTCATCGAAGCCGTTTTCCGCGCGACCAACAGCATCGACCTGCCGCTGATTGCCGAGATGGTCGAGACCCAAGGGGAGCTTGAAGTCATCAGAGAGTTGGGGGTGTTTGGGGTGATGGGAAGATTGATCGGACCGCCAGAGCCGATGTAGGTGATGTTTTGGGCGTGCTGTGTGCTATGCGCCGGCTGCGCAGTTCAGGTCAGGCCCTGTCATATCAAGTTTTGCCGTCGTGGCGTTGTTCGAAAGTGTCGCGTGCTAACCGTTCGACGCGAGCGTTGCGGGCGCCGATGGGTAGGCGGGCTTCTTCAAAACCCAACAGACGCGCCAGCGCCGGGCGGCGCATCTGGTGTTCGAGCGCTGCGTGAATCGGCAGGCCCAGCCCCGCTTCACAGTTTGCCGCCGGTCAGCTCCAGCCCAGCGTGTCAGGCCGTCAGCGTATGGTCGGCATCCCCGAACCAGATACGCACGAGATCGGCGCCAGTCGTGCCAGCGTTGGCGAGGACCGCCACATCGGTGAAATGCGCACCATTGGCTGCGCCATCGGTATCCACCTTCACGGTGATGTCGCTGCCGGATTTCACCAGTTGGACGAAGTCGGACGCCTGGCTGCTGCCGCTAACGAAGTTGGCTTTGAGCAGCGCGGAGAGGTCGAGCGCGTCACCTTCGGCGAAGTTATAGTCAAGGATGGTGTCGCCGCCGTCATTCGGGCTGAGGTAGGCGAACACATCGGCTCCCGCGCCACCGCTGAGAGTGTCCGCCCCGCCACGACCCGCGAGGATGTCGTTGCCGTCGCCGCCATTGAGCACGTCCGCGAGCATGCTGCCCACCTGTGTGCCGCTGGATGCGCCGTGGTAATCGACCAGGGTACCGGCCTCGCCGCCGGCGGTGACCTGGAAGTCGGCCACCGAGTAGTGCCCCAGCAGGTTCACCTCGGCCCGGTGTACGCCGTCGTCCACCGTCAGCAGGCCGCCGGAGCCAAGGGCGTTGGCGCTGTAGCTGAGCTGGGTGTTGGCGCCGAAGGCGAGATCGCCGAACATCAGCGAGTCATTGCTTTCGAGTCCGAGAATGCCAACCAGCGAGTCGGCATCCGCGGCGTGCTCCACGATCAGCGTGCCCGCACCTTCGCCGTGGAAGGCGACGGACGCGTGGGCAGTGCCGGCGAAGGTCAGGCTGGCATCGCCGTCGATGGTGGCGCTGCCGTTGCCGGTCACGTCGGCCAGCAGGCGCAGGTCGCCACCATTGGCCCACAAGTGGCCGGAGTTATCGATTGCGCTGGCCACCGTCATGCCACCCGCGCCCGTGGATTCCAGCACGCCGCTGTTGACTATGGTGTGGGTACCAGTGTCGAGCACCAGGCTGTTCAGCCCGTCGGCCTGGATCAGACCCGCATTGACCAGCACCATCTGCCCGGCACCCAACTGGCCGGCGCCGGAAATGTGGTTATCGGAATTGGTCAGCACGGTGTCGGCGCTGCCACCGAAAATCACGTTGTGCGCGCTGTCGGATAGCAGCACTTGGCCGCCACCGGTCAAGGTCGCGCCACGGAAGAGGATTTCCAGGTTGGTTTCGCTGCCGGTGGAGCCGAGCTCGATGGTGCCGCTGTTATGGATGCTGCCACCGAACGGCATGATCGCCCCGTTGGCGATGCTGATGGTGCCGGTATTGGTGGTGAGCGGGTCCACATCGAACTGGAAATTCGCTTCACTCAAGCCCGCCGCATCGACACCTTTCAGGGTGATCGTCTGGCCGGAGCCTATGCTGACCAGCGCATTACCGTGTGCGTCGTTAGCGATACTCAAGTCAGCAAAGCCGGTGACGCCCGCGAAGCCGATCAAGTCGATCTTGTCTGCCGCCGCATCGAAGCTGTGGATGACGTTATTGTCGATCGGATGGGCGAAGATGAAGGTGTCGGCACCGGACGAGCCGGTCAGGTTGTCGTCGGTAGACAAGGCGAAGATCGGCGAGCCGGGGGCGTAGGCTTCGACGTTGTCGGAAACGATATAACTGCTTGTGCTGCCGTCCGCATTGGTCCATCCGTAGGTTACTGTGAGCTCCATCGCACCGGCATAGGTGGATGGCGTCATGACCGTCAGTGCGGAAGGGTCGCTGGTCTGTATCGTCCAACTGCCGTCACCGTTGTTGGTTCCGGCACTCAGCACCCAGTTTATCGGAACCCCGCTCACCGTGTAGGTAATGACGTCGGAGGTGTCGGGCGTGGGATCGGTCAGTGCCAGATTGATAGCCTCGCCGGCTACGCCAGCCGGAGCTGTCACATGGGTTGTGACGGTGTGCAAGAGGCTATTTGCCGCTCCATCGTTGATCACCACGTTCACGATTCGGTCGGTAGTGCTGTGGCTTCCGGTCTTGGTGTCGGTGTACTGAACGCCTTTGAGGATAGTCTGGTAGGTGGCCTGGCTAGCCGAGCCAGTGATCGTCAGTGTATAGATCCCATTGTTTGCACCACTGGCAACACCGGTCACCGTCAAACCCGTAGCAGCGGTCGATGCCGGCGCGTTCAGGGAGAGTATTTCCCTGACGTTCGCATTGGTGCTGTCCACAGCGTTCGTCAACGTAACAGTCATTGACGACAGGTTCGGCGAGTCGACATCGGTGACCGTCGCCGACGGCGTAATCAACAACTGCGAGATGCCTGTTGGATAGTTCGCCGTTGCGTCATTGCCCGCGCCGCCACCATTCAAGTCCACTATCGGCGCGTCATTGACTGCCGCCACCGTGACGGTCGTCGTTGTGATGTTGCTCGCGTGGTTAGCCGCAGAGCCGTCATCCACTTGGAAGCTAATCGTGCGCGGTGCCGTCGACGGGTTGTCGCTGCTGTCGGAGTAGGTCACCGAGCGTAGCGCGGCTTGATAGTTCGCCACCGACGACGTCCCGCTTAGTGTCAGCACGCCGGTGCTTGCGCTGTAGCTGCCGCTGATGCCGTTCTGGTTGGTGAACCCGAGTACGTCCTCGCCCGAGGCAAAGTTGCTGGTGATCGATACCGTAGCGCCCGTTAGGTTGCTACTGTCGACATCGGTGACCGTCAGCACCGAGTTGATCGCCGTCGCTGCCTGGTTCTCTGTGTATGACAGAGAACCACCTGCCGTCATTACCGGCGCATCGTTGGTGCCGGTGATCGTCACGTCCACCGTGGAACTCGAGAGCGCCCCGTACTGATCCTGCATCTGATAGCTGAGGGTCACGTGCTCGACCACGCCTTGTGCCAGGTGGTCGAAATCGCTCCCCGGGTTGAACTGCAGCTGGTTGCCGACCACGCTGGCCGTGCCCTTGTTCGCCGGCGCACTGACCGAGTTCAGCGTGAACAGGTGGCCGTCGTCGATGTCGGTGTCGTTGGCCAGCACGTTGAGGGTCAGGGTCTGGTTCTCCGTGCCGGCGGCCGTATCGACCACCGCTACCGGCGCATCGTTGGTGCCGGTGATGGTCACGTCCACGCTACTGGTCGAGAGCGCCCCGTACTGGTCCTGCATCTGGTAGTTGAGCGTCACGTGTTCGACCACGCCTTGCGCCAGGTGGTCGAAGTCGCTCCCCGGGTTGAACACCAGCTGGTTGCCGACCACGCTGGCCGTGCCCTTGTTTGCCGGCGCACTGACCGAGTTCAGCGTGAACAGGTGGCCGTCATCGATGTCGGTGTCATTGGCCAGCACGTTGAGGGTCAGGGTCTGGTTCTCTGTACCGGCAGCCGTATCGGCCACCGCCACTGGCGCATCGTTGGTGCCGGTGATGGTCACGTCCACCGAGGAACTCGAGAGCGCCCCGTACTGATCCTGCATCTGGTAGCTGAGGGTCACGTGCTCGACCACGCCTTGCGCCAGGTGGTCGAAATCGCTCCCCGGGTTGAACACCAGCTGGTTGCCGACCACGCTGGCCGTGCCCTTGTTTGCTGGCGCACTGACCGAGTTCAGCGTGAACAGGTGGCCGTCATCGATGTCGGTGTCATTGGCCAGCACGTTGACGGTCAGGGTCTGATTTTCTGTACCGGCGGCCACATCGGCCACCGCCACCGGTGCGTCATTGGTGCCGGTGATCGTCACGTCCACCGTGGAACTCGAGAGTGCCCCGTACTGATCCTGCATCTGGTAGCTGAGGGTCACGTGTTCGACCACGCCCTGCGCCAGGTGGTCGAAATCGCTCCCTGGGTTGAACACCAGTTGGTTGCCGACCACGCTGGCCGTGCCCTTGTTCGCCGGCGCACTCGCCGCGTTCAGCGTGAACAGGTGGCCGTCGTCGACGTCGGTGTCATTGGCCAGCACGTTGAGGGTCAGGGTCTGGTTCTCTGTACCGGCGGCCACATCGGCCACCGCTACCGGCGCATCGTTGGTGCCGGTGATGGTCACGTCCACCGTGGAGCTCGAGAGTGCCCCGTACTGGTCCTGCATCTGGTAGCTGAGCGTGACGTGCTCGACCACGCCCTGCGCCAGGTGGTCGAAATCGCTCCCCGGGTTGAACACCAGCTGGTTGCCGACCACGCTGGCCGTGCCCTTGTTTGCCGGCGCACTCGCCGAGTTCAGCGTGAACAGATGGCCGTCGTCGATGTCGGTGTCGTTGGCCAGCACGTTGACGGTCAGGGTCTGGTTCTCTGTACCGGCGGCCACATCGGCCACCGCCACCGGCGCATCGTTGGTGCCGGTGATCGTCACGTCTACGCTACTGGTCGAGAGCGCCCCGTACTGGTCTTGCATCTGGTAGCTGAGGGTCACGTGCTCGACCACGCCTTGCGCCAGGTGGTCGAAATCGCTCCCCGGGTTGAACACCAGCTGGTTGCCGACCACGCTGGCCGTGCCTTTGTTTGCCGGCGCACTCGCCGAGTTCAGCGTGAACAGGTGGCCGTCGTCGACGTCGGTGTCATTGGCCAGCACGTTGATCGTCAGGGTCTGATTCTCTGTACCGGCGGCCACATCGGCCACCGCCACCGGCGCATCGTTGGTGCCGGTGATCGTGACGTCCACCGTGGAACTCGAGAGCGCCCCGTACTGATCCTGCATCTGGTAGCTGAGCGTGACGTGCTCGACCACGCCCTGCGCCAGGTGGTCGAAATCGCTCCCCGGGTTGAACACCAGCTGGTTGCCGACCACGCTGGCCATGCCCTTATTCGCCGGCGCACTCGCCGAGTTCAGCGTGAACAGGTGGCCGTCATCGATGTCGGTGTCATTGGCCAGCACGTCGATCGTCAGGGTCTGGTTCTCTGTACCGGCAGCCGTATCGGCCACCGCTACCGGCGCATCGTTGGTGCCGGTGATCGTCACGTCCACCGTGGAACTCGAGAGCGCCCCGTACTGATCCTGCATCTGATAGTTGAGCGTCACGTGTTCGACCACGCCTTGTGCCAGGTGGTCGAAATCGGCCCCCGGGTTGAACTGCAGCTGGTTGCCCGCGACGCTGGCCGTGCCCTGGCCGATCGGCGCGCTGGCGCTGACCAAGGTAAACAGGTGGCCGTCATCGACGTCGGTGTCGTTGGCCAACACGTCGATCGTCAGGGTCTGGTTTTCCGTGCCGGCGGCCGCATCGGCCACCGCCACCGGCGCATCGTTGGTGCCGGTGATGGTCACGTCCACCGTGGAACTCGAGAGCGCCCCGTAC